>NZ_AOIN01000022.1 GCF_000337135.1 Natrialba chahannaoensis JCM 10990
TTGTAATAGCAGTGTAGAAAGCCACGAAAGAGGTCTGGTGGCTGATGAACTCGTGTTCGCCCCCTCGAAGCGGGGGCGAACACGTCGTATTCCAGTAGAAACTCGAACTCAAGATACTCAAACAACGGAACTGTTTCCGTAGCCGCTGCATTCAAAAACTCGTCGACCGAAGCAACGTCTTGCAGGGTTGCGGTTGTGCTGGACACACTTTCCGCACCCTGCTGCTTCGTACGTGACGCTTTCTATGACACGCTCAGTTAGGCAACCCGGTTTTTGAGAGAGTCGTCCGACTGGTACCGGCGGATGTTCTCTTTGATGAGGGATGCAATG
The DNA here is from genome assembly GCF_000337135.1 of Natrialba chahannaoensis JCM 10990. GTDB lineage: Archaea > Halobacteriota > Halobacteria > Halobacteriales > Natrialbaceae > Natrialba > Natrialba chahannaoensis. Next base: position 331 of record NZ_AOIN01000022.1, read on the forward strand.
TCGAGATGGTACCGGTTTGTCGCCGACCCCTTATGCGGTGAAATCAGCACCTCATCGAGGTCCCACAGTGGCGAGTCTTCCGGCAACGGTTCCGTCTCAAAGACATCCAGACCCGCACCAGCAATCTCGTTCTCTTCAAGGGCAGTAATGAGTGCGTCTTCGTCGACGACTGGCCCCCGGGCAACGTTGACTACGTACGCATCCTCGCGCATCAGTTCGAACTCCGCGTCGCTCAACATCCCTTCGGTGGTTGGTGTGTGCGGGACGGTAAGAACGACGAATCGAGCATCCTCGATCGCTTCATGGAGACGGTTTGGACTAACGAGGTCGGTGACGCCAGGAACCGGGTCATCGGAACGGCGCACGCCGGTGACCGTCATTCCGAGCGCGTCACAACGGGTGGCGATTGCCTCCCCGATCGTTCCCAATCCAACGACACAGACGCGTTCGTTTTCGATCGTAAACGGCCGTTCGTACGGTGGCGTCCACCAGTGAGACTGAGTCTGGTGCTCTCGATACCGGTGTGTCAATCGGGCGAACGAGAGCATAAATGAGAGCGCAAGTTCCCCGACGGTTGATCCGTGAATTCCCGTACTGTTCGTCAGCGGAACACCTGCTTCCTCGTAGGCATTCGTATCGAACGCATCATATCCGGCACGAATACAATGGACCCATCCCGCCTCCAAGAAGGCCTCACGCGGTACGTAGGTCGCAACGGCATCTGACTTACCGTACGTTTTTTCATCGCCAACGAGCTCAACCTCGATTGGCGTCTCGTCGAACGCGCTGGTGAAAGCGTCCTGGGGGATGACGTTCGAAACCGATTCATGGATATACAACTGGCTAAGTCGCTCGTGATCCCGCATATACACAGACATAACTTCATCCCAATGATAAAGTTTTGGGTTATCAGGACAAGATAGTAGTCAGGGGCGTGTGTACAATAGAGTAACTGAACGAGTGACGCAGTGGTCGCCCACCTTCACCAAATCAGGATGTATTGAGTTGCAGTGGCTACTCTAGGATAGAACGGCCCGACAATGAGCGACTGAATAGCATCTGGAATCAACGTGATTGAACTCTTTCGTGGATGTTCGGTAGCTTTAATTATTGGTAGTGGTTATGTATCTGTGGCGAGTGTAGCTGCTAATAGACTGGACACTCGTCTACCACAGATAGTCAGTCGTCATACCACTTCGATCCGGACGCAGTTGGCCACGTCAGCGATCGGCCAATATTTTTCGCGACCCGAAACCCGTTCGGTGTTCGCACTATAGTAGCCACTGCAAGTCACTGCGCACCTGATCGCACGACGGCAGCGCGGTTCGGAGCGAGTGAACTGAGCGAGAACCGCGAACNGCGCACCTGATCGCACGACGGCAGCGCGGTTCGGAGCGAGTGAACTGAGCGAGAACCGCGAACGTGCGATCAGTGTGTAACTAGTTGCAATTATTACTATAGCAGACACCTGCTGTAAATCACATCAGACCACCATCTCACCAACTAACGGTGACCATGGTTTCGGGGAATAGCATCCGACCAGAGCTGGTACCGACTAGGCAGACGCAAAACAGGGCCACGCTGGTTCACTCCTGAGAGAATACAAATGTTGGCTCTGGGTAAAACACCAACCAAGAAATGATCACCCGCTTAGACAAGCACTGCTCTGTCATGGACAGGGGGATCTCAATAGTACATTGTGATTCCCCATACTATATAGATTATATCGCAAGATACCTTTGGAAAATATCTCGACACACTACAGAGAAGGATTGCTCAACGGGAATGAACACTGGAAGAGGAAAATGTATATATTGGGAACCCAAACCATTGCTTGGTGAGTGGTACTACGCAACACGGGGCACGATCGACTGGACAGAGACGACTAGAGACCGTAATCGGAAACCAACGAACAAGTACCGAAACGCAACCGAGACACAAGACGGAAAATCAGATACCATGACTACTGACAAATACGGCAGTTCGAACAGCGAAGATGAACGGACTATGAACTACGGTAAGGAAAAGATTGCTGTCTACCGCACATACGGCACCCCATTAGAAGGGGTACGGACTATTCCAGAGTCACCATTTGATGGTCGAGACAATACACTCTTCGGGCTAGATGTTCGCGTCCAACTCGAGGGCGACGAATTCCTTCCCTCCTTTAGAGACGGCGACAACAGCAAGGTTGTCGCGACGGACACGATGAAAAACTTCGTCCACCATCAACTTGAGGAATACGATGGCGCGACGCCCGAAGGCTTCCTTCACTTTGCAGGATCCCGTTTCTTGGAGCAGTACTCCCAAATTGAGGCCGTTCGAATGACGGCCAACGAAGTTCCTTTCGATGAACGTCTCGTGCCATCAGATGACGGTGATGGGTTCGAACCCAGTGAACTCGTCTATCGCGTCTCCGATGATGAGTCTACGTTTAGTGAAGTCTACGTTGAGGAGAACGGCGATGGTGGCACGGTCATAAGCGACCAGACGAGCGGTGTTACGGAACTCGAACTGGTGAAAGTAAAAGGGAGTTCCTTCACTGATTACGTCCAAGACGAGTACACGACGCTGCCGGAGCGAGAGGATCGGACACTTTATATCACGCTAGATATCTTCTGGGACTACGAGGATTCACACGATTCGCTCGGAGAAGAGCCAGAACGGTATGTTGCGGCCGAACAGGTGCGTGACATTGCTCAGGTCGTGTTCCACGAGGTTAACTCGAACTCCATCCAGGACCTGATCTACCAGATCGGCCTGCGAGTTCTCGAGCGATTCCCACAGCTCGAATCCGTTACCTTCGAAGCGAACAACCGGACGTGGTTGCAAGTCAGTGAGGAGGACGGAGCGGACAGCCCACGTGTCCTGAAAGAACCACCGCGACCGACTGGCTATCAACAGTTCCAGATGGATTCCAGCGACCTCGGCAACGAATAACGATGGCTGGCGGACTCACAACCCACGTCCTCGACACCACTCAGGAAGGTCCAGCTGTGGGTGTCGAGGTGATACTCCAGCGCGTAGATACAACCGGCAACACAGAAACGATCACCCGAGGAACGACGAATACCGACGGACGACTCGATGACCCACTGCTAACCGCAGACCAAATGGAATCTGGGACGTATCAACTACTCTTCGAGGTCGGTGCGTATTACCGGGAGGGACCATCGGACTCAACGTTCCTCGAAACAGTTCCAGTGCGGTTCACAATTAGCGAGCCCGACGACCACTATCACGTGCCACTACTGCTTTCACCGGGTGGGTATACAACGTATCGAGGCAGCTAACTGAGCAGAGCACCGACGAACATCTTCTCTTTGAGGCGCAGAAATCGGTTCGATGTCGTGTGTTCGGAGTCCTGTAACGGAGAAAGTGCACAATGGATCTGCTAAGTCAACGACGATAACGACGATAACGACGACAACGACGACGTACCGTTTCGATACGAATCCTCTGTAGGCGTGAAAGTGGGTTGGATCGAGACTACAGCCGAGAACGAAGATCCTGCACAACGTCTTCCGTTGTCCCAGCTCCACCGAGATCGGGAGTTCGCGGTGCCTTCGGATCCGCTAACTGACCAGTAACCGCGTCCCAGAGGGCATCACTGGCATCCGTCTCACCGAGGTGGTCGTACATCATCGCAGCGGAGAGGACCGTCGCGAGCGGATTCGCGATTCCGTCACCAACGATGTCAGGTGCGCTTCCGTGAACCGGCTCGAACATCGACGGAAACTCACCTGAGACGTTGATGTTCGCCGACGGAGCAAGACCCATACTCCCGGTGATGATCGCTCCGATATCTGTGAGAATATCGCCAAACAGATTCGAAGCAACAACGACATCGAACTCTTCGGGCCGCCGGATAAAATCCATACTCGCTGCGTCGACAAGCAGGCGTTCGACTGTAACAGTTGGATACTCCGCAGCAACCTCTTCAACGATTTGGTCCCAAAAGACCATACTGTGAGCCTGTGCGTTCGACTTCGTCACGCTAGTTACCTTCCCCTCTCGCTCAGTCGCAGCCTCAAATGCAGCACGAACAATGCGTTCAGTCCCGGTTCGCGTGAACACTGAACTCTGCACTGCAACTTCGTGACCGTGGCCCGGATGCTCCTGGCCACCCATGTCGGCGTACTCTCCCTCGGTGTTTTCACGATACACAACGAAATCGATGTCACCGCTTGTGTAGCCCCCAAGTGGACTCTCGACGCCGTCAAAGAGGATCGCTGGCCGCTTACAGATTGCTTGATCAAAGCCCTTGCGAATCGGCAAGAGCAGATTGTTCAGTGTCACGTGGTCCGGTACCTCCGGGTGGCCAATTGCACCAAGCAAGATTGCATCGTACTCCTCGAGTTCCGCAAGACCAGTGGCTGGCATCATTGCACCCTGCTCAAGGTGGCGCTCAGATCCCCAATCGTATCGATGGAAAGAGAGATCAAACCCAAACTGTTCCGAAACATCGTCGAAAATCGGTTGGGTCGCGTCAACAACTTCTGGGCCGATACCATCGCCTGGTATACTCGCTACTTCGTATGCCATGAGTTGTACATACCACTCGACGGATTAAAAAACCTGCGAGTCACTGATACCGACAGAAAAAGCAGAACCGACAACACGAGACACAAACGAACCCAAAAGCGTCTCCACAGCGGGAATTATCGTCCAAACAGTCTTGATCCAGGGTGATCTCGGTGCAACATATACAAATCAGTTCCCTGAACGAAGAGATACTGCGAGCACCCCGTTAGAAACGCTCCACGACGTTATTCTGGAGGTTACTCGAGTACCGGTCAGTAGGCACTGTAGGACATAACTGTCATGGAGTGAATACAGAGGTGTGATTCCCAGAGAGCACCGACGGAAGAGCGATAGGTTGTTCCGAATATACAAATCAATGGGAGAATGCCACTGCGGCTGACACGTTCCTTTACAGATGTACCTCTGTAACGCACTGTAGATCGTATTTACAAACATACTACTATAATATCTCGCCCGATAGCTGGATGAGGTCCCGAACATGCATGAGGAAGGCCATGATAGTGTTTGTATATTGTGAACAACGATGTGGTGACGTCCGGACTGCTGGTGAGTAGTAGGGTGTTGTCACTACGGACGGAATGTGACGTACCCAGTCCTGAGACCGGAATATTCAAACCAACCCATGTTGTCTGTTACCGTAGAAGGAGTGCATGATTGACGGTATTCCACAGTATATCCAGAGAGATCGGTTAGAGAACGATATAATTCAAAACGCTGAGTTTGGTAAAGTACCTGTAGAGTCGGGACATGCCCGGACAGTTCTAACTGGAACGGAGCCAAACAAGCAAGTGCGCGAGTACTTCATTGATCGGTTAGTGGAGGCAGGACTTGATGTCAGAGTTGACGCGGTTGGCAATATTGCCGGTCGATGGATCCCACAAACGGCAGATCCGAACGCACCAGCAGTCGCAACCGGCAGCCATTTAGATTCCGTTCCGAGAGGAGGGATCTTTGATGGGGTTCTCGGGGTATATGGGGCCCTTGAGGCCGTGCGAGCACTTCAGGACGCAGACGTTTCACTCCGCCGTCCGATCGACGTGGTCTGTTTTACCGAGGAAGAAGGAGCGAGGTTTTCCGATGGAGTACTGGGCTCAGCAGTCGCGACCGGACAGCGTTCAGTTGATGACGCCCTCTCCCTTGAAGCCGAAAACGGAACCACGCTTGAGGAAAGTCTGGCAGCGATCGGATTCCATGGAGATGGGCGACTCGATGCCAGTGCGTGGGATTCATGGCTGGAGATACATATCGAACAGAATGACCGATTAGAGACTGTAGACGTTCCTCTCGGCGTGGTAACAACTATTACGGGGACAGTTCGATTGCAAATCGAGATTATCGGCGAAGCCAACCATTCCGGGTCGACGAAGATGAGCGAGCGCCAGGATGCACTCGCAGCTGCGAGTGAAATCGTTTTGGACCTGGAAGCGGCCACCAGCGAGGCAGTCGAACGATACGGCGACACCGTTGTCGGAACCGCTGGCAAACTCGACGTTGAACCAAATGCGATTAACGTCGTCCCGGGGAAGGTCGAACTCGGTATCGATGTCCGCGATATCGAGTATGCGTCGATGGAATATATCATTGGGGAGGTTAAAAAGGAACTCAGCCGAATTGAACAAGAACGAGGCGTGGTGACGACGTTCAAGCGCCCATACGATATCGAACCGATTTCGATGTCTGACCGCTGTATCCACGCACTGAGCACGGCAGCAGAAACGGCAGGGATCGAGTCGATAGAACTACACTCGGGAGCGGGGCACGATACGATGCACGTCGCAAAAGTCACCGAAAGCGGCTTGATTTTTGCGCCCTCTCATAACGGAATTTCACACAGCCCGATGGAGTGGACCGAGTGGTGTGACTGTGTCGCTGCGACGCAGGTTCTGGCGTCCGCCCTCGCAAAACTCGCTCACTAGAGTGTCATTTAAGTAGACACGTCTCCTAAATACAGATACATGAGCAACTACAGCCTTGAGCAGTTGAATCAAGCAAACAGACAGACGTTCATCGAGTACCTCAGTGATGTGTACGAAGAGTCACCCTGGGTTGCTGAGCGGGCGTGGACGAACCATCCCTTCTCTGGCGTCGACGAGTTGCAACAGACTATGGAACGTGTCGTCGAGGAAGCGTCGGGGGAAACGCAACTGGAACTCCTCCGAGCGCACCCTGATCTCGGCGAGAATACTGAGATGACCGATGCATCAGAACAAGAACAGGCATCTGCCGGGCTCGATCAGTTAGATCCAGAGCTGTACAACACGTTCCAACGCCTGAACCAGACGTATCAAGAACAATTTGACTTCCCATTTATCATGGCAGTGAAAGATGAAAATCCAGAGTCGATCAGGCGCGAGATGGAAGGTCGAATCGAGAACACACCACCCAAAGAGTTCCGAACAGCACTCGATGAAGTCCACAAAATCGCACAACTCCGACTCGAGGAGCTGTTGGCCTCGGACTAACAGCGAGACTCCGTCGCGAACGCACTCGGGTTCGGTCGCCGACCACGGTACTCGAGTTGCGTTTCCCAGCGGCCTCTGCTACCCACCAGGACAACACACGATGTCGCGCTGACAAAGTGAGGTGCATTAAAGTGACTGTCTCACGAACGAGGAAATTGGTATGAAGTACGCACAGACCGACGATCGGATAGTCGTTCGTCTCGACCCGGGTGAACAAGTGATCGCGTCCTTGAAGGAATTGCGGGATGAAGCGGGGATCACGAGCGGATTCGTGAGAGGCATCGGTGCAGTTGACCATGTCGTACTCGGTCACTACGATGTCGAGAATCAATCATACAACGAGGAGACGTTCACCGATCAATACGAAGTGACGAGCTTTCTCGGAAATATTGGCCCGGATAAGGTGCACGCCCACATTCAGCTCGGAACGGAGTCATACGACTCAATCGGTGGCCACTGTGCCGAGGCGACCGTCTCTGGAACGTTCGAGATAGAAATCCTCCGTGGGGACACACGACTGGTGCACACGCACGATCCTCAAACGGGGCTTGATGTGTTTGACCTGTGACTGGCCCCGCCTGTGGAGTAACTGACCAGTGTTGATCGGTAGGGTGAATCACGCCGTCCAATTCGGCTCGAGCGACACCGCTCGTTTCAACCCTACCGGAATACTATAGTATGTAAACACCGAATAATCAGCCGGATGAGCACTTCCAAGCGCTCTCAACTGATTATACTGCTCTCGACGGTACTCGTCGCGTTGAACCTCCGGCCGGCAATAGCGTCTGTTCCACCAGTGCTTGACTCGATTCGAACTGACCTCGCATTGAGTCATGGAACTGCAAGCTTGCTAACGACCATCCCCACGCTGTGTATGGGTGTGTTTGCCATTCTGACGGTGTTTCTGACACAGCGACTCGGAAGAAACCAGACGATCTTTCTCTCGGTGATTGTAATCGCGGGTGCAACTGGAATGCGAATCGCTAGTGACCTGTATAGCGTGTTATTTTTGAGCACGATTGGGGTGGGTATCGGGATTGCGATCGTTCAGACACTGCTTCCGTCCGTCGTGCAGGAACATTTTCCAGAAACTGCCGGCGTCGTGACTGGATTGTACACAACGGCGCTTATCGGCGGAGCAGCGCTTGCTGCGGGGCTAACTGCACCGGTTACAGCACTAGTCGATGCCGCCTGGACGTTTGGACTTGCCACGTGGACGATTCCAGCAATAATCGGAGTCATCGCATGGATTCCGGTACTGAATCGATCACCCACGTCGGCTACTTCTACGGATTCAATGGGGAATATGCCACGCGTAGAAATGCTCCCATGGCAGCAGGACTGGGCCTGGTTTCTGGTATTCTTCTTTGCCGGGACACAGATACTATTTTTCTCGGTACTGACGTGGTTACCACCGTTATACGTTGAGCTGGGCTGGGGTCCACAGCACGCAGGGCTCGTTCTTACCGTGTTTATGCTAGCAGAGCTCGCCGGCTCGCTCGGCAGTACATTGCTCACCAAGCGGTACACTGATCGACGACCAGCGTTCTTTCTTATGCTCTCGCTCAGTAGCGGTGGCCTCTTGGGAATCGCGTTACTGCCGCTTGAATTTCCGTGGCTCTGGGCCACACTCATGGGTGTCGGAATTGGCGGCATGTTCGCCCTGGTGCTCACCTTGCCGGTAGACTACTCGAAATCACCAGAAGCGAACGAGCAATTAACTGCAATGATGTTCGGAGTCGGGTACATACTCGCCGCTACCGGTCCGTACGTCGTCGGTGAACTCCGGAGCATAACAGGGAGTTTTCAAGCACCGTTCATCGCACTCGCTGTCGTGTCAGGAGCACTGCTTTTCGCAACAGCGAGCTTACACCCGGACCGAACAATTACTGTCTAGGCGTCCGCTACGTTGTCTCGCTATTTTCCGAAATCGTACTGACGACAGGGCAGGTTGCGTTCAAGAGAATAGACTGTGCAGTACTTCCGAATAGAACCTTACCGGTTCGAGATCGTTTTCGAGGACTAACGACGATGTATCGAGCATCCTGTTCCGCTGCGTATTCGACGATTTTGTGAGCCGGCTTCCCGAGCAACCCAACCACGTCGTAGGGAGTCTCCGGATCCTCGAGGTTACCAGCGATTTCGTCTGCCTTCTCCACTGCAGCCTCCCTGCCCTCGGTTACCATCTCGGACTGCTGTTCAACCTGCTCATTGGGAAAGGCCGAATCGAGGAATTCCGAGCGTTTTGCAACGTGAACGATGTGGACGGACTCTTCGAATCGTTTCGCAAGTGATTCGGCCTCGTTGACGACGATTGAAGCACGGTCAGAACGATCAACTGCAGCTATAACAACCATGGTTCTCTATTTCCTGTTCTCATATATTATTGTTGTCCCCATCTGTGTGTTGAGACCCGCTCATCATTACGCACAGAGTGGTCCCCACTGTCCCGAACTGTAGGGAAAACTGAAACGGTTTGCACATCGATCGCACAGCCGTCTGCGATCGGGTACACGTTGACTGTCAGTGATACTTTAGACGCAGAGATATAAAGATAGAGCCACAACAGACCCTCTATGGACGATGGTAGCACAAACGATGTTGACGGAATCGACCGTGAAATTCTCCAGATCCTCCTGCAAGATCCGCGAATGCCATACTCCGAAATCGCCAGTCGTCTCGAAGCGGCCGGCTATCAGATGAGTGCTGAAGGGGTCAGACACCGAGTAGTAAAACTCTTCGACGAATCAGAGATCTTTCTACTGACAAGCCCGCAGGCAAGGAATTGGGAAGTCCTTCGCCTCAATGTGGTCGTCAAAGACGAACCGGGCGCTACCGAAGCCACGTTCGAACAACTCGGAACCCAGAATTTTTGGCTCGTCTGTCGTGGGTTCGGCTCCGTTGATATTCACGGCGTTGCAACTGTCGCAAATGTCGCGGAGGCAGATGCACTAGTGACCGCTGTTCGGGCTCTCGATGAGGTTACGTCAGTGAGCTATTTCCTCGAAACCGACCGAATCACCAATATACACGACTACATGGGAGGGTGACGGCACGCGAAAAGAGACACGAGAGGTAAAGCTAAGCGGCTGGATGGTGTACCGTGTGTCATGCTCGACAGCGGTGATACTGCGCCGGAAGTCTCGGCTATCAACCAAGACGGGAAACGAGTCACACTCGAGTTCTCCCGACCGACCGTCCTTTATTTTTACCCGAAAGATGAGTCACCGGGCTGTACCATTGAAACACGCCAATTCAACGAGGCGCTAGACGCGTATGACGACGCGGGAATAGAGGTATTTGGCGTCTCAACCGACGATGTCGAGAGTCATAGCCAGTTCTGTTCAAGATACGATCTCGAGTTCGATCTGCTCGCAGACCCGACTGCTGCTGTCGCAAACGCGTTCGGTGTTGACACCACAGACGGAACGGCTGATCGCGTCACATTCGTTCTTACTGACGGCAGAGTAGAGCACGTGTATCGGAACGTCGAGCCAAACGGACACGCACGCGAGGTACTGATGGACAGTCTAGACGAAATTATCGAGAACCCAGCGGAGACGGATCTCACTCAGGAATCGCAATAATCCGCAAATCGTTAACATTCGTCCCAGTCGGTCCTGTTTTGATAATCGCATCTCGTTCAGAGAGGTAGCTATACGCGTCATTATCAGCAAGAGCCGCCATCGCTTGCTCTTCGTCGTCAATGATCTCTCGAGTCGCAAGCGCACCTGCGCCAGCAGCGACGCCATCTTTGCCGTCAGTGTCAACGCTGCCGAGAACAATCTCGTCTGTATTCGTCGCCAACAGTCCATCGAGGACGAACTCCTGATTTGGACCACCCACCCCATCACCGCAAATAGTTACCGTGGTTTCACCACCAGAGAGCAACAAGAGCGGTGGTTCAACTGGACGGCCAGTCGCAGCAGCCTCATTCGCAATGGCAGCATGAACACGGCCGACAGTCCGTGCTTCACCTTCAACCTGTGTGGACAAAATCAACGGTGTGAACGCCGACGCCTCCGCCACTGCCTCCGCTCGTCTGATCGCAGTGGATCCATCGGCGAGGATGTGTGTGTGGACGGTTTCGAAGACGGGATCCTCTGGAGTGGGTGTTTCCGGGGTTTTCCCCAACTCACCCTCATCGAGATGAGCCGTGATCGGGGCTGGTGCGTCAATATCGTATCTCTCTAAAACGGCCTTTGCATCCGCAAACGTCGAGGAGTCGCCGACAATCGGCCCGCTAGCGATTGTCCCGAGATCGTTTCCAGTGACGTCACTGAGTACGAGTCCGACAACCGTTGCCGGTGCCGCAGCGACAGCAAGCCGTCCACCCTTGATTTGTGAGAGGTGTTTTCGGACAGTGTTGATCTCATCAATGGAGGCCCCGCACTCGAGTAGCTCCTGTGTCAGGGACCGTAATGCAGAGAGAGAGACATCGCGGGTAGGAAGCGGCAGGAGGGAGCTTCCACCGCCGGAGAGCACAAAGAGGATGAGTGTGTCTGACTCTGCTCGTTCTGCAAGCGAGAGAATCTCTGCAGCACCATCGCGTCCAACTTCGTTGGGGACTGGATGTGAGCCGCGGATGACGCGTGTCTGGTCCGTTTCGGTTGGATCGTTCGTGACGACAATGCCGTCGGTGAGTCGGTCACCAATGATCGTTTCAAGAACGCGTGCCATCTGCGCGGCTGCCTTCCCACCGCCGAGAATGAGAATGTCTGAGTAGGGACTGAGATCAATTGAGCGGTCCTGTATCTCGAGTGTGTTTTCGGTGAGCGTGAGTGCGTTTTTCACGGCGTTCCGTGGCTGTGTGGCTTTGATACCCTGTTCGATGCAGTCCATCACCAACTCGTGTGTTGGTGTGACTGCAAGCTGTTCGCGGTTCTGAATCATGTTCCTTTGACTGTGATACAGCAATAAAAAGATATGCGTTGTGCGGAGAGAGTGAGATATCTGGGTGGAGGACGCCAATCGACCAAGGTGACTTTGTAAGAGGGAATCAGCCCGTGATTGAGGGCAACAGTGTGTAAGAGTCTCAGAAGAGGATTCGAACCACATACATAACTCCATTTATCATCAGAAATAATAGAGAGGTGTTATTTCGTCATCGCACATACGTAGAGTTGATGTCCGTAGATACCGTCATTCGGGGTGGAACGATCGTTACCTCACGATCCATGTTTTCGGGGAGCATAGCTATTAACGACGGATCAATAGTCGAAATCGGAACTGATCAGTCACTTCCCGACGCAACGGAAACGATTGACGCAACTGGAAAGCTCGTTCTGCCTGGCGTTGTCGATCCGCACGTGCACGTTGCTGACCACGTGTCTATCGATTCGTATCAGACTGCGACAAGTGCTGCGGCACTTGGTGGTGTCACGACGTTCATCGATTTCGCCTGGCAGCCGTACGTCGGCCCAGAAAGCCCGTGGGACCAACCGGGAACGTTACAGGAGAACGCCCAAACCAAGCGCACAAACGCGGAGGAGGCCCTCATCGACGTTGGGCTTCACGGCGGGATACTCAGTGAGCGAGAGGAGATTTTCGATGAAATGCCCGAGCTGGTTTCGAACGGCATTACGACGTTCAAACTGTACACTGCATACGAGTTTGGGCTCTCGAACGGCTTCATTCATCGCGTTCTAGAACACATTGCGGCTCTCGATGCGGTTGCACTCGGTCATACTGAGGACAACACGACCTGTGAGAGTCTGACAGCAGAGTTGCGCAAGAAGGGGCGGACTGATCCGTCGTGGTATCCACACGCACGGCCGGATTACGCGGAAGCGACAGCCGCGGAGACGCTTGCCAGATACGCACGTGAGGTGGGTGCCAAGTACTACGGGATTCACACTACCTGTGAGAAGGCACTCGAGGTCATAGAACACTACCAGGATGATGGAAGTCTCATCCGTGGCGAAACGTGTACCCATTACACAACACTCACGCAGGATCTCTATGATGAAAAAGGGCAGTTGCCAGTCATTGCACCGCCATTACGAACTGCATCTGATGCTGATGCACTATTTGACGCCCTTCAGCGAGAGACAATAAGTGTCGTCTCAACGGATCACGTCGCCCAGACGCGCGAAACGAAAACCAAGGGGAACTGGTGGGATGGACCGTTCGGAGCTAATAGCCTACAACTAAGCCTGCCCGTGTTCCACGACGAGGCAGTCAACACACGCGGGTTTTCCTACCCCTTCCTGGTTCGTGTGATGTGTACGAATCCAGCGCAGACGTTTGGACTCCCGCAAAAGGGTACACTCGAACCCGGCACAGACGCAGACATCGTTATCTTCGACCCAGACGAATCGTGGACGGTGCAGCCATCCGAGAACGAGTCAAAAGCCGACTACTCGATTTACGAGGGGCGGGAGGTGACAGGGAGTGTCACGACGACGCTCGTGCGCGGTAACGTCGTTGCTGAGAACGGAGAGATCGTCGGGGCACCTGGGGACGGACAGTTTATCGAACGTGATCTTCCCGATTGGTCCGTCTAACAGTTGTCCCACTATACGCGGGACTCCGTCAACAACTGTTCCTCGAATCACTCACGGGAACGCTGAGCAAGAGATCACAACACCTATCACCACCGAGAAATACCACCTAGTTGTATGAGCGAGTTCGAACAGTTCAGCGACGTCGGTGAAGCGGACGTAACACGCGCAATCGGACAGGAGTGGACCGAGGAGTTCATGGACTTCTCGGATTCAGATGTCATCATCGTCGGCGGCGGTCCCTCGGGACTGACCGCGGCGAAGGAACTCTCCGAGCGCGGGGTCAAGACGATGGTCGTCGAGAAGAACAACTACCTCGGCGGTGGCTTCTGGCTCGGTGGCTTCCTGATGAACAAGATCACCGTGCGCGACCCCGCCCAGAAGGTCCTCGACGAACTCGAGGTCTCCTACAAGCAGTCCCAGGACAGCGAGGGCCTCTACGTCGCGAACGGGCCAGAAGCCTGTTCCGGCCTCATCAAGGCCGCCTGCGACGCCGGCGCGAAGATGCAGAACATGACCGAGTTCACGGACATCGTCATCCGTGAGGACCACAAGGTCT
>NZ_AOIN01000023.1 GCF_000337135.1 Natrialba chahannaoensis JCM 10990
CAAGCGCGCCGCCCAGGTTGCACTCGACGAGCTCGAGGTCGACGCTGAGCCAGTTGAGTTGACCTCTCGCGCTGCACCAGCAGACGACTGAGACGGACTGCGGTCCTATCGAAGATATAGACAGGAGAGAAAAAGAGTGAACCAAATTGAAGGAACGAGAATAACTCAACGTGAGTTAGCCGCAAGCGGGGTCGGCAACCACGGCCATGTGCGGTGACAGGGACACGTCACTACGCGAGATCTGGACGTGAAAGTTCGGTCTCTTTGGAAGTGAGGAACTCCAGCAGAACTGGTGTCCCTTCGTCGTTCTTTTCGACCCCACGCTGAATCGCCTCGGCTACGTTGTCGGGGTCCGAAACTCGTTCCCCGTAGCCGCCCAATGCTTCTGCGTGATCCGCATAATGTCCCGAGAACGGCGTATCGTAACTTGCCATCTCGAAATTGTTCAGGACGATCTCGAGCACCGGGATATCTTCTCGAACGGCCGTCTCGAAGTCCATTCCGACCATGCCGATTGCGCCATCTCCCATCACGTGCACGCACGTCTTTTCGGGACGAGCGAGTTTCGCACCCATCATGAGCCCGAGTCCGTATCCAAGCTGAGTGGTTTTCCCCCAGCCGACGTACGATAACGGCTCAGTCACCTCGAAGAACGGTGCCATGAAGTCTCGCGCGTTGCCAGCATCAGCAGTCGCGATGACACTGTCTTTATCGAGCACGCGATTCAGTTCGTAGACGACTCGATACGGGTTGATCGGCGTTTCATCCGATGTGAGCTTTGGCTGCCAGTCCTTGAGCCACTCCTGGTGGACGTCCTCAATTTCGGCTGCCACCTCGTCGAACCGACCACGAGAGTCACCCGAGAGTCGATCCCGGAGTTCATCACAGAGGGCTTCGAGCGTCAGTTTAGCGTCACCCACGACCCCGTAGTCGGCGTCGACGTCTTTGTTGATGTCGCCGGCGTCAAGCGTCGCGTGGATCACGGTCTTGTCTTCGGGAACAGTGATGCCGTACGCAGTCTTCGTGAAGCTACAGCCGATGCCGAAGACCACATCAGCACTCTCGAGGAAGTGATTGAGTGCTCGCGGTTCGCTCTTGCTGCCGGCACCCAGTGAGAGTGGATGGTCCTCGGGGAACGCACTCTTCCCGTTAAGTGTGGTTGCGACCGGCGCTTCGAGGAGTTCCGCGAGCTCTCGGAGGGGCTCCCAGGCTTTTGCATAGTGGACACCCTGACCGGCATTGATTACAGGTCGCTCAGCTCCGAGAAGTGCATCGGCAATCTCGGGAATCGTGTGTGGATCGGGAGCTGGACGGGTCGACGACGTGGGTGTGTAATCAACGCCGTCAACCTCTTCACGGAAGACATCCTTTGGAATTTCGACCAGTGACGGTCGCTGGCGGCCAGTTCGGGCTGCCTGGAACGCACGTCGAAGCGTCTCCTCGACTGCATCAGGGTCAGTGAGTTGCTCGGTTGTCTTCGTGACGTGCTGATAATTAATCAGGGAACTAAACTTCGGATCGCTGTTCGTCTTCGAGCGCGAATAGCCCGCCGGAAGCGCCACGAACGGAGCGGATTCAGCGTACGCCTGGGCAACCCCGCCGATCGAATTTTCAGTGCCGGGGCCATGCTGACAGGCAAACGCCTCAACCTGTTCGCCAGAAGTAACGCGGGCAATTCCGTCGAGCATGTGAGCGCCGACGCGTTCTTGGCGAACGACAATAGGCCGAATGCCAGCTTCTTCAGCGGCATTGTCATCGAATAGCGGGTTGCTCGGAAATCCAATCAAGTGTTCGACACCCTCCTCTGCGAGGATGTGTGCTATCACATCTGTAACGTTCATCCGTCAACTGAGTGCTTAGTCTCGACGAATATAAATGTGAGGGTGTGTCTCATCGTAGAGGTACTACCGATAGTAGTCTCTAGTACTCCGTCCGAGACAGAAAAGCCACATAGTAATTGGTAGATTGCTATCTGGAAGAGTTATCTACGGTGCTTGATGATACCCTGCCGGCTCTACGAGAGGGAAAACATCAAATCAGTTGCAGAAAACCGATTCCAGGGATCGAAAGTGATGGCCACACCACATGGCTGAGGAGTGATACACCATCACCAGACCAGTGGGTTGACAGCCATGGTAGGCGAAACCCACTACCAATTAATTGGGCAAGGTGCGATAAATACGTTATGACCCATTCAATTATTGACTTACCGTTATGACCCATTCAATTATTGACTTACGAATAGTCGGTGCGGTTCTTAACCTCGCGTCAGAACCTTCACGGCGACATGTGACCGTCAGCACATTCGTCGTACTCGTCGTGTTCGTTCCCTTCTGCGTGTCTGCACCCACCATTCTGTTCACATCCGCGATACCGGAACACGATATCCCAGTTACAACACAGCCTCTGTAAGCTTACACGCAATCAAAGAACAACTGATATCGTCGGTGATTATTGACCGACAGACAAGGCACGTTCGACGATATTTTCCCCGTACAACTCCTCTAACTCCTCGTGCTGATCTGGTCGGTTCTCGTAGACATCTTGGAAGAGCGTAATCGGCGTCTGTGCAGCAAGATACGTCGCTTCGTCCCACATCCGATCCTTGCTGATCTCGATTTCGACGCCGTCAATCTCGAGCGTCGTCGAGCGTGTCATCGCGATTGCACCCTTCCCTGCTTCCTTCGCCGCTTCGAATTCCTCCATCGAGTCGACAATATCGGTCATACTCGGCACATAGGCGGTTCGATCCAGCAACTCCTCACGGAGTTCTGCGTCGCTGAGTTCCTGGTGATCGTCGCCAACCGTAAATCGATACGACCCGGAAGCAGTCTCGTCGACAGAAACCCGCTCACTGGTGACGACCTGCGTCCCATCTGCACCGTCCAACTCGAGTTCCCGGTCATCGACCTCAAACCGCCACTGACCGGTGTCCGGTGGAAGAGGCGCTGTGTTGGCTTCGATGACTTGGCCGGGAGTGAGCGACCAAATACCGAGCATACCTTTTGCTCGATTCGCAGTCATTCGTTCGTGGTACCCCTCGATATCACGAATGTCATCGTAGGGTCCATCAATGGCGATTAGGCCAGCTGCGCTGGCCCCACGAGACGTGTTGTGTCGCAGTTCCGGCCAGGCGGGCAGTTCTCCAGTTGGCGTCATCGCACGCATGTCCTTCGTGTAGTCCACTTCACCATCCACTAACAGGAATAGTCGTTCAAGATTGTTCGAAGGTTTACCAATTTCTTCACGAAGGTCGCCCATGGCCAGTTCGGCCTCGCCACTCTCGATGATCACCGACATCGACAGGCTCCCTGTCTCGAGTCCATACTCGTGTTCGAGAATGGTGAGAAACTCGTCGGCTTTCTTCCAGTCATCAATATCACCGACTTCCGGAATAACGAAGCCGTCGAGATGGTCGATTGCACCGTTTGCAGGATCAGCTAGCTCCTGCAGCTGTTGGAACCCCTGATATCGAGTTGACGGTGAATCACGGTGCCAGACTACCCGCGGATGGATCTCACCGGGGAACTCGGCACCATGCTCAGCAACCACTTCGATAATGTTCCCCACCCCCTCCTCGCGCATGTTTGGTGCGGTTGCGTCCTCATTATCCGGCACCCAGACATCCGGTGCTTGTAATCCACGTAGTTGTGCTGCACTCCGGAGCATCTTCGCCGAATCCTCCTCACCATCCACTGCTGCTGGAGATGTAAAGAACGTACGCACGAATTCCCGCTGGTACTGTCGTTGCATACTTCGAACCATGTAAGATCTCACATCGGTCCGCATTAAATGTGAGGTATCCGGCAACCAATTCAATGGCTACTAGTCTGTATATCGGGGCGTTCAAAATATACAAATAAGATGTCTTTATTCGGACTCATATTGGTCACTCTCTTCCAATAACACTCCACATAGTGCATCCAATTACAACCGTACTTCTGTAAACAGGGGCTAGTTGGTCGGTAAATAACCGCAATAGCGTTTGTATATATTGGACAGTCAACCACAGTCATGTGAGAATCTTCGTGTGTAGTTTAGCGAGTACCACCAGCTGGCGAAGGCTTGCAACCATGCTTCGGCAGCCGCTGGATCGGCAAATCTGAAGGTGTTGTTAAATTGGGAGGTACATCGTCTTATT
Source organism: Natrialba chahannaoensis JCM 10990 (assembly GCF_000337135.1). Lineage (GTDB taxonomy): Archaea > Halobacteriota > Halobacteria > Halobacteriales > Natrialbaceae > Natrialba > Natrialba chahannaoensis. Next base: position 4,142 of record NZ_AOIN01000023.1, read on the forward strand.
TCTATAAAAACACATTCAGCAGTGTTCCTATTTCCATGTTGAACGGGCTGAAACCGGAGCCCTGCTTGCTGCAGTGCAACCGCTAGCTGCTTGGCGTGATCGACGAGAAACACAGCGTCAGAGACGTCGTGTCTCTCACAAAGCTCTTGCAGAAACGTTTCGTCAATGCTGCCACAGTTCCTGTAAAGCGCCTCAGACACAGAGGTTCGTTCGTCCTGGGACCGACAGCAACTTTCAGCCAGAACTGCGGACCGTTGATTCGGATCACCGTCTCGTCGAGCGCGACATGACTCGGATTCGCGTCGCTGGTCGGCTGTATATCGACCTTCTGTCCAGTCGTGGACAGCTTTCCGCGATCGTTAGGCATCGATCCCACATATATCAAAACTGTGTTTAAAATAGACATATCAGCCAGGTGGAATCGAATATTTCGTTCCATCAACCGACACAGTGACCGCTCTGGCTCCACAAAGTCTAATCAATTCAGTCACGACAACCACGGAGAGGAGTGATTTCTGCTATAGACCCGCTAAAACTCACCTCGCTCATCCTTCTGTCTTAACTAAACACAACCAAATTCATTCTTGACGTAGCACCGTTGACCGGCGAGAAACCGTTCCAGTTACTGCGTTTCTGCATACTTTCCGAGAGAGACGACCTCTCCGATGTTGTGCTTCTCGTCGATGGTACTGTATACCTGACCTCACCACCTCAATTGGGAGTGAATAATTGCCTTGAGTATGTTGATCGAAATCATATCGAAAAGTGGTTTCACACCCTCAAAATGTGGATTGGCTGCACCCACAACTCGTAGGTCGGCAGTCGGGTAAGCACTATAGTAACAACTGCAACTAGTTACACGCTGATCGCACGTTCACGGTTCTCGCTCAATTCACTCGCTCCGAACAGCGCTGCCGTCGTGTGATCAGGTGCGCAGTGACTTGCAGTGGCTACTATAGCGGGTGGGTGGAACAGTTTGTCCACTTCTATACCACACAGTGACCAGCCCGGACACTCAACAACCAACCATCAGTCGAGGTGTAAACTAGACTGTGCCAATTCCACAAACTCCCACATCGCTACTTCTTTGAAGAGACGGTACCCGGCAGCGGAAGAGTCGCTGGGGATGAATGTAGAAGAAGAGCTATACTACTCGTACTCACTACGGCTAGTTATGACTTCTATATACTTATTTTGCAAAGTTTAATAAACTCTTGGTCGTATTTAGTAACTTAGTGAGCACGCACCGATGACAGCAGATTCGATAGCGCACGACCGCAATCGTAAGCGGAGGTACACGGTGACGACGATCCTCTCCGGCCTCTTTGTCGGTGGGTCGATCGCACTGGCGACCGGTGGATTCCTCGTTCACCAGTTGGCAGTAGCGGTATTGATCGCAGCGATCGTGAGCGGCGGCTCGTACTGGTTACTGAGTCGACTCGCAGCAACCGTTACCGGAGGAACCGTCTACTACCGGATCACGTGCCCGACAAACGAAAGCACGACGAGAGCCACAAGCCAGCGTGAATCCAGTGAACGGGAAACGAGTGACGAATCGAGACTGGTGGACGCCCAATGACAGTACCCAACTCCGTCGACGTGACAGTCGTGGGTGCGGGGGCCGCTGGAATCGGTATCGGCGTCGCGTTATCGCTACTCGATCTGGAGACGGTGCTCCTCGAGCGTGAGGAGGTTGGGGCGTCGTTTCGCCGTTGGCCCGACGAGATGCAGTTTATTACCCCGTCGTTCCCGAGCAATAGCTTCGGGTTGACCGACCTGAACGCGATAACGCCGACGACATCGCCGGCGGTCACGTTGGACCGGGAACACCCACGTGGTGAGGAGTACGCCGACTACCTCGAGGCAGTCGCTGACTTCCACGAACTCTCAGTCAAGACAGGTGTCGAAGTAGTGGGACTCCAGAGCGACGACGGAACCAGAGCGAGTGCGTCAACCGGTCAGGACACAGCGGTACCGGCCGTCGACGGTGGAACGATACCCGAAAGTGAGTCTGGAGACGAACTCGACATCAAATCAGCCAACAAAATCGACAGCAACAACGAAGTCAGCATCGACGAGGAGAGCGACGGTGTATTCGAGCAGCCGAACGGCAACGGATTCGTCCTCGAAACGAGCCAAGGGACCGTTCACAGCGAGTACGTCGTCTGGGCAGCCGGACAGTTCGGTTCGCCCCGAACGGATGTCTTTCCCGGTGCCGAGTCGTGCGTCCACACTAGTGAGGTCAGGTCGTGGGTAAACCACGCGTCCGCGAACAGTGCGGATTCCTTCCTGATCATCGGCGGGTACGAGAGCGGCATCGACGCTGCTGTCGCGCTCGTTGAGGCCGGGTGCCGAGTACGCATACTCGATCGCGGCGAGCCGTGGGCACGTCGCGGACCCGATCCGAGCGAGGTGCTGTCACCGTACACCCTCGAACGACTTGAGTCGGTGGCGGACACCGATCGGCTGTTCGTCGAAGGCGGTGCCGTCGTCGAAGCGGTCTGCCGTGACGAAGACGGCTGCTTCGAGATTCGAGCCCGTGCTGCCGACGGCTACGAGCTCGACGAGGGAGAATCCTCGGCGTACACGGTGCCGACACGCCCGATTCTGGCGACGGGTTTCGGCTCTAATCTGGGGCCAGTTGCCGATCACTTCCCCCGCAAAGAGGAGGTAGTTCAACTAACAGAGCGGGACGAATCACCGACGACCCCCGGGCTCTTCCTCGCCGGACCGGACATCACCCACAACGGCGTCAAGTTCTGTTTCATCTACAAATTCAGGTCTCGGTTCCCAATTGTCGCCGAAACGATCGGGAGCCGGCTCGGCGTCGATACTGGTCCCCTCGATGTTTATCGGGAGCAGAACATGTACCTCGAGGACCTATCGTGCTGTGAACCGGATATGTGCGATTGCGACTAGTGAATAAATGACCGGACAAGAACTCGACCGAGAGACGAAACGAGATGAAGGTACCGACCGAGAAACGGTCGTCGTGGTCGGCAAAGAGAGCGTCGGTAAGTCGGAACTCGTTGCCTCACTGACTGGCGACCGGCCGACGAGCGGGAACTTCAGGGGGACGACCGTTCGGAGCGAGCGGTACACCACCGAACGATACGAGTTCGTCGATACGCCGGGGATAGTTCTCGACGCCGACACTGAGGCAACCCGCGAGGCGCTGTCACACGTCGACGAGAACGAAACCGTGTTGCTCGTCGTTCCCGCCACTGCTCTCGATCGTGATCTCGAGGACCTGTTACCGCTGGTTGATGACCACCTCGGTGCTGTCGTGGTGACGTTCTGGGACAAGGTCGAAGCAACTACCGAAACTCGACGGGGCCTCGAAACGGTGAGTGCCGATATCGGTGTTCCCATCGTTCCCGTCGATGCTCGAAACGTGTCGCGACCGATTACGGATGGCGGGACCGAAACCGTCGATGCCGACTCAACCCACGGCCCGACCGACGAGTTCTCCCGGATCGTGCGGGCGCTCGAGCAGCCGGGGATTTTCGCGGGCGAGGCGAGGCGCACGGTCGGACAGCAGATCGAACCGCCAAAAAGCGTGTTCGAATGGCCGTACGTCGGACCAGCGATCAGCATCGGACTGTTGCTCCTTCCGGCGGCAATTGCGGTCTGGTTCGCGAACACGCTTGCGGGGGAACTCGATCCGATCGTCGGGGCGGCGTTCGAGCCGGTGGTCGCGTGGGCCACAACGTTCCCTGAACCCCTCGCGACGATGCTCACCAGTCAGTACGGCTTTCTCTCGATGGGGCCATTCCTGTTCGTGTGGGCAGGTCCGACGATGCTGATCTTTGCCGTGGTCATCGGCGTGTACAAGAACACGGGACTCGTGACGCGAATGACAGTTGCGCTTCACCCGACGATGCGGCGAGTCGGACTCACTGGTCGGGATCTGGTCCGAGTGGTGATGGGCTTTGGCTGTAACGTCCCCGCGGTGATCAACACCCGATCGTGTAGTGATTGCACGCGGTGTACGACGATTTCAGCGATTTCGTTTGGTTCTGCGTGTTCGTACCAGTTTCCCGCGACGCTCGCTGTCTTCGCGGCTGTCGGGATGAGCTGGCTCGTCGGGCCGTACCTGCTTGTGCTCGCCGTGACGACGCTCGTGTACGTCGCCGTCATCGCCCCATCGGAAGCCAGACAGTCCCACACTGTGATCGAGCGACGGACATTTCTGAACTGGCCCGATCCACGTGCCGTCGCTCGTGAGACCTGGAGTGCGCTTCGGGAGTTCGTGGTGAAGGCATTACCCGTATTCGTCGGCATCACGTTCGTCGCCGCGCTGCTCGACGAGGTCGGTGTGATAGACGCCCTCGGTGGAGTTCTCGGTCCGGTAATGGGACTGTTCAACCTGCCGGCGGAAGCGGCGCTCACCGTCGTGTTGGCCTCGGTCCGAAAGGATGGGATCGCCCTGTTGACCGAAGGCGGCGTTACAACGACGCTATCACCGCTGGAGGTACTCGTGGCAGTGTATCTCGCGGGTGTCCTATTCCCCTGCCTCGTGACCGCGTTTACCGTTGCTCGAGAGGTCTCCCTCCAGTGGGCACTGACGATGATGGGGCGACAAGCAGGCGCTGCGATCTGCTTTGCGATCGCGATTGCCTGGGGTGGGAGATTGCTGGGTGGCTGAAATAATCAGCGGCGATACCGCGGTAGAACGCACTCAGGTTGTCGCCGTCTATAGTAACAACTACAACTAGTTACACACTGATCGCATAGCTGCCGTGCGATCAGGTGTACAGTGACTTGCAGTGGCTACTATAGGGCGACCTTCATTCCGCCCTCGTATCGAAGCGATGGGACGAGCAAACAGCCGTGCGCTGTGAGGGACGACTCGATGCTGGTGTCCGTTCGAGACGTCAACTGCGCGTATGGGCATCCACTGCCGAACCGGTACACACCCACATACCAAAATTTGGCACACCAGTACTTAAACCAGTATCCGTATGGAAACACTATGCTCTCAGTCAGTGCGAGTGAATAGACTGGTATGACCACACAGGAGCCGACGAACGACAACGTGGCCGACGACGCTGCACACGACATCGGCACGCCATCTGCACAGTGGGAGAAGTACCAGGGCGCACCGATGGGCACGGAGATCGAGTGCGAAGGCTGGCGACAGGAAGCCGCACTACGCATGCTCAACAACAATCTCGATCCCGAAGTCGGCGAGAAACCAGAAGATCTCGTCGTTTACGGCGGCACCGGCCGCGCAGCCCGAAGCTGGGACGCCTACGACACCATCCTCGAGTCGCTCCGGACGCTTGAGGACGACGAGACGCTGCTCGTCCAGTCCGGCAAACCGGTCGGACGATTCACCACGCACGAGCGCGCACCGCGCGTGCTCATCGCGAATTCGAACCTCGTCGGCAAGTGGGACGACTGGGACCACTTCCACGAACTCGAGTCGAAGGGGCTGATCATGTACGGGCAAATGACCGCTGGCTCGTGGGCCTACATCGGCACCCAGGGAATCATTCAGGGAACATTCGAGACGCTTGCAGAGGCGGCCCGACAGCACTTCCCCGACCGCGAAGGGCTTCGCGGAACGATCACCGTCACCGCCGGTCTCGGCGGGATGGGCGGTGCTCAGCCGCTCGCCGTGACGATGAACAACGGCGTCTGCATCGCCGCCGAGGTCGACGAGGACCGGATCGACCGCCGTCTCGAGACGGACTACTGCATGGAGAAGACTGACGACATCGACGAGGCACTCGAGTTAGCCCAGGCTGCAGCGGCCGAGGGCGACCCGCTATCGGTTGCGCTGCACATGAACGCGGCGGAGATGTTCGACGAACTGCGCGAACGGGAGTTCGTCCCGGACATCGTGACGGACCAGACGAGTGCGCACGACGAACTCGAGGGGTACTACCCAGCTGGCTACACTGTTTCCGAATCCGAGGAGTTGCGCCAGGAAGACCCCGAAACGTACGTCAAGGAGAGCCTCGACACGATGGAACGACACGTCGAGGGCATTCTCGCGATGCAAGAGCGCGGTGCGGTCGCGTTCGAGTACGGGAACAACATCCGCGGGCAGGTCGAAGAGCATCGCAACATGGACGACGCGTTCGACTTCCCTGGTTTCGTTCCGGCGTATATTCGGCCGCTGTTCTGTCGTGGCAAGGGGCCGTTCCGCTGGGTCGCCCTCTCCGGCGACGAGTCTGATATCCACCGCACCGACGACGCCGTCAAAGAGCTGTTCCCGGAGAAGGAACATCTCCACCGCTGGATCGACCTCGCACAGGACCAGGTTTCGTTCCAGGGACTGCCAAGCCGTGTCTGCTGGCTTGGCTATCAGTCCGGTGATGATCCGGACGACCTGACAGAACGAGCACGATTCGCACTGCGGATCAACGACCTCGTTGCCGAGGGCGAAATCTCCGCGCCAGTCGTCGTTACACGCGACCACCTCGATGCAGGCAGCGTCGCGAGTCCAAACCGGGAGACGGAGGCCATGCAGGACGGCTCCGATGCTGTCGCCGACTGGCCGATTCTCAACGCGCTACTCAACACGTCTGCAGGTGCCGACATCGTCAGCGTCCACGACGGTGGCGGCGTCGGCATCGGAAACTCGCTGCACACCAACAATCACGTCGTCCTTGACGGGTCATCGCTCGCTGCCGAGAAGGCTCGCCGCGTGTTCACGACGGACCCCGGCATGGGTGTCATCCGCCACGCCGACGCCGGCTACGAGGAGGCACTCGAGGAAGCCGCCGAATCGAACGTGCACGTTCCGATGGCAGACGCAGAGAGGGAGGCTGTGTCAGAGCCGGAGTCGGTGTCTGAGTCCAAGTCCGAAACCGAGTCCGAGCCAACGGAGGACCGATAATGCAAACGAAGCCATCCGATGTCGCGTGGGCCTCGCGCTCGAGTGACCCCACCGACGAGACGTTCGGCGAAATCGTGGAGCCAGTCGAGACAGACGATCTGGACGGCATCGACGCGGTGCTCGTGGGCGAGCCGTTCGACGCTGCAGTCATCGGTCGCACGGGTGCGAGCGAGGGGCCGGACGCGATCCGGGACTCTCTCGCAGGGGCGAAAACGCACCACTTCGACGCCGGGCCATGTTCGAAGTTACGGATTGGCGACTACGGCAACGTATCCCTCGATTCTGAGACGGGGGAACCGGCAGAGACCGGCGATACTGAGCTCTCGACCATCCGATCCGCAATCGAACCCGTCGCTCACGCTGTTCACGACTCGAGTGCAACCCCGATCTTCCTCGGCGGCGATAACTCGCTGACGGTCCCCAACGTCCGCCCGCTGCTCGAGCATGGCGACTCCGTTGGCGTCATCAACTTCGACGCCCACCTCGACGTTCGCCACGTCCACGACGAACCAACCAGCGGGACGCCGTACAGGGAGCTACTCGAGTCCGGCCTGGACACCTACACCTGCGTCGGCGCGCGCCACTTCGAGACGTCGACGGCGTATGCCTCGTTCCTCGAGGGGCAGGAGGGCGACATCGTCACAGCAGAGGCAGTTGGGTCAGATCTCGACGGCGCGGCCGACCGTGTACTCGAGTCCGTCTCGGCTGTCGATACAGTCTATCTCAGCATCGACTGCGACGTACTCGACGCGGTTCACGCGCCAGGGGTGAGCGCGCCGAGACCCGGCGGGCTGACCACCCGCGAACTGTTCGAATTAGTTCGACGATTTGCGAGCCACGACCGTCTTGCAGGCATCGAAATCGTCGAGTGTGCGCCACCGTTAGACGAGGGAGAGCGAACAGTGAGTGCAGCAGCTAGAACAGTTGCACACGCACTGGCGGGACTGCTGCAGGCATCCGGAGGTGAGCACCGATGACCGCCGCCGACGCCGTCATCTACGGCGCATCAGAACTCGTGATCGGACCAGCCGCGGGAACAACTGACGGCTCCCACCCCGGCGCTGACGGCTCGCCGGCCGACCCGGATGACGTTCTCGAACGGATCGAGGACGGTGCAGTTGCAATCGCAAACGGAGAAGTCGTCGCCGTCGGCCCTACTGACGACATCGTGGCAACGTACCCGCCGGAAGACGCAGCCGAAGCGATCGATGCGAGCGGGAAGACGGTCCTCCCCGGCTTCGTCGACAGCCACACACACGCCGTCTTCGCCGGCGACCGCTCCGACGAGTTCGCAGCCAAACTCAGGGGCAAACCGTATCAGGACATCCTCGAGGAGGGTGGCGGCATCCTCCGAACCGTCCGGGCGTGCCGGGATGCAAGTGATGCAGAGCTACTCGAGTTACTCCTCAAACGTCTCGACACGATGCTCTCCTTCGGCGCGACGACGGTCGAGGTGAAGTCAGGCTATGGACTGGATACGGAGACGGAGCGACGGCTACTCGAGGTCGTCGGCCGAGCGGCTGAGGCCCATCCGGTTCGTGTGATTCCGACGTTCATGGGCGCACACGCAGTTCCGGAGGACGAGTCGACTGCTGACTACGTAGACCAGGTCATCGAGGATCAGTTGCCGGCAGTGGCGGAGCACGCAGTCTTCTGTGATATCTTCTGCGAGGAAGACGTCTTCTCGGTCGAGGACTCGCGGCGTGTGCTCACGGCCGGGCGGGAGCACGGACTCGAACCGAAAATCCACGCGGAGGAGTTTGCCCATCTCGGCGGCAGTCAGCTCGCGGCGGAGCTGAACGCCGTCAGCGCGGACCATCTCCTGCAGGCGACTGACTCGGACGCGGCGGCTATCGCAGACTCGGATGTCACTCCGGCGTTGCTGCCTGGAACTGCCTTCGCGCTCGGCACCGAGTATGCGGAACCGCGTCAGTTCCTCGCGGCCGGAAGCGAGGTCGCCGTGGCGACGGACTTCAACCCGAACTGCTACGCCCCGGGGATGGAGTTCGCGCTGACGCTCGCCTGCGTCGGCATGGGGCTCTCCCCTGCGGAGGCCGTCCGCGCGGGAACCTACGGCGGCGGGCTCGCGTTGGGTGCCCCCCGCTCGGAGATTGATCGCGTGCCGACTGGCTGTGGCACGCTTCGCGAGGGCGCACCGGGCGACCTGCTCGTTCTGGACGCGCCATCGCACGCCCACGTCCCCTACCGGTTCGACGAGTCGGTCGTCGAACGGGCGCTAATCGGTGGTGAACCGGCCTATCGCTCCCGCGCCGGGACGGAGGTGGACCGATGACTGTCACCCTCGACGGTGACTCGCTGACGATCGAGGAGGTCGTCGCCGTCGCCCGTCACGGAAAAGCTGTCGAGATCGCGAGCGAGGCCCGTGAACGTGTTCGAACGTCTCGAGAGCGAGTCGAGGATATCGTTGAGGTCGGTGACCCAGTGTACGGCGTGAACACCGGCTTCGGCGAACTCGTCGACACGCAGGTCCCACGAACAGGAGTTGCGGAACTGCAGACCAACCTCGTCCGGAGCCACGCCGCCGGCGTCGGCCGCGAGCTCTCTCGCGAGGAAATCCGAGCGATGATGGTCACACGGCTCAACGCGCTGCTCAAAGGCTACTCCGGCATCCGTCTCCGCGTGGTCGAACTGCTCGCGTCGTTACTCAACGAGCAGGTCCATCCGGTGGTCCCCTCGCGCGGAAGTCTCGGCGCGTCGGGCGATCTCGCACCGCTCGCACACCTCGCGCTCGTGCTGATCGGTGAGGGCGAGGCCGACGTGCCGGCCGATTCGACAGGCGGCGACGCAGCTGATGGCAGTTCCGCTGCATCCGAGACCGAGCGCCTCCCCGGTGACGAGGCGCTCGCAGCAGTGGAACTCGAGTCGGTCGAACTCAGGGCGAAGGAGGGACTCGCGCTTATCAACGGGACCCAGTTGACGCTCGGACTCGCAGCCCTGCTCGTCGACGACGCCGAACGACTTTGTCGCGCGGCGGACACCGCCGGTGCCCTCACGACAGAGGTTACGATGGGAACGACTGCCGCTTGCGCCGAGCCGATCCATGAGGTACGGCCGCACACGGGTCAGGCGGCGAGCGCGCGCGCCGTGCGGCGGCTAACCGCCGACTCGGACGTCGTCGAATCACACCGCAACTGCGACCGCGTGCAGGATGCCTACTCGATTCGCTGTCTCCCACAGGTCCACGGCGCGGTCCGAGACGCCGTGGCTCACCTCCGCGAGGCTGTCGAAATCGAACTCAACAGCGTCACGGACAACCCGCTCGTCTTTCCGCGGAAGGAGCTCGACGACCGCGCCTCGGGGACGGACCGGGCTGCGGTCGTCTCCGGTGGGAACTTCCACGGTGCACCGCTCGCCCATCGACTCGACTACCTCATCGCGGTGTTGACTGACCTTGCCGCTGTCGCTGAACGACGGACCGATCGGCTGGTGAACCCGAATCTGCAGGAATCGCACCTGCCGCCGTTCCTCGCGCAAGACTCCGGCGTCGAATCCGGGCTGATGATCGCCCAGTACACCGCCGCCTCGCTGGTCAACGAGTGTCGAAGCGTCGGCCGTGCGGCGACTGACAACACGCCCGTCTCGGGCGGCCAAGAGGATCATGTGAGCATGAGCGCGACGGCAGCAGTCAACGCGCGGCGGGTGCTCGACCGTGCTCGCCAGGTCGTCGCCACCGAACTCCTCTGTGCGGCCGAGGCGGCCGAGTACGTCGACGAATCGCTCGGCAACGGAACGAGTGACGCCTACGAGACGGTCCGTGAGGTTGTCCCGCCGCTGACCGGTGACCGTCGACCGGACACCGACATGAAGGCAATCGCGTCGCTGATCGAGACCGGCGTGATCGACGACGCAGTCGGCAAGCTCAGTGCTGACGCTCAGCGATGAGACGGACCCAGAGAACCTGATCAGTTCCGAATACGGAATACGCGTGCGCACGGCGCTGTCTGCTACAGTTCCGGCTCGTCCAGCGCCACGTTGATCGCCTTCGTCTGCGTGTACTCCTCGAGCGTTTCGCGCGCACACTCCCGACCGATACCCGACTTTTTGTAGCCGCCGAACGGGATGCCAACACCGCCGCCGTGATACTCATTGATCCAGACGCTGCCTGCCTCGATATCGGCGGCGGCACGATGGGCAAGGCTGGCGTCCTGCGTCGCGACGCCCGAGGCGAGTCCGTAGGGTACGTCGTTCGCCAGTTCGATCGCCTCCTCGTAGCTCTCGAAGGTGATGAGACACTGTACTGGGCCGAAGATTTCCTCCTGCGCGAGGCGGCTGTCATTGTCCACGTCACCGAAGACCGTGGGCTCGTAGAACCAGCCCTCCTCGAGTGCCTCGGCTGCTGGCGGTTCGCCACCGGCGAGCAGGGTTGCCCCTTCTTCCTGCCCGATCTCGACGTAGTCGTCGACCTTCTCGTACTGGTCGGCGAACGTGAGCGGGCCCATCGTCGTGCCGTCGACAAGCGGGTCGCCGGGCTGCCAGTACTCGGCTGCCTCTATGAAGAGGTCGGTAAACTCGTCTTCTACGTCTTCATGGATGAGGACTCGCGAACACGCGTCGCACGACTGGCCGGTGTTGTAGTAAATACCAGCCGCGGCCGTCTCGGCGGCCGCCTCAAGATCCGCGTCGGGGAAGACGACGTACGGAGACTTACCGCCGAGTTCGAGCGTCACCGGTGTGATATCGGCGGCGGCAGCCTTCATCACCTGCTGGCCGACCGGGACCGATCCAGTGAACGAGAGCTTGTCGACACCGCTGTGTTCGGTCAGCGGCGCACCAGCGTCTTCGCCGAAGCCGTTGACGACGTTGAACACGCCATCAGGTAAGATATCCTCGGAGAGCTGTGCCAAACGGGTGATCGTACACGGTGCCTGCTCGGATGGCTTGGCGACGACCGTGTTCCCCGCGGCCAGCGCAGCGCCGACCTTCCAGCCCGCCAGCGACAGCGGATAGTTCCAGGGGAGAATCAGCCCCGCGACGCCGTAGGGCTCCTCTCGCGTGTAGACGTGGTTCTCCGTTCCGACCGGAATCTGCTCGCCGTGGCCCGCCTGTGCAACGGACGCGTAGTACTCGAAGAACTCGAGTGCCTCCTCGACTTCGTCGCGGGCGAACGCGAGCGGCTTGCCGACGTCGAGAGACTCGAGACGGGCGAGTTCGTCCACGTGCTCACGGCAGACATCCATCCATTCGGAAATGAGCGTGGCCCGGTCGCGGGCAGTCGTTTCTCCCCACTCGCCGTCAGCAGCGGCGCTGGCCGCCTCGACTCCATCGTCGATGTCGGCTGCGGTGCCGCTGGCGACGGTCGTAATGGGCACCGCGGCTGCGGGATCGATCGTTTCGAATCGCTCGTCGGACGCTGGCTCGGCGCTCTCACCGTTGATCCAGTGGTCGATGGTGAGGGGAGCGGTTGCTTCGTCGATTGCTGTTTCGTGTCGTTGGATGAGTGAGTGATCGCTGGTCATAGTTCATGTGGGTACGTGTGTCGTTGTGCTGGCACGGTGGAGACAAGCGCAGTAGCCGATGGCGCTAGCCAGGGGGCAGGCGTCGTGCCAGCGAACCGTGTCAGCATCGGACCCATATCACTGCTAATACAACGTACACACTTAAATCTGAACTAGGTTTGTATAATATAGAGGATATTGAACTATAGGCACCTTTATCGTATTGTGGTCAATCGTAGACAACAAGTATCTACTGTCTCGAGAGCTCGTATGAACGACGCAGTCTTGTGTAAGCGATAGACGTACGTCCGCCTCGGCGACTGTACTGCGGTTTTGTCGTTCATTCTCGCCCATAGTGGACCGGGAACCTCACGCTGCGTTTCACTTTGAGTTGTGATCGACTGTTGGTCACCACGTGGGAGCGGTCCCAACCAGTTCCAGTCGGTCCAGTACCAACCGGTTCGTTCAGTAGTTGTCAGCGAGTGGCAGGGAAAGCGGCCTGCAGTTGTGGGATCTCACAGCGCCTCGAACTCGATGACGGTCTTGATACGGTCGTCACCACCAGCGAACGCCTCTTCTGCGCGCTCAGGAGGGAAGACATCGGTCATGATGCGGTCGAGGAACCACTCGGGAAGTGTTGTGATCGATTCCCGTGCTGATTCGAAGTGACGGAGATTGGAGTTGACGCTGCCGAGCAGCGCCTTGTTCTTGAGAACCAACTCGCGGTGGAGAGCACCGCCGTCGATCTCGAACGTCCAGTCGTTCGGGAGTCCGAGCAAGACGCCGACACCGCCAGGTCCGAGCGCATCGATCGTGTCGTAGGCGTGGCGTGCATACCCGGTTGCCTCATAGACGAGATCAACAGGTTCGTACACGTCTGGAATCTCCGACACCGACGTCTCTCGTGAGTCGACATACGTCGCACCCAACTCCTCGATAATATCGATCGTCGGATCCGGCCGATCCCGCCGACCCAGACAGTAGGCGTGCTCGACGGTCGGCTGTACCATTGCCAACGTAAGCAGTCCGAGTGGCCCGTTCCCGAGTACGAGCACTCGCTCTGGTTCCCACTCGAGTACTCCTCGTGAGGAGAACGCGAGTTCGAGGGCCTTGGCCGTGTTGCTCATCGGTTCGATCAGGACGCCAACATCAGCAAGCTCGTTGGGAATTGGGATCAGATACTCAGCGGGGCTGGTGACGTATTCAGCCATGAAGCCGTGGGCACCATCGATGCCACGCTCCAGACAGTCTTCCGGGGGAGCCATGTCTGGTTCGCCGCGATCGAAGTATTCGTTCGACTCTGCTGGCGGTCGTCGTACAGTTGGGACGACGAACTGACCTCGATCCAGTTGGGTTCCGTTCGGATCTTCGACCATGCAGACGGCTTCGTGACCGAGGATCTGGTAGTCGTCGCCGGCTGGAAAGCCACCGTGAGTGCCCTCAAGCACCTCGAAATCGGTGCCGTCGATACCGACACGGTGTGTTCGGAGCAACGCTTCGCCGTCATCGGGGGTCGGTGCCGGAACGTCGAGCAACGTCGGTTCAGCACTCCCTTGTTCAACGCCGATCGCTTTCATTGATTCACCCGTGCAATCACTTCGATTTCCACGCCGATATCGACCGGTAGGTCGTCGATTTCGACAGCACTGCGTGCGGGATAGGGGTCGCTCAGGTAGGTCTCGTAAACCTCGTTTATCGCGTTGTAGTCGTCCATATTGCGGACGAAGACAGTCGCTTTCACGATATCGTCGAGTGAACTGTCAGCTGCTTCGAGGACGGCACCGATGTTCTTCATTGTTCTGTGTGTCTCCGCTTTGATATCGTCGCCGACGATCTCGCCCGTCTCAGGATCGATCGGTCCCTGTCCGGAGACGTATACCCTTCCATCGTCGATCAAACCTTGCGAAAACGGGCCAATACTCGCCGGTGCGTCGGCTGTTGACACTTCTTCCATACCTACACCTACAATTTTCTCCACCAGTAATGTACATTTCGATTGTCAGAACCATCGACGACCGTCACTGGTTACACGTGCTCACCCGATTGCTGATACGTGCCACGACGTGTGCGGCTTCGTCTTCCGTGAGACACATCGGATTGATCGTGAACACGTCCTCGTCGAGACGATCCGCACCAACGAATATTCGTGGTGTTTCCCGTCGAAGGTCGCCAACGAGCGTCGTAGCGGACAGCGATGCCTCGCCTGGATCGACGTGAACGACGATCTCCGGTGCAACAGACACGTCACTCTCGGCGGTAATCCTCGTCTCAAATCCCGCAACCTCAGAAAGCTCCGCCGCAATCTGCGCGGCAGTTTGTTGCCAGGACGTGGCCAGAGCCGCCTGGTCTTCCTCGCGGAACGACTCGAGTGCGACGAGCAGTCCAACGAGTTCTTCTTTGCCGACTTTGAGCGGACGGCCGATCCCCTGCCGCGGGACTCCCTCGAGTGAGTCGCCGTCGATGAGGGAGGCCGGCGGATTCCAGACTGAGTCGGCCGCGTGCATATCGAGGTGTTGTAGCGCAACCGATTCGATGAGGTCCCCACGGCCGGCTACAATGCCAGTCGTTTGTGGGCCGCGGATTGCCTTTCCGCCGCTGAAGACGACGAGGTCTGCCCCCTCTTCGATGAAGCGCGAGAGGTTCTCAGTTGGCGGTAGTTCTGCTGCCGCATCGACAATAACTGGGATGTCGTGTTCGTGTGCAATTGCCGCCACGGTTTCAAGCGGTGGTTCGGTGTACGGTTTCTGGACGTACCCGATTGCGGCTGTCTGCTCGGTGATCGCGGCCTCGATTTCCCAGGGCTCAACGCCTGTCGATCCGGTTCCGAGCTCTCTGTCGTTGGTTCCCGCATCGACAATAGTTGCACCGGCAGCACGAAATGCGTGGTCATAGCCGGTCCGGTGTGTTCGTGGCATGATGATCTCGTCAGGTACATCGTCTGTCTCGGGAAGACGATCCATTTGCTGGATATCCGTCCCCGCAATGGCGGCTGCAGCACCGAGGAGGAGACCTGCCGCAGCACCGCTCGTTACGTATCCTGCCTCTGCGCCGGTAACGGCTGCAATACGTCTGCTTGCTTCAGCTTGCAGATCAGAGAGCCTAACGAATGACTCACCGGCTCTGGCCATCGCCTCAAGGGCCTCGGGTCGAATTCGGCTTCCACCGATACGCGTCTTTGTCCCGGTTGCGTTGATGACAGCTGGAACGCCCAACTCATCGTAGATAGATTCGTCTTCCGCAGTTCGATCCATGAGAGTACCACGTGAATAGTAAATAAAAACGTTCGGTTTCGGCGTGTTTCGGTGCGGGAAACACTCATAATGGCGTACCCACATGGGCGACGTATGGGTTCAAAGCGACACACAGAGACGATCGACGCGACGGCTCGGTCAATGGCCATCATCGACATACTCGTTGATGCACCCCAGCCGATGGGTGTCACAGCAATCGCATCGCAAACAGCGATGACAAAAAGTACAGTGTACAAACACGTGACCACGCTTGCAACCCTCGGATACGTCGACAAAGTTGGAAACCAGTACGAACCGTCAGTGCGGTTTCTTGACTGCGCACGACGTGTCCAGTGGGACAATGACCTCATTGATGCTGCTCGCGAGCAGATCGACGACCTCGCAGAAATGGCAAACGAAGTCGCTGGACTCGTTGTCGAACGAGACGGCATCGCAGTCGACGTGTACTGTGCAGATCACCACCACAGTGGAGCGTTCCCCGCCTACAATACGCGCTACCTTCACTGCAGTGCCGCTGGAAAAGCGATCCTCGCGTCGCTCCCGGTTGACCGAGTCCAATCGATCGTTTCATCGCCTCCAGCGCTGACCGAGCAGACAATCACTGACGAGGCCGAACTCCAGTCTGAACTCGACCGAATACGCGAACGCGGCTTCTCGCTCGAGCGCCAAGAACAATTTTCGTCAGTCAACAGCGTTGCCGTTAGCATTGAGACCGCGTCGACGACCGGTGCCGTTTACGTCTCTGGCCAGGCCGACGAACTCTCGGGCAAACGGTTCGAGGAGAACATTCCTGGACTGCTCCTTAGTGCGAGTCGAACGCTCACGTCAGCACTCGAGTAACAGACGGCCAGACAGTTCGTGCTTGTTTTTCCAGAGAGGTAACAATTAAATCAGATCGCCCGCAACATCGCTGTTGCAATGGAGTTGTTAGCAATCGTTGCGCATCCAGATGACGCAGACATCTTCTGTGGCGGAACGCTCGCCAAGCACGCCGACCGTGGCGATACAGTCACGATCGCACACATGACCAAGGGAGAATATGGTGGGTTCGAGACGACGGAAGAGTCGGTTGCGGCGACGAGGGCAGGAGAGGCGCGCCGATCGGGCGAGTACCTCGGCGCAACCGACGTAACGTTTCTTGGCTTTCCGGACGGCCGTATCGAGTACTCACTCGAGAACCGGCTCGAACTCGTCGACACGATCCGCGAGCATACGCCGGATCTGATTCTCACTCACTATCGAGACGACCTCCATCCGGACCATCGCGTCACTGCACGTCTCGTCACGGATGCCTACTACATGGCCTCGTTGCCGCTTGTCGAAACCGATCACGACCCGTGCGATCCGGACAATGTGTATTTCTTCGGCAAACCGACATCGTCGTTCGACCCGTCGGTCGCGATCGATATCACAGGGTACGAGGACCAAAAAGCGGCGGCAATCGCTGCACACGAATCTCAGGTTTCGTTCCTCGAAGAACACGGCGGGATCGATGGTGAATTCGATAATCTCGTCGACGGTGTTGCTGCTGAAGATACGACACTCGGCAAACAAACAGGTGTTGCAAGCGCCGAAGGGTACGTCCCGCTTCACGAACAGGCCGAAGAGTACCTCGGTTGACCGTCGGATAATGCTGGTGCTGGTAATCAACGATATCGTTGCCAGTGTCCACACCCGTGTTCCGCCATCCGTGTTTCGGCCATCGAAACGAATTCCCTTCTGTCCTGACGGATTACACTCATACGCGTGTAAAATAGTGGCGTCTGTTGGAGAGATTTGTTATCTGATGACTATTTTTGTTTCGTCTGACGAAACAGGGACGAATTGTGGTAGTGGAGAGCAAGATGTCAGTGGTTCCTGATGGCTTGGCGGTTACTGCTCGCCGGTCACTGGACAGTCGCCACTCGGTGCGGTTGTGTTTCGTGTGCCGAAACAGTTCTGTCGCTAGTACTGTAGGATGGTCGTCTCCGTTACCACTCAGCGATGCTGCCGTCCTCGTGTCGCCAGATCGGATTCGACCAGTCGAGGCCCTGTCGGGAACGCTCACGGACAGCTGATTCGTTGATTTCCACGCCGAGTCCGGCTTTCGAAAGCGGTGCGAGATAGCCATCGTCGAACTCGAAGACCGATGCATCGTGGAGATAGTGATCGGCCGCGCTCTTTGGTGCTGGGTAGATGTCGAAGCCGTGGTCTTGCATCAACAGGTTTGGGATTGCAGTGCTTACCTGTAGCGACGCAGCGAGTGCGATCGGTCCAAGTGGGCAGTTCGGTGCGACGGCAACGTCGTGGGCTTCTGCCATCGCGGCGATTCGAACAAGTTCGGAAATTCCACCTGCATGTGAGACTGCTGGCTGGATCACATCGATTCCGCCCCGTTTGAATAGCGGTTTGAAGTCCCACCGAGAATAGAGCCGCTCACCGGTTGCCATCGGAACAGTCGTTGCTTGTGCGAGTTCCGGAACGTACTCGAGATTCTCTGGGAGGACCGGCTCCTCGACGAATAGCAAGTCGTACGGCTCGAGGGCGGTAATGACTCGCTTTGCGAGTGATTTCGAGATACGGCCACGAAAGTCGACGACGATATCCATTTTCTCGCCAACGACATCGCGGACATGTCGAACACGGTCGACGATGTCGTCGACTACTTTCGGCGGTTCGAGGTGACGCATCTGATTCGAAGCATCCATCTTCAGAGCCGTATAGCCGGCTTCTGAGAGCTGTTTTGCCTCGGATCCGATGTCGCTGACTCGATCACCACCGATCCATTGGTAAACGCGGATTTTGTCTCGCGTTCGCCCGCCCAGTAGTTCGAAGACCGGCACGTCGAAGTGTTTTCCCTTGATGTCCCAGAGTGCTTGATCGATGCCGGCGATCGCACTCATCAGGACGGGGCCACCGCGATAGAAACAGCCACGGTACATCGCCTGCCAGTGATCTTCGATCGCGTGCGGGTCCTGTCCGAGGAGGTAGCTCTCCATCACTTCTTTAACCGCAGTTCGGACCGTCTGTGCACGCCCTTCAACGATCGGCTCTCCCCACCCGACGATGCCGGCATCAGTTTCGACCTTGAGAAAGAGCCAGCGCGGGGGTACTTCAAACAGTTCGTAACCGGTGATTTCCATACCAAACATATTATCTCAACAGGGTATATATCCATGTGGTACCAACTGGTTTCGCTGCTTTCTCACGTTCTGTACCCGTTTCCCTCCCGTTTCTCCGATATTAGCCACAAACCAAACCAATTCGTTATCAAGGAAAATAGTTATATATCTTGTATCATAACACCGAATCGAGGTCTAGCCATGAGAAGACATACCCGACGGAAGGTACTCGCAACAACCGGTGCAGCGACTGCTTTTAGCATTTCAGGCTGTCTCGGTGGGGATAACGGGTCGGATGGAACAACAATTGAAACGCGGTATATGGATGCACCAGGTCTCGATGAATTCTTCGATGAACACACCCAACGCTTCGAGGAAGAGACCGGCATTCACGTCGAATACGAGTTCGTCGGCTGGGGTGAAGCACAGGACACACTCATCAGTGATATTATGAGTCGAAGCGGCCCTGATGTTCACGAAATCGCATCCACGTGGATTCCCGAACAGTACAACGCCGACGGCTGGATGGATCTAGAATCGGACGCAGTTGCGGAGCATTTGCCATCGACAGACACGTTCGAACAGGGTGCGATCGATGTCGCAACCTTCCAGGATACGCTTGTCGGTATCCCATGGTTCTGGGGTCCACGTGCCTATCAACAGGTTGATGAGCGGATCGAGGCAGGTGGCGTCAGTGGGACGCCAAGCGATTGGGACGAGTTGGTTGATCAGGCTGACGCCTACGACGGCGATGACCAGTACTTCGCCATTATGGGTTCAGATTACGAACCGATTCGAAACTTCGCGATGTTCCTCTGGCAAAATGGCGGCCAGTTGCTCACCGACGATTACTCCGAACCAGCGTTTCACGGTCAAGAAGGCGTCGAGGCGCTTGAGTTCTATGCAGACCTGTACGCCGAATACGGTGTCCTCTCGTCGGAAACACTTGAATGGGGAGCAGCGGACATTCAGGGAGCGTTCACCGGCGGACAGATGGCCAGTACGTGGGGTGCACTCGGAACGGTTTCCGCCTACGAGGAAGACGGGAACTCGATCGATGACCTCTCGGTATCGGCCCCACCCGCTGGACCGGGCGGCGACCGAGGAACGTTCTTCGGCATGGAACTCCTCGGTATTCATCCCTGGACCGACGAACCGGCTGCGGCCGCACAGTGGATCGAGTATCTCCTCCGGGCCGAACCGAACGCCGCCGTCTCGAGTACGGTTGGATTCCTCCCGACGAATCCGGAAGGGCTCGAGACGGAGTACTTTGACAACGACCTCTATCGAACCTTCGATGAGGACGTGTTCCCACACGCCCGAACGTATCCACAAGTTATCGGGTGGGGAGAGATCGAAAGTGAGCTCAACAGTATGGTCTTCGAGGTGCTCCAGAGTGCAGTAACTGATGATCTCGAAGCGGGCGATGTTGAGGATGCACTCCACCAGGCAGCAAGCGTTGCAGAACAAACGCTCGAATGAGAGTGACCAACAGTGTATCGCACTGAGATTTCGCTCCAAATAGTCCGTGACGACAGCACATGACCACACCAGTTACTCAGGTTCGAAACAAACTCGCCGATATCGAGATTGGACGATACCTCCCGCTGTATAATCAGTTAACGGAGGAACAGCGGTACGCGTACAAGCTACTGCTACCGGGCCTTGTGATGATGTTCATCATCCACTTTATCCCGATTATGTGGGGGGCCCTCATTAGTGTCATGGGCGTCGACTCCGCATACACGTCCAACTGGTATGAGGCACCGTTCGTCTGGTTCGAGAACTATCAGTACGTTCTCGATCCTCGGACAGTCATCGGAAGCCGGTTCTGGTATTCGATTCGCCAGACAATCATCTTTGCCGTCGGCACGTTGGTGCTGACGTACGTTCTGGGGCTCACCGCAGCGCTCGTCTTGAACCAGCGGTTCAAAGGCCGGTTTGCTGCCCGAACGCTCCTGTTGCTTCCGTGGGTCGCACCCGCCGTCGTCACACTGCTCGTCTGGCGGATGATGCTCCAGCAGCAGAGCGGGATCATCAACTCGATACTACTGTCGACGGGGATTATCAACGAGCCAATCTACTGGCTCATCGGTGATAACGCGATCTGGTCGCTCATCCTCGTCCACTCCTGGACGCAGTTCCCACTGGTCATGATCATGTTGTACGCCGGACTCCAGTCGATTCCAGAACAATTGTACGAGGCGGCATCGATCGACGGTGCCGGTCGCTGGCAACGGTTCCGATACATCACGTTCCCACAGCTAAAGCCAGTGTCCGCAGTGGTCATCTTGTTGATGATGCTGTGGACGATGATTAACTTCACGTCGGCGTTCGTTCTCCTTGGCTCCCAACCACCGCAGGCTGGACAGGTATCGATCCTGTACATCTACGAGTTCGCGTTCTCGAACTTCCAGTTCGGACGCGGAGCGGCGATGAGTGTCGTCCTCTTTGCGATCGCAATGACGATGGCGATGCTCTACTACAAGTATCTCTTCGATGAAGACTTCACGGAGGAGAGCCGATGATACCCGACGAGCTCCGACTGACGGAAGCAGGAAAAGAGGTGTTATTTGGCCTCCTCACAAAGGCAGCACTCGGCTGTCTGCTGCTCTACGCGCTGTTTCCGATCTACTGGATGATCCTCTCGAGTTTCCGAACTCGGGCTGAGATTACTGCGGCCGAGCCGTCGTTGCTTCCGTTCGACCGCGCCGAGTTCACGGACATACTCAGTGATCCGACGCTCATCCTGGCGCTACTCGAGTACGAGAACTACGTCACAATGTGGGGACGATTCCCGGTGTTCGATTATTTCGTCAACAGCCTCATCATCGCGACCGTGACGACCGTGCTCGCACTTGCTGTTGGCTGTCTCGGTGGATACGCGTTCTCACGCTACCGGTTCCCTGGAAAGAGTGCGGTGGGTGGGGCGTTGCTCGGGACGCAAATGATCCCTGGTATCTTGATTTTACTGCCAATGTTCCTGTTATTCATCTGGGTGCAGGAAACGCTCTCGTTCCCGCTCATCGATACCTACCACGGGATCATCTTCGTCTACACGACGTTTACTGTCCCGGTTGCAGTCTGGATGTTGCGCGGGTTCTTCGATTCGATCCCGACAGCGGTCGAGGAAGCTGCTCGCGTCGACGGCTGTTCACGGTTCCAGGCACTCGTCCGTGTCGTTCTGCCGATGGCTGCGCCCGGGATTGCCGCAACGGGAATGTTCGTCTTCCTCGTTGCGTTCAACGAAGTCCTGTTCGCATCGGTGCTTGCAGGAGGTGACGTGACGCCGTTTGCAATTGGTATCCAGAGCTTCGAAACCCAGACGACGGCGTACTGGGGCGAGATGATGGCGGCGTCTACGGTTGCGACGGCCCCCATTCTCATCTTGTTCGTCCTCTTCCAGAAGCCGATCGTCGAGGGGCTCACGGAGGGAAGCGTGAAGCAATAACGGGCAGTGGTATGCGACCACAACTCTCATTACCTTACTGCGCAAATGATCACGAAGAAGCGACAGACGACCACGACGCACACGCGCCCATCCTATCGAGACGGCACCATCACGGACCGCTTTGACGGACTCGTTATGGGATGGACGCTACGCGATTCCCACACTACCACGAACACGACAATCAGAACCACAATACAATGAGCCGCGTTACTATCGACGATCTCACGAAAGTGTACGATTCCGCCAATGGGTCGATCGTTGCCGTTGACGAACTGAACCTCACCATCGACGACGGCGAATTCGTCGTCTTCGTCGGTCCATCTGGGTGTGGCAAGTCGACGACGCTACGATGTATTGCCGGACTCGAGACGGTGACCGATGGGACGATTACGTTTGGTACCAAAGATGTCACCGAACAGAAGCCAAAGGAACGAGACATCGCCATGGTGTTTCAAAATTACGCGTTGTACCCACATATGACTGCCCGCGAGAACATGGCGTTCGGCCTGAAAATGTCGACGGACCTCGATGAGAGCGAAATCGACGACCGGGTCAAAGACGCGGCACACACGATGGGTATTGAGTCCCTCTTACATGACAAACCGAAAGCGCTCTCGGGCGGGCAACAACAGCGTGTCGCCCTCGGCCGGGCCATCGTCCGCGATCCAGAGGTTTTCCTGATGGACGAACCCCTCTCGAACCTCGATGCGAAACTCCGTGCACAGATGCGTACCGAACTCCAGCAACTCCAGCACGACCTCGACGTGACGACGGTGTATGTCACTCACGACCAGACCGAAGCGATGACGATGGGTGACCGAATCGTCGTTCTCGACGGCGGTGAACTCCAACAGGTTGGGACACCACTCGAGTGCTATCATCGACCGGCGAATCAGTTTGTTGCTGGCTTCCTCGGTTCGCCACCGATGAACTTCCTTGACGTCAAGGCTGATCTTGAGGATGGAGTTCTCTCGCATCCTGGGTTCGCACTATCGCTGTCTGAGTCGGTTACCGGTCAGATCGAGCGTACCGAGTTAGTTCTAGGGATCAGACCGGAGCACGCGTCACTTGTGAGTACACCAGATGCCCATCCGCAGTCGGACCGATTGATTGAGGCGACGGTAACAGTGACTGAGCCGATGGGTGATGTGACGAACGTGTATCTCGATATCGGTGGCGAGTCGATTACTGTTACGACTGATGGGTACCCAGGAGTGCAGGCAGATGATACTGTTTCGCTTCTCGTTCCGGAGGCGAAAATACATCTGTTTGACGCGGAGACGGGTACTGCGATTAAGCACAGTGATGAACCGATCGACTCGACAGCAACCGAAGAGACGACGCAGTTTGCTGAGACAGCAGGCAGATCCTGATCGCCGCAGTAGGTGGTTGTTCGTATCGTATGGGCTTTTTTCGCATGGGCTATTCTCGACAGAGACGTACCGCTAGTGTGAAACACAGCTCAACTGGACGGTCAATATCGTCATGCCGTGCCGCTATAGATGGGAAAGACAGTCACTGGGAGAGTCGGTTGTCCCACCAGTTGCATATCGTACACATAGTCCTGAAATAACACTATCTATATAACAAATATTACAATATTATTTTATCCTAGAAGGTTGAGTGTCTGATTGGCTACGGTAACCGTAGCTAATGTGGAGTGGATACTCCAGGCAGACAGTCTATGAAACGAACACGCAGACGCGTATTACGAAACGCAACGACGCTTTCGGCACTCCTCGCCGGACTTGGTGGAAGTGCCACGGCAGCATCGCAATCGCAAGAGTACCCTGAGTGGGATCCTGATACCGTCTACACCGATGGCGACCGGGTTATCTACGATGGGTTTGTCTGGGAAGCCCAGTGGTGGACCCAGGGTGACGAACCCGGCGAGAGTGAGTTCGGTCCCTGGGAGGAAATCGAAGAGCACGACGATGATGACGATGACGACGAAGACGGCATAACCGCCCAGCTGTCGGTCAGTACGCAGTTCCCCGACCCTGGTGAAGTAGTCGAATTCGATGCCAGCGAGTCAACGGGCGAGATAGACCACTACGAGTGGGATTTCGGTGACGGGACAAGCGCAACGGGTGAAACGGTTTCACACGAGTTTGAGGAGGGACAGTTCGATGTCACGCTGACCGTCGAGAACGCTGCTGGCGAAACCGACACTGATTCGATCCGGATCACCGCTGGTCATCCGTCGTCAGACGAGAAACGTGTCGTCGCCTACTACCGCCAGTGGGCACAATACGATCGTGACTTCCTCCCCGTCGACATCCCGTTTGACCAGGTTACACACGTCCAGTATGCCTTCGCACGACCCGAGGAGGACGGTTCCGTCGAACTCGTCGGCGACAGCCACGGACAGCAGGTGTTCGCTGCTGAGGAAGACTGGCAAGGGCCGGATCGTGGCAAGACGTTCGCCGAGTACGCCGCCGAACGTGACGACACGAAGTTCGTTCTCTCGATCGGTGGGTGGGGTGACTCGGAGTACTTCTCGGACACAGCGTTGACGCAGGAAAACCGTGAGCGGTTCGCAAGCGACTGCGTCGACTTCGTCGAACGTGCCAACCTTGATGGCATTGACATCGATTGGGAGTTCCCCGGTGGTGGCGGCTGTACAGCGGACGATCCAGTCTGTGACGTCGACAACACCGTCCGTGAGGGTGATCAGGAACGGTTTACGCTCCTCTGTCAGGAGGTCCGCGACCAGCTTGATGCGGCCGCGACAGCTGATCCCGATCGGGACGAGCCCTACGAACTCACCGCTGCTGTCAGCGCGAATCCCGAAGTTGTCGAAGGTATTGCAGACGGCAACGACGGCCTCGAGCACGACAAGCTCTCGGACCTGCTTGATTTCCTGCTCGTAATGACCTTCGACTACCGAGGCATCTGGAGCGAGACGACGGGTCATCACGCCCCGCTATCCGAGAACGCAGACGACCCGTTCGAGGACTCTCACGTCTGGAACGCTGAGTACGCGTTGCAGTACTGGGAGGATCAGGGTTGGGACCCCGATCAGCTCAACATGGCCGTTCCGTTCTACGGCCGTAGCTGGACTGATGTCCAGCCACCTGCGGATGGCTTCGGGACCGGCGAGGACGACGGACTGTTCCAAGAGTACGAGGGAGAAGGCGCAGACGCAAGCGGTGACGGTTCGTACCCGAGTTGGGACCCCGCACAGGGAACCAGCTACGCTGGCGTCTGGGAGTGGTTCGACCTTGGTAGCGACGGCCGAGAGGGAAGCAATCCGGTCGACCTCACTGGCGACGGCTGGGAGACGTACTACGACGAAGACGCCGTCACCGCCTGGAGTTTCAACGCCGACGAACGACTGATGATCTCCCACGAAACGGAACAGTCGATGGCTGCCAAAATGGACTGGCTCCGTGACTCACCCTACGGCGGAACGATGCTGTGGGCGATTGGTGGTGACACGTACGAGGGAGATCTCATTGGCACACTCTGGGAGACACTCAACGAGTAGCGGTGGAGAACAACACGACGACAGCTACTCGCAGGACGCACGAACGAGAACAACTGCGACACCACGATCACGAACACACGAGCTATGAAACGATCACGACGAGACCTGTTACGAAACGCATCGACTGCATCACTCCTGTTCACTGGAATCGGCGCGAGTTCGGTTGCCGCCACACAGGACGAGACGTATCCCGAGTGGGACCCTGATACCGTCTACACTGACGGTGACCGCGTTACCTACGAGGGTGCGGTCTGGGAAGCGCAGTGGTGGACCCAGGGTGACGAACCCGGCGAGAGTGAGTTCGGTCCCTGGGAAGAAGTCGACGAGGAGGACGCGCCGCCCTCGGTAGACGCGACAATCACAGCGAGCGCAACGTTCGTCGAAGTCGGAGACGATGTCGAATTCGACGGGACTGAGTCGGACGGGGAGATACAGACCTACGAGTGGGCGTTCGGTGACGGAACCGAAGCAAGCGGTGAACACGTCACGCATGCGTACGAGGAGACCGGTGAGTTTACTGTCGAACTGACGGTCACTGGTGAGGATGGCGACACCGACACCACGTCGGTCGATCTCACTGTCGCGGACGAAATTGACGGTCCCGGCGACGACTTCAAGGTCGTCGGATACTATCCAGGCTGGAAAGCAAACGAGGAACAGGACTACTATCCAAGCGATATTCCGTTCGACAAAGTGACCGATGTCCTGTACGCGTTCATCGCACTCGACGAGGAGGGGAACGTCTTCCCACCCGAAGACGACGAAACCGAATTCGACGTTCCACGCCAGACGCACGAGGAGAATTTAGCGGAGTTCGCCTCGTTGGCAGACGATGTCGACTGTCGATTCCACCTCTCGGTCGGCGGCTGGACGCTGTCTGACAACTTCCACACCATCGCTGCCGACCAGGAACTGCGTGAAACATTCGCAGACAATTGCGTCGAGTTGATGCGCGAGTACAACTTCGATGGCGTCGACATCGACTGGGAACACCCCGGACCGGAACAAGGTCAGTGCCAGTGTGGCAACGACGACGACTACGAGAACCACGTCCTGCTACTCGAAGCGCTCCGCGAGGCGCTCGACGACGCAGCTGTCGAAGACGGCCAGTACTACTACCTGTCGGTCGCAAACGGTGGGTCCGACTGGAACGCTGGCGGCCTCCGACACGACCAGATCGGCGAAATCTGTGACTCGGTGTACGTCATGGCCTACGACTTCACCGGCGAGTGGATGGACACGATCGGCCTGAACGCACCGCTGTACGGGCCCGACACGCATCCGACAAACGATCGTGACGTCTACCCAGACGGTGAACAGTACTGGGCGGAATACTCCGTCGACGAGCTGTGGGGTGGCGATCACGGTGAAGAAGGCTACTGGCCCGGCCAGTGGGAGTACCCGCCCGCCGATCCCGCCGAGTACGACGAACTCGTGCTCGGAATGCCGTTCTACGGCCGCGGCTTCTCCGTCGGCGAGTGGCAGAGTCCGCCCCAGCTCGGCGGGAACTACAGCGGTCTCCCGGAAGGAACCTGGCACCACCTTCTCGAGGATGGCGAGGACGCGACCGGCGCGTTCGACTTCGGTGACATCGAAGAAAACATGCGCGACGACGACGCCTGGGAAGTCAACCGCCACGATATGGGAGAGGTCCCCTATCTCGTCAACGAAGACGAGGGGATTTTCATCAGCTACGACGACGAGGCTGCAATTGAGGCGAAAGTTGAGTTCGCCAAAGAACGCGGTATGCAGGGTGTGATGTTCTGGGAACTCGCTCAGGACTGGAACGAAACGCTCCTCGATACGATTCTCCAGAATATCTGAACACCCTCCCAACCGGCTCGCCACAGAACCACGACCGGTTCGCTGTGGCCGCCGTTACCGGCAACCGATCGAACACTGCTCGACCACCCACCGAAGACGACACGGACTGTACGACTTCCAACCGCCAACCATACATCAAGATACATATGAAACGAACCCGACGCAACGTACTAAGGGGAGCATCGTCAATGACAGCACTCCTGTTCGCTACGAGCACCACTCTTGGCCAGGAGTTTCCCGAATGGGAGCCGGACGCTGTCTACACTGAAGGCGACCGAGTCGCTTACGACAGCCACATCTGGGAAGCACAGTGGTGGACCCAGGGTGACGAACCCGGCGAGAGTGAGTGGGGTCCCTGGGAACAGGTCGACTCGTCCGACCCTGATCCTGAACCGCCCAACGGACCCGTTGCGACGTTCACGACAAGCCNGACGAACCCGGCGAGAGTGAGTGGGGTCCCTGGGAACAGGTCGACTCGTCCGACCCTGATCCTGAACCGCCCAACGGACCCGTTGCGACGTTCACGACAAGCCCGACGAACCCCAACCCTGGGACAACCATCACGTTCGATGCCAGCGACTCCACCGGCGACATCGAGACCTATGCGTGGACGTTCGGCGATGGCACCGACGCCACAGGCGAACAGGTCACTCACGTGTACGATGACGAAGGTGAGTACACCGTCGAACTCACGCTCACCGATACCGACGGCGAAAGTGACACCACGAGCGATCAACTCACCGTCGAAGAACAGGACAACGATCCCGGTGACATCACGGCAGAGACGACAGTCGCTGAGTTCTACTCGGGGTACGACGAGCGTTACCTGCCCGAACTGTTCGATCTCTGGCTGCCAGATGACGCGAGTGACTACGACGCCGACACCGACGCGATTCAGAACAACGCCGGCGACGGATCACTCGAGTTCGATTCGCTCGGCACGCAGGCGTTACCATGGGCACAGCAGTTCGATGCGGCGGGACTCCCACGACACGCTGGGACGCAGTTGCTGCCCCAGCTGGTGGTTCTCCCCGACGAGACAGAGACACCGACGTTCCAGGGGACTGGACGTGACCAGGCTTGGGAGCAGACGGCTGGCCCGACGGCGGCGAGCAATGATCCATCGCAGTTCATACAGTCACAGTGGCCCACGGACGCTATCGGCGAACAAGATGACGAGGTCGCCGAACGTGATGCCGTCCATGACCAGCCAGAGGACCGTGACGACTGGGAATCGCACTTCGACCTCCCGGACGAGATACTGTACAATCACGACAACCAGCTACTCGAGTCGATCGCAACTGACACCCATCCGTTGACGGGTGAGTCACTCGGCGGCGACAGTTTCACCGCGAACGCACCGATGGAGGTTACAGCCGAGATTCATGGTGACGGCTGGAGCGGTCATCAGGCGCTCATCTTCGAAAATACCAGTCAGGTACCGTATCATCTTGATGGGGCAATCATCTGGTGGGTCGGACCGTCGAAATATGGGAACACGATGTCCGCGGGCCACTACAATAACGAGCAGCGGCCAGGACCGGGTGTCGGTCATCCCCAGCGTGACATCATCGAAGTCATGCTAGATGACGAACACATGCCCGACCGCTACGAGGGGTCGGATGTTGACCTCTCTGCGTTCGCCATTCGGCTTGCGTTCCACGATTCGCCGTACATGTTCCGAACTGCGTATCCCGACCAATACTGGTCACTTGAGATCCGGACTGGTGACAATTTGGGCGGCCGTCATCAGGGCGAAGCGGAACGACAGCGACTCGTAG
The DNA here is from genome assembly GCF_000337135.1 of Natrialba chahannaoensis JCM 10990. Taxonomy (GTDB): domain Archaea; phylum Halobacteriota; class Halobacteria; order Halobacteriales; family Natrialbaceae; genus Natrialba; species Natrialba chahannaoensis. The sequence continues at coordinate 33,346 of NZ_AOIN01000023.1, forward strand.
AGACGATGGTTGAGACGTGTCACGTCGAGCTTCGACACGATCTGGATATCGAGCGCAACACCGACCTCGTTGAGGCGATTGAACTGACGAACCGAGTGGCGAACTGAGGGACCGCTCCCCCATTTTTGTGCTGGCTGTGAGTGATTTTTGAGTCGGCTAGTGGTGCCATGATCACTGATGAGAACGAAAGGTTGTGTTGAGAGACGACAATTATGTATTTAATAGACAGTATCCCAAACTATTATGTTTGTGTAGGTATAACGTATCTCTGTCCTCGGTAGTCGATAGAAAATGGACTCCGAAGTCTATCGAATCTGAGGATCACTTGCAATCGTGGAGTCCGCACAACAGTTCCGACAATCTATGAAACGAACACGACGAGATGTCCTTCGAAATGCATCGGCACTATCAGCGATTGTCGCCGGCGTCAGCGTCGGCGCTGCCACAAGTACGACGGCCAACGAGTATCCCGAATGGGACCCAGATACGGTGTATACGTCGGGTGACCGAGCCGTTTATGATGGGTTTGTCTGGGAAGCCCAGTGGTGGACCCAGGGTGACGAACCCGGCGAGAGTGAGTGGGGTCCCTGGGAACGCATCGGCGAATACGATCCCGGACCGCAGGCGTCGATTATCCCCAGTACCACGACTCCCGACCCTGGTGAGGAAGTCACGTTCGATGCCACCGAGTCGACGGGGGCACTCGAGAGCTACGACTGGGAGTTTGGTGACGGCACTACGGCAAACGGTGAGGTCGTCACAACCACCTACGATGCCGATGGAGAGTATACCGTCTCCCTAACGGTGACCGATACCGACGGCAATACTGGTAGCGCACAGACGGCGATCTACGTTGGAGACGCAGAGCCACCGACACCAGCAGGCGTGTACACCCCGTACCAGGGCACCTGGTACGACATCGTTGACGGCACGCTCGGTCGAAGCACGGACCGCGTCATCATGTCGTTCATCGGCGATCCCTCCCGAGACGGGGAAGTCTCCCCCGCGTGGCTCGCAAACTGTACCAACCGCGAGTGTGAGGGCGAATCGCTCGAGACGTACGCTGACGAGATAGCAACGCTCCAGGACAATGGTATCGAGGTTGGGCTCTCGATTGGCGGTTGGCAGAGTCCCATGGTCGCACGCGACGCTGATGACCCTGACGAACTGGCGGACACGTACGCCACACTCCTCGACACCTTTGATGCGACACACCTCGACATCGACGACGAAAACGCACAGGACCCAGATCGACCGGACGATCTGCACGAAATCCGGAACGAGGCGTTGGCGATACTCACTGACGAGCGACCCGAAGTCACAGTCGGGTTCACCGTCTCTGCAACCCCTGACGGTATCGTTTCCACGGGGGAATCACCCGGGAAGGTCTTCATCGAAGACGCCGTTGAGAAGGGGCTCGAGCTCGATTACGTCCAACCCATGACGATGCACTTCGACGGCCAACCGGAGAACTTCGAGACGATCACGTCCGCACTCGAGGGGACTGTCGAGTTCCTCGGTGATGTATACCCCGAGAAGTCCGTAGACGAACGCTGGGCGATGGTTGGTGTAACGCCATATCTCGGCGAGATTACGACCGACGTTGCGAGCGACCTCGTCGACTTTGCAAACGAGAAAGGGATGTACAGCATCGCACCGTGGGTCCTCGGCGACGACGACGACGGAGCGTTTTCGGACATCTTCTACGCGTTCGAAGACGGAGGGGATGCGTGAAGACAGCAAAAGCGAACGTCCCGGCGTGGAAATTGGCTCGTGCAGTTCGAGTCAGGAGAGAGTCGGCTCATTCGGCGGCCGTGTAGGGTTCTGTACTCGGACGTGATGACGAGCACCGCTACGGTGCTGAGGACGGTAACTCGTCGAGATACGCGTTCCACACGGCGTCGGGATCCTCACAGGCGATACTGGAAATCGTCCGACAGGCGTCATAGCCCCACATGAAGACGCTGTCGACCCCGCCGTCGACTGCAGCACGGGTTGCCGTTCGGACGTCGTCGGTCGTCTTCGATCCGCTGTCGAGTCGAAAGCCTTGAATCCAGATTTGACTCTCGAGGTCGTACTCCTCGGCCAACGAGACGACAGTATCAGTGGCGGTTGTAACGAACGCATCGCTCTCTCGATCGAAGACGGTCCAGTACGGGTCAGTCACCAGGATGTCGAGGAAGTCATTTGCGGCGAGTTGCTCCCAGTCGCTGAGGCCGTGGTCGGCGTCCTCGCTCGGTAGCAGACACACAGCGTTTTCACAACCGACGTTGGCTGCCAGTTCCATCATTTCGTCGAGAAAGGACAGGAGTGACTGTTCGCGGAATTCATCGACCTGTTCGGTTTGTGTTGCCGGCATCTCCTCGTCGTACTGCTCCTCATATCGCTGCTGACAGGACGTGCACCGACAGGTCCATGATCCATCCGGTATTTCGTCATCGAACCATTCGGGGATGTACCAATGCGGTTCGTCCCAGAAGAGGACATCAGCACCAATCTCGGCCGCGTCAGCCGTCCACTCGCGCATGTACTCGCGGAACGTCGGATCGTTGAAACACGCCGCTGGAATCCGCTCTCCAGTTGAGAGTTCCTGACAACTGTCCGGATGACGGCCGACGAATTCCGAAAGTGCCTCGCCACCAAAGACGCGACCGACCGCCCAAGGGTTTACGTACACGCGCATATCACGGTCGTGACTCGCCGCGACAATATCCGCCATCGTCTCTGTGTAGTATTCCCGGTCGCACTCGCTGAACGTATGTAACACGGCGTTTAGCCCCTGTTCACAAAATCTGTCGAGATCAGCTTCAACGTGTTCGATATCACGGACACCGAAGTAGCTCGTCCCTTTCTCTAGCATCAGGTCTACGATTCGATGCAATCTATTTGATTCTTTGGGTCGTCGGACCGACTTTCCCAGTTCTGCCGACCGTTTCGCGGACCGAAACACCAATCGGTCATTGTGATCGCCTTGAATCAAGGACGCGCCGTTTCGTTTACTCCTCTTCTCCGACACGACGAAACATAGAACCGGTTGAATCGCGGCCGACACCAAGTTATCACGATGACTTGTCCTATGTAGTTACCTGACCTTCGGTTGCAGTTTGATTCGAGGTGTTTCGAAGAGAGAAAGTTGTGCCGCCAGTGTTTACAATCGTATGGTTGTATAACCATGAGTTGGCACACTTCCCGTACTTGTGAAAGTCGGAGTTGCCATGGGCCATGTCTCTTGGACACCCGGCGAACCGTCTCGGTATATTTTTATTGTAGAGAACACCGATGTAAACGTCGAACCGCCGCCACTTCGAACCTCAGAACCTTAGAACCGCTTGTCCTCGGTGTCGTAGAACCACTCGTCCGAATAGGGATACCACCAGTCGTGGATCTGCGGATTCCAGTCGATGACACCCATCTTCGTCTGGCGGAACGCGTCCAGTCCCTGGCGGCCGAGTTCACGGCCAATGCCGGAGTGTTTCCAGCCGCCGAACGGAATCGCGTCGTTGTCGATCATCGGATTGTTGATCCAGACCATGCCCGCCTCCAGAATCTCGTACGCTCGCATCGCCTCCTCGAGATCCGTCGTGAAGACCGACGCACCCAGTCCGAACTCGGAGTCGTTCGCCTCCGTGAGTGCGTCGTCGAAGCTCTCGACGCGACAGATCGGTGCAACCGGGCCGAACACCTCCTCGCGGACGACAGCCATCTCCGGAGTTACGTCCGTCAACACTGTTGGCTCGTAGAACAAGCCTGTTTCCTGATCCGGCGGCACGCGCCCACCGCACTCGAGTGTCGCGCCCTTCTCGAGTGCATCTTCCACCAGTCGCTCGACGTTGTCACGGGCGGCCTCGCTCACGAGCGGGCCGATCTCGCTGGATTCAAAGCCGTTGCCGACGCGCAATGCCTCGGTCATTTCGACGAGGCCGTCGACGAACTCGTCGTGGACGGCGTCGTGGACGTAGAACCGCTCGGCGGCGGTACAGACCTGTCCGGAGAGGTGGAACGCTGCGGTAGTCGAGCCGGCGATCGCAACCGCCATCGGCGCGTGTTCGGTGACGATGAGCGGGTCGTTGCCGCTGGCTTCGATGACGGCGGGCATCAGCTGTTCGCCGGCCGCTGTGCTCACTTTCTGTCCGGTTTCAACGCCGCCGGTGAACGCGACGGCGTCCGTTCCATCTGACTGTATCATCACCTGTGCGGTTTCGCCGCGACCGGTGAGACACGAGACGAGGCCGTCGGGAAGCGATCGGAGGTGCTCCATGAACTGGAGCGTCGAAAGCGGCGTCTGCTCGGACGGCTTGACGATCACAGCGTTGCCGGCCGCGAGCGAGGCAGCGACTGTCCAGGCCGTTAGCAGGACGGGGAAGTTCGAGGGGACGATGTGGACGGTGACGCCGTAGGGAAACGCCCGATCGAACTGGAACGACTCTGCCTGCGTCGAGCCGGGGACGTTCCCCTGGTCGTCGCGCGCCAGTTCGGCGTAATAGCGGAAGATGCCCGCGACGTTCGCGAGTTCGCCCTCCGATTCGGGGAAGGGCTTGCCGTGCTCTCTCGTCATCAGCGTCGCGATGCGTTCGAAATCGTCCGCCTCGATCGAATCCGCGACCTCGTGGAGCGCTGCCGCGCGCGTCCCCGCGGGTTCGTCACCCCACGCTGACTGTGCCTCCACGGCTCCCTCAATGACATCCTCGACTTCGTCGGGATCACAGACCGCGACGGAGCCGACAGATTCCTCGGTCGCAGGGTCAATTACATCCATGGACTCGAGTGACTCGCTCTCGCGAAACGCGCCGTCGGCGAAGATGTGGCGACCGAACGGATCGAACTCGGTCACTGCGACCCACCCCGATTCATCTGTGTTCCGTCCCGAGTTGGGGTGTTGCCCGGTGGTTGTGTGGGCTGTGGTTGTATGCGCCTGTCCTGTGGTTGCGTGAGCGATTTCATAGCTGACACTCGGTCATCGGCACATGTACACTTTGCGCACGGTTTTGTGGACACGGCAGGTGCCGGTCCAGCCAGCAGGGAACGTCGCGATCGTCCCCGGCTCGATTTCGGTTACGGTGCCGTCCTCGTGCGTATACGTCGCACTGCCTTCGAGGAAGTGGCAGAACTCGTCGCGTTCGACCGTACACTCCCAGTAACCGGGCGTACAGGTCCAGATGCCGCTTTCGGACTCGCCGTCAGGGCCCTTGTAGATGACCGTCCCTGCCGTGTGAGACTCGCCCTCGATCATATCCGGGACGGGACCCCAGTCGTCGAGATCATCACTATCGATCTCCGTCGGATTCGAAAGCATGCTCACGGCCGGTGCTTTGTCGCGGTCGGATGTGTCCTCAGAGTGGTCCTCGAGAAGGTCATCGAGCAGTGTCGCTGCCTTTTTCGAGCCGCTTTGTTTCTGCATGTCAGCTGACGTCTCTGCGACGTTCGCCTGAATCTCCTCGTCAGTCAGGCAGGACTCGAGTGCGTCTGCAAATTCCTCGGGCGTCCAGTCAGAGCGGTGGAGTTTGATGCCGTGATTCGTTTCGTCGAGACGCGTGGCGTTGTCCTGTCCGTCCCAGACGTAGGGCATGACGATTGCCGGTTTCCCGTAGTAGAGACACTCGTTGAACGTGTTGTTGCCGCCGTGGTGGATGACGACATCAGCCTGGGAAATGACCGACTGCTGGGGGAACCAGCTGTCGATTTCGACGTTGGCCGGAATCTGGGACTCGTCGTACTCGTCGCTGTACTCGCCGACGTTCACAAGGAACCGGTAGGGTTGACTGCCGAAGAACTCGAGGAGGCGCTTCATCAGCTCCGTATCGCCCGCGCCGAGACTGCCGTAGCTCAGGTAGACGAGCGGATTGTCCTCGTTGCCGATTGGTGGGACCTCGTAGGTCTCGTTCTCGTCTCGAATACAGCCGTTCAAGTACTGGAACCGGTCTGGGTCGAGTTCGTTCCAGCGGTCCCAGCGTAGCCGTTCGGGGTACTTGATGAGGTTGAGATAGGGCGAGGTCTCGAAGAACAGTCCGTGTGGATACGGCTCTTCGCCGTGTTCTCTGAGGAAGTCGTTGAAGTCGTCATGAACTGGCGCGATCAGTTCGTCGTACCGGCGCTTAAACTCGTGGTGGCTCGCCACGTCGTCCGCGCGACAGCCCGACAGGTACGGCGGAATGTTGGGATCGGGAATCTCGTTTTCCGAACAGGAAACGATTCGGACCCAGGGAACGCCGTACTGTTTGATAGCCGGAAACAGGATGACGTTGTCGACACAGATCAGATCCGGGTCAACTTCGTCGAGTACGTCCGGTAGGTCCTGTTGGGCCCACTTCGCGGTTTCGACGATGGCGTCCCAGCATTCGGTAATGTAGTTGTCGAGTTGGTCGGACGGTTCCTTATCGAAGTTCGGAATGTGTTTGTTGATGAAGTCGTCCCAGTACTTCGATTTCTCCTCGGGCGTCAGTGACGGGTCCGCCATATTGACCTCGTAGGTCTCGAAGCCGTGGTCTTCGAACACTTCTGCCATGGGAGGATCGGTGAGGAAGACGGGTTCGTGGCCGAGTTCGCGGCACTTCTGTGCGATGCCGACCGAATTCAGTGCTGGCCCGTACGCCGCCTCGGGGAAAAATGCGATCGTCTTGCCGTCGCTCATGGGTGAGCCACCCCACCGGGGTCGCGGGTCGTCGCTCGACGAGTGGTGTGCCGGCGTTGTATGGTATTTTTACCCATGATTGTGTATCTCTGATCCAGAGACCATAAATCATGCGCTGCGGGGGATCTTACCCGGTGACTGGCGATGACACGCAGCAGCGACTCCGTGCAACTGTTTCACCTATGGTGAAACATTTTATAGCTGCACTGTGATTGCACACCATGGGCGACACCAGCACGCCACGGCCGGTCCAAACGACCAAAACCTCGTTCCGGATCGTCGAGTTCGTTCAGGAGCACGAACGGGCGACATTATCAGAGGTTGCAGAGGGTGTCGATATTGCTTGCAGTACGGCACACAACCACCTCGCGACCCTCTGTGATGAGGAATGGCTCGTCGAGCGCGACGGCACGTACGAGATCGGACTCAAATTCCTCCACTTCGGACGCTCGGCATACTACCGAACGCCGCTTTTCAACACCGCTAGACAGCGCGTCAACGACCTCGCTGAACGGACGAACCTGGAAGTGGAGTTCCTCGTCGAAGAGTATGGACGAATTATCTCCATCGCCGACGTCATCCACGAGCCACGCGGGTATGGTGACCCCGACAAGAGCACCTGGAGCGGCGTCGGCCAATACTACCACATGCACAACACCGCCTCGGGGAAGGTACTCCTGGCAGAACTCCCAGACGAGCGCGTCGATGAGATTCTCGAACAGTGGGGAATGCCTGCACAGACCCCCTATTCGGTTACCGATCGGGAGACCCTCGAGGACCAACTGGAGACGATTCGTGAACAGGGGTACGCCGAAATCCATCAGGAGGTACTCGAGGGCTTCTCAAACATCAGCGCCGCAGTCATACTCCCCGACGGGACACCCTTCGGTGCACTCAGTATCGGTTGGCCGACCTACTTCTACGAAAACGGCGTCGAAGCCGACATGGTCGATAACCTGCTGGAGACCGTCGACACCATCGAGACCGATCTGGCAACCCAACTCGAGTCGGTCGACTATCGAGCAAAGTCATAACGAGCAAGGGTGGAGGGGGACAACCGTGATGTGGTGATCGTGTCCGTCGTCCTGGTCTACAGGGAAGCCACTGCCGGTCTAATTATCCGCTCCCTACTGCGAATAACGCTCTGGTAGCGCTGGCGGCTACGAGCTGTTGCTCCACGTATCGTTGAGCAACCCAGACGATACCCCATCACCATTTCACGCAGTGTGAAAACCGAACTATCGATAAAGTTGAATACAAGACTACCCGTTCACAGCCCCTCTCGAGTCGGTTCCTCAGCATCTTTAGTTAATATTTAACATCCTAGTCCACTCCCAGACACAAACTTGTCGCTAGATTCGCTCGCAGATTCTGTGATTTTAGTGTAGGATTACATTCGTACCTCTGTAATTCATCAGCAATTCATCTGGTGATCATACCCGACGTTACCACTTATTTCACATTGTGCGAAAACGGGCTGCAGTAGTGCTGAACTCGATCCAACATTGAGTCCGTTAGATGGTATTGTAGCTAACTCTCGTGCAGCCCCGCAATCGTCTCACAGTAACGACCTCCCACCGTGACTACACCACCATTTTACCATGTGTGAAGTTGACGGGCACGACAAGTAGTACGGAATCTCACGAGGTGACCGCAGGCAAAAGTCAACCGATCGGAGTCGGCTTGCTGTGAAGGAGTCAACAGATATTGCGTGCAGTTCAATCGCCTGCGCTGATGCTGATGAACTCGAAGTCGTCGCTGCGCGTATCGAACCGGTCGATGGCGAAAGTGTCCAGCGAGAACGGTGCATCCTCGCCGGTGAGCAAGGAGTGCACGGCGGTCGCGGCGACCGGCGCGGTCATCACGCCGCGACCGTTGAAGCCTGTGGCGACGACGAGCCCGTCAGGTGCGTCCGCCGGTGTGTCAAGAATCGGCCGTGTGTCGGGCGTTGCACCGTCGACACCCGCCCACCCGTCGACGTAACCTGCTTCCTCGAAGCCCTCGAGGAAGGTCGGGACGAGTTCGGCGACGTGAGTACGGAACTCCGCGTCCGCCTGGCTGCTCGCTCTCTCCGGATTCTCCTCGGCAAACGACCAGCCGCCGATGAGGAAGTCACCGTTGTGCTCCGGCCGGAAGTAGACATGCTTGCCGGGGTACCAGCCCATTGGGAAGCCGTCGGGAAGCGGCGTTTCTGGCTCAAGGACGATACACTGTGTGCGGTAGGGACGAACCGGAATCGGGGTGTACTCGAGGAGGAACTCTCGTGTGCGCCAGCCGGCAGCACAGACGACGTGGTCGGCCTCGACGCGACCGTCTTCGGTTTCGAGGCCGGCGATTTCTCCGTCCTCGACGAGCAGGTCGTGAACGGCCGTGTCGGTGTGGAAGGTCGCGCCATCGTCACGCGCGTCGTGGTGCAACGTAATCGCGAATGTATAGGGGTCGACAAAGCCCGAGACCTCGTGTTCGATGACGCCGGCGTGTTCCGAAAAGTCGAACGTGGGGTATTGCTCGCTTGCCTCCTCGCGTTCGAGGTAGCGCACGGGAAGGCCATCAGCCGCGACTCGTGAGGCGTACCGTCGCTTTTCGTCCTCGCGATCCGGCGTGACGAGCCCAATGCTCGGCAGTTCCGTGTAGGAGAACTCGCCGGTGCCGTCGTACTCACGGAAGAAGTCGACGGCGTGCCAGCCGATCGCTGGCTCGTCCTCGTAACTCGAGAGCATCGTGATCTCGCCGGCCGCGAGTGCAGAGGCTTCGCTCGCGAGTTGTCCTTTCTCGAAGACCTCAACGTCGTAGTCGGGAGCGAGTTCGCGTGCGATGGCACAGCCGATGACGCCGCCGCCGACGATAGCAACGCGCTCGGTCATCGTGGGACCTCAGAGCTGTGTTGAGCCGATTCGGTGTTCGTTTCGGTCACAGGACGACCAGGGTGGTCGTTCTCAGTTCTCTTGCAATCGGTTCTGATTGGTTCGGTCGTCGTGGTCGTGATCATGCTCGTTCCCATCGTTGCTGACACGGTCACTATCGGTGTCGGTCTTCGTTTCGGGCCTGGTGTTCGATTCGGTTCTGTCATTCGTACTCGTGATTCACCGCATTGAAGGCGTCTTCGGCGATCGAAAGCGCGCGGTCGATCTCCGCGTCGGTGTGCGTGTAGGTCGTAAAGAAGCGCTCGCTCTGCATCGGGTTGCCAAACAGTGCGCCGCCGGCCGCTGCCTCGCGCCACCAGTCGGCGTACTGCTCGCTGTTTGCGTGCCAAGTATCCCGGTAGTGGCGAATCTCGTGGTCGGTCATGTACACCTGACCCATCGAGCCGACGTACTGGACGTTGACGGGAAGTCCTACGTCGTCGGCGACCTCCTGTAGCCCCTCGAACAGGCGTTCCCCCATCCGGTCGATGTGCTCGTAGACATCCTCGTTTTGCAGCACATCGAGCGTGGCAAGCCCGGCCGCACATGAGACGGGGTGTCCGTTGTACGTCCCACCGTGGAACGCCGAGCTGTGCCACGATTCAGCATCTTCGTCTTCCGGCGGTTCGATTTCGGCCATAATCTCGCGCTTGCCGCCGAAGCCACCGACCTGATAACCGCCACCGGCTGCCTTCGCGAACGTCGTCATATCGGGCGTTACGCCGAATCGACCCTGGGCGCTGGCCGGTCCGAGACGGAAGCCAGTCATCACTTCGTCCCAGATGAGGACGATGTCCAGTTCTTCCGTGAGTTCGCGGAGGAACTCGTGGTAGCCGTCCTGGGGTTTCAGACAACCCGCAGAGAACATCACCGGTTCGATGATGACCGCCGCGAGGTCGTCTGCATGTTCACGCAACACTGCCTCGGTGTTCTCCTTGTCGTTGAACGGAATCGCGACGACGGTGTCCTCGACAACGTCAGGAATCCCGGTTCCGTACGAAACGGTGTTCGGCCGCTCCTTCGGCCCGAGCGCGTCCTCGTCCGCGTAGACGCTCATCAGCGCGTAGTCGTGTGCCCCGGCGTAGCCGCCTTCCGGCTTCGCGATGAGGTCGTTGCCCGTGTACGACCGCGCGGTTCGGATCGCGTGCATCGTCGCTTCGGTCCCGCTGTTCGCGAGTCGAACCTGTTCGATACTCGGCGTCATCTCGACGATTCGCTCCATGAACTCGATCGCAACCCGCTGTGGCGTGGCCGTCAGATCGGCTCGTTCGGCCGTGGCTTTCACCGCCGCAGTGACATCCGGATGGTTGTGTCCGAGGATGATCGGGCCGAGTGCCAGCAGGAAATCGAGATACTCGTTATCGTCGATATCCGTCACCGTTGAGCCCGATGTCTCTTCGATGTAGAAGGGGTACGGGTCGAACGATCTAACGTTCGATTCGACGCCAAGCGGCGTTACCTCGGCCGCTCGCTCGTGTAACTGCTCGCTTTGTGGCGTCTGCTCACGAAGTCGTCGACTGTGGTCATGCCTGTTGTCACCAGGGCTCATTGTAGGAGGGAAGGGGAGTATTTTATTAATACTTTTGGGAGGATTGCCGGAGATTATTCGGAATGTCGGTCAAAGTTCAGACAAGATACGAGAGGTAGCGCGTGTCGAGTGGAGCTGGACGGTTCGATTATCCTACTCGTCACCGTGACAGTAGTTCCTGAAGTTCTCGAGTACCTGCGTCGCGTTCGAGTCCTCGAACGCGTAGTCGCCGTCGGCCCAGTCGCTTGGCTCGTCGCGGACGCGCTCGGTGAACTCGGGGTGGAACTGGACGGTCCAGATCGGTGCCTCAGCGTGTCGGCTACAGAAGTGTGCGTTATAGTCGGTCCGCGCGGTGGACTCGAGTGCATCAGCCGACTCGACGACGAGGTCGGCGTGCAAGACGGGAACGACGGGGTCAAGGTCAGCAAGTGCGCGGTCGTCAGCAGTAGTGGACTCGAGTTCGACGAACGTCGCGCGGCGTTCGTCCTGCTCGACGACGCCGCCGAACGCCTGGTGGATGAGCTGGTGGCCAAAGCAGACGCCGAGCAGTGGAACGCCCTCGTCGCGACAGCGGCGGACGAGTGTTTCGGCCGGTTCGATCCAGTCGGCGTGCCCGTCGTCGTAAACGCTCGCGGTACTGCCGGACAGGATGACGCCATCGTATGGTTCCAGGTCCGGCTGAACGGGTTCGTCAACGAACACGCGGTACTCCGTCTCTCCCGGCGTCAAACGGGCGATTTCAGGTGCGAGATAGCGGTAGTCGGGTTGCACTTCCAGATCGAGGACGAGTATCATTGGTCCACACATAGGGTGCGTCCGTAATGACTCTGACGGGGAGTGATATCGGAGTAAGGCAGTCAAAGTGAGAGGAGCACTTATGTTCACCCATGTCACATGATCACACGAGCCGGCTGAGACGGTCGGCACCGAACCAATGACAGGTGACATCCTCATCATCGGTGGCGGTATCGCAGGACTCAGCGCAGCTCGTGAACTGTCGCCGGATCACGACGTGACGGTACTCGAGTGCGACGGGATCGCAAGTGGCGCAACGGGTCACGCATCGGGGCTGGTCACCGTGGTCGCGGACTACGCCGAGCGGCGGGAGGCAGCCCGGTACTCGATCGATTTCTTTCGGGAGTTCGACGGCACCGGCCAGTTCTCGTTTTACGAGCGGCCGTTCGTCCAGCTACGGACGACACCAGAGCTTTCAGGACTGCGTGAGGAAGCCACAGATTTTCAGGACGACGGCTTCGCAGTGACGGCACACGACGGTGCGTCGCTCGCGGACCGATACCCGGAGGTGTTCGATGTATCAGTACACACTGGTGCGCTCATCTTCGATGACGCCGGCTGGGTCGATCCGTACACGTACGCGGCCACGTTGGCAGACGAGGCGGTAAACGAGGGCACAGAGATACGGACGAACACCGAGGTGACCGAGCTCATCGTCGACAGCGGAGCTGTTCGCGGGGTTCGAACCGACGACGGTGAGGTCCGCGCCAACCAGGTCGTCGTCGCCGCGGGCTGGCGCACGCCAGAACTCGCCGGCATTGATCTCCCGGTTCGTCCGTTCCGCTACCAGACGGCGAACCTCGAGACCGGGGCTGAGATTGAAGACTATCCGATCGCCTGGGACCAGGAGTCGCGACTCTACTGGCGACCAGAACACAACGGAGACCTTCACGTCGGTGGAGGCGCTTACTACGTCTCCGAACCGGGATCGATCCGGTCGACGACAGTCGAGGGGTTCAAACGACTCGTCGCCGGGACGATTCCGGATCGGCTCCCGGCGCTGACCGACGCGCGACTCGCGACTGATGACACCTGCCCCTCCGGGGATGCCGCGACGCCGGACCACCTCCCGATTATCGATTCGCCGCCAAACGGGCCGACAGGGCTTGTCGTTGCAACCGGGCTCCACGGTTTCGGCATCATGGCTGGGCCAGCCGTCGGCCGCGCGATCCGTGCACATGTCGCCGAGGAAGACGTACCGTTCCCGCTGGAACCGTATCGAGCCGATCGATTCAATCCGAATCCGTCGTGGGAGTTCCCCTACATCGCGCCGACGGCGGCCGAAACCGGTCCGTAGACTACAGTGTCTCGATGTACTCGTCTCGCTCCCACGCCGTCGTCTGGCTGTAAAATCGCTCGATCTCGTGGCGCTTCTGTGCGGCGTACTCGGAGACGACATCTGCGCCCAGATACTCCGTGAGCACCTCGTCGGCTTCTAAACTGGCGATCGCTTCCCGCGGCGACTGGGGGAGCGTCGGTCGCGAGTCGGACGGGTCCCCCTCCGACGGCGCAGGCGGCTCGAGTTCGGCCTCCAGCCCGTGCAGTCCCGCGGCCAGTGTCGCGGCGACGACGAGATAGGGGTTGGCGTCGGCACTCGAGATCCGATTCTCGACGCGGGTCGTTCCGTGGCCGGGGACGCGGATTGCTGTCATCCGGTTTCCGTAGCCCCAGGAGGCTGAGTAGGGTGCGAACGTGCCCGGCTGGTAGCGTTTGAACCCGTTGAGGTTCGGCGTGCCGAGCGCAGCGAGCGCGTCGGCATGTTCGAGGAGTCCGCCGACGAAGTGGCGACCCCGCTCTGAGAGGTCGCCGTCGGCCCCGTCGAGAATGTTCTCGCCATCGTCGAAAAGACTCACGTGGAGGTGGTAGCCACTCCCGGCCCGGTCGGTGAACGGCTTTGCCATAAACGTCGCGTGCTGCTCACAGGCCGTCGCGGCGTGTTTGACGAGTTCCTTGAACCGAAACGTTCGGTCGGCCTGGCCGAGCGGGTCGCCATACTTGAAAAGGATCTCGATCTGTCCGGCACCGAACTCGTGATGGATGGTCGTAAGATCCAATCCGAACGCTGACGCCCAGTCGTAGACGCGGTCGTAGAACGGAGACACCTCCTCTGTCGCCCGTGTGAGGTTCTCGTGCTTGTCGCTCGTTGCTGGGACGTAGTGCGCCCCGGTTCGGTCTCCCGGTGCTGATCCAGTTTTCCCATTCCCATTCCCATTCCGCTTTCCCGCCCCCGAAGCGCTAACCGATTCGAGAAGAAAGCACTCGAGTTCGCTGCCGACGAATGCATCGAGTCCGGTCGCGGAAACCTGCTCGATGACGGATTTGAGAACGGTTCGTGGCGCACCGGGGACCGGCTGACCCCGAAACTCGAAGTCGGAGATGACCCGAACGGCGTCGTCACGCCAAGGGACGCGCCGACAGGTTCGCGGGTCCGGGTGGACAAGTGCGTCAGCGTAGTCAATCTCGTCACCGTACTTCGATCCTTCCACGACATCGCTTCGTGGCGTTTGTGTGAGTAAGGCGAGATTCATCGTGAACCCGTCCTCCCAGGACTCGAGAAAGTAGTCGGCATCGAACTGCTTCGACCGGGACAGGCCGTTTAGATCGGGGAACTCAACGAATACGTGATTGATCTCGTCAGCCTGTACCATCGACTCCATCCGTGTCTCCGTGTTAGCCATTGACAGTACTGAAGTAGTGTAGACGACTTAAAAATATGGGTTCCTCGAACCGATAGTACTGTCGAGCGTATCTCTCGGCCCATGTCTTAATGAATACTATCCAATCACCATACGATATTGTCGCTTCACATTCAGCCCAACCCATAGATATTAATACTACCATTTCATACCACACAACTGTTGACATGCCAATTGGTAAGCAATCACGCAGGCGATTTCTCACCGCGACGGGTGGTGCTGCGGCGCTGGGAACAGTTGCTGGGTGTCTTGGCGGCAGCGACGACGACACCGTGAACTACTTCAGCTGGGGCGCGTACATCGACGACAGCTGGATTCAGCCGTTCGAGGAGGATACAGGTATTACGGTCAACACCGAAACCTACGAGTCGAACGCCGACGCGATCAACCAGATCGAGACCGCACCGGAGGGGACGTACGACGTCTGGACGCCGTCCGCACCGGGTGCAGACTTCGAGCGCGCGTACCAGAACGACCTCCTCGAGCCAATCAACCTGGACAACGTTCCCGGCTGGGACGAACACATCTTCGAGGAGATGAAACTCGACGACTTCTGGTTCGACGATGAACTGTACGCCGTTCCGATGACGTTCGGTTTCGACGGTGCAGTCTACAACCACGAAGAAGTCGGCGACCTCGGTGACGAGATCAGCTACGACGTGCTCTGGGACGATGAGTACGCCGGCGAGATTACGAGCCGTGACGACGCTGCGACCCAGATCTGGACCGCAGCGAAGTACCTCGGACAAGATCCGGATGAACCCGAAGATCTGGACGCGATCGCGGACGCGTTAAACGAACACGTCGACCTGGTGAACACCTACTGGACGTCCTCTGCGGAATCGATCCAGATCTTCCAACAGGGCGAGGCGTCGATTGGAACGTCGTGGGACGGTGCCTATCACCGCCTCGCAGCGGAAGACGAACCGGTATCGCTCGCCTTCTGGGAGGAGGGAACCATCGGCTGGATCGACTCGTTCTGCATCGCCCGCGGTTCGGAAAACAAAGAGGAAGCCGAGCAGTTCATCGACTACATGATCTCCGAGGTCCCCCGTGCATGGTTCGAGGGGCCGGAGTACATCGTCGTCTCCGACGCCGTCGACTACACCGACGAGGAACTCGACGAGTACAATCTCGAGATGGCACTCGAGAACACGGAGTTCCCGGCGTACAACACCGACGATCAGATCCAGACGTACGACGAGATTTGGACGGACGTCACCGTCTAATCGCCGAGAAATTCTCTACTTATGACTTCAACACTTCACGTCGATTCCGTGACGAAGGATTTCGGCAGCGTTCGCGCGGTCGAAGACGTTAGCTTCACCGTCGAGCAAGGAAAGTTTGTGACGCTGCTCGGTCCCTCCGGGTGTGGCAAGACGACGACGCTGCGGATGATCGCCGGCTTCGAGACGCCGACGGAGGGACGGGTTCGTCTCGGCGACCACGACATCACCACGGAAGAGCCGTATCTGCGGCCGACGAGTATGGTCTTTCAGAACTACGCGCTGTTCCCGCACAAGACAGTCGGCGAGAACGTCGGCTTCGGGTTAAAGATGCGTGATGTTCCTGCCGACGAGCGCTCCGAACGGATCGCAAAGATGCTCGAACTTATCGAGTTACCGGGAATCGAAAACCGGGGCATCGACGAACTCTCCGGCGGGCAACAACAGCGTGTTGCGCTCGCCCGCGCGCTGATCACCGAGCCCGAGGTGCTGTTGCTCGACGAGCCACTCGGCGCGCTCGACCTGAAGCTGCGAAAGAACATGCAAGTCGAACTGAAGAATCTGCAGGAAGAACTCGGCATCACGTTCGTCTACGTCACACACGATCAGGAAGAGGCGCTGACGATGAGCGACGAGATCATCATCCTCAACGAGGGCGAAATCGAACAACGCGGCACGCCGACTGAGATCTACGAAAGTCCACAGACCCGATTCGTCGCAGACTTCATCGGCGATACGAACCTGCTCGATGGCACCTACGTCGAGAATGGGAACAGTGCTGCCGTCGAGTGCGGGAGCGTCGACGTCCCGATCGACTCGCTTTCGGCTGCTGCAGACGGCCAGTCGCTCTCCGTGTCCATTCGTCCCGAGAAGATTTCACTTGGCGATGGGGCGGGAACCGGAACCGGAAACGGAAACGGAAACGAGACCGCCGTCACACTCCGCGGCGAAGTCGAGGACGTCATCTACCAGGGAAACGTCGCGAAGATACACATCACCATCGACGGGACCGAACTCGTCCTCGAACAGCAGGTGATCGACACGGTCAACCTCCCGACGCCAGGCAGCGAGTGTACGATCAGTTGGGACCAGGAGAACACCAATGTCCTCACAGGATGACGTCGCTGCGGACGCGGTCCGCCCACAACCGACGCCCGAGACCGGCACGCTTCGCGAGCGGGTACTCGAGTGGGCAGACAGCGAGGTGTTCAAAGGCGCGATTAGCCTCGGCCCCATCCTCCTCCTGTTAACCGTCTTTTACGCAGTTCCCGTCGCGTTGTTGTTGGTCTACAGCATCTTCGTGGAGGACCCGTTCGCATCGGGGCTGACGTTCGAGCACTTCAGTCGGTTCGTCGATGTCTCTGCGATTACGTCGCTACAGTTCAGTGAGCTGTCCTACGTCAGGTTGCTGGGTCGGTCGATCGGGATCGCCGTCATCGTGACGGTGTTGTCGCTCGTGATCTCGTACCCGATCACCTACTACCTGGGACAGCACGCACCCGAGCGCTGGAAGATCGCGCTCGTGATGCTCGTCATCATCCCGTTCTGGACGTCCTACCTGATCCGGACGTACGCGTGGATTCCGATCCTCTCGAATAACGGGTTCATCAACAGTGCGCTCACGACGGTGGGCTTACCGTCGTTACCGCTGTTGAACAACTACGTCGGGAGTATCATCGGGCTCGTCTACGTCTTCGTGCCGTTTACGATCCTGCCGCTGTACGCGAGCATGGAGGGGCTCGATTCGTCGCTGATCGAAGCAGCACGCGACCTCGGTGCCTCCCGCTGGGAAGCGTTTCGGGAAGTCGTCTTCCCGCTGACGCTCCCTGGAGCGCTCGCTGGTGGCGTCTTCGTCTTCATCAAGACTGCCGCAGCGTACGTGACGCCGTCGCTGCTCGGCGGCACCAGCGGTCGAATGTACGCCCAGGTGATCGAAACACAGTTCGGGACCGCGTTTAACTGGAACTTCGGTGCTGCACTGGCAGTCATCTTGGTCGTCGTCGTCCTCGGGACCATCTGGATCGCTATGCGATGGGGGATTGACGTGAAAGGCTCTCGCGGACTCGGCGGAGGTGGCCTATGAGCGTCGCCGACTCCATCCGCGATCGAGTCGGGTCCGACTCTGACCCGAACGACGGGGCCGGGAGCGGACTGAAGCTCGCAACGTTGCTCACCTACCTGTTCCTCTACGGTCCGATCCTGGTCGTCGTCCTCATGTCGTTCGACGCCGGCCGATACGGGCTGCGTTGGGACTTCACGACCGAGTGGTACGCGAGCCTCGCAACCCGAAGCGACCTGATCGGCTCGCTGTGGCTGAGCATCCAGATCGGCATCGTTGTAATGATCATCTCGACGGTGCTAGCAGTCGTCGCAGCGTTCGGCCTGTCACGATTCGACTGGCCAAAGCGAAAGGGGCCAATCGCGACCTACCTCATCTTCGTCCCGCTCACGCTGCCGATCATTATCTACGGGATCGGGCTGTTCGTCTTCTTCACGCAGCTCGGTATCGGCCGCGGCTTCGTCCCGATCGTCGTCGGCCACGTGCTCTACACGTTGCCGTTCGCGACGCTCGTGGTCGGTGCAGGCGTCATCGGCCTCGACCGCACACTCGAGGAGGCCGCGATGGATCTCGGCGCGGACCCGCTGACGACGTTCCGCGAGGTGACGCTGCCGGCACTGATGCCGAACATCGTGGCGGCGGCGCTGTTCTCCTTTACGCTCTCGTTCGACGAGTTCCTTATCTCGTTCTTCGTCAGTGGGAGCGGCGCAGTGCCGCTACCGGTCCGTATCTGGGGCATGGTTCGAGCTGACATCGAGCCAGAAGTGTACGCGATCAGCGTGATCGTGTTGCTCATCAGCATCGTCATCGCGGCGATGGCGACGCGGTTGCGGCGGTTCTAGCGAAAACGGGACCGCTACAACTCCCGCCCCAGTTCGTATCCTTCTCGAACCGCTTCGTCGAGCGACCGCGGTGCCCAGGCATCACCGACCCGATGGACCGGCACGTCCGTCTGCGTCGCCGCCTCGCGGAACGGCCCGTAGGCTACGTCCCCGCGGTGGGCGAAAACGACCACGTCGATATCGTCCCGCCGCTCGCGTGTTTCACTGTGGATGTTCTCGAGTACGACCTCGGTGGCAGTCCCCGTCGAGCTCGTGCCCGCCCTATTTGCATCCGTATCCGTTCTACTTGCATCCGCGTCCGCGTCACCGATCGCAGCAACTCGCGTGTTCGGAGTGAACGTAACGCCGCGGTCGGAAAGCGTG
Organism: Natrialba chahannaoensis JCM 10990; assembly: GCF_000337135.1. Lineage (GTDB taxonomy): Archaea > Halobacteriota > Halobacteria > Halobacteriales > Natrialbaceae > Natrialba > Natrialba chahannaoensis. Next base: position 52,386 of record NZ_AOIN01000023.1, read on the forward strand.
CCAAGGAGCTGGTTCTGGACGTACTGCTGGACGTTCTCGCCCGGTGAGTAGGTCGCCGTCGCAAGTTCGACGCTGTCAGCCCGGTCAGATTCGGAACAGGCCATGGCCACGTCAAGTGCGGCCTCGTTGCCGTCCCAGTCCGAGACGAGCACGGCGTCGCCGCGGACGCTATCGGTGTCTGCGAGCACGTCGCCAGGCGTCAACACCTGCGCATCGTCAACAATTGGAATGTCTGGGACGCGGCCCGATGCGCCCGTCGCCAGCACGACCGCATCCGTCGAGTCATCGGCGTCCGCGGTCCCGAGATTGGCTGGCTCGAACCGCGTCTCGAGTTGCACGTCGACGCCCGCGTCCGCTGCACGAGTCGCGAGCGTGTCGATCCACTCGCCGAACGCACCGCGGTGGGAGAGGTAAGCGTAGTGACGAACCTGACCGCCGAGTTGATCCGCCTGCTCGAGGAGTGTCACGTCGTGGCCGCGTTCGGCTGCCGTCGTCGCACAGACGAGCCCAGCGGGGCCGCCGCCGACAACGGTCACGGCCGAAGCCGTCTCAACGGCTTCGTCGTCTGCAAACTCGCGCTCACGTCCCGTCTCGGGGTTGACCGTACAGCGGATCGGAAGCCCCGCCTGGTACCTGCCGATACAGCCCTGGTTGCAGGCGACGCAGGGTGTGATGTCCTCGCGGTTACCGCTCGCCACCTTCTGCGGCATCGCCGGATCAGCGATGAGCGCTCGCGTCATCCCGACCACGTCGGCAGCACCCTCCCGGATCAGCCGGTCGCCGATTTCGGGTTCGTTGATCCGTGACGTGACGATCACCGGCACGTCGACGAGGTCCTTGACGGCTCTGCCGGGCTGTTCGACGACGCCATGATCTTTCGTCGCCGGCGGGACGATGTAGCTACAGCTTCGGTGGGTACTCGAGCTCCCGACGACGACGCTCCAGTAGTCGAGATCGCAGGCGGCGTCGATGTGTTCGATGATTGGAACCGTCTCCGAAAAGTCGAGCCCGCGGCGGTGGCGTTCTTCGGCACTCAGCCGGACGCCAACGACGAAGCCGTCGCTGGTTCGCTCGTTGATCTGGGTGGCGATGTCGACGGTAAACCGACAGCGGCTCTCGAGGTCGCCACCGTACTCGTCGGTGCGGTCGTTCAAGTGTGGGCTCCAGAACTGTGCTGGGAGGTAGCTGTGCGAGCCGACGATTTCGACACCGTCAAGTCCGGCGCGATCCATCCGCTCGGCTGCGGCGGCGAAGGAGTCGATCAGTTCGCGGACTTCCGCGGTCGTCAGCGGTCTCGGGATGACCTTCAGCCGGTCGGTCGGCGTATCTGACGGCGCGGGGGCCGGCGGTGCGTAGTCGCCCGTGTATCGCTCGCGACCACCGTGGAAGAGCTGTGCGAAGACAACCGCGCCGTCGTCGTGAAGCTGTTCTGCGACCGGTTCGTAGGCGTCGACGATGGCGTCCCGACTCGCGTCGATCGTGTGCGAGGTCAGCAGGCCGCTCTCGTCGACCGCGTGAGCTTCGAGGACGATCAGGCCGGCCCCGCCCTGTGCGCGGGCCCGGTGATATGCGGTAAAGTCCTCGGTCGGGAGATGATCCGAGACGAGTGTCGTCTGGTGGCCCGAAGACATAATTCGATTCCGCAGCGTAACGCCACCGATTGCTAAGGGGTCGAAAAGGCTCTCGCGTCCCATATTCGACTCTTGGTACCATGCACCACAAATGTATCGACGACCGTGACCGATCGGTAACGTATCACGGCCACAACTGCTATGCCAGTATCACATAACCTACAGACATGAGCGAACGTGGCGAACTGCAAAACGTGCTCGAGCACACCGAGACCGTCTACGAGCGCATCGGTGAGACGGTTGCAGTAACCGAAACACAGTCAACAGAACTCGCGGCGCTGCGCCGCGAGATCGACACGCTGAGCGCGACGATGGAGGAGGTCGCCTCGAGTGCGACCGAGGTCGAGTCACTGACAGAAGAGGCGTCGGACACCGCCTCGAGCGGCGTCGAACGGAGCGAAGCGGTGAGCGAGCACGCCGATCAGGCGTCTGCCGACGTTGAACGACTCCTAGAAGCCGTCGAATCCGTTGGCGAACAGACCGACCGGGTCCACGAAATCGTTGACATCATCGTCGATATCGCCTCACAGACACACGTACTGGCGCTCAACGCGAGCATCCAGGCTGCACACGCCGGCGAGTCGGGTGCCGGCTTCGCCATCGTCGCAGACGAGGTCAAAGCGCTCGCCGAGGAGACGGAGTCGAACGCCACCGAGATCCGCTCGGTCCTCGACAGGCTGACGACTGACATCGAGACCGGCCTCGAACGCGGCACCGAAACGCAAGCGTCCGTCGAGGAGATGATCGCGCAGGTCGACCAGATGGCCGACGCGCTGGGCGAGATCCAGCGCGCCGTCGAACGTTCGAGCGACGGCGTCCGCGAGATTGCGGACGCGAACGACGATCAGGCCGTCAGCGTCTCCGAACTGGCAACGCGACTCAACACGATCTCTGAGCAGGCCCAGACGGTCCAACAGGAGATGGCAGCGGTCGACGCCGACGCCGACGCACAGCGCCAGCGGATTCAACACATCACGTCCTTCGTGGACAACCTCCCCGGATACGCCTACCGCAACGAAAACGAAAAGGGGTGGCCAGTGAAGTTCGCCTCCGAAGGTATCGCCGAGCTCACCGGCTACACGTCGGCACAGCTCGTTAGCGGCGACGTCTCCGTCGGTGACGACATCGTCCACGATGACGACCAGGCTGCGATCTGGGAAACCGTCCAGGAGCACCTTGACCGGCGCGACTCGTTCGCACTCGAGTACCGGATGAACACAGCCAGCGGAGACGTCATTCGCGTCCGCGAACAGGGTCGGGGTCGGTACGACGAGAACGGCGACGTCGTCGCCATCGAGGGCTACGTCTGGCGCGTCGACGACGAATACGAACAGATCGCGCCGGAGCGGTCTGCAGCGCGCGACGGTGAGGCAGAGCCAGCGCGCGAGCGTGACCGGTCCTCGGCCATCGGCGCAGAATAGAAAACCGGCTCAGAGCGTCTCGACGTACTGTTCTCGCTCCCAGTCGGTCACCGTGTCACGGAACGACTCGAGTTCTGCTCGCTTGGCAGCGACGAACGCCTGAATCAGGTCCTCGCCGAGGGAGGCGGTCAGCGTCTCGTCGGACTCGAGTGCGGCGAGTGCGAGTTCGGGAGACTGCGGAAGCGGCGGCCGGTCGCCGGCGGGGTCGCCGGAGACTGGTGGCTCGGGTTCGAGGTTGCGTTCGATCCCGTCGAGGCCGGCCGCGATGGTGGCGGCGATGACGAGGTAGGGGTTCGCGTCGGCGCTCGGGATTCGGTTCTCGATGCGGGTAGTTCCCGAGGGGATTCGGATGCCGGTCATGCGGTTGTCGTAGCCCCAGGAGGCGGTGTAGGGTGCAAACGAGCCGCGTTCGTAGCGCTTGAAGCCGTTGATGGTGGGCGTGCCGAGGGCCGCGATGGCGTCCGCGTGGTCGACGACGCCGGCGACGAACTGGCGGCCGGTCCGTGAGAGTGTGCCCTCGTCGTTACTGGCTTCGTCGCCATCAGCGCTAGCGCTAGTATCAGTATCAGTACCAGCGCTAGAGCCAGCGTCGTCCGCTTCGAACACGTTCTCACCGTCTTGGAACGCCCCAATGTGGAGGTGATACCCACTCCCTGCGCGCCCGCCGAACGGCTTGGCCATGAACGTCGCCCACAGATCGTGACAGCGGCCGGTTTGCTTGACCAGACGCTTGAAATCGAACGTGTCGTCGGCCTGCCCCATTGGATCACCGTACTCGAACAACACCTCCAGCTGGCCGGCACCATGCTCGTGCATGAGCGACGTCACCGTTGCGCCGTACTCCTCGCTCCAGGCCGCCAGATCGTTGTAGAACGCCGAAACCTCCTCAGTCGCCCAGGAAACACACTCGTGTTTGTCGGAGGTGATCGGCTCGTAACCCGAACCAGACTCCGCGTCGTCAAGCAGGTAGAACTCGAGTTCGCTTCCCACAGTGAACTCGAAGTCGAGCTCGTCGGGGACGGACTCGAGTACCCGCGCGAGTGCAGTCCGGGGGGAAGCACCGACGAGGTCGCCGTCGACGACGACATCACAGAGGACGCGGGCCGCGTCGTCGCGCCAGGGGAGGCGACACGCCGTGTGGGGGAGCGGCCGGAGTGTCCCGTCGCCGTAGTCGATCTCCTCGCCGACGCCGGAGCCCTCGGGGACGGCGTTGCGCGGCGTCTGTGCGAGGATGAGGAGATTCACCGGAAACCCGGTCTCCCAGGAGTCGAGGAAGTAGTCGGTGCGTAGCTGTTTGGTGCGCGAGATGCCGTTGATGTCGGGAAATTCGACGAAGACGTGGTCGATCTCTGGGTCCGAAAGCAGGTCGAGCATTTGCTCAACGTGGTCGTCCGCGTGCGTACTCGGGGTTGGCTCATTCGCGTCAGTCATTGGTTCCTCCAGTGTTGTTGGTTCCAGTATGGTGGTGGTCGCAGGCGGTCACAGTCGATTCGGCTAGTTGCTGGCATCCCGCCGCTGTGCTGGAATCTCGTCGATGCTCGAAGGTGTCTGCTCCCATTGTCTGTTCGTACCGTCTTCCGTCTCACTCGACCGTATTAAGTCACTCGTTGACATGGGACACTGCTGACTTCCATGACTCGTCTCACAGCCCTCATCGGAGCGGGGAGTCGTACGCACCCGGTTCATCCGCTGGCTTCTCACCACGTTTGGCGCTCCAGCGGTCGACCGCAAGCTGGTAGACTGCTGTCCGGTCGATCGACTCGTCGCTCATCGGCTCGTAATCCTCGCCAGGGGTGAGCTGTGGGGCGAACTTGTCCATGAAGGACTCGAGTACGTCCCGTTTGTCGGCTCGCTCCGTGAGAAGCGAGATCGGACCGTAGGCGACGACGCTCGCGTATTCGACGGTGAAGTTCACCGGCTCCGCCGCGGGGATGAACCGGCCCATCTCGCTCGTCGTGAAACACGCCTGTGGCTCGTCGGTACTCGAGACGAGGTCGTAGGCGCGGCCGTCGCTGGCACCGTGGACGTAGATCGAATCGTCCTCACAGACGAACAATTGTGTGACGAGGTGTGGTTCCTCACTGTCGGTGAGTCCAAGAACGCCCGTTTCCTGGCCGGCTAGGAACTCCCGGATCCAGTCTTCGTGGGCAACTGCCTTGCCCTGATATCGGATATCGTCGGATGCGACGCTCGGAGAGTCGACCATACCGCCTGTTTGGCGAACAGTATGATAAGTGTGCACATTACACATTTGCCTTGCGTCCGTGCTAGCCGTTTATTTCGGACAGACCGACAGACAGTGCAGTTCGCACCTGCTGATTTTCGCCGTGAACGGCCGTTCTGAGACAAATCTTTATTAGGTGTGACTCGAATTACCATGATATGGACCTCTGGGACGAGATAGATGCATCCTACCGCGAGCGGACGCCAACGAGCGAACGAGCATACGAAGAACTCTACGAGCACGTGCCGGCAGGGGTCGCCAGCACGTACCGTGCGTTCGAGCCGTATCCGATGGTCATCGACCGAGCGGACGGGCCGTACCTCCACGACGTCGACGGCAACCGCTACATCGACTACGACCTGAACAACGGCGCGGGCATGGTCGGCCACAACCATCCCGTTGTCACCGACGCACTAAGCGACCAACTCGAGAACGGGACGCTGTTCACTCACCCGCACGAACTGCTCGGGGAGGCTGCCGAAGCGATCAAGGCCCGCTGGGATCCGATCGATCTGGTCCGATTCACCAACAGCGGTACCGAGTCGACGATGCACGCGATTCGGCTCGCCAGAGCCTACTCCGGCCGGGAAAAGGTCCTGAAGATCGAGGGCTCGTATCACGGCGCACACGACTATGTCCTGCTGAGCAAGTCGGTTCCCGCGCACAAACTCGGTCATCCCAAACAGCCGACCACGGTGATCGAGAGCGAGGGCGTTCCGGAAGCGATTGCAGACACTGTCGAGATCGGCCCGTGGAACGACCTCGACGCCATCGAGTCGATCCTCGAGGAGAACGCGACCGAAATCGGGACGCTCATCGTCGAACCGATCGTGATGAACGTCGGCGTTACCCAGCCACACGGCGAGTATCTGCAGGGGCTGCGTGAGCTCTGTGACGAGTACAACGTCGTCCTCATTTTCGACGAGGTCAAGACCGGCGTGAAGGTTGCACCGGGTGGCGCAGCTGAATACTACGACGTCGAGCCCGATCTGGTCACGATGGCAAAGAGCATCGGCGGAAATACGCCCGTCGGCGCGTTCGGCGGCCGCGAAGATATCATGCGCGAGATCGAGAACGGTGCGGCCCACTACGGCACTTACAACGGCAACCCGCTCGTCCTGCGTGCCGTGACGACCGTGCTGAACGAGGTGCTCACGGACGACGCCTACGACCACGTCGACGCCCTCGGCGACCGACTCGCGTCCGGTTACGAGGAAATCATGGCCGACGAGGGCCTCGCTGGCCACGTCGAACAGGTCAACTCCCAGGGTATCGTCGTCTTCACCGACGAGGAAATCACCAACTACCGCGACTTCGACGAACACGTCGACGTCGAGTTCCACGAAAACTACTGGTTCGCCATGCTCGAACGCGGCGTCCTGCCACACCCCCACCACGCCTCCCAGCAGTGGACCATCAGCGTCCAGCACGAGGACGAACACATCGACCGCCACTTAGAGGCGTTCAAGGACGTGGCACCGATGCTCGCTGAACGACAGTAGTCCGAACGCAGCCCTTCGCCGCCTGATTTTCACTTTCGGCGCTCGCGACCCGGCCGCTCGGTGCATGGCTCACGAAAACAGCGTGTGCGTGCAGTTACTCGAGTACCGGCCAGTACTCGCTGTGGTACGTGGCGATATCTTCGATGGCGTGGCGGGCGGAGTCGTAGTCTTCGTCCATCCAGGCCATGGGGTCATCGATGCCGGTTTCGACACCGAGGACGCCTTCGAGGACGCCGAGCGTGGCGTAAGCGAGATGGCTGACCTGATAGCCGCCTTCCTGGACGACGGCAAGGTTTCCGTCAGCGTACTCGTCAGCGAGCACTCGTGCGCGCCGGCCCAGTTCTTCGAAGCCGCCCTTGGTGACGACGTTGCGTCCGAGCGGGTCCATTGTGCCGGCGTCCTGGCCGGCGCTGATGAGCAGCAGACCGGGGTCGTACGAGCGCAGGAGGGGTTCGACGATGCGGTCGAAGACGTGTTCGTAGCCTTCGTCACCGGTTCCCGGCGGGAGCGGAACGTTGACGTTGTAACCTTCACCGTCGCCGGTGCCGACCTCGTCGAGGTCGCCCGTCTGCGGATGGGCTTCGGGATCCCACGACCAGTGGTCGTTGTGGATGCTGATCACGAGCACGTCGTCACGGTCTTCGAAGCACTCCTGTGTGCCATTACCGTGATGAACGTCCCAGTCGACGATAGCAACGCGTTCGGTGTCGGTCGTTTCGAGGACGTGATCCGCTGCGACGGCGACGTTGTTGAAGTAACAGAAGCCGTCGACCTGTTCTGGCTGGGCATGGTGGCCGCTCGGCCTAACCATCGCGTACGGGACGTTGTCCGCGGGCGTCTCGAGTGCGTGCTCGGCGGCGAGGCAGGTCGCACCCGCAGCGTGGGTGGCGGCGCGGAACGTGTGTTCGTTCGCGCCGGTTTCGGCGGTGATCCGTCCGCCGCCGTCGGCGCAGAACGCCTGTAACTCGTCGATGTGAGCTGCAGTGTGGGTGCGCTCGAGTTGCTCGCGAGTTGCGGGCTCGACATCGGCTAGCGTAACGTGATCTGCGAGCTCGGCCTGAATGATGCTGAAGATGTTCTTGAGTCGCTCCGGACGGTCCGGATGCGGTTGGCGATAGGCCAGTCGACCGGTCCACTCGGATTCGAATTCACCGGCCGGCTGTTCGTGAGCGATGAAACTCTCGTCCCAGAACGCAGTAATCGTCCGACCCATAATTGGTAGTTCTTGTCACACCACATAAGACATTCTGTCTGTGCGACCAATCACAGCAGATTTCTGAACATGCGACAGCATTTGTTGTCCCCGCCAAAATGTATAACCACTTCTCGAGTCTGCGGGATTCCTGAGATCCCTCTGGGATGAGGGAATCACCGACGATAGCTGGATGCGGGATAACTCACATCCGTCGCCAGCGTTCACCACCAGTGGCTGGCCGCGCTGTGAACTTATTTATAGATTGGAATCCGTGTGTTTTGCAATGGCACAGGCGACTGTCGACNCAGCGTTCACCACCAGTGGCTGGCCGCGCTGTGAACTTATTTATAGATTGGAATCCGTGTGTTTTGCAATGGCACAGGCGACTGTCGACACCCCCGAGCAAGTGACACAACTCGAGACGCTCGTCAGGGTGAACCTGACAGACGAACAGATTACGACCGAGACGGTACCCCAGGAGTACCGCGACCGGTTCATCGCCGGCAAGGGACTGGGCGCAGCGCTACTTCTCGACGAGGTCGAGGCCGGCGTCGATCCGCTCTCACCCGAGAACAACCTGTACTTCATGTTCGGGCCGCTCACCGGATTCGCACCGGGGACCTCGCGGTACGGAGCCGTCACGAAGTCGCCGCTGACCGGCACGTTCGTCGACTCCTACTCCGGCGGCCACTTCCCAACAATGGTTCGGTACGCGCTGCCGGACGTGCTCGCGATTGCGATCGAGGGCCGCGCGGAGAACCCGATGACGCTCCGGATCACCGAGGGCGAACTTGCACTCGAGGACGCCACTGAGCTGTGGGGCCTGGATACGAAGGAGACGGCCCGACAGTTCGAGGGCAAACAGACGAAGACGGCGTGTATCGGGCCGGCCGGCGAGAACGAGGTCGCCTACGCGACGATTTCGAGCGACGAGGGCACTCACCACGCGGGCCGCGGTGGTGTCGGTGCCGTTATGGGCTCGAAAAATCTGAAGGCGGTCGTGGCAACAGGGAACTCCCCGCCAAAGGCACCCGATATTCAACAGTTGAAGGTCGAGCACACCCAGCGACTGGGGACCGATGACGAGGTCTCCTGGGCGCGAAACGGCGGGACACAACTCATCGTCGACTGGACCCAGCAGGTCGGCGCGCTGCCCTCACACAACTGGTCGCGTGGCACCGTCGAGAACGTCGACGACCTGAACATCGACGCCTTCTCGGATGGACACGTCGGCACCGACTCCTGTTTCGGCTGTCCCGTCGCTTGCGGCCACGTCGTCGATTTCGAGGAGAGCAACACCGATGTCGACGGTGCGTTCCCGGGGGCCAGCGTCGACTGGGGACCGGAGTACGAAACGATCGGCATGATGGGCGCGAACACGGACATCACGAACGTGACCGAGGTGACCGAACTCGCGAACCTCGCCGACACGCTCGGTATGGACACGATCTCGCTCGGCAACGTCCTCTCGTGGCTGATGGAGGTCACCGGGGCGGGACTCGTCGATTCCGATCTGCGCTGGGGCGACGCCGAAGCCGCCGCCGAGGTCATCCACGACATCGCCCACCGCGACGGTATCGGCGACGAACTCGCGGAGGGAACCGCCCGCGCGGCGGACCTCCTCTGTGACGGCCACCCCGACGCACGCGAGGCCGCCGTCCAGGTGAAGGGACTCGAGTTGCCCGCCTACGAGCCCCGGGCCTCCTTCAGCATGGCGCTCGCGTACGCGACCGCAGACAGGGGTGCCTGCCACCAGCGGGCGTTCCCGATCGGGTCCGACGCGCTCGGTGGGGAGCGAGATCCACACGACACGGACGGCCACGCGGAGGTAGTCATCGACGAGCAAGACGAAACTGCGCTGACGTACAGTATGGTCTCGTGTTCGTTCACCGCGTACAACTACGAGCGGGTCTGTGAGTGGCTCAACGAACTCGCCTACGACGTGACAGTCGAGGACCTGGAGGCGGTCGGTGAACGCGCCTGGAACGCCACGCGGCTGTTCAACCTCCGCGAAGGGTTCGAACGAGACGACGACGCCTTGCCGGAGCGATTCACCACGCCACTCGAGCGCGGTGGTCCAGCGGATGGAAACACGATCACGGAGGAGCAGTTCGAGACGATGCTCGATTCGTACTACGAGCAGCGCGGTTGGACAGAAGCCGGAGAGCCAACACCCGAGACGTTAGCACGGCTCGATATCGAGTCGCTCGCACCGGAGTCACAGTCGGTGTAGCGCGTCTGGTCGCGCTTGGTGTCGCGCGTCGGCGTCGATTTTCTACGTTCTACCTACATGAACTTCGACTCGATAAACCGCGACACCGCCGCCGCACCCAGTCGCTGCGTATTCCGCGTCGGATCCAGTCGCGGCGCAACCTCCACGAGATCGAGCGCACCAATTGCGTCGCAGGTACCGAGGTACTCGAGTGCGGTGAGGAACTGGTTCGCATCCAGGCCGCCGAACTCGGGGGTGCCGGTTCCGGGGGCGATCGTGGGTTCGGCGACGTCGATGTCGACGGTGAGGTAGACGACGTCACAGGAGGCTGTGACGTGGTCGATTGCATCGGCAAGGCAGGCTTCGATCCCGCGGTCGTGGACGTCTCGTGCGTAGTCGACGTAGAGTCCTGACTCGTCGACGAACGACGGGAAGTCAGGGTCTTCGAAGGCTCGCAGGCCGATCATCGCGTGGGTTTCGTAGCTGCCGTGGGGCGAGTCAGCGATGAGATTCATTGGCGAACCGTGCCAGTGTTCGCCGTGGAGGTCGCGCTCGCCGTAGACGTCAGAGTGGGAGTCGAGGTGGATCAAACCGACGCGGCCGTCGACGGTCTCCGAGAAGCCGGTGAACGATGGGTAGGTGAGGTAGTGATCGCCGCCGAGAACGACGGGGAACGTGTGCGTGGCGACTGTTTCGACGGCGTCCCGAATGTAGTCGCCTGTCTGCTCGACATCGGTCGTGACCACGGGAACGTCGCCACAGTCCTGGATCTGGATGGAACTGTAATCTACGGTTCGGCCAGTCGCCGCGTTGTACTGTGGTTCGCTTCGGCCGTACCAGCCCGATTCGCGACGGAGTGCTTCCGGACCGTACCGCGTTCCTGGCTGTCGGGAGGCCGCCCCGTCGAACGGGACACCGAGCACACCGATATCGACATCGTCAGTGAGCTGGTCTCGAGGCTTCCGAGCGCCGTTCAGGAACGAGTCTGCGCCGACGTAGCTCGGCGAGAGATCGTTATTTTGCGTGTCATCTTCACCCATGGTGAGGTCAATGGATGCGGCTGGGATAAATATGCTGATGAGTGTCCCAGAACGGTACAACGATGGAGCGTTCCGAACGGGGTGCGTTTTGAGAACGAAAGCGTGGATCAGAGACGAGTGAACGGGGTGGCGGTGAACACGATCGTCTTAGACGGTGCTCACGCCGAACCCCTTGATCAGGTGCTTGTAGACGAGAAAGACGAACAACACCGGCGGGAGGATCATGATCATCACACCGCCGAGGATCATGCCCCAGTTGGTCGTCGCCATGTCGATCAGGTTCGCAATACCGAGTGGAAGCGTGTACAGCGCGCTATCGTTGAGGATGATGAGCGCGAAGAAGTACTCGTTCCACGAGAGGAAGAACGCGAAAATAGATGTCGCGACGATTCCCGGAAGCGAGAGTGGCAGGATGATCTTCGTGACGATGGTCACTCTGCTCGCCCCGGCGAGCCGCGCGGATTCCTCGATCTCCGGGGTGATATCGAGGAAGAACACCCGGAGCAACAGCAACGCGAACGGCAGTGCGAACGCCGTGTGAGCGAGTGCAAGCCCGAACAGCGAGTTAGTGAGGCCGATGTTCTGGAAGATGATGAACAGCGGAATACCGAGCAGGATGAGCGGGAACATGTAGATCAGGACGCTCAGGTTCGCGATGTATCGCCGCCCGTGGAACTCATAGCGCGACACGGCATAGGCCGCCGGAATCGCGATGAGCAGCGTCAGGATGATCGTCGTGAGCGCGACGATGAGGCTGTTCCGGAAGTACAACGCGAAGTTCGTCTGCTCGAACAGAATGTGGTAGTTCTCGAAGGACACCTCGGAGGGGACGATCACGGGTGGCCACGAGAACAGTTCCTCACTCGGCCGAATCGTCGAGAGAAATCCCCAGATCAACGGGATCAACACGACGAACGTCGTGACAATCACTGCGGTGTACGTTGCGATTCGTTCCAGGTAGTGTCGTTGTTGCTGCGTGAGTTGCGGTGAGAGTGACGTCATCGTGGTTCCTCCGTCGTTCCGTACAGTCTGAAGTAGCCGTACACGATCACTGCGAGCACGAGGAACGTCACGACTGCGACGCTTGCTCCCTCACCGAGGTCGTTCCCGATGAACGTCAGCCGGTAGGCCATGATGGGAAGTGTCTCAGTCGCATTACCGGGGCCGCCCTGCGTGCCCAGCCAGATGATATCGAACAGGTTGAACGTCCAGACAAGGCGCAGGAGGATCGCCACGAACAGCACGCCGCGAAGCTGTGGCAGCGTGATGTGGCGGAACATCTCCCAGCGTGACGCGCCCATGAGCCGCGCCGATTCGTAGTACGACTTGGGAATCGTCTGGAGCTTTGCAAGCACCAACATCGTCACGAACGGATACAATCGCCAGCCGCTGATCAGGATCAACGCGGGCATCGCGAATCGCGTGCTTGCGAGCCAGGCGATCGGCTCGTCGATCAGCGTCGAGACGACGAGTGCGTAGTTGCCGACGCCGTACAGGCCGTCGAGCATCCAACGAAAGAGGATGACCGCCGCAACCGTCGGAACCATGTACGGAACGAGGATCAACCCCGTCGCGATCCGCTCACCCGTAAACGTCCGGTTGAGCAAGAGCCCGGTTGCAACGCCGACAACGACGGTGAGTAACACCGAACCTGCCGTGTAGATAATCCCGTTCCAGAGCGCGTTGTAGAACGTTCCGGATCGAAGGAGATCGATGTAGTTCGCAAGTCCGACGACCTCCGAATCGCCGAGGAAGATGCTGATGTCCTGCAGGCTGTAGATGATCGCCTGGACGGTCGGGTACAGGTAGAGCGCGACGAGCGTCGCGACCAGCGGTAACACCAGCAAAATGCCGACCGTATTCTCCTGGAGCTCGTCGAACTCCCGCCGCGCAAGATACCGAAATTCTCGTTTTGCGGTTGTGATGAAATCGCTCGCGTAGCTCATTGCTAGTCGTTCAATTGATCTGCGTAGTCATCGCGGATTTCGTCCGCCCAGTGTTCGGCTGCATCCTGGGGATCTTCGTCCTCCAAGATCACGTCCTGGACGGAACTGATAACGTGCGTTTCGGCGACGGCTTGCCCCGTCACCGGGTTGATATGACCCTCGTTCTCCTCGACAGCGACGACCCGACCGTACTCGTCTGCGATATCGACGAGATCCCGGTAGTGCTCTTCGTAGTCCTGCATGACATCAGTCTCCCACAGGTCGTCCTCCTCGAGTATGCCGTGAATCGCCGGAACGTGACTCGCCGGCTGGGCGGTCATCAGTCGCATGACACCCTCGAACGACGTGATCTCTCGCAGCAGATCTTTCGCTAGTTCTGGATGTTCGGTCTCGGCACCGAGCCCGTGGCCCAGACCGGTCAGCCGCGCAACCGGCTCGTAACTCGAGTCGTACGCTGGAATCGGCGCGACTTGTACGTCACCAGTGAGGTCCGGATTGTACTGTTCGATGTCGTACGGAATCACGTTCGTCGAGTACCACGTCATCGCGTACGTCCCCTGATACAACGGTGGACGCATCTCCGGAATGTCGGCACCGTGGGCTGCCTGCGGACTGAATTCGTTCAGGTCTCGCATGAATTCGAGCATCTCGACCGTCTCCTCGGAGTCGTAGACGACCTCGTCGTCGGTGTTGATGATCGAACCACCTCGACCGTGAAGCAACGAGAGGGGTAAGATCCCGTGGAAGTGGTTGCTCCCGAGGAAGACCGGGCTCCCGTACAGGTTCTCGTCCTCGTCAGTCATCGTCTCGGCTGCGGTGTGGTATTCGTCCCACGAGTCAAACGGCGGCATCGGCGCATCGTACTCGTTGAACAGGTCCTCGCGGTAGATGAGCGTCGAAACCGTCCCCGTGTTCGGTGCGAAGTAGTAATCGCCGTCGATCTGGACGAGGAACTCCTCTCGCCAGTGGTCCTCTGCACCCATGTCCTCGATGACGTCGTTGATCGGCTGGTACAGCCCTTCCTGCACGCCGAACACGTTGTTCCCCGGCGAGGCAAGCATCAGCAGGTCGTACGGATTGCCGCCGGCCTGTGCCTGTGCGGCTTCCGATGGTGCGGATGCGAAATCGGATCGGGTGTATTCCACCTCGCAATCGTGTTCTTCCTCAAACTCATCGAAGATTGCGCGGTACTCGTCTTCTTGTTGCTGGTACGCTGAATTGATCACTCGCAACACCGGACCGCCGTTCCCGCCGCCCAGACAGCCAGCCACTGACAAGGCACCGATCGTTGCCCCCGTCGTTGCACCTTTCAGGACAGTTCGTCGACGGTATGTGTCCCGAGTCGCTGCACGCTGCTTTGCACCGATACCACGACCACTCGTATCATTACCCATGGTTGAGTATGACTCTCACATTAGAGCTTAAGTGTGATTCACTACTCGGGAGTGGTAGGCGAATCGTGTCAGTGTGGATCGGTGGCGAGTCGGTTTTGTGCAATCGATGGTTCTCCACCGAATTCGCAGTGCTGACGGCATACGCGTCTGACCAGTCGCGACGCACTCAAAGGGACGTTGCCCAGCAGTGAGCAGAGTAACCGCCTGTGAACGAACGAGTTCGGAAATGCTGATACCGGCATCAATGCCTGGCCTGGAAACCGTATCGCCATCGACAATCATACCGACACCGGTTCAGCTACGTCCCACAGGTGATCGAAGACCAGATACGCCGTCTGGACCATCTGCTGGTTCTCGATCGAAATCGCGACGTAGCGCTCTCGACTATCGTTCTTGAATGCCAGTACCAGCCGGTCGTCGTCGTAGGTGTACAGTCGTCCCTCGACATCGGAGAGGTGACGAAGCTCACCCCACTCAGAAATGTCCTCGATATACGCATCCGAAAGGTCCGAAATCGTGCTGATAATCTTGATCGAGACGCCCTCCTCGCTCTTCCGGCGAAGTACATCGTTGTGCTGCGTCACGATTCGCCGGAGGCTGTTCTCCGTCGTAACCTTGTAGATTCGATCGTCCGCTTTCTCCGTCATCTCACCGCCCCTGTTCAGAATATCGCTCTTCCCTACGTACGACCAGAAAATATCGATCTCATCGTAGATCGGATAGCCGCCGGTATCGTCGTTGTACGCGTCCAGAAACAGATCCCCCGCTTTCTCGATGGACGCAAGTTCACTCTCGAGTTCCGCCTGTTTTCGTTGCTTGACGTTATCGAGTGCTGTCTCCGGCGGCACCGGCCCGTACTTCTTCGGCCGCCCTGGTTGTACTTTCACCAGGCCCGAACTCTGGAGGGACTCGAGTACGTCGTAGACGCGCGAGTACGGAATGTCGGCGGCAGAGCCGACCTGTTTTGCGGTCGAGACGCCGTGTTCGAGCAGTGAGAGATAGGCGCTCGATTCGTACTCTGATAGTCCGACGTCCTGCAGGTAGGACGTCATATCCCGATTCTCATCGTTCATTGTTAGCTATGTACTTCCCCCTCATCAAATGTGTTCGGGAGCGATGAAATAGTTGGCCTCGTTAGTATTTACCATTGGAGGGATGACGAAAATAGCAGCGGGGCAGCGGTGGGGTGTACTGGCCGAAGCGACCGAAATGCCGTACCTGTCACCCAGAACGATCGTTCGGCCAGGGTAGATTCCTGTCCGTCTCGAGTCCGGTGTCCCCAATGATTGCTCGGTGGCCGACAATCAGTTAGTCGAACCCGAACGGTGCTTTGGAGCTGGACACCTGGTAGACGAAACCGGAGTGGCTAGCAGAACTAGGAGTGATCTCGGCCGCGAACGTCGTCAGTAGATCTCGTCTCGCTTATGCTCGAGACACGGGATGTTCTGGCGAACCTCGGCGAGGTAGTCGAGGTCGACCGCCGCGGTGACGACCTCTTCTCGATCGCTCGCCATTCTGATGACATTGCCCCAGGGGTCGATGATTACCGACTTCCCGAACGACGGAACAGAACTCGGTTTGTCACCGATCTGGCCGGCGGCGACGACGTAACACTGCGTTTCGATCGCGCGAGCCTTCAGCAGTGGGAGCCAGTGATCTTTCCCGGTGAACAGCGTGAACGCAGCGGGAACGAACAGTACCTCAGCACCCTGCATCGCCATCGACCTGTACAGTTCGGAGAACCGGAGGTCATAACAGACCGAGAGTCCGAACGTCGCGAGGTCCGTTTCCACGACGGTAACGTCGTCGCCAGGAGCCACGTACTTCGACTCCTGGGTGACAACCTCGTCACCGATCGTCACGTCGAACAGGTGGGTCTTCCGGTACTGTGCCTGGATTTTACCGTCCGGGTCGATTACAACGCTCGTATTGTATACGCGGTCGCCATCGTCGGCTTCCTCGAAGAAACTACCCGAGTGGACGTGCAGTCCGTGGGTTGTCGCTTTGTCCGCCAAGGCCTCAGTCGTCTTGCCAGGAACCGGTTCCGCGTGCGTCGAGTACGCTTCCTTCTCGCCCATGAACGAGAACATCTCGGGAAGCGAGACTACGTCGGCACCCCTTTGGGCAGCCTCGTCGATGAACTCGAGCGCCTGTGTGAGGTTCGCCTCTTTGTCGTCCTGTGAGTCCATCTGGCACGCCGCAATGGTGAATGTGCTCATGGAACACAGATCTGGAGCCACCACCAAGTAGCTGATTTACTCACGGTCAGTGGTAAAGAAGCTACAAATATATGTGTGATAATGCCATCCATGATGAGCATGAACACGATCGATCGAGTCGACTCGGACACCCTCGAGGCTGCGACAGCCCTCGATCCAAACGACCTTGGACACCACTTCCACTTTGGATTCACGACACCGGATATCCAATTCATGGAAACGACTGAACCGGTCGAGATGGTCGGCCAAGTCATTACGGTCCGAATTCCACCAGAAGACTCGACGATGGTTCACAAGGCGACCGAAATCGCCGAACCTGGCGACGTCATCGTCGTCGACATGCAGGGCCACACGACGAACGCACCGTGGGGCGAAATGACGACGCGAGCGGCGATCGAAAGCGGCGTCACCGGCGCAGTGATCGACGGCAGCATCACGGACTCACGCGAGATCGACGAACTCGAGTTCCCCGTGTACGCTCGCGGGAAGAGCGCGCGGACAACCCGGTTACACGGCCGCGGCGGCGAGATCAACTCGCCCGTGCAGGTCGGCGGGTCCGTCGTAAATCCGGGCGATATCGCGATTGGGAACGAGGACGGCGTCCTCTTCCTTCGACGAGAGAAAGTCGACGAGGCGATCGAGTACTGCAAGGAGGTCAAATCACAGGAAAAGCAAACAATCGAGAAACTCGAGAACGGCGCGTCGCTCGCCGATCTGACGGCGGCGAACGAGTTGCTCGACCAAGCGGGGAACTAGCGAGGATGGCGTCTATCACACTGGATACGGTTCGCAAGCAGTTTGGTGATGTCGTCGCAGTCGAGGATGTCGATCTGGAGATTGAGGACGGCGAGTTCATCTCGATCGTGGGACCGAGTGGGTGTGGAAAGACGACGACGCTACGGCTGATTGCCGGCCTCGAACAGCTCACGAGCGGACGTATCTTCTTCGGTGACACGGACGTAAGCAACACGCCCGCAAAAAAGCGCGGGATTGGCATGGTGTTTCAGAATCTCGCGCTCTACCCGCACATGAGCGTCCGCGAGAACATGGAGTTCGGACTCTCCGTCGCGGACGTCCCACAGGAAGAGCAAGACGAGCGGATCGTCAAGATCGCCGAGATGCTCGACATCGCGGAGTTGCTCGACCGCGAACCCAGCGAGCTCTCGGGCGGCCAACAGCAGCGTGTCGCGATCGGGCGAACAATGGTACTTGAACCGAACGTCTTCCTGCTGGACGAGCCACTCGCGAGCCTGGACGCGAAGCTGCGCGTCGAGATCCGCGAGGAGCTACAGGAACTCCAAAAGGAAATCGGCGTGACGACGATCTACGTGACCCACGATCAGGAGCAAGCGATGACGATGAGCGACCGGGTGATCGTCATCAACGACGGCAAGGTACAGCAGTTCGCGACACCGGAAGAGATCTACAACGAACCCGCAAACAGGTTCGTCTCACACTTCATCGGAACGCCATCAATGAACTTCGTCGACGCACAGCTTTCCGCGTCGAGCAATTCACTGACGGCTGACTTCGGGTCGGTACACATCGACCTCGAGCGGCCGGCCGACAGTTCGCCGGAGCTGCTCGACAGCGATGCAACGCTTGGTATTCGACCGGAACATCTGGATCTTTCGACGACTGTAGATCCCACGGGGTCGAACACGGTCTCCGCACAGGTTCGAATCGTCGAACACACGGGAGCGAACAAGATCGTCCACCTCTCGATCGACGGGCGCGACTTCACCGCGCTGGTTCCTGAGTCGACGAACGTACAGAACGGTGACGAAGCAACCGTTCGGTTCCCACCCGAGAACGTCTATATGTACGATTCCGAGTCGGGAGACCGCCTCTATTACCGCTCGTCGATCGATTCGAAACACGTCCAGCAGGAAATCGAAAATAAGAGCTGAGCCGGCGGGAACGAATCGGAGAACCAACCTGCAGTCAATCACTCGACGCCATATTGCTTTGCGATTGTATTCAGCTGAATGTCGTCCGTTCCCTCGACGATCCGCATGATTCGCGCTCGGTAGAGATTGTCCATAAACGGGTTCTCTTCGGCGAGACCGCCGCTCCCGTGGATCTGAACCACGTCGTCTGCAACCTCCCAGAACGTATTCGTCGCGAGCCGCTTGCAGATCGACGACTCGGCGATTGCGCCATTGCCTTGATCGAGCTGCCACGCACAGCGCAGGCCAGCAGCATCCGCAGCGAAGGCGTTCGCCCGACCCCAAGCGATCTTGTGGAAGATTCCATGGAACTTCCAATCGTCCGCCCGAACGTCCCGGTCGTTTGCAAACGCTGTGGCCGTCTCGAGTAGCCAGTTCGTTCGACCGACAGACTCGGCAGCAATCTTGACCCGACCGAGA
The DNA here is from genome assembly GCF_000337135.1 of Natrialba chahannaoensis JCM 10990. Classification (GTDB taxonomy): domain Archaea; phylum Halobacteriota; class Halobacteria; order Halobacteriales; family Natrialbaceae; genus Natrialba; species Natrialba chahannaoensis. The sequence goes on from NZ_AOIN01000023.1 coordinate 71,539, forward strand.
CCGAGAAACTCCATCGCGTCGTAGAAGGTGGTCTGTTCGAAGGACACGCCGGCTCCCGTCTCTGATGTGTTCATTCTGAACAGTGTTCCCTGTTGCGATACTTAACTCTCGATGGTGATCATATAGTAACACCTGCAACTAGTTACACACTGATCGCACGTTCGCGGTTCTCGCTCAGTTCACTCGCTCCGAACCGCGCTGCCGTCGTGCNACTGATCGCACGTTCGCGGTTCTCGCTCAGTTCACTCGCTCCGAACCGCGCTGCCGTCGTGCGATCAGGTGCGCAGTGACTTGCAGTGGATACTATAGTTTCATGCGACTGCCGCCGAAGGGGACACCTCTCCATTGCCCTCACTCAGGAATCGCTCCCGATGTGCGCAACTGCTCAAGTGCACCCGTCTCGTAGCCGATCCCCTGCAGGATCGATTCCGTATCGTCGCCGTGTTCGGCACCCGCCGTCGGTCCATCGTGGTTGATGTTGATCCCGCAAGCGGGAAAGCCGATTGCCGACGGTTCGCCCTCACCAGCTGCCCCAGCGTCGACGGACCCCGTGCCTCAATCTGCGGATACTCGACCATCCCAGCCGGCGTATAGACGCCGCCGACCGCCGCATCGACACCCTCGAAGAACGACACCCACTCGTCACGGGTTCGTGTTTTGAAGAGGGACTCGAGTGCCTCCCGAAGCGTCTCGAGTTCGGCAGGATCGCTCGTCATATGGTACTCAATCCATTCCTCGCGATTGACGGCCTCGCAGAAGGCTTGCCAAAAGTGCGGTTCTAGCGCGGCGAGTGTAACGTAGCCTTCGGAAGCAGGATAGACGTCGTACCAGGGGAACTGGTCGGTCAACGGCGTCTCCCCGGGGCGGGGTTACCGCCTGCGAGTTCGCGAGGGACAATCCGGGACATCACCACTGATCGTGAAAACAGAAGGCTTATTCTTCGGTCGTCGCTGCGATCAAACGACTCGTTTGCCGATGATCCCCTCCACACGCATCAGACAAACACTGATTGCTGTCTGCTCGCCGATTACCAGCCTCCTCGCTGCGGGCTGGGCGTATCATCTCCTTCTTGGGACGCCATCACCCGCGACACAGCGCTGGATCGAAACCACGATACCCTCGCTTGCTGGTGCCGAGCCACATTTGGTCGCCGCACTCGTCCCAACCATACTCGTCGTCGGTTGCGTGGTGACGGCCGTGCTCGCAGAACAAACCGCACGGCTAACTGCCGCACAGACCCGACGGCAGGAACTCGAGACGCACTTCTTCGAAGAAAGCGAGTAGAAGCCCTGCATCAATTCTTGGTTTCGACCGTTGTCGAGCCGTCGCCGAACAGTCATCGAACAGCGTCAAACGGCCGCTACTCAGCCGACTCGAATCCCCACGTTTCGAGCCGCTCGACAACGTCGTCGACGTTGTGCATCGCAGCCTCGTACGCAGCCTCGCGGACGTCCGTCTTCGACACTTCGGTACCGAGTTCGTCACTCACCGCGGCAACGAACTCGTCTTCGGCGTCGACGAGGTAGTCCCGGAGATAGAACTGCACCATGCCGCGATCTTGCTTGACGTTGTCGCGAACGTACACCCACGGAATGCCACCATCAGTAGCGCCGGCCTGGGGCGGCTCTGGTACGACGGCGTCCGTTCCGCTAGTTGCGGCCACCTCTTCATTGGCTGGTTTGGTCGCTTCCTGCTCCGCCGCACTTACTGCTGGCATCCCGTCGCTGGACGCACTTAAGTCGACCTCAGTTGCAGCGGCTTCGTCGAACGTCGTCGTTTCGGTGCTCGTCGCCGAATCTGAGTGGGGTGTACTCGAGTTGTGGTTCGTCTCGGCCGTGTCCGTTTCTGCCTCTTTGTCGGTTTCTACCACTGTCTCTGCCGCCGCATCCGTCGTCTCTTGCTCAGGTTCGACAGTCTCCTGTGTCGTTGCTGAGGAAGCATCAGCGTCAGCGCTGTCCGGTTCAGCTTCACCCCCTTCCTGATCTGCGCCGTCGTCAGTCTCGGCCTCGTGATCTGCGAACGGATCGCTACCGGAGCCTTTCTTCATAGCCCGCCCACCTCTTCGATCTGTGCTGCCAGATCGTCGACCTTCTCGAGTGTCTCCATCTCGTGATCACGCGTACGATCACGATGCTCCTTGACGTAGTACGCCGGTGTACACTGTTGGTCCCAGCAGCCCTCGAACAGGGACGACCGCTCTCGAAGCGCGACGGGTGCGGGATAGCCGCGTTCGTGTATTTCATCGAGGTAGCGCTCCTGGTCGGTCGTTCGTCCAATCCCATTGGGAACGGCGGCGAGAACGCCGATTTCGGCTGCAAGTCGGTCCTCGAGGCCTTCGACGAGTTCCTCGAGACCGATGACGCTTTGCATCCCCTTTCCGGTTGGTTCGACTGGGATAACCAGACTGCGGGTGGCAGACACCGCGTTGTAGAGGTGCGGGCCAGCCGTTGCCGGTGGGTCGACGACGATAACATCGTACGCCTGTGGAATGCCGGCGTCCATGAGCACCTGCCGGAGTCGGTCGTAGGGATCGAAGTCGTCACCCTCGCCGAGGTCGTCGGCCATCTGCTGGGCGCGGTTCAGGAGGTCTTCCAGATTCTCGAGCATGTTGTGGCTCGGGAGCAGATCGAATCCCTGCTCGGTCTCGTAGATGAGGTCCGCGAGGTCACCCTTTGGTCGGTCGATCATGTGCCGGACGATGTTGTCGACCTGGCTGTCGTCTCGCGGTGCGTCTACGTCGAGCAGGTAGGTCAGCGAACCGTTTTGTTGATCCATGTCGATCGCGAGCACGTCGAGTCCGTGGTCAGCGTGGGCTTCGAGCAGTGCTGCGCCGACGGTCGTCTTGCCGACGCCGCCCGCCTCCGAGTAGGTCGTGTACGTGAGCATACCCACCAGTTAGTCTCCTCGAATATAATACTCCGTCATACGAAATTCACGACCTAATGAAATAGTATAACTAGTTAGCCTAACTAAAAGGACGGCCCTCATAGGCGATCGATAGTACTTCAATGGGAGGAGTGGCGACGAACACCGGCCAGAGGGAGTGATGAGGCATATTGCATGAGATATCTGTTTAGATCCTCCAGACAACCTATCTAAATAGCCTAACCGATCAGCCTAATAATACAGTGTGGCATAAGCAGGAAACTGTATGCCGCAGATACCCAAGTACCCTTGTGAGATCGGTTTTTCGGTTAGGTCTGCTAGAATGACCAACCAAATGGCCTAATCAGGTAGACCAACAGAGGAGAAACATTCTGAAAGAGAGGCATCACCCTCTGAGAAGGTATCGACATAACCACAAGGTAGACCATCTAGTTAGCATAACTAACCAGTACATCCAGAAGGGCGAACCCAGTAGACTTACTGAATAGATAGAAGAGGCAGTTGGCCCCAAAGAAGTAGCCCCGGTGATCTAGGAGAAAGATTGGTTAGACTCATCAGGTAGGCCAATCCAATAGGCCTCCAAAATAGCCCATAAAGTAAACTCAACCCACAGCACAGCAGAAGTGGAGAGTCGTTGTCGGCGGACGTACGAGTACCATGCCATCAGAGCAAAACGCGAACACTACAAACTATCGAAGAAGGATACCTAGACGGCATAACTAATCAGCCTAACTAGACAGTATAGCTGAGAAGGATTGGAAGAAAACCCACCAGTGGCTGAAAATCGGACTGACTGGAACGTAAAAACACGCAGCAGGGAAGATTAGTTAGGCTAACCAAGTAGACTAACTAGATAGGTCTGAAGAGTTTCGTCACTGCAAGGGCAACTGAGGTTGGTCTATGAAGTTGTTCCACAGTCAAGCGAGAATCAATTATTTGAAAGGCTACACAATTAGTTTGAAGGACCACACAACGAAGCGGTGGTCGGTGTGGCGGACAGTGGGCCGTGTCGTATGGAGCGAGTATTGATTTGGCAGTAATGACAGAAACAGATATTGATTGGTTCTAATGTGGCATGCTACCGGGAAACTGCCTTCAGAACTAGGGTTCGCGGCTTGCCGGCTAACAAACTTCTTTGAACAAATAGGATAAGGAACTGGTACTTATCCGTGACTCGGTTCCCGAATCCGCTGCGGCTAACGATCCTCTATATCGGTCTCGCTCTCGCACGTCTTGGTCTCATAGATCGCGACCGTGCCATCCGGACGACCGTTCTCGCCTGGCCGCGCATCATCACCGGTATCGCTCGCATGTCGAAGAGCGCCGTCGACGTCGCGATGGTCGGCGTGGCAGTTGGCACCTCGGCCGTTGCCGGTGTCGGCTTCGCGGGTCCCTTCTGGGGACTCGCCTTCGCGATCGGCGGCGGTGTCGCCGGCGGAACGATCGCACTCGTCTCTCAGCGATACGGCGCTGAAGCCTACGAGGAACTGGGACTCGCCGTCCGCTCGAGTACGCTGCTCGTTCTCGTGATCAGCCTCCCCGTGCTGGTGCTGTTCTGGACGTACCCGGCGGAGTTCATCTCACTGATCACAGAGAACGAGGCAGCAATCGGTTACGGTGCAACGTACCTCCAGTACGTCGCACTCGGCATCCCGTTCGCCGGACTCAACCTGGTCGGGAGTCGCGTACTCGTCGGTGCCGACGATTCGTACACAGCAATGCAAGTCCGAGCCGGCGGTGCAGTTCTCAATATCATTCTGAGTGCCGTCTTCATCTTCGGGCTGAACGAGGGTGTGGCCGGCGCTGCTGCCGGGACCGTACTGGCAAACATCGCAGTGACGGCCGGCTTCGCGATTGGACTCAGTTACGGGTCGCTTCCCGGCGTCGGCGAGTTCCCGGTCCAGATCGACCCGTTCGGCTCGTATCTCGACCCGGGAACCATCCGTGACATCGTCGAAATCGGTCTTCCCGTTGGTGGCCGTAATCTCGTCTGGGTCGTCGCCGAGTTCCCGATGCTCGGGATACTGGATATCTTCGGCGAGAACACGGTCGCCGCGTTCGTCATCGCACGCCGAATCTGGGGCATCATGAACACGCCCGGTTGGGGTTTCGGCCTGGCGTCCTCGAGTCTGGTCGGCCAGGAGCTCGGCCAGAACAACGAAAAGCAAGCGGAAGCCTACGGCCGCGATATTATCCGGTTCGCGGTTGCGACGTACATCGTCTCGGCGATCGTAATCGCGCTGTTCGCCGAACAGATTGTGGTCCTGTTTGCAGATGATCCGACGAGCGCCGAAATTCCGATTGCCACCGACCTCGTCTACGCGGCCTGTGTCGCGGTGGTCTTCCAGGGCGTCGCGGGTGCCGCCGCGGGACCGCTCGATGCGAGCGGTGATACGCGCGTGCCGTTCGCCAGCCAGTTCGTCGGGATGTTCCTCTGTTCGATCCCGCTCGCGTACCTCGGTGCCACTACGTCGCTCGGCTACTGGGGGCTGTATCTCGCCTTCGTCGCCGAGACGACGGTTCCCGCAGCGATCAACTACTGGCGCTTCCGGACGGACAAGTGGAAGTCGATCAGCGAGACGTACCGCCCGGACGCTGCGGTCGCAGACGACTAGGACAAAGACTGGGTGCTGAGAAAATACGACACTGGATCGCTACTCGTCGGCTTTCGTCGGCGTCTCAGTCGCACACCACGGGCAGAACGACACATCGTCCTCGAGTTCCCGGTGACACGACGCACAGAGAGTCGCTTCCTGTATCTCAATACGGCGGTTGTGCTGTCGCGCTAGAACGTAGGCGTCGAGGACACTCACAGCACCAACAGCGAGGAGCGGTGCTGCATCCCAGAACGACGCCTGCATTGGATCCATGAGAACGGACTCGGGAACGAACAGACCACCAACGAGGAACGCAAGCGCGAGCCAGCCGAGGGCCCGAAGCCAGCGTCGCAAGTAGATCTGACCGAGGCCGGTGATGAAGAGACCGAGCACGGCCGCAAACCAGGGCCGTTTGCGAGAGTCAGACTGTGTTTGTGGTTGAGATTGAGCCTGGTCCATACAGAGACTGAATGCCTGGTCAGTCGTAAATCTTCTTGTGATCGATGTCTGCCTTCCAGAAGAGAACGAATATCCGCTATTCGTCAACAAGCAGTGTCCGTTCGAGTTGGTCGATCAACACTGCTCGGTTCTGCTCGATGAGGTCCCGATCCTCGAGTGTCACACCGCGCTCCATGATTCCGTACACTGTCGAAAAGATATACTCCGCTTGCTGTGCTGGCTCAACATCGACAAATCGACCCGACTCGATACCGCGTTCGAGTATCGTGGTCAGTGCTGTGATGAAAATCTCGTCGGTACGCTTGATCTGGTCGTAGTAGGATTGATTATGAGGTGCCTGCGAACGGATTTCGAAGAAGGCCTGCCGGAACTGAAGTGCTTCGTCGTTCAGATCAGCCGGAAGAACACGGTTGAGCAGGTCGATAAGTTGCTCGTACGGATCGTCGTCCGACTCTTCCTCGAATGATGTCTCGAGTTCCTCGCAGACGAACGCAAAGAAATCGTTGAGAATCTCCTCTTTGCCGTCGTAATGGTAGTACAGCAACGATTTGCTCTTCTCGAACTCGGCAGCGATTCGAGACATCGTCGTCTCCGGATAGCCGTGTTTCGAAAGTGCGAGATAGACGGCTTCCATGATCGCCTCGGTCGTATCGTCTCGCTCCTCGGCGATGGTTGCTGTGTGATCCGTGTCCGATGTATCTGCCATATAGCTATGCTCGGCAATGAGACGTAAATACTTCAGGTTCCCGTTGTGTCGCGACGAGACGGCTGTCACACCGCAGACGTATTTGTCAGGAAATATATGGGTTGTCAGTTGCTCGAGTTTCGATCATTGGCTTCACCGAAACCGGCACTCAACACACGGGTCAGTGCTTCGCCAGTCGACTCCTCGAGTTCGGTGAGTTCCGAGTGGTGGACTTCGAGGAGAAATCCGGTCGTGATATTCGGTGAGGTCGGCAGGAAGATCAGTTCCTTCCCGTCAGCTGTGGTGCGTCCTGTTTTGAACGCCGTCATGCGGAGACCATCCCAGACCTCGAGTTTTACTGGCTCCTGAAGCCGGTCCTGTTCGCCGAAGGCGGTCTCGGAAGCGGTTTTAGACGCGTTGTAGACGACCCTGATCCCGGGGAGTCGATTTGCTCCAGTATCGAGGATGCGTTCGGAAACCGTACCGATGGTCGTGCGCATCAGGAAGCCGACAATGCCGATGACGACAAACAGCGTGACTACTGAGAGAACGACACGCAAAAACTCGATTACCTGATCACGAACGGTGGAATTTTCGATGAGGTGATCAAGCAGTTCGGCAGGAATGAGAAATCCTGGTGTCAACCCCTCGACGAAACTATAGACAACGTAGAGAACGAACAGTGTGACGAGTATCGGGCCGATAACGATGAGTCCACTCACGAAATCACGTTTCCAGGCCGACATTTATTCACTCCTCCCAACGTGGCAGTGGCTTTCAGTACTGGCCGACGTGCTATCAACCTTTCCGAACGTCCACTGGACGTGCCTGTACCACCGAAACGGTCTCGCTACTGACCGATTTCGAGAACGCATTCGTATCTGACGGTCGCCGTAGGCGACTGAATGGGTAGTCAACGCAGTGATACCCATGCTACTGACGACTCTGTACGTCGGTTACGTACCGACACCAGTGTTGTGACAGTCCGCAAGCCAGCATTCGCAGCGCAAAAGGGCCACTCGACAGCCACCGAACATCAGGATAATGGGTGCATTCGCAGGAACAGCAGTTGCAGACGACCTATTGGTAGCAGCGCTCGTTCTCGGAATCGCACTCGTGCATCTCCTCCCAGGGTATCTTCCCGGTGTTCCGTTCGTCTCACGACGCAGTATCCTCTCGGCGGCCGGCGGCATATCGATTGTTTACGCCTTCCTTCACCTCTTTCCGGAACTCGACGCGCACCGGAGTTCACTCGAGGGCGTCGATCTGATCGTCGCCACGCTCACTGCAGATCACATCTACATCCTCGTGTTTATCGGCATCGCGCTGTTCTACGGGCTCGAACGGATTGCGGCTCTTTCCGAGGCAATCGAGTTGCCGACCTCGCTCGGACGGTTCAGCAACCAGTCGGTGTTCTGGGTCCATATCGGCGGTTTCATCGTGTACAACGCCTTTATCGGCTACGTACTCGTGCAGGGGCGAACCGGAGCAGAGAGTAGCCTCCTGTTCGCGTTCGCGATGGGGTTTCATCTCTTCGGGAACGACGAAGCAATGGAACAACACTATCACGAACTCTACAGTGATGTGGGGCAGTGGATCCTCGCCGGCGCGGTCATCGCGGGTGGCCTCGGTGCACTCGTCTACACACTCTCCGATGTAGCGTTTACCATCCTGCTTGGCTTTCTCACTGGTGGCGTGATCTTCAACGCGATCAAGGATGAACTCCCGCGAACGCGTGAGAGCCGGTTCTGGGCGTTCGCACTGGGATCAATCGTCTACGCGCTGATCCTCTTCGCACTCTAACCAGTGTTCCGCAGATAGCGTGTAGGCACCGGAACGCGAGAACACATCTCGATAGGGGCGTATTTGTCTGGGAACGGAATCTTTTCGCAGGTCGTACACCTACGCGATGGCGTGAGTCCTGCCTCCGAGCCTCTGCCAGAAACTGATAGCCGTCGTAGCTGGGGTGTTGCTCTCGCCGGCGCGATTGCGATGGTGTTTACGTTCGGCACGCCACTCTCTTATGGCATCTTCCAGCAGCCGTTCAGCGAGACGTTCGCCGTCTCTCCCGTCGCGCTCTCGGGTGTCTTCTCGATCATGCTGTTTACGTTCTTCATCGGCTCCGGGCTCGTCGGCATCTTCGCCGCACGGCTTCCCGTCCGCGGGGTGCTTCTCGCCTGCACAGCCGCGACGGCACTCCTTGCACCCTCTCTGTACGCCGTCGAGTCCTATCTCGGGCTCACCCTCGTGTTTGCGGGCCTCGGGCTCGCGCTCGGTACCGTCTTCGTCCTGGTCGCCTCCGTCGTCCCCCGCTGGTTCGACGAGCGCCGCGGCGCAGCCACCGGCCTGATCTTCGTCGGCAACGGACTCGGTCTGTTCGTGCTGCCGCCACTCTGGCAGTACGCACTCAGCACCGCTGGCGTTCGTGAGGGCTTTCTGGTCATCATGGCGGCGACGGCAGGGGCGTTCCTGCTCGCGACTCTCCTCTGTCGCCGTCCACCCTGGGCCACACAGTCGACGGACTCGAATAGCGCGCTGCTTTCGTGGCTCAGTGGAGTAGTCAAAACGCGCACCTTCCAGGTGCTTTTCGTGGGGATGTCGCTGGCGTTTGCCTGGTATCAGCTACTCGCGGCGTACGCGATCGATCTGTTCGCTGCGCGCGGCTTGACTGAGGCCAGTGCATCGGCATTGTTCGGCCTGATCGGAGGGGTAAGCATCATTTCGCGTATCGGTGGTGGCTACATCGCCGATATCGTCGGCTCTCGGCGGGCGTTTCTCGCGTCGCTTGGCTGTGCTGCAGTCGGCATTGCGTTGTTGCTCGCGCCGCAGTATGCGATACTCACCGTCGCCGTATTCATCATTGGGCTGGGGCTCGGTGGGTGTGCGACCCTGTACATTCCGCTGTTGATGGAGATTTACAATCCGGAGAAGGACACGGCGATTATCGGCATCTTCAACGTCGCTGGCGGAATCGGTGCACTCGCGATGCCGCCGCTTGGAACAGCAAGCGTTGCCTACACGGAGAGCTACACCGTTGCGATTCTATTGACGCTTGGCGTGACTATCGTGTCCTTCTGGGCAGTTGTCGTCGGGACGACGGGAGCCGTATCGACGCCGTCAGACTGAACCGACTATCCAGTCTGTGTCGTTCGGGCCGTCTGTGCGACGATACCGAGCAGTACGAGACAGAACACGATCATAAGCCCCTGCGAAACGGCTGCGATGGTGGACTCGACCGCACTGCCGGTAAGCAGTGCAAGGAGATCCGGAATACCCCGTGCAGACCCAAAAATACCCGCAAGCGCGAGTGCTCCGATCCCGTACGTTGCGAGTCGTTCTCGGCCGACCGCATCACCAGCGATTCGGAGGCCGATAACGAGAACGCCGAAGAGTGCCGGGATCAGAGCGGTGATACTTTCAAAACCCGAGGCGATGTAAGCGCCGACACCGAGGATGAGCAAGCCAACGCCGACTGCGAGCGACCCAGTTCGTGCGAGCGAGGTGGATTCGTCCATAGAGAAGAGTATGTCGTCGTTGGATAAGAAAGGAGGGAGTAGTCCCACGACGTGGGCCTTCCCACAACCTGTCGCAGACATCGTTTTATCAAAACCCATCTCGTGGCAGAAGTTAGACACCCTGTCGGAAGTGTGGTACTAATTAGTGGTAATTCCCAGTAATCGTAAGAGGGAGCGGGTTGAGATCTATCCAATAGAGCAACATAAGAAGCACAAATGCTGACAAAATATGTACTCAAGAGGAGTGTTGGCAGTCAGTCGTAAGAAATATCAGATGGTATGTCTCTACATGGAGGGAATACAATAGTCGATAATCATCATATATCATCATACCAAATCGATAGAAGAGCTTTTAGCTGTTCGGCCGATCCCATGAGACAGGATGACACGAGAGACATGGGGGACCCGTCTCGGGTTTATTCTGGCCGCCGTTGGCAGCGCGGTCGGGCTCGGGAATATCTGGCGATTCCCCTGGATGACAGCGGAAAACGGCGGTAGCGCGTTCTTGCTGATGTACATTCTCATCGTTCTTGGCGTCGGAGTTCCGGGCCTGATGGCTGCGTTCGTCATCGGCCGCCGATCGAACCGAAATCCAGTTGGAGCGTTCAAGACACTGAAGGGATCTCGTGCATGGACCGCACTCGGACTCCTCTGTGTTGTGACGGCGATTGCACTGCTTTCGTTCTACAGCGTCGTCGGTGGGTGGATTCTTCGGTACTTCGTCGAGAGCTTCACCGGCGCGTACTTCGCCGATCCGGGCACACACTTCGAGACGATTAGCTACGGGCTCGAAGCGTTCGTCTATCAGTTAGTCGTCCTTGGGATCACCGCCGGCATCGTCATGGCCGGCGTCCGCCGCGGTATTGAGGCCGCAACGAAGTCCATGATGACCGGCATCGTGATCCTGCTCGTCGGGCTCACGATCTGGGCATCCCAGCAGCCAAACGCAGTCGCGGGCTATGCGTTCTTCCTGGACTTCGACGCCGAATACCTCTCGAACAACTTCTTCTCGGTCCTCGGCGCTGCCGCTGGTCAGGCACTGTTCACCCTCTCGATCGGCGGTGGAACAATGATCACGTACGCATCCTACATCGATGACGACCGCTCGCTACCGTTCGACGCCTCCGCGATCGCTGGTCTCAACCTCGGTATCGGCATCCTCTCGGGACTGCTCCTATTCCCACTTCTCTTCTCGTTCGCTGACGGGCCAACGGCTGGCGGTGCCGGCGCGCTGTTCGTCGGCATTGCCGGCGCATTCGCGCACCTTCCGGTCGGCTGGCTCTTCGGTGCCGTCTTCTTCTTTGTCGTGTTGCTCGCTGCGATCACAAGCCTGATCAGTATGCTCGAGATCCCCGTCTCGTTCCTCGTCGACGAGTTTAACGTCGACCGATCGGTCGCAACAGGCTCACTCCTTGGCGTCGTCATGGTTACCGGTGCGTTCAACGCCTTCAGCGCCGAGGTATTCACGCTCATTGCCGACCAAGTCGTTGATCTGCTGATGACGATCGGACTGACCGGCTTCATGTTCTACGTTGCGTGGGTCCTCGGCCCCGACGCTGTTACGGAGTTCCGAAACGGTGCCGGAACGATTGCGCACTCAATCGCGGTTCCGTGGCGATACGCCCTCGGAACGATCTTCCCGACATTTCTGCTGTTTACGTTCTACAGCGACAGTTTCCGACTACTCGGCTACAGCCCCGGTACCGAAGCACTCGTTGCACTCACACTCGTCACTGCCGTCTCGTTCGTCGGCCTCATCCGCTGGTCCGAAGGCGATGAGTCACGACGAGCAATGATCGAGAACGAGACCGAAACAGAAGCTGAGTCCGCCGACTAGATCGAACACGAGTGGAAACACCAGTACAGTCCTGTACAGGCTAGTTCTCGAAATACGTCTTCTGTGAATAGTCGCTCGTATGAGGGTGTTTAGACGAAGTATTGCTATTCATTACCACGGTACTATTAAGTAGATGATTGATGACTAATTTTCATATGGTACCTGCCAGCACACCGGAGGAATGTGGCACCAGTGACCAGTTTTGGCGAGTCGGTGCGGACTGGATGACACGGTTCCTCTGGACAGGTTGGACACGACGAGCGGCGCTGGCGGGGTGTTCGATTTCACGTTCGATGCGGCAAACGCAGTCAGCGCGGTCAGGGAAACCACTGCGAATGATGCGGTTATTGCAGCCACTGCAGTCTCTGCACGGCAGTTCACACTCACCACTGCGACACCAGCCGGACGCGATGTCGCAGGGAGCAACCGATGACACCGCCGACCGATAACGGCGGTTCACACAGAGACGGATCAATCGCTGACGTTCTCGACCTCAGTTGTGGTCGGGGGCACACCGGTAGCAACAGCAACGCAACAGCAACGGCCACGCGGTGCAGCTGCGGTACGCGAGATGCCCGACAATGAGCACGCAAAACGAAGCGGACCACCATCCAGATGGTGCAACGGTACACGGCACGACTGACCCGATCCAGATCCTGGACGCGGACGGAACCGTGCTGTCGAACGCGGAGGTGCCGGACCTCTCGGACGACGACCTGGTCTCGATGTACGAAGACATTAAGCTCGCCCGACAATTCGATCAGCGAGCGATCAGCCTCCAGCGACAGGGACGGATCGCGACATACGCCCCGATGACGGGACAGGAGGGAGCACAGGTCGCGACCGGCTACGCGCTCGACCGGCAGGACTGGCTGCTCCCAACATATCGAGAGCACGCCGCAAAGTACGTCCACGGAATGAAACTCAGCGCGCTGTTGAAACCTCTCTGTGGCCTTCGAGAGGGGTACGCGATTCCCGACGGCGTCACCGTCATGCCGGAATACATTCCGATCGCGACGCAGATCCCCCAGGCGACAGGCATGGCCTGGGGCGAACAACTCCAGGGACAAACGGACACCGCCGTCCTCTGTCACTTCGGCGACGGGGCGACCTCCGAAGGAGACTTCCACGAGGGACTGAACTTCGCCGGCGTCTTCGACGTCCCCGCTGTCTTCGTCTGCAACAACAACCAGTGGGCGATTTCGGTCCCTCGCGAACACCAGACTGCCAGTGAAACCATCGCCCAGAAGGGCGCGGCGTACGGGATAGAGGGAGTCCGAGTCGACGGGCTCGACCCACTCGCCGTCTACGCAGTGACGCATGCGGCCCTCCAGAAGGCGAAGAACCCGGCCGACGGCGAACGACGACCGACGCTCATCGAGGCCGTCCAGTACCGCTACGGCGCACACACGACCGCCGACGACCCCTCGACGTACCGCGAGGAGGACGAAGCCGAGGACTGGCGCGAGAAAGACCCACTCGACCGTATGCGAAATTTCCTCACCAACGAAGGACTGCTCGACGACGACCTCGAAGCCGAGATTGACGACCGGATCGAAGCGCAACTCACCGACGCAATCGAGTCCGTCGAGGGGGCGACAACGCATCCCACGACGATGTTCGACCACGTCTACGACGAACTCCCCGACCGCCTTCGTGAACAGCAGGACGAACTCGAATCCCTTCGCAAGAAGTACGGTGACGACGCGTTCCACGAGGTGTTAGAATGAGTTCGACTGGTTCGGACGAGGCGGCGACGCCTGAGGAGGAGTCAAGGGAAGGTGTGTCACAGGTCGAGACCGAGACCGAGACCGCAACCGCAACCACGACCGAGACCATGAACCTCGTCGAAGCCGTCCGCAACGCCCTCCACACTGAGATGGCCCGCGACGAACACGTCGTCGTCCTCGGCGAAGATGTCGCCGAAAACGGCGGCGTCTTCCGCGCAACTGAGGGGTTACTCGAGTCCTTCGGCGACGAGCGCGTCGTGGACACGCCGCTTGCGGAGTCAGGAATTGTCGGCACGGCGATCGGGCTCGCTATGACGGACATGCGACCGGTTGCGGAGATGCAGTTCATGGGGTTTGCCTACCCGGCGTTCGACCAACTCGTCAGTCACGCAGCACGGATGCGAAGCCGGAGTCACGGCCAGTACACGGTCCCAATGGTGGTGCGCGCGCCCTACGGCGGCGGCATCCGAGCACCGGAGCACCACTCTGAATCCAAAGAAGCGTTCTTCGTCCATGAACCGGGACTGAAGGTCGTCGTACCAAGTACGCCCGCCGACGCGAAGGGGTTGCTCATCGCGTCGATCCGCGATCCGGACCCCGTCGTCTTCCTTGAACCGAAGCTGGTCTATCGTGCCTTCCGTGAGGACGTGCCGACGAATGCGTACGAGACGCCACTCGGCAAGGCAGCCGTCAAACGAGAGGGTTCAGACGTAACGGTCTACACCTGGGGTGCGATGGTTCATCCGACGCTCATCGCCGCGGATAACGTCGCTGACGAGGATGGTATCGATGTCGAAGTCGTTGACCTGCGGACGCTCTCCCCGCTCGACGTGGAGACCGTCGTTGACTCGTTCGAGAAGACCGGTCGCGCCGTCGTCGTCCACGAAGCGCCGAAGACGGCCGGACTGGGTGCAGAAATCGCAGCGACGATTCAGGAGGAAGCCCTCTTGCATCAGGAGGCACCGATCACCCGCGTCGCCGGCTACGATGTGCCGATGCCGCTGCACGAACTCGAGGACTATTACCTGCCACAGGCGCTCCGGATCCAGGAAGGCATTCGCGAGACAGTTTCATTTTAAAGCGCATTGGCACCACGAAATCGGTCAAAGGCCCGCTGGTTGGGTTCAGAAGCTTTCTGAGGATTTCGTTACGAGTATCGGAGTCGTTTCAGAGTGAATTTACCCGCTGATTAGTCAGTACACAAAAGCTATGGGTCGTAGCTGTGAAGCCGATATATGGTTTCCCGCGATACAATTGTTCACATCGCCTCCGTTACGATCGGCCTCTTCGTCCTGGCACTGGTCGAATACACCGGTATCGGTCCCGAAACAGGACCAGCGCCAGTCGCAGTATTCCTCCTCTTTTATGGACTCGTCCTCGGCGGGGCACACTTCTACCTCGCACTTCGGGGAGACGACGGGATGATCCCTGTTGAGTCGCGGTGGCGATACGTCGCAACGCTCGTTGTCCTCCTCGCCGCCGGAGCGGCGATCTTCTATGGAGGCGGTCGCGCTATCGCAACGATCCCACTCGACTCCCTAGGCTACATCGTGCTTGTCGTCACGTTGGTCGCCTACCTGCTCACCGAATCTATGTCGGGGTACCGCGCCTCACGACAGGGATAATCAGCTGCATCTCCAGTTCCAGCCCATGTTGGTCGTGCCTACCGGAGCCGCGGCGCGACTTCCTCGCCGAGCCGGTGGACACACTCGACCATGTCGTCTGTTCCGACACCCGGGTGCGCCGTCCGGAAGATGAAATGGATGTCGTCGCCGAGCGCGTCACGGTAGGACTCGAGTTCCTCGGTCACCTGTTCGGGGGTGCCGAAGATGGCCTGCTCTTTCAGTTCCTGTTTTCGCTCGTCGTCGAGTTCCTCGACGGCTTCTCCCGAGAAAATTTCCTCGTACCGACGCTGGATGTAGAAGTAGCCATCGCGCATGGTCTCCCAGGCCCCTTCGCGGGAGTCGCCGACCCAGCCGTGCTGGAGGACGTAGATCGTGAACTCGCCGTCGATGCCTTCTTCCTCGCGAACTCGGCGGATATCCTCGACACGCTTTCGCACGCCCTCGACGGACAGCGAGGAGGGCGCACACCAGCCCTCCGCAGTGCGAGCGGCGCGCCGCACGGCCGGCTTGGCCGCCCCGCCGAGCATGATCGGGACAGATTCGCCGGTCGGCTTCGGCGTAATCGAGACGTCGGCTGGGATGTCGTGGAACTGGGACTCGTACTCGAGTTCCCCCTCGCTCCAGGCTCCGTCGAGAAACGAAACGAGGTCGGCGAGGCGCTCCGCGCGCTCTTCTCGAGGGACGCCGAAGACATCGAACTCGTTAGGGTTCGAGCCGATTGCGAGGCCGAGCGTGAGTCGGCCGTCGGAGAGCAGGTCGACCGTTGCGGCGTCCTCTGCGAGGTGGATCGGGTCGTACAGCGGCCCGAGTGCGACACAGCTACCGATTTCGATTTCCTCGGTGTCGGCGGCCATCGCGCCGAGTGTCGGCATCGTTCCGGAGAGGTAGCCGTCCTCGGCGAAGTGGTGTTCGGAGACCCACGCGCTGTCGAGTCCGGCGGCTTCGGCTTCGCGTGTGACCGTCCGGAGTTCGTCGTACAGCGCGGCCATCTCGCGGTCGTCGTCCGGTCGCCGCTGGCCGGTGAAGAGGCCGGTACCGAGTTTCATACGCCAACGTGTACGCGAACTAACTTAACCGTTGATGCGAACTGCAACGATGTGATCCGTGTCGCCGGGAGTTGGTTGCACGCAACGCGAGAGAGAGGACCCCGTCAAGTGAGCTTTCCGCGGGTCAAAACAACGGTTGGGAACGTCGGAAGTCGGAAATGTCAGAGGGGGTAGGGTTACTGGACGTCGATTTCGCCGCGCATCGTCTCTTCGTGCGGCCGGCACACGTACTCGGCCATCTCGTCAGTTACCTCGTCGATCTCGAGCGTTTCGGTTTCTCCTTCCTCCGAGTTCGTGTCGGTTTCGTACTCGTCGACGACCTCGTCGTCTTCGTCGACGATTTCGATATTGTGTTCGGCCCCGTCCATGTTTTCGAAGGTAATCTCGTAGCTATCACCCTCGGTGAGAATCAAGGTTGGATTCTCGTCGTCGGCGATCTCCTCGGGTTCGACGCCGACCCAGCCTTCGGTCAGTCCGTCGAACATGATCTCCGTCTCTGCTTCGATTGGGTCATCGTCCTGTGCGCTCACACTGGTTCCAAGGAACCCAATAGCGAGCGTTCCACCGGTCAGTTGCAAAACTCTCCGCCGTGTACTCTCTCGGATCATCACCGTTCTCTGGCCATCCGTAAGTACTTAAATAATTCATCAGAGCTACTGTACTGACCAAACTCCTTGAAATGCACCGATCAGTGGTCGATCACCGTAATCTCCTCAACCGGCCACTGACTCAGAACCTCGACGCCGTTCTCGCGAACGACGATCATCTCCTCGACGCGGACACCCTGTCTGTCCGCGGGCTGCATCGTCTCGACAGCCATCGTCATCCCTTCCTCGATCTCGATTGGGTGATCCGGTGAGAGTCCGCGCCAAATCAATGGCACTTCGTAGAGTTGCAGCCCGAGGCCGTGCGCCCAGTGATTCGTCGTCATCTCCCAGAACTCATTGGCGTCGTACCAGTCCATATGCTCGCCCTCCTCGTCCGGGAACGCCTGGCAGATCTCGTCGGTCATCGCGCCGGGCTCGATGCGCTCGAGTACGTTGTACAGATCGTCCCGTGCTTTTTCGTAGGCATCCTGCTGTGCCTGCGTCGGCTGGCCAATCGAGAAGGTCCGGTAGTAACACGAACGGTAGCCGAGGTAGCCGATGTTGTAGAAGTCGGCGTAGACGAGGTCGCCCGGTCGGATCGCCCGGTCGGTGGTGTTCGCCTGGTGTTTGGGCCACGTGTTCGGTCCCGACGTGACGTAGCCGCCGCCGACAAACGCGCCGTGACGCCAGAGTTCGCGCACGGCTTCACCCCAGACCTCTGTCTCGCGCATTCCCGGTTTCGCGGTATCCTTGATTGTCTGGAAGCCTGCTTCACAGATCGCGGCGACCATCCGCAGACACTCGATCTCGTCTTCGGTTTTGATCTTCCGGGCGTCTTCCATCACCGCCTGTGTGGTTCCGATGTCGACATCGACGCCGCGATCCTCGAACGCCGAAACGAGGCTTCGATTACCGATGTCGATTCCAAGGGTCTCGTCGGCAACGCCGTACTCTTCCATCGCATTGTGAACAGTTTCGGCCATCTTCGATCGCAAGAACTCACGGGCCGATGCGCTGCCGGACGCCCGCGGGACGTTGCCGAGTCCTGGACAGGCGTAGCGGATGTCGTGGAGCCACGGACAGTTGAACCGCTGGTTGCTCGCGTGATCTGCGGTATCCCAGTGGACGATGTCACCGTTTTCAGTGAGCAGCGTGTAGTGGTCTGCACCGCTGCCGCCGGTCATCGCCAGTCCGGTGACGTACCTGATATTCGGATCTGAGACGAGGAGCATGGCTCCGAGGTCGGTCTCCTGAAGGCGCTCGAGTGCCTTCTCCTTGCGCTCTTTGCGGAGACGCTGGGTGTCGATGCGCTGTTCCCAGTCGACGGCCTGCGTTCCTCGAGTACCCTCCATAAACTGCCGATTGTCAAACGACATGAATAGGTAGCGCATTCACGCTAAGCGACATAAATCCCGGCGCTGATCTGATTTTTTCATCGTGTGTTGGAGACCGAACGCCAAAGTCACGTCGGCAACCGGCCCGCCCGATCGAGAACGGTGAGAACAACAACCAGGACACCCAGCAAGAGCGCGCCGCCGGTGAACACCTCGTCGTAGGTGTAGCCCTGTTCGACGAGCGTCCCGACGGCCGAGGAGCCAAGCGCCTGCGTCGCCATCCAAAGTGAACTAAACACGGCGTAGGCGCTCCCACGCGTCGAATCCGGGAGGGTGTCGAGCATGAACGTATCCACGGCGGGAAACAGCGAATGGATGACGAAACCGACGATCACGGAGATGACGATCAACCCGAGTAGGCTCTCGACCATCGTCAGGACGATCACACTCACGGCGAAGACGCCGACGATGCCGAGCAGGTACGGAACCTTGGGAAGTCTGTCGGCGAAGTCACCGCCGAAGTAGAAGGCGGGGACACCGGTAGCGAAGACGATCGTGAGCATCAGCCCGGCTGCACGATCCGAGAGACCCTTCGACTGTATCATATACAGTTCGTAGAAGTTGAACAGGCCTTGCCAGACGAACACCGCGAAGCCGACGATGGCGAGCGCAGTGGCGATGAGCCGCCACTCTGAGAGCGCGCCGGCGACGAAGTTGCGATCCGCCTGTCCCGCACTCGGCATCTCGGTCGCACGGGCAACGAGCCACGTGTAAATCGTGATGACGGCAGCACCGACGGCAATCGCCCACAGCGAGAGTCGCCAGTCGACGAACAGCGAGAGCGCAACAAACGGCGCGGCAACGACAGCCGCAATCTGGCTCGCAGCCCCATGGATACCCATCACGCGTCCGATTCGCTCCGGATAGAGCTCGCTCAGGAGTGGATTCGCCGAGACAAAGTAGACACCCGAGGCGATGCCCATGAAGAACGCGCCGACCATCAGGTGCTCGACGGTCGTCGCCATCGCAGCAATTGCAGAAGAGATCGCGAGAATAGAACCGGAGCTGATCACAACGTGGTGTCGTGGAACCTTCGTGAGAATCCAGCCGGTGGGCAATCGCGGGGCTGCACTCCCGATCCAGGCAAGCGTGACAATGAGCCCAGCAGTCGCCTCACCGATCCCGAACTCATCGATGAAGACCCCCAGAAGCGGCGCAAAGACGATTCTTGCGAGGTTAACGAAGAAGACGAGAACGCACAGCGAGGTGAAGACACGAGCCCGGGCCATAGACAGTATTCCAAACAACCAATCTCAAGGCTTCCGGAACAGTTCTCGTTTGCCTACACCAAGGTCTCACATATGCTGCTCATGTCTTCCAGTAGCCAAAGCGGGTCTCGAACCGAACGGCAAGGGTCGACTGTGAACTGAAGCCGATGTCGGTTTGTTCGACTTTGGACGCGGTCGATTTGCCGTATTGTCGTAATAGCTACCGATATACCCACTGATTGCACAGGTCCCGTGCGGTCAGGTGCATCGACGTACAGTGGCTACGATACTAACCGATCGCGTTCTCCACCGCTACTCGAGCTACCGTCGCTCGTGCTCCGGAGATCGTTCCGTTTCGGACGGCGAAACGGTATCCTCGTCGGCCCCAGTGCTAGTCTTGCCATCATCACCCGAGAGTTCGCGCTCGACCGCACGTTCCAACTCCGCTTCTGAGAGATCTCCATCAACGTACTGCTCACGAATCGTCGCTACCGAATCGTTCTCGTCGTCTGTCGATTCCCTCAACAACGAGTCACCGAACAACAGCAAAAGCGGGACTACCGCGACAACGAAAACGATCGAAATGGCCGCAGCAACGGTAATGAAGCCAAAGAGACCGAGTAACGAGATTGCTACGAGAAACGGAATCGACACGAGGAGGACTAAATCACCTACGTCCGCGACAGCGCTGCTTGAAGCGAGTCGTGGGAGCGCCATGGTTCCTCAAAGGCGAGTACGCTGTCACCGTATATAAGTTCCTGGCGAGGCAGTCCGGTCAACACTAATCTACTGTCCAATTCATCCGTTTACTGAGAGGTGCTGTGAGGAATACGCCCCCCTACAACTGTGCTTCTACAACGGTACTGCTGGCACCGCGCTAGCCGGTAGCACCAACACCGGAGCACAGATGACCACATCCGCAATTACCAAATTGCGAACACCCGGAACAGAACCGAGCAGGAGCGATCAGAAGCAATCAGAACCGAGCTGTACTGAACCGCTCACTCGTGCAATCCGCCAACCGACTCGTAGAACGACGACGACAACGTTGCCGCCATATCCTCCTCGCGATCGATCCGGACGTCAATCACGTGTGGCACGTCCGCCGTCTTGGCGGACTCGAGTACCCTCGCCAACTCACCGGGTTCAGTCACGCGCTTGCCGACCGCGCCGAATGCCTCGGCAATGCCGACAAAGTCGGTGTCGTGGAACTCGACGCCGGCGATGTCGCCGTCTGCGTGTTGCATCTGGCGGACCATCCCGAGGCTGGTATCGTTCAAAATGACGAACGTCGGTGCGACGCCGTACTCGACGGCGGTTTCGACGCTGTTCATCGTCATCGAGAAGCCGCCGTCGCCGGCGACGGCGATGACGTCTGTTTCGTCGTCGGTCGCGAGCGCCGCGGAGACGGCAGCCGGGTTCGCCCAGCCCATGCCGCCAACGCCGCCGCTTCCGAAGTAGGTTCGGACGGCGGGGGTCTGGAGGTAGTACAACAGCCAGAAGCGATTGTTCCCCGAGTCGGCGGTGACGATGGTGTCCTCGTCGACGGCGGATTGAATCGCTTTCGCGGCGCGCTGGGGCTTGATCGGTATCGAATCGTCCGTACACTCGGGTGCGTCGAACCACTCGCGAGCCTCGGCGGCGCGCTCGATCGCCCACCCGTTCGACGAGCCTTCCGCACCTGCCTCGGCGAGCACCGCGAGAGTCTCGGCGGCGTCGCCGATCAGGCCGACATCCGCGGGATAGACCCAACCAGCGTTCCGCGTGTCGATATCGGCGTGAACGATCGTCTGCTCGTCGGGGCGGATGAATTCGGGAGCCTGCCAGTTGGTATCCATCGGATTCAGCCGGCAGCCGACGACCAACAACGTGTCGGCCTCGCTGACGACGCGGTTCGCGCCCTCATGACCGAAGGAACCGATAACGCCCGCAGCGCGTTCGTCGGTTTCGGGGTACGTCGACTTGCCGAGGTAGGACGTGACGACCGCACAGTCGTACGTCTCGGCGACCGCCGCGAGTTCGTCGTAGGCCTGCGCGGCATGGACACCGTTGCCCGCAACGATCACCGGTCGGTCGGCGGACTCGAGTACCGCCACCGCCGACGCAACGTCGGACGCGGTCGGCGCGGCGTCCCACGTCCGCGCCTGTGCCGATGCGTCCCAGAACGGCGGCGTCTGATCGGTCGGCACATCGGCGGTGATCGCGTTGCCGTCGAGGATAACTGCTGTCGGGCCGGGCCGGCCAGCGACTGCGTGCTTGAACGCCAGTTGCGTCGAGCGGACCGTTTCGACCGGTGTCCGCGGGAACCACCACTCCTTGCTCACACCGTCGAGGATATCCGGGAGGCTGAAGCCCCCGTAGTCACCCCGGGCCTGCTGGTACGGCGCGAGTGTCGAGTACTCGCCGCGCTCGGAGGCTTCGGTGAGGACGACCATCGGCGAGGAGGCGAGTCGGGCCTCCATCTGACCGATCATCCCGATACTGCCGATCCACGGCCCTTGTCCGGTGAGGACGCCGGGTGTGCCTGTTAGCCGGCCGTACATCTCGGCCATCACGCTCGCCTCGCGCTCGTCTCGCGGCCGGACGAGGTCGATATCGGCGTCGGGAACCGCCTCGAACAGTTCGATCACGCGGCCGCCGGGATAGCCGAAGACGTACTCGACGCCGAGCTCCTCGAGCGTCTCGACGAGTGTGGCTGCTGTGGACATCATCTAGAACGGTTGTCCATTCCACCGCTCTTTGTTCTACCGGTGTGTCATATGTTATCATAGTATCGAGTGGTGGTCCGACTAGCTGGCACCACACCAGGTTTCCGGTGAATGTACCGGATAGAAGACGTTACTACCGCCAGAACACGGGAAGCGAAGCGTCACTGCGTCGGCACGCCGCCACCGTGACCCGACCCCCGCGATTCCGTCTCACTGTCGGCCACTGGAACCGCAGACACCCGTCGGAACACCGCTTCTGGGTCGCGGTTCCAGTGCCAGTGCCATCGCGTTTTGACGAGACACCGCAGTTTGCGAACCGTTGACAGCGACGGGGCCGACGTGAGTACGTCGTACTCCTGTCCACGGATAATCGCGTGATGTTCCGCGTAGAGGACTGCAGCGAGTAACACCGGTAACTGACAGTCATCGGGAAGATACTGAATGCCGGTAACTCCCGCTCGGTATCGCTCCTCTGCACGCTGAAGTTCGTCTCGCATCACCGATTCGAACGAATGGCTGTGTTCGAGACGCTGGATCTGTGCCTCAGAAACGCCGTGCTTCTCGAGTGTCCGCTGTGGTAGATAGATCCGATCGCGTTCGACGATATCCTCACGCACATCGCGTAGAAAGTTCGTCAACTGGAACGCCTCGCCGAGCGCGATGGCATGCGGTAGTGCGGCGTCCTCTAGTTCGGACTCCATGTCCATGACCGCAGTCATCATCACGCCGACTGCTGCCGCCGAGCCGCGCATGTACGACTCGAGTTCCGCGTACGTTTCGTACCGACTCGTCGTGATATCCGAAGCCATCGCGTCGATGAAGACATTGACCTCCTCGTCTGCGATAGCAGCTGCCTCTTTCAGGTCAGCAAACGCAGTGAGAACAGGATCATCGGCGTTGGCTTCGCCAAGCGCCTGAGCGCGGAGGGACTCGAGTTCGGCGCGTTGCTCGGCCGGCGGCATACCGGCGGCGTCGTCGACGACTTCGTCTGCGATGCGGAAGAATCCGTAGAGGACATGCGTGGCGTGACGAACGCGTGCGGGGAGAAACCTAGTCGCGAGGTAGAACGTCTTCCCGGTTCGCTTCTGGATCGCCTTCGCCTTGTCCGAGTCGATGTGTCCCTGGTGCAGGTGCATTCTCTCTCCGCTGACGCAACGGGGGGTCGTCAGGTGACAGGTCTAGCCGAGAGGCAGCTAAAACAGCTGACCCACACTAGTATGGTTCTGGCTCTACCTCTGCTCCCATTGCCGTTACCCTCACTCGCCCTCGAACAGTTCGTCGAGAAGTTTCTGCTGAGCCAGTCGCAGGTGCTGGTGGTAGGTCGACCGCGAGATGTCCATCGACTCGGCGAGTTCCTCACCGGAAATGCTGCGAGGCCACTCGAAGTACTCCGCATAGTAGGCCTTTCGCAGAGCCATCCGTTGGCGATCAGTGAGTGACGACTCGAGTGTCGACATGAGATCCTGTGCCGTCTGGGTCGGTCGCTCGAGTTCCTGATAGCTGATCAGTTCGACCTGTTCAAACTGGTCGCCGAGGTAGTCGTACATCGACCGTCCCGACTGCGCATTAGGCAGTTCGAGCGCCATGTCGGCGACGCCGCTGTTCGTCTCGAGGTGACGAATCACCGCCCCATGCTCGGCGAGCGTCGACACGAAGCCGCCGTTGCTGTCAAGAGTCAACTCGAGTAGCGTTCCGTCGTCGGTCGTCGAGAGCACTGTCGCGTCAGTGATCCCGTCACTGTCGGCTGCTGTCACGGCGACGTCTTCGGGCCGGTCGACGTGGACAAACGCGAGCGGCATTCCGTCACCGTCGTAGGCAATCCCGCGGAAGGTAACTGCCGCCGCGAGATCCGCAGCCAGCGCGGTGACGAACAGCGAGGGATCCTCGATGGCCAACTCGAGTTCGACGATAGCCTCGGTCGTCAGCATCCGGCGCGTCTCGAGTGCGTTGATCGCGGTCGCAATCGTTCCGGCGAGCGACTCGAGGATGAGCACGTCGCGGTCTGCGAACGCGTTCGCCTCTGCGGCGAAGACAACGAGCACACCGTAGGTGACCTCTCCGTAGGCGATTGGCACCGCCGCGACAGCGTCGATGTACTCCCCCGCTGCGATCGGCCACCACTGTTCGGCCGCCTCGAAGGAGTCGAGATTGCTGACGGCGCGAGAGTCACCCGTCTCGAGCGCAGCGACTGCCGGATGGCTCTCGTCCTGGCCGAGTGTGAGCTGGTCGGTTTCGAGTGGGACCTCGTCTCTGCTGGCCCACTCGCTGGGCGTGATCTTGCGGTTCGTTACGTCGACGCGGCCAATCCAGGCGAGTTCGTAGGACGATTCCGCCGCGAGTCGCCTGCAAACGCGTCGTTCGATCTCGGTGCGAGTGCCTGCGGTGACGGCTGCGTCGGTGACATCTCTGATCAGCCCGTCGACTCGTTCAAGAACGTCCTCGAGTGCCTGCCGTTCGGCGCGAACGCGGGCTGCCGACTCCTCGGCGTCGATTTCGGCCAGTTTCCGGTCAGTGATATCGAGGTGAACGACGACGACGTGACGTTCGCCGTTGACACTGAACTGCCGTGCCCACATCGAGAACCATCGCTTTTCTGTGGGGGAGTGACACGGGTATTCCATGGAGAACGTCTGTTGCTTGTCCGCAAGCAGACGTTCGAGTCCGTCGACTGCGCGCGCTGCGTGTTCGTCATCAGCGGTCGACGCAGCGGCGAGATAGTCGACGCCGACGTGATCCGCCGGCTGCTCGTCTGGGCCGAACGTTTGCCACTTCTCGTTCGTCAACAGAATTTCGCCGTCGCTCCCAAGAACAGCGACCGTAACCGGCAACGTCTCGAGTGTTGCTGGAGCCAGTTCGTCCCTGGTTGACATTGGTGACAGCTAGGGAGGGCGCTCCCTTAACGAGCGCGAAAGCTCGGGTTCGTAACTACAGTTTGTTTCCGACGGAAACGGGTTGTGTGCTGGCTCGTCGGTTGCTCAGGACGTGAGTTCGATCGCAATCCCGTCGTCCATTTCGATAGCGATGCTGATCGTGTCGAGGCGCTGTGTGTACTCGCTGACGTGCTGACCCGACCGACGAATTCGAAGCTGTTCCTCGAGAACGGTCGCATCAGTGAGGAGGTCGAGCTTTCGGTAGGTCGTCGACAGTGGAACGTCACAGCGGTCAGATACTTCACTCGCCGAGAGGTAGTCGTCGGTATCGCTGATCGTTTCGAGGATCGTTCGGCAGTCGGCGTCGGTAAGGATCGAGAGGAGTTTGTCGGCATTGTCGTCGCTGTCAAAGGTGCCATTGTTATGTCCGTCGGATGTGGTTCGGTGCGATGTCGCCTGCATCGAGTGACTCATACGACTGTGTAGCCGCGGAGGACCAACCAGTGTGAACCACAGATATGGTGGGACCTTTATAAGCAGTGCCGGGAAATCAGCAAAGCGCGACTGATCGAGGAGAACGGGACCGAGTGGACAGCTACCGAAAGAGAAGCATGCAAACAGTACCCAACACTACGGGCCGGGTTCGGCTCCCACTGCAACTACTCGTCACAGCCAGGATCGAATGCGCTCTGCGTGACCGGTGCCCCACAGATAACGCACCCATTTTCGACGAGTGCCTCCCGCATGGAAGCGTTGACTGTAATGGACTGGGAACACTCCGGACAGACGAAGGTGTAGTCCTCACAGGTGCTCATTGGTAGTTGCTGAGACGCCGTGTGCTAATAAGTACCCGTCTCTTGTGCTGATCACTGAGAAGCCTCCCGGTCGGTGGGAGTGAACCGCACGTTCAAGATACCGGAGGATAAACCACTGCCAACACGCATGTCGTCTGGAATCCGTGCGACCGTGTCGTTCGAGACGCCGGTCGGATGCCCAATTGCAGCCTTCTCGAGACGCACGGAGACGACGATCGATCAACTCTCGACGACCGTCACACAACCGTCACACGACCAGAGCACCACCGAATTTCTAGCAAAAACCAACGTGTCGGTTGCCTCGCTCGTCGATGAACACCACGAGTCCAAACGAAGCGAACACCACGAATCCGAACCGCGTAGACACCACGATACAGGCGAAGGCGACAACGGCAGAAACGCCGAAGACGGAGTTCCCACGCAGCAACCACAGTCAGACACCGCAGCAGCGAACGATCCACTGGCTACCGAATCGGTGTTCGGCCCAGTGTTCTCCTACGGTGAGACGAACCTCTACCGCTGGGTTCGCGACGAGGATCGGGAAAACCCGTGTCCGTGCGTGTGTCTCGGCTCGTTCGGCTGTCCAGTCCACCGCTACACCGTCGATGCGGGCACCGTGACGCTCGTCTTCCACGCAACCGATTTCGAGCAACTACAGGCGATCATGAACGACTTCCGAGACCGGTTTCCGAACGTCAACGTCAAGCGTCTGCTCCAGCCCCCACTCGAGGGAACCCCGGAGGAACGAGTCTTCGTTAACCGTGGCAAACTCACGGATCGACAGCAGGAGGTACTCGAGACGGCCTACCAGATGGGGTACTTCGAGCGGCCAAAGGGTGCGAACGCGACGGAAGTAGCGGCCGAACTCGACATTACACAGTCGACGTTCACCGAACACCTGGGTGCCGCCCAGCGCAAGATTTTCGCGGACGTGCTTGGTCAGTGAGGTGCTGTGGTGGGTGGTGGGTGGTGGTAGTGATGATTTTGGTGGGTGTGGTGGTGTCTCGTCGACCTCTGCAACACACCAAATCAACGACCGGGAACGGAACTGGTTTACTGTCGCACACACATTTCACACCGTACGACTATGGCACTCGCCGAGGAAACCGAAATGACGGAGGCAGAGATCGATGCCTTTCTCAGCCGTCACGAAACAGGTGTGCTCGCGCTCGCTGATTCGGGAACACCGTACGCGGTTCCGATTTCGTACGGCTACGACGCCGAGAGCGCAACGTTCTATATGCGCCTCGTCTCGACGCCCGAGAGCGAAAAGCGACAGTTCCTCGAGTCGTCGCCACGCGTCCGCCTCGTCGTCTACGAGGAAGCTGATGAGGGACGCACGTATCGGAGCGTCGTCGCCGTCGGAACGATCGATGAGATCGATCCGGAGGATCTCACGGCGGCACATATCGAACAGTACGGCGAGGCAAAGCGACCGCTGTTCGAAATCTGGGGCCAATCGAAGGCAGACCTCAACATTCAGCTCTACGAGTTCGAGCCGACGAATCTGAGCGGCCGACGGACCGAAATTGAACGCGACGATTAGTGATCAGGCGGCGGAGTATCTGCAACGCGACGCAGACACGCTGTAGTCGCCCTGATGCCACAGATTGGACACCCGTGTCTCACGATCGCTGCTGCGACCGAGTCGTCGACCTCGATCTGGTGTTGACACGCATCGCAGGTGAACACGAACTCTGGTTGTGCTGACGTGTGGTGCTCTCGGTGTGAGATCGACTCGGGTCGTACCGACGCTTCGTTTTCGGACATCAGTTGTCCCCTACTGGAGTACACTGGTCCGTTCACTACGAACTAGCAGCCACTATATGATGGACCTTCATGACACGGTCGGCAGCCAACCGATAGTACCAACTGGACAAATAGACCGTTACTGGTCGAACCCCTGGTCAATTCTCAGCGTGCGCACGAACGAATATGAAATGTGAACTGTGAAAGTGAATATGATCGGGATAGCCACTACCCATCACGAAAACGTCACTGTCTCTATGACCGCCACCGACAGTGAGCGCGTGCTCGGCGTCCGGGAAATCGACGGCGAACCGTTCGGTGACATCATGGCCGCACTCGAGTCCCTCGAGCGCTCGGAGCCGCTGTTGTTGCTCAATAGTTTCGAACCCGAGTCGTTGTATGGGGTACTCGAGCAACGGGGGTTCACGTACGAGACAACACAGACCAGTGAGCGGCGAGAGATTCGGATCGAACACACAGACGGATAGTTAGCCCCATCGCCGAGAGAAGCAGGAGAAATCCAAGCGCGATTACGCAGTGGCGCGCGGTGATGTCCCACGGTCGGACGCGATCGAGTGTCAGCCCCAGATTGCCGACGAACAGCCACAGGCCTGTAAGCATGAGTCCGCCGCCGAGTGGCAGCCACTCAAACAGGTCAACCAACAGCACTGCGCCGAAGAGCGCCACACCACCGACCTTCTGGAGAATCGAGATCCAACAGGGAAGGTTACGACGGCGGCGACGGTGCCGTTTCGGGATCGTCCCACGGCAACTCGCCGTCGTACCCTTCGGGCACGTACGGGCAGAGCGGATCACTCGTCAGCGGATCACCAGAATGGGCGTACGCACGCGAGCGACTCCCACCACAGACAGCCCGATAGGGACACGCACCGCACTTGCCAGAGAGTTGATCGCGGTCTCGAAGCGAGGTGAACAGCTCCGAATCTCGGTACAGTTCTGTGAGCGCTCGGTCACGGACTGAGCCCGCCGATCGCGGCAGGAACCCCGAAGGGTACACCTCGCCGGTGTGACTGACGAACGCAAAGCCGTCACCCGCGACGATGCCGCCGCGACGCTGCAGACCGGTCGACGCGCCGACAGACGGCCCTCCGTTCCCGTCGGAACCAGTACCATCCGTGTTCTCGGCTTCGCTGCGGGACTGGACGCAGACCCGCCGGTACTGCGGTGCTTCAGTCGTCTTCACGCCAAACGGCTCCGACTCGCTTACCCCCTGGAGCCACGACATCACATCGTCCGCCTGCTTCGGTGAGATGGACTCGAGTACCCGGCCGCGGCCGACGGGGACCAGGAAGAACACGCTCCACATGACGACACCGATATCGCGGAGCAGGGATCGGATGCCCGGCAGTTCGTCGACGGTAGCCTGGCAGACGGTCGTGTTGACCTGTACAGGGACGCCGGCTGCCCGTGCGTCCTCGATGGCGCGAATCGTCGCCTCGAAGCTGCCTGATTCGCCGCGAAACGAGTCGTGGGTTTCAGCTGAGGCACCGTCGAGACTGACCGCCATGCGCCGGAGACCCGCATCGGACAGGATATCGATTCGCTGGCGGGTGAGCGACTGCGTCCCGCTCGGCGTCATCGTCATCCGGAGGCCGAGGTCGGTGCCGTGGGCGACCAGTTCGTCGACATCGTCACGAACCAGCGGGTCACCGCCGGAGAGAACGACGAGCTGGCCGTCCCCGAACTCGCGAGCGGACTCGAGTAGGGCCTTCCCCTCGGCGGTCGTCAGTTCGTCGGGGTGGCGCGCAGGCTGGGCGTCGGCGCGGCAGTGGTCACAGGCGAGCGCGCAGGCCTGCGTGAGCTCCCAGATGAGAACCAGCGGCCGACGTGTAGTGTCGAGCGCTCGATCCGTCGGAGATGGCGGCGAAGCGTGCGAAGGCGACATCGAACAGTCGGCCCGAAAACCCGGACCAGCCAAAGCATCCGAGGCTGTTCTCAGCGACCGGGAACGCCCCCGAATGTATTCGCACTGAACCATATACCCCAGCCGTTCGAACCGTTCGAAACCGATATCCAATGGTCGAAAAAGCACGCCGCAAACCCGTCGACAGCGAGGGTCGTGAGACACCCGTTCCACAGTGGGAAGTGTTCGTTCGTGACGACCAAGACGAGCCGCTCCGACACGTCGGCAGCGTCGCAGCCACCGACGCCGACGATGCCGTCGACCACGCTGCGCGTCTCTTTGGCTGGTACGCCGAGGATCTCTGGGTGTGCCCCGCGGCAGCCGTCGAGCGGCGCTCGACGCGGCCGCTGGAAGCAGATCGCCCAGCCGAGGCGGACTCGGACAGCGCTGAACCCCGCGTCTACGAGGAAACCGAGGGCACACCACAGGTGACCGACCCGTGATCTCGCTCAGCAAACTCCTCTGTAACCGTTCCGCCGCCGGCGACGGCTTGCGTTACGACGACGCTGGGAACTCGAGTGCACCCCAGATCACGACGAGTGCCCAGTGCCGTCCGGTCGTCGTCTGGAACGTCACGCGCCGGTGTAATCTGTACTGTTCGCACTGCTATGCGGCCGCCGAGACCGAGCCGGCACCGGGCGAGTTCACCACGGGCGAGGGGAAGGCGTTCCTCGAGCAGTTGTCGGCGTACGACGTGCCGGTCGTGCTCTTCTCCGGGGGAGAGCCGCTCGTTCGAGAGGATTTGACCGAACTCGTGCAGTACGCATCCGAGATCGGACTCCGACCCGTGCTTTCGACGAACGGCACGCTGCTCACCCGCGAGCGGGCGACCGAACTTCGCGACGCCGGACTCCGGTATGCTGGCATCTCAGTGGACGGCCTGCCGGAGCGAAACGACGACTTTCGCGGACAGGAGGGCGCGTTCGACGCGGCGGTTCGCGGGATCGAAGCCTGCCTCGACGTGGGACTGAAGACCGGCCTCAGGTACACGATCACGGAGCGAAATGCCGCCGATCTCGAGGGCGTCGTCGACCTGCTGACCGACGTTGGCGTCGACCGATTCTGTTTCTACCACCTCGATTACGGCGGCCGCGGTGCGGAGATTGCCGACGTCGACCTCACGCCGCAGGCGAAACGCAAGGCGGTGGAGCGACTCTGTGACCTGACGCTGTCGTATCACGATCAGGGCGAGGAAATCGAGACGCTGCTCGTCGGCAACTACGCCGACGCGGCGTTTCTCGTCGAGTACGCACGCGACCGATTCGGCGAGGTGCGAGCGAGACGAATCTACGAGTACCTCGCGCGAAACGGTGGTGATCCGACGGGTGAACGGATCGCGGATGTCGATTACGAGGGAAACGTGCATCCGACACAGTTCTGGCAGGGGTACAGCCTCGGAAACGTTCGGGACCGACCGTTCGGCGAGATCTGGGAGGACGAGACGAATCCGCTCCTGACGGCGCTCCGAAATCGGACTGAACGGTTGACGGGACGGTGTGCGGACTGCCAGTACCAGTCGATCTGTCGCGGTGCCTCCCGGTTGCGCGCGCTGGCGACGACGGACGACCTTTTCGCGCCTGACCCGCAGTGTTATCTCACGGCTGAGGAACGCACTGGTGGGACAGGTGGCGTTGAGCTGGCGGAGTAGAACCGCCGGTAGAGGGTACTTTCCTGCGGTGAGCGAGATGTAGTAGAAAGTCTATCAGAGAAGTGACCGTCTGCCTCACTTCGAGAAACGCCAGCAGACACCTGTTCAGGATCGGTACAGAGGACGGTATCTGTGACCACAAGCTTCGTGTGACGGAGATTCACTCGTCCTCAAGCGCGGCATAAATATCTGCGTGGCGACGACCGTCGAGCTTTCCCATCTCGAGTGCAATCCGGTGGCGTTCCTCGTCGCTCTCGGCTGACTGATATCGTTCATACAGTCGGCGAACTTCGTCGTCAGTCGACGCCGAAGAATTGGTACTGGACGCCATGTCTGTGTTTCGAGTATGCATCGTGTCCCTTTATCAGTTGTGCCGAGCGCATGCTCGAAAGTAGATGACTGCTGTTTCGGTATCGACCGCCGCTTCGTCGATTGCGAACCGACGTAATAATGCGCGTATCTCGTCGCCGTATTCGAACGTATATCCGTTCAGTATATAAAAGACGACAACCGTTCGAAGAGCAGTTCGCTTGTTCCCATCGACGAAAGGATGGTTTGCAACGAGAAGCCGCATCAACTGCACAGCTTTTTCGTGAATTGTACTCGGTACTTCGCCAAAGAATCCGTCAGAAACGTACCGAATGG
The DNA here is from genome assembly GCF_000337135.1 of Natrialba chahannaoensis JCM 10990. GTDB lineage: Archaea > Halobacteriota > Halobacteria > Halobacteriales > Natrialbaceae > Natrialba > Natrialba chahannaoensis. The sequence goes on from NZ_AOIN01000023.1 coordinate 103,467, forward strand.
CGGATTCAATGTCATCCTCTGATCGAACACCTGGTTCTGTGTTATCTCCCTCTTCAACGATTTGCTGGTGAAGATCGAGAATGAGTTCGGCAGACGGATAGACGACATCGTTGCTCACTGGTATGACCCGTGTGTTGTTCGATAGTTGTCTCGAGTAATTACGTTATCTGAATCTGAACTGGAGTATTGGCATCATCGACGGTTGCCAACTAAACCGTTCCCAAACCGCGAGAACAGCCAGCGGATGAAAAGAACACGCGTTCCGAAGCCCCACCATGGGTCACGAGACGTCAGCGACAGACGACGAGATTAAAAACGCGGTGATCGACCGAACGCGAGAGGTCACAATCGCGGATGGCGACCCGGTCAGCGAACAACTCCTCGAGGACATCCGCGTCGAGGACGGCGTCGTCACGTTCACCGTCGCCTTCGAGCGACTGAACCGAACGCTGAGCGAACGCCTCACCGAACAGCTTCGCGGTGCCGGCCTCGCGACGACCGGCGTCGAACACGTTCGCGTCGAGGCAGCAGACGCGGAAGCCCCCGAGAGCGGACTGCCGGTCACCGGCGTTGGCTCACTGATCGCCGTCGGGAGCGCGAAGGGTGGTGTCGGAAAGACCACGGTCACCGCGGCCCTCGCGCGAGCGCTCGACGAATCCGGACTCGACATCGCGGTGTTCGATGCGAACGTCTACGCACCCGACGCACCGGACCTGCTCGGCGCAGCGGGACCGGTACAGACGACGCCGACCGGCCGGCCGGAACCCGTCGTCGCAGACGGCATCGAGGTCGTGAGCATGGAACTGATCGCCGATGACGGGCCGGTCGCCTGGCGCGGCGCGATGGTCCACGACGTGCTCAAAGATCTGCTCGGAAACGCACCCTGGAGCGACCGCGACGTACTGCTCGTCGACCTGCCACCGGGGATCGGCGATGCCGTCTACACGATCGTCCAGCAGGCACCACTCGACGGCGCACTGCTCGTCAGCACGCCGACCGACGCGGGCGCACGAGCAACGGAGCGGACGGGTGCCCTATTCACGGCGAACGACGTGGAAACGATCGGCGTCGTCCCGAACATGGTCGCGCCTGAGGACACCGACAACGGTAACGATCGCGATAACGAAATCGCAGGACCGTTCGACGCAACCGGCGACGACCTCCCCGACGAGATCCAGGAGAATGCAAGCGCGACGATCGATCCGATCCCGTTCGACCCGGCGCTTCGCGACCCGACGACCAGTTCGTTCGCCGAGCCATCGACACCCGGAGCGGCGGCTATCGCGGAGCTCGCGGACACCGTCGCCGCGTTCGCCGCCGGCGACGACGGACCACAGGTGCCGGACGACGCCGTCGATCTACGCGGACTGCCGGCTGAAACCGCCGCACAGCAGACGCTCACCGAACTCGCTCTCCGCGACGAGTTCGGCGTTCTCCTGCGCCACGATCCCGACGAGTTGATCACCACCCTCGAAGGTTCCCTCGGCAGCGCAACGCCGACACTCACGCGTGCGAACGTGGTGGATCTCGAACGCGACGGCTGGCTCGTCGAACTCGAGTTCGATCACGATTCGACTGCAGTCTCGGAGTCGCCGGCGTAGAGACGAACCGGGACGCAATCGATCTTCTTTCGCCGTCGACGCCTGTATCACAGGCGTCTCGTACCCCTATTTAAACACCCACAGTATCACGGGATTTGCGCCCGATATCCCCGACGGGCGGGAACAGAGTCCCCGGATTAAGCGGGTAACGGACCACGCTCAACCTGTATGGAACACAGACGACCGATACTCGGGCAGGAATCTAACTGGCCGACATGGACTGCGGTCGTATCGCACGCGGGGGCTCGAAGCGTCGCTACGGAGGTGAAGGTGGGACAATGAGTGATGATACTGACGCTGGCGTGGGTTCTGATCTCTCACTCACTCGGCGTGAACTCGGTGCTGCGGCCGCTGGCGTCGCCGGTGCGTCGGGGCTCGGACTGCTCGGCTATCGTCGCCTGACTCGTGATGGGGAGGTCGGAGCGGCCGACGATACGATGAACCCACTCGAGGAGTACCCGAATCAGGAGTGGGAAGACCACTACCGTGACGTGTGGGAGCCAGACGACTCCTACATGCTCACGTGTACGCCGAACGACACGCACAACTGTTTCCTCGAAGCCTCCGTCAAGAACGGGGAGATCACCCGTCTCGGTCCGTCGATGAACTATGGCGAGGCCGAAGACCTCTATGGGAATCAAGCCACCAGTCGGTGGGACCCCCGCGTCTGTAACAAGGGGCTGGCGATGATCGAACGGTTCTACAGCGATCGCCGCGTGAAGGCCCCAATGGTCCGTGAGGGCTTCATGGAGTGGTACGAGGACGGGTTTCCGCGCGACGACGACGGCTCGATGCCCGAAGAGTACGCCAACCGCGGCGAGGACGACTGGATCGAGGTCGACCACGAGGAGGCCTACGAGATCGCCGCAGAGGCGTTCATCGAGATCGCCGACCAGTATAGCGGTGAGTCGGGCATGCAGGCCCTGCTGGAACAGGAGTACGACGAGCGTGTTGTCGACCAGACCCAGGGAGTCGGCGTCCGGTCGATGAAGTTCCGCGGTGGTATGCCGCTGCTGGGCCCGATCAAGCTGTTTGGGCAATACCGAACGGCGAACTCGATGGCGCTTTTGGACCACCACGTCCGCGACGTGGACGAGGGCGAGGCGCTGGGCGCGGTCGGACTGGACAACTACTCGTTCCACACCGACCTGCCGCCGGGCCACCCGATGGTGACGGGTCAGCAGACGGTCGATTTCGACCTGGCGAACGTCGAGTACGCCGACCACGTGATCCTCTGTGGGATCAACTACCTGACAACGAAGATGGCCGACTGTCACTGGCTGACGGAAGCCAGGCTCAAGGGTACGAAGATCACGGGCATCTTCACAGACTACAACGCGACGGCGTCGAAGTGTGATGAACTGATCACGCTGCGGCCCGCGACCGACTCTGCGCTCTTCCTCGGCGCTGCACGGGTCCTCATAGAGGAAGAACTCTACGACGAGGATTTCGTCCGCCAGTACACGGACCTTCCGATGCTGGTTCGGCTGGACGAAGGCGAGTTCCTGCGGGCGAGCGACGTCTTCGAGGACCATGAACTCGGAGACCTAGAGAAGACAGCGACGGTCGCCGACGACGCCGACCGCCCCGGCGTCGACGTGACCGACATCGACGAGCAGTTCATCACCGAAGAGATGCGCGAGGAGTGGGGTGACTTCGTGGTCCGTGACGACGAGACGGGCCAGCTCGAGGTTGTCACCCGCGAAGAGATCGGCGAGTCGTTCGATGTCGCGGCGACCCTTGAGGGGACCTTCGAGGTCGAACTCGCCGACGGCGAGACCGCCGAAGTCCGCCCGGTCTTCGACCTGATCAAGGAACACCTCGTCGAGACCTGGGATCTCGAGTCGACCGCCGAGGTCACCGGAACCGAACCGGAGGCTGTCGAGAACCTTGCCCATGACCTCGCGGACAACCAGGAGGAAACGCTCATCCTGAAAGGGATGGGTCCGAACCACTACACGAATCAGGACCTCAAGGATCGCTCGGCATTCCTGATCGCCTCGCTGACCCAGAACGTCGGTAGCTTCAGCGGTAACATCGGGAGCTACGCGGGGAACTACCGGGCGGCGTACTTCAACGGCGTCTGGCAGTACACCCAGGAGAATCCCTTCGACCCCGAACTCGATCCCGACGCCGAAGCCGAGGTCGACGGCCGGTTCGACATGCAGTCGGCCCACTGGTACGCGAACTTAGATGAGCCCCTGGAAGTCGAAGGTGAGTACTTCCAGGGCGACTCGCACATGCACACGCCGACGAAGTCGGTGTGGATCGCCGGCTCGAACTCGTTCCTCGGGAACGCGAAGGGTGCCTACAAGATCATCGAAGACGCCCTGCGGACGGGGCGCATCGAGGCGTTCTTTACCAACGAGTGGTGGTGGACGATGACCTGCGAGTACTCGGACATCGTCTTCCCAGCGGATTCGTGGGCCGAACACAAGGTTCACGACATCACGGCCTCGGTGACGAACCCATTTGTCATCACGATGCCCGAGTCCGGGATCGACCGGATCTACAACACCCGAAACGACGCTCAACACTACAAGGGCGTCGCCCAGAAGCTCGCCGAGAAACTCGACGAGCCACGCTTCGAGGACTACTGGGAGTTCATCGACGAGGACGAGTACCAGGCAAAGCCGTACCTCCAGCGGATCATCGACAACTCGAACATGGTCAAGGGGTACGATGTCGAGGAATTGCTCGACGACGCCGAGGACGGGACGCCGGCGCTGATCATGTCCCGGACGTACCCCAAGTACGTCGGCAGTCGGCAGATTCAGGACGACGAACCCTGGTACACGAAGACCGGCCGGATGGAGTTCTTCCGCGAAGAAGAGGAGTTCGCACGGGCCGGGGAGAACATCCCGGTCCACCGCGAACCGATCGACGCGACCCCCTACGAGCCGAACGTCCTTGTCGACAACAGTGACAGCCCGGTCATCGATCCGGACACACCCGACGATCTCGGTTGGGCCGACGACGGCGTCGACGACACGAAGGCCCGGCAGGTCCGCAACGTAATCAAAACGCCGACCGAACTGCTCAACTCTAACCACCCGCTGACGGAACTCGCCGAAGGCTACGAGTACATCTACATGACGCCCAAGTACCGTCACGGGACCCACACCTTCGCGAATTCACTGCCGAACATCGCAGTCTGGTGGGGCAACTACGGTGATATGGACCGTGAGGACGAGCGGATGCCGTACTACGGCGAGGGCTACATCGAGATGAATCCCGAGGACGCCCGCGAAGAAGGGCTCGAGGACGGCGACTACGTCTGGGTCGATGCCGACCCGCAGGACCGTCCGTACCCTGAGTACGACCCCGATGAGGGCGAAGACGACTACGCCCGTGCGCTGATGCGGTTACGCTACCAGCCCGCGATGCCGGAAGGCGTCACCCGCAGTTGGATGAACGTCAACCAGACCTCGCACAAGACCTACGAAGCCCAGGAAGAGCGCGACGACGGGATGGCCAAGTCCGAGGACACCGACTACGTGTCGCTCTACCGGCAAGGCGGCCACCAGAGCGCGACGACGTCGTTCTTCCGACCGACCCGTCTGACTGACAGCATGCCCCGCAAGGATATGGCCGGACAGAACATCGCGGAAGGGTTCGCACCCGACGTCCACTGTGCCAACGGCGCGCCCAAGGAGGCCTTCGTGAAGATCGAGAAAGAAAGCGACGGCGGCACTGGCGGCGAGGGCGAGTGGGAACTCGTCGATCGCGGCATTCGACCGACAAACGAGGACGAGACGATGGAAGAGTACCTGAGCGGCGGCTTCGTGCAGACCTCGGACGACTGACAACGGCAGCAGCAACAACAAACACCTGGTGATCACAATGGCAGAAGTATACAATTGGCAGATCGGACGCGAGATGGACTACCCCTACGCGGAGGCGCGACCCGAGAAACAGTGGGGGGCAGTGTTCGACATCAACAAGTGTATCGCATGTCAGACATGTACGCTGTCGTGTAAGACGACCTGGACCCACGGCGAGGGCCAGGAGCACATGTTCTGGAACAACGTCGAGACCAAGCCCTACGGCTCCCACCCCATCGAGTGGGACAAGGAAATCCTCGACCGCCTCGGCGTGCAGGAGTGGCGCGAAGAGGATGGCGAGTACGTCTACGAGGGAGACACCATCTTCGAGGCGAACGATGTCGACTGGGATGAGATGGCCCCGGACGACGACCCGCAGAACCGCCACGGACAGGACATCGAGGGCTACATCCCAGACAGCGAAGACTGGGCACACCCTAACCTCGGGGAAGACGAACCGGCCGGCGAAACCTTCGAGTCCGATACGCACATCTCGGAGGACGAGGAGACCCACCCGATGTGGTTCTTCTACCTTCCCCGCGTCTGCAATCACTGCTCGTTCGCGGGCTGTGCCGGTGGCTGTCCCGTCCAGGCGGTCTACAAGCGCCAGGAAGACGGGATCGTCCTGATCGACGAGGACAGCTGTGAGGCGTTCCAGGAGTGTGTCCGGGCCTGCCCGTACGGGAAGTCCGTCTACAACCCCGAAGAAAGCGTCTCCCAGAAGTGTGTTGGCTGTTACCCCAAAGTCGAGGAAGGACTCGTCCCGCAATGTTTCGAAAACTGCCTCGGAAAAATTCGCCAGCACGGCTGGATCAACCCACCGGATGAAGCTGACTCCTCGAACCCGATCGACTACCTCGTCCACGACGCCGAGGTCGCCCTGCCGCTGTACCCACAGCTCGGCTTAGAGCCAAACGTCTACTACATCCCGCCGATCAACGTCCCCGACGACTACCTGATCCAGATGTTCGGTCCACGCGTCGCGGACGCAAAGGAGACCTACCAGGCCGCCCGCCGCGGCGACGAGGAGTACCGCAAACTCCGCGGCCTACTCCATCTGATGGGCTCCACCGAATGGCGCGTCGAGGAGTTCGACGTGACCGACGAGGAAGCCATCGGCTACGACGAGGACGGCGAAACCGTCGCCCGCGTTCCGATGGAAGAACCACAGTACGAGCGCGAGCGCTTCGACGAGGACAACAACGCCTACCGACTCGACATCACGTGATCGAAGACCATGACGACACCACCAACACGCGATCCAACCGAGATGCCCAACGCAGCCGACAGCAACTCCAAAACCGCACGCGAGTCCGTCCATCGCGCGCGCCTCTACAAACTCCTCTCCCTGGCGTTCGACCGCCCGGGCGAGACACTCGAGTCGGCGCTCGTCTCGGGGACGTTCGACGAGCAGCTACTCGAGTCCGCGGCGGTGCTCGATGGGGACGTGACTGACGAAAGTGAAGAAAACGATCCAACCACCGACGCCCACGGCGATCTTCACGACGCCGCAACAACTGTCGTCGACGCAAGTCCAGCCACGCAGGAAGCCGTCGACGAGCACTACAGCACGTGGACCTCGCTGTTCGGCTTCGAGACCGGCGGCGACATTCCGCAGTACGAAATCGAGTTCAGTCCGGGAACGCTGGTCACGAGCACGGATACCCTATCCGATATCGCGGGCTTCTACGACGCGTTCGGGCTCTCGCTCGCCGAAGATCGACGCGAGCGCGTCGACCATCTCTGCATCGAACTCGAGTTCGTCTCGCAGTTGGCGCTGCAGACGGCGGCGCTTGCAAAGAAGGGCGACGAGACGGGTATCGAAATCGTGACCGATGCACAGGGGTCGTTTATCGAGGATCATCTCGGGCGGTGGCTCCCGCGGTATCGGGAGGCGATTGAGGATGCCGACGTGGGTGACGACGGTAGTAGCAGAGACGAACAAGAAGGCCGAAACAAACCAGACGAGACGGCGTTCTACGACGCACTGGCTGTACTCGCCTGCCAACTCGTCGAACGCGACGCGGACCGGTTCGCTGTCGAACCGGACGTGTTCGCGGAGACGCCGGCAGAACCGTCGCCACTCGAGGGACTCACCAACAGTGAGGGAGAAGTCGACTTCCGATGTGGGACGTGTGGCTCGGGTGCGGGGCCGTCGTCGGCACCAGCAACAGAGCCAGGTCCAGAACCCCAGTTGCCGATGGGGAACCGAGAGGGGCCGTACTGAAAAGCCAGCACCGGCCACACGGTCCGCTGCCAGACCGTGACGAAACGGTATACGGTATCGACCCGACAATCGGAGACATACCTTCCAGTTCCCGTCCAATGCAATCGCTAACGCCATCGATCATCTCACACGGTGCGCTGCAGGCGCACTCGCGAACGCTCGTCAAAACGCTCACTTATCGGCTCCTGATGGTACTGGTGACCATCACGGTCGCCTTTCTCGTCACTGGGAATGGCTCGGATGCCGTCAATATCGGCATCGCCGCGAACCTGCTGAAAACGGGGACTTACTACGGGTACGAGCGCCTCTGGGCGCACATCTCGTGGGGTCTCGACGATGGGTGAGCAGGAGCGAGACTAGGAGTCAGAACAGCGAAATCCGCACACATACGGCAAAGGCCGTCCCAGAAGAACTATGAAGGTACTCGGACTCGTCGGCCACAGCAACTCGGGGAAAACAACCCTCGTCGAGCGTTTGCTCCCCGAATGTTCGAAGTACGGCCGCGTCGGGACCGTCAAGTCGATCCACCACGATATCGAGGTCGACACTCCGGGAACGGATACACACCGACATGCGAGCGCGGGCGCAGAGACCGTCGTCGGCATCACGCCGTCGACGACGTTCGAAATTACGAATCGTGGGAAGCAGACCGACGGTTCGAATGGGAACGGAAACGGAAACGGAAACGGAAACGAGAACGGAGCCACCACCGAACTCGCCCCGCTTCGAACCACACTCCAGCGGTTACAGGCACGGGGGTACGACCTCGTCCTCGTTGAAGGCTTTCGACAGGCTCGGTGTCCAAAACTCGTCGTCGGTGAAACCGTCCCCGACGGAACAGCACCCCGAATCATCGAGCAGATCACCGAACCAGATGCTGTCGACGTCGCGAGGCTCGCCGAGAGCGTTTGCGGTCTCGGCGACTGAACTCAAGTACTGACACTGACCGTCAGCACACGACAGTCGCTGGTCGAGTGCCTACTACTCTCCCAGAACTGAATCAAGAAGCGTCCGCTGAGCAGCAGCAAGATGCTCGGTAAACGTCGAGGAGGTGATCTCGAGTGCATCTGCGACCTCGGTCGCATTCGCTCGCTTCGGGTACTCAAAGTAGCCCAGTTCGTTCGCCGTCTCGAGTACCTCTCGCTGGCGAGCGGTGAGTGCGGATCGGTCGACGAACACGAGATCCTGCTCGGAGCTGTCGGGACGGGCCTGGACGAGCCGTTGGACCGTAACGTCGGCGTAGCGCTCCTGGAGTTTGCCGACGATCTGCTGGAGGACATCGGTGCTCGGCACGTGAAACACGAGAACGAGCGCACCGTCATCCGTGTGGACATCGACGACCGGCGCGTCGAAGCGCTCGACACACTCACAGGGGCAGCCACGGCCGAACTCGCGGGTGAAGCGATAGACCGTCTGCGAGCCATCCGAAAAGAGGACCTGCAGGTTGTCGGCTGAGGCGTCATCGTTCGACGCTGAGACAATCACAGTGGACTCGGCGTGGGAACTGTCCTCAACGAGGAGTTCTTCAGTTACCGTCTCGCCCGTCGACGGATCGACACTCTTTGAGATCGAACGGCTGCTCATCCCCTCCTCGGCAGAGAGCTGTGCTGCCGGACAGTCGTCCGGGTCCTCGACCATCAGTGTCGCTCGAATACCCGTGCTCATACACTTACTAAGACGTGTCAGTACCGAAGACACACGCCCACCATATGGTGGGTCCCTTATCTGTGAAATTACCGGCCTGCCGGCACGTCAGCGGTCTGTGACACAGCGACGGGAGCCGTCGTGCCCCGGGTAGCGCATTAACACACTCCATAGCGTACCGAGCCTATGCCACGCGAGACGGTCGCCGAGTTCACGATTCACTCCGTACAGGTGCTCGCCGAGGACGGAACGATCGACGCGGAACTCGTCCCATCACTCACCGACGACGAACTACTCGAGTGCTACACGGCAATGAAGCGCGCCCGCCGCCTCGACGAGCGTGCGATTTCACTGCAGCGGCGAGGCGAACTCGGAACGTACGCCCCCGCGATCGGACAGGAGGCCGCCCAGATCGGCAGCGCATTCGCGCTCGCCGCGGACGACTGGGTCGTCCCCTCCTTTCGCGAACAGCCGGCGCTGCTCGTTCGCGGTACCTCGCCGCAGTCGGTACTCGAGTACGCGATGGGGATGGAGGAGGGAGCGGAGATACCAGCGGATGCAAACGCACTGCCGCCGGCGATCCCGGTCGGGAGCCAGCCGCTGCACGCCGTTGGCGTCGGCTGGGGCGAATCGATTCAGGGGCGGCCGAACGTCGCGCTCACGTACTTCGGGGACGGTGCGACCAGCGAGGGAGACGTCTACGAGGCGTTGAACTTCGCAGGCGTCTACGACGCGCAGACGGTGTTTGTCTGTCAGAACAACCGGTACGCGATTTCGACCCGACTCGAGGACCAGACCGCAGCGGAGACGCTGGCCCAGAAAGCGGTCGCCGCCGGAATCGACGGGATACGGGTCGACGGCAACGACGTACTGGCTGTCTACCGGGTCGTCTCGGAGGCGATCGAGCGAGCGAGACAGGGCGAGCCGACGCTCGTCGAAGCGCTCACCTACCGGCGGTCGATGCACACGACCTCGGACGATCCATCGGTGTATCGCGATCCCGAGGAGGCCGACGAGTGGGAGGCACGGGATCCCATCGTTCGGTTTCAGGTGTTTCTCGAGGAGCAGGGAATTCTCGACGCGGACACGAAAGCGCAGATCGACGACCAGGTTGAGACGGAGATCGCCGAAGCAATCGGACAGGCGAACGAGCGCCGGGAGCGCCTTGACCCGGCGGACCTGTTCAAGTACGTCTACGCAGAGCAGCCGCCGGAACTCGAGCGCCAGGCCGCGGCCTTCGAGGGTGATCGAGATGACTGAGCGGCTCCGCGTCGTCGAGGCCGTCCGCGAAACGCTCCGCGAGGAACTCGCAGCCGACGACAGTGTCGTCGTCTACGGCGAAGACATCGGGCGGGCAGGCGGCGTGTTTCGGGCGACTGAGGGACTGCTCGAGGCGTATCCCGACCGGGTGTTCGATGCGCCAGTCGCGGAGGCAGGTATCGTCGGCGTCGGCGTCGGACTCGCCGCAACCGGGTTGCGGCCGGTCGCCGAAATACAGTTCCAGAGCTTCCTCTACCAGGGATTCCACCAGCTCGTCCAGCACGTCGCCCGCATGCGGAGTCGCACGCGCGGGACGGTCACCTGCCCGATGACCATCCGGATGCCATACGGCGGCGGCATCCACGCACTCGAGTTGCACTCCGAGAGCTTCGAGGCCGGGTTCGCCCACGTGCCGGGTCTGACGGTGGTCATTCCTGCCTCACCGGCGGAAACGGCGGGATTGCTCAGATCCGCGATCCGGTCGCCGGACCCGGTCGTCTTCATGGAACCGACACGGCTGTACCGCTCGGTTCGCGAGGAGGTTCCGGACGAGCACGAGATTCCCCTCGGCGAGGCCCGGGTCGTCGACACCGGCGAGGACGCCACCGTGATCGCCTGGGGCTCGATGCTACGGGAGACGCTGGACGCTGTCGACAGTGTCGAGAACGAGACCGGTGCCAGTATCGAGGTGATCGACCCGCGAACGATTTCGCCGCTCGACACCGAGACCATCATCGAATCGGTGCAAAAGACCGGCCGGTGTGTGGTGGTCCACGAAGCGCCGAAAACGTCGGGGATGGCTGGCGAGATTATCGCTCGACTCAACGAGGAGGCGTTCTTCTACCTCGAAGCGCCGGTCGAGCGCGTTACCGGGTACGACGTGCCGGTGCCGCTGTTCGCCCGCGAGGACGCCTTCCTTCCCGACCGCACTCGAATCGAGGCGGGAATCGAGCGGGTACTCGAGAGTTAAGAACCGACTCATCCATGAACACAATCTGTCGGGCACGCCACCGAAGCTTCTCGCCACCGCACCATCTGCTGGTTTGACGTGTTATCACCATCTTCGGTGTGTGCTTGCGTATCAGCTGTCTATGATGGCCCGAAGCAGCACCGAATTCGAACCAAAATAAGCGGATAGGGTTGAATGCCAAACAGCAACGGAACGGAATGGAACAGCGCTCGACTTAGCCGAGCAGTCCGACTCCGTTCGCGATACCGCTTTCAAACGGGTTCGCACCGAGCGCTGCTCCAGGTGATGCCCCATCGAAACCGCCCGGGTCTGCTGGGAAGGCGACTTCAGCAGCGTCATCAACCGTCACTTCACCGTCGGCCATCTCCTGCAGCGTCGAAACCGTATACTGGTAGGTTCCCGGTTCCGTCTCCGCGTCGATCTCATGGATGAGCGTCACCGTGTCGGATTCGCCACCCTCGAGTTCGAGCGATTCCATCGAGTCGATACCGGCCTCGCGGAGTTCAGCCACAGACTCCGCATCTTCGAGGTCGCTCATCGCGGAGTCCCAGAACAGGAAGATATCCTGCTGATCCGCTTCGTCGCCGGTATTCGTGATCGTCGCGTTGACCGTCAGTTCATCACCCGCGTCGACGGATTCAGGTCCGTCAACGTCACTCACTTCGAAGTACGCTGGCTCCGGCTCGCCCGCGTCTTCGACAGTCGTCTGTGCCGTCGCGGAGTCGTTCTCGGACGAGACAGCGTGCTCGTACGTGCCTTCATCCGCTGGGAGTTCGGTGGTGAACTCGAGTACCGTCGACTCCGCTGCGTCGAGCGAGACGGTCTCGTTGGTGACAGTCTCATCGTCGAACGCGTAGGTCGCCGTCTGCGTGCCGGCGTCGTCGCCGGTGTTTTCGATCGTGGCGGTGATCGTGACGTTCTCGCCAGGTTCAGCGTCTGTCGGTGCATCAAGTCCGGTGACGTTGAAGACGGGTTCGCCGTCGTCTTCGTCGCCCTCGATCGTGATGACCGTCGATTCGACCTCGTCAGCCGAGATGCCGTGTTCGTACTCGCCTGGTTCGTCATCGGCTCCGACCTCGTAGGTAAACTCGACCGTCGTCGACTCGCCGCCCTCGAGTGTGACCGTCTCGGCCAGTTCAGGCTGGTAGTCGATAACGTCAGTGCCGAAGTCAGTGCCCGGCGGGAAGTAGAACGCCGTTCGAGTGTCTGCCTGCTCGCCGGTGTTCGTAACNCAGTTCAGGCTGGTAGTCGATAACGTCAGTGCCGAAGTCAGTGCCCGGCGGGAAGTAGAACGCCGTTCGAGTGTCTGCCTGCTCGCCGGTGTTCGTAACCGTCGCGTTGACAGTGATCTCCTCGCCCTGCTCGGCCGTGTCAGGTGCTGCGAGGTCATCGACCTCGAAGTAGGTGCCGAGCGTGAGGTTTGCGGTCGTCGTCTCGCCGGTTTCGACCTCGACGAACTCGATGTTCGAGTCGTCGTANGTCATCGACCTCGAAGTAGGTGCCGAGCGTGAGGTTTGCGGTCGTCGTCTCGCCGGTTTCGACCTCGACGAACTCGATGTTCGAGTCGTCGTACCCGTCAGCGATCGCGCGGAGCGCGTTCGTGCCAGGCGTGACGTCCTTGATCTCGTAGGAGCCGTCCTCGGCGGTCGTCACGTTGAACGCGCCGTCATCGGCGTCAACCACGTTCGCGTCAGCAATTGGGACGCCAGCGGCNTGCCTTCGATCGAGCCAGCGGTGCGGTCGACGACGAAGTTCACATCGTCAACGTGTTCACCGGGTGCGACGGAAACGATCTCGTCGAGTTCGTAGCCCGGCGGTGTGTCGACGACGTTGACGACGTACGTGCCAGCAGAGACATCCGCGAGTTCGTACGAGCCGTTCTCGTCGGTCGTCGCCTCGTGGACATCGCCGTCAGCGTTCTCGGCGACGATCGTCGCTCCCTCGACGGGTGCGTCGTCGTCGCTCGCAGTGACCTCACCGGTGATGGTGCCAGGAAGCTGTTCGAGACCAACGTCGACCGTGACGACGTCGTCTTCGGGAACCTCGACGGACTCGGTGTGGGCCGCGAAGGTCTCGGCGTCAACCGTCAGGTTGTGTTCGCCAGCAGGAACGTTCTCGAGGCCGAATTCACCGTCGGCGTCGGTCACGTTCGTGTACGTTTCGGTGCCAGCTTCGAGTTCAACGCTGGCGTTTGCGATCGGTTCGTCGGTGACATCGTCGGAGACCGTGCCCTTGACGTTCCAGTTCGGTCCGTCGTCAATGGTGAACGGTACAGTTGCAGTGTCGTCCTCGCTCTCGACGACGTGGTGCCACTCGAGTTCCCCGTCATCTTCGGCGAGCGTGTTCGTGAATTCGACGGTGGCCGATTCGTTCGGTTCGAGCGAGACGACCTCGCTCGTGTGGTCAATTGCGGCAGCTGGGGCCGCATGGTTGTCGACGTATTCGACGGCGTTCGCCATGATAGCGTTCGACTCATCGCTGAAGTCCGCGTTCGAAATGAACGAGGAACGACCGAAGGCGGCGAGCAGAACGTGGTCGTCGTCCTCGCTCACGCCGACTGCGGCACCATCTGGTCCAGTGTCGCCAACATCTGCGATGCTCTCGCCGCTGTAGCCGTCGAACCACGCACGGTCGGCATCGGACGCGTCGTGAAGTTCGATCGTCTCGCCCGCAGTAGCGACGCCGTCGAACAGCGCGTGGTTGTCGGTGATGTCGAGCATAATCGGTGCGGAGCCGCTGAAGCTAGTCTCGACAGCCGATGGGTCGTCAGTGGCTTCAGACAGGTCGCTCACCGAGCTGGAGCTACTGCCCCAGTTCTCGAGGTAGACGACACCCTGGTCGTCTGCGAGTTCGTCGAGGAACGCATCGACGTCTGCGTCGTCGAAGTCGTTGACAACGAAGACATCGTGGGCGTCGACCTCGTCGAGCAGATCGGCTGCGTTGACCGTCTGCACGTCGTAGGAGTCACCGAGTTCGTCCTGGAGCGTATCGGCCAGGTTGTCCGCGCCGGCGACGAGTTCGTCGAGGTCGACCTCGTCAACACCACGGTCTGCAAGTTCCTCGCGGAGTTCTTCTTCGTCAACGTCGCCGTCGACGACCGCAACGTCAGTTTCGCCTTCCGTGACATCGTAGGCGATCATCTGTTCGCCCGGCGCGTCGCCGGAGTTCACGACATCTGCACTGACGTTGTAGGTCTCGCCGGGTGCGAGTTCCTCAGGTGCGTCGGTAATGTCGACGCTGAAGAACGGTTCGAGGATGTCGATCGCGGCGGTTGCCTCGTCATCCTCGGTAAAGACACCGTGGTCATAGGTTCCTTCAGTGACGTTCTCTGTGTCGACATCGAAGGAGACCGTCGCGTTCTCGTCGGGTTCGAGCGTGACGTTCTGTGCGTCCAGTGCGTTGCCGAGGTCGTCGAAGCGATACTCGACGGACTGGGTGTCGTCGACGTTGCCTGTGTTTGCAACGTCTGCGCTGACGGTGATTTCGTCACCGCGGTCGGCTTCATCGGGTGCGTCGAGGTTCGAAACTTCGAACTCCGAGGATAGCACGGTGAACGCGTCGCTCGCGTCGTCATCCTCCGTCGCAACAGTGACGGTGTGCTCGCCAGCGTCGAGGTCGCTCGCGTCGAGGTCGAACGTAATCGTCGTCTCTGCTGGGTGGTCAACCGGGTCGTCGACGCCAGGTGCTGCCATGTCGACGGCTTCGGTTGCGGCTGGGTCGTCAGCGTCGTTCAGGTAAAGCGCAACCTCCTCGACTGCACCCNTCGTCGACGCCAGGTGCTGCCATGTCGACGGCTTCGGTTGCGGCTGGGTCGTCAGCGTCGTTCAGGTAAAGCGCAACCTCCTCGACTGCACCCTCTTCACCGAGGTTCTCGAGATCGACAGTGACCTCGAACGTCTCGCCATCGTCGACTTCGGCGGGCACGTCGAGTCCCGTGATGGCGATTTCACCCTCGTCGAGCGTTCCCTGCACCTTCTGCTGGAGCAGGTTCAGGTCGTCCGTCGTCACCGAGCCATCGCGGTCCAGGTCCGCGAGGTCCTCACTGAACGGCTCGGGGTCCATATCCTGGAGGTACTGCTGGGTCAGCTGTACGTCCTGCACCGTCACATCGCCGTCCTGGTCGACGTCACCGAGTTCGTACTCGAGTGCACCGGCGGCGACTTCGTCGACAGCGGCGTAGGCGTCGACGATGCCGTGGCCGTAGCGGGTGTCTTTCTCGTCGGGTTCGCCGTCATGCTTCCAGGCGGTCTCCTCGAGTGTCTCCTCGATTTCCTCCTGGGTGAGGTCGTCGTTGGCCGAGAGCATGAGGGCGATCACACCGGAGACGTGGGGTGCGGCCATCGAGGT
>NZ_AOIN01000024.1 GCF_000337135.1 Natrialba chahannaoensis JCM 10990
ATCAAGGACAGCGACCTTCACGTCCTCACCCTGGGTGTCGAAGTCTGCCCAGGTCTCGGAGGCGTTGACCTGATCGAGACCGTACGTGTACTCATCATCGTCAGATTCGAGGGCAGGCTCGACGGATGGCTCCGGTTCTGGGACTTCGTATTCCGGACGGAGCTGAATCGTCTCTGCACCGTCGATGGTCGCGAGTTCAGCCGTGTCGACTGCATTGGTGTCAACCTCGGCGCGAATCGCGTTCGTGATCCAGTAGGTGTTGATCACGTCGACACCAGCGAAGGCGTCGATGTCCTCCGCCGCAGCCGTCTGCGACAGCTCAGCATGCTCCTGCAACTGTGCGATCGCACGATCACGATCGTCACTCAGTTGCCCATCGTACTGATCAAGGACGATATACACCTGTTCTGTCCCACTCGCTTCTTCGAGTTCGGTGTCGATCGACGCTGGTTCGTCGGCATCGACAGCTGATTGGGCGTCACTGTGCTCCGTTGCCGCTACACTTCCTGCCAGCCCGGTGCCAGCGATCGCGACGAGCGAAAGCACCATGAGGGCAGTGAGCAGGACGACAGTCAGTTGTTCTCGTGTATCTGTCATTGTATAGTGTTGTCTAAGCGGTTGTTGTGACTACGCAGACCGCGCGTACCGTTTCGACAGTGTAGTAATCAAATAGTGTTGTTATTTCACGTCATTTGATTACATAACTAACCAAGAACGAACGGGGCTATATAATTAACGGTGATTGTTAGTAGCAACCAATACTGGGAGTTCGTACACATAGCTGTCGGAGTGGAGAGTAAGTCAAAAGCTAGTAATGGATATATCAGAGTAAGATAGAAGAATAACGATTGTGGAACGACGAACACCACAGAGTAAACAATGGAGTAGTCGACACAGATAGCCCAAAAGGTCCACTTACAAGATCAGAGCTATAGTCACCATACTGAACACCTTCTAGAATAACATAATGGTAGTGTCACAGGGTTTTTATTTCCTCGAATAGTTGAGTATATGGTATATAATAATGATTGCATCGAAGTACTCGAGTACGGAGACGCGCAAAAACTGCAACTCGTGATCAGCCTTCGTCTAGCGTGTCGGCTCGACTTCGTCGAGCCATGCGAGGAACGCGTCGGTAATCCGAACACGGAGATCGGTGAGATTACGCCGGTATCCGACCGACTCACGATTTTCGACGGCAGTTTCGTGTGTCTCGTCGATATCGAGCAGGGTCTCACGGGCGGTGTGCAGTTGATCCTTGATCTGGTTGAGTTCATCGCGCTGGCGTTCAGTTGGAAGATGATGTAAAAAGCCGAGTTTGAGCATGAGATGCGGGCGGAAAGACGGATGCGAAACGTCTTCAACTGGCCCAGTGAGGAGGGATTGCAGTCGATCCTGGCCCGAATCGGTCAGTTTGTACGTCGCGACTGGCGTGCTAGCCGTCAGTTCGACGTGGCCTTGCTCCTCGAGGTGATCGATCGTGGGGACGAGAATCCCAGTACTCGCACCCCAGTACCGACCGAAGGTATGCTGCAGTCGCTCGTGAACCGTCTCGACTGATGCTCGGTCTTCTTCGGCGAGGATTCCAAGCACGCCGATACTCGCAAGTTCCCGTTGTTCCATACCCACTCTAGCGGGCCGGGTGTCTTAAAACTGGAGTGCAACGAGAGTTCAGCGTTCGTTCCGAGCGCCACGAATAGTTAGTCGTCCACGGCGGCAACGCCCGAATTGAACTCGCCGTCTTCCCCGCAGCGGGTGCTGTCCTCGCGATTGCGCTCTCACGAACTGGCGATAGACGGAACTGGAGACGAAACCAGCGTCGAAGGCTCTTTCTACATATTCGAGGCCCTAGACGTCCGAGGTCGAGACGTACTCGAACGACTCGGGAACGTCCTCGAAGCGGTCCGCTGCGAACAGGTCAGTCGAGAACGACGGTGAGTCGCCCGTCAGCCGCTCACGAACCGTCGGACCGACGACTGGAGAGGTCATAATACCGAGTCCATTGAATCCGGTTGCGACGAGCAGGCCGTCGGGTGCATCCCGCGGCGCGTCGATAATCGGGCGCGTATCCGGCGACGCGGTATCGATTCCCGCCCAGCCATTGACGAAGCCAGCTTTCTCGAACCCGTCGACAAACTCGGGGATGAAATCTGCAATGTCGAGTCGGAACGACTCGTCGACGTCCGTCGTGTACGACGCCGGGTCATCGATTGGATAGTGACCGCCGCCGATCAGCAGGTCACCATTGTGCTCCGGGCGGAAGTAGACGTGTTCGGTCCCAACTCGTCCAAGCGGGAACTCCGTCGAAAGCGGCTCCCCGGGTTCGAGCACGACGACCTGCGTCCGATATGGGCGGATCTGGACCTCGACGCCATCGGGCAACAGCCGACTCGTTCGCCAGCCGGCCGCAACCACAACCGCGTCCGCGTCGATGGTTTCGGACTCCGTTTCGACACCAGACACATCGCCATCGTCAACCACCAGATCAGTTACTTCTACATCCAGATTAAACGTCGCACCCCGCTCACGAGCCGCACTCTGGAGTGCCGTCGTGTACGTATACGGATCAACCCAGCCAGTATCCTCGTACACCACTGCGCCCGCAAACTCCTCGAGATTGAACTGTTGGTAGCGCTCCGTGATCGCACTCGAGTCCCGGTACGCCACTGGGAACCCTTCCTCCGATAGTCGGGTGGCGAGATCCTGCGCTTCCGCCGCCTCAGATTCAGTCATCACGTCGATCCGATCCCGTTTCGTGAACGAGAAGCCGTGGGAGCCGTCGAACTCGCGGAAGAAACCGTTCGCGTACCGAGCGACAGCAGGCGCGTCACTGTAGAAGAGCGTCGGGGCGACGATTCCCGCAGAGAGCCCCGTCGCTTCGGCCGCGATACCGCTTCGGTCCAGTACCGTGACCTCGTGGTCGACAGCGAGGTTCCTAGCGGCGTGACAGCCGGCGACGCCGGCACCGACGATCACGACGTGATCACGTTCCTTGGTGGATGCGCACATAGAACACTATCATTCGAACACCGACATACCATTTTCGTTCGGCGTATGAAAGACGCCGGCACCTGTTCAACGTCGTCTCAGAATCCCCCACATTCTTAGTATCGGCGAATGAGTATCACGAAGAGCGAGTCGACTCGCGTACACCCGCCACTCGAACTGTATTGGGTCGAGATGCAGTGGGTTGCGAGCGGGTGACTGTCGAGTTAACCGGTCGGTGTTCGATGATGCGCTGGCGATATCGAGAAACGGTGCTTGCCCCATGTACGCTCGCGTTTTTCGTGACGATGTACGGCCGGATCGCAACCAGCCCGGTCGTGCCGTCGATCACGACCTTGTTCAGTTCCGTCATTGTCAGTCTCGCCGCCGACTTCTTCGGCTAGGGAATCACATTTGCGTTCCTCGTCGGTCTGTTGCTCCTCGCGGTCATCGTATTCCCCTGAACTGACTGTTCTCGTTGGAGTTGGTGGCTGGCACGTACCCTCCCCACCCATACCTGCCATCCCAGCCACAGCCACAGCCACACCTAGGCGTATGGTACTGCACTCGTAACAGACAGCCAGCGTCTGGGACGTTCGCGCACAGCACAGGTGACCGGTATCGGACGACTTCCAAACGGGACGCACTCGAGTCCCGAACAAGAACTCGCACTGACTGACGTTCGTGATGCGCTAGCAGACGCGGGACTGTCGCCCGCAGCGATAGACGAGCTCTACATGCCCGCGCCGCGACCGTGGGCGGAACAGAAGTTCGTCTCAACAACGCTCGTCCACAGACTCGGCATCGAACCCGACCGAACCCTCGAGGTATCAACCGGTGGCTCGAGTAGCGCGAACGCGTTCCAGACCGCCGTCCACGACTTCGACACGGCGTCGTCGATACAGCGGTCGTCCTCGCCGCTGAGCGAAGTTCGATCGCCGAGACGACCAGTCCCTACTTCGAGCACATCCTCAGCACGTTCGACGAAGCGCACGAAATTTTTAGCCATCGTTCGTCGAACAGACGAGATGGCAGCCGATCTCGACGAAACCGACGTCGAAGTCCTCGCACGAGTAGAGCAATCGAGCGAAACGAACCTCAAGGAACTTGCGGCGGAACTCAAGCTTTCGAAGTCGACCATCCACTACCGGCTGACGAAGCTGAAAGACAGCGGCGTGATCACCGCGACTGCAGCAACGGTCAATCCGCACGCGCTGGAACTCGACATGCTCGTGTTCACGGACGTCACGGCCTCCCATGAGAGCAGCTACGCCGAGGCAATCGGCGAAGCACTCTCCAAAATCGACGGCATCTCACAGGTCTACTACGTGATGGGAGACATCGACTTCATCGTCATCTCACGGGTCCAAACCCACGATCAGCTCCACACGCTTATCGACGACATCGTCGAGATTGACGGCGTCAACGAGACATCCTCGCAGTTCGTGATTCAAGAGGTAAAAGCGGACCGCCGAGTAATCGCGAATATGTCCGACGAGATGATCGCGCAGATACTCGAAACCGATCGAGCGTGACGCCGATTAAATGTGACGACGATTGAGCGCGACGGTAGTTCAGCCGGGACAGCCAGCCCGAGCGCTATGCCTCCGAAAAGACCACCTCTTGCTCGTGCAGCCGGTCAATATCGGCCGCTGAATACGAAAGTGCCTCCAGAATATCGGCCGTCTGCTCACCCTTGGCCGGCGGTCGCGAGGAGAAGCCGCCGTCGTGAATACCCGCACTAAAGCGGAACGGGAGCGCAGGCGCGACAACCGGGTCGCCGGTCTCCGGATTGTACGAATCGACAAGCATCTCGCGATCCTCGACGTGTGGATCGCGGTCGGGTAGATGACGGCTCGCTGCCCGATCGCGTATGCGAGAAAGAGAACAGTCAGCAGCAGGCCCGAGGTCGTCAGATCAAGCCCGTAGGCGTCCCGAAGGTGGGGCAACAGTACCGGATAGATCATTCGGACGCCCATCGAGAGGATCCAGCCACCCGCGAGCGTGAGCAGGATCGACCCGCGGCCGTCTTTGCGGAGTGCAACGACTGTCTCGAGAATGCTGTCAAAGAGCGCGACGGATCGGGCACCACGTGGCCCTACGATAGCAGTACGACCAATTAAAGATTGGTATACCCCCGAAAATGACTTCATTTCCGGCCAAGTTCAGCGACGCAATTATTTCGGCAAGGCCGAAACATGTCAATACCCATCGGCTGGCATCCTCGGTCGGGCGAACGCGACGGAAAGTAACTGAAACGGAACGAGAGAAAGTAATTTCTGGACGTAAGTATGGAATTTGTGCGGCTTCAGTGCGTATCAACGCACTGTATGACCATACAAACGTACCAACAGTCAGTATTACGAATGTACGTCTGTAATGTGGCCGAGTACCCGGAAGTTCAGGCCAACGAATTCGCCACGCAACGTGATAGTATAGCGTCATATCTAGAGAGTTTCGACATCGTCGAAATAGAGGAAGGGATTGTGAAATGACATGGGTGGAATCGGAAGCAGAGATTCGAGTACACGCCCAACGTGTTGTACAGACACTACTGACGACACCGGCAGAATTATGGTCATATTACCACATGATCCAAGAGAATGACACACAATACCGAGGGCAGAGGGGGAATCCAGGCGACTGAGACCACATTCGCTCTCATCGAAACGCTCGCTGCACGTGACCACGCACGGCTGACAGAGCTCGCAGCAGCGGTCGGTATTGCGAACAGCACCGCCTCCGAACACCTCGCGACACTCAAAGCGAACGGCTACATCGTCAAAGACGACGAAGGCTACCGACTCGGACTCAAGTTCATGGACATCGGCATTCGAGCCAAGCGCCACTACGACGGGCTACTCGAGTGCGCCGAGCCGGTGCTCGAACAGTTGGTCGATGAAACGGGCGAGACAATCGGGCTGCTCGCTCAGGAAAACAACCAGACGGTGTACGTCGATCGGCGGGTCGGCGAGCAGGGGGTGCCAACGAACGCCTGGGTTGGAAAGCGAAAGCCGCTGCACACGATGGCTGCGGGCAAGGTGATTCTCGCGCACCTCCCGTCGGATCGACGGGACGAAATTATCGACGACCGTGGCTTGATGGCGGTCACTGAGCAAACGATCACGACACGCGACGAACTCGAGGCGGACCTCGAGACGGTTCGCGAGCGTGGCGTGGCGTTCAACGATTGTGAGTCACACGAGCGAGTTCGTGGCGTGGCTGCACCGATCGTTCTGGGTGACGACATTTACGGAGCAATCGCTGTGGCGGGGCCGGCCAGGCGGCTGACGGAGACGTACTTCCGCGAGGAGTTGCCGAACCTGTTGCTGGGTGCGGCGAACGAGATTGAGCTCAAGTTGACGTATTACTGAGTTGACTGTATCATTTTGGTCGGGGTGGGCAGGCCGTTCCCAGCGTTGGTCGCCTGCTGGCGAGGGCAGTTACGTGGAGAGAACCATCGGACGAACCTACAGCCAATCGACTATGGCGGCCCACAAAACGACGGCGTTGAGAGCGATCGGTAGGAGCTTCGTGGCACCGAAGAACCCCGCCATCAGGACCAGCGAAAGGATGGCCCCGCTTCCAGCCAGTATCCGCCACCAGCTAAACGACACCCAGAAGTCGATGACTGCCAGCGCAGCACAAAAAGAAAGGGTGCTGCGGTCAGCGCGAGGAACAACCCGACAAGCGGTAAGTCGGCGGACACCGCAAGCTGGCCAAGCAATCCACTGTCACCATCACTCCACGGCCAGACCCACCGCAAGAGGCCACCAAACTCTTGCTGCACCTCCCTGTCTAGCGGCACGAGATACGACGCCGCAAAGTGGGCCTGGAGTAGCAACAGTGCTGAAAGCAGCCATTTTGCTGTCGTCATATCGTCTGTAAGCCGTGCTACACTAAAATCCTATCTGGGTACGACAATCGACCATGGGCGAGGTGACGGAGACAGTCCCTGGGTAACCCGATCGCTGTGTCGCGATGATACGAACTGACACAACACAACTCGTTCGATAGCACCAAAGCGTTGGAAACGGAGCAACGCGAGCCGTTGTCGCCGCATCACGCGCCTTTTTCTATACAGAATAAGAAACTCTGTGTATGACAGACAACGAATCAGAAACCCTGTTCCTCACCAGCGAACAGATCAACGGACTTGCATCACCAGCAGACTACGTCGCCGCAGTTCGCGACGGCTACCGGCAGATCGGCGAGGGTGCACCGGCTTCCCCCCGTCAGAAGTTCAACCGAACCGATCCAGACGGCATGTTCACGAGCTACGCCGCCCTACTCCCCGACACCGGCGCGATGGGTGGCTACATGTACAGCTCCGGTTTCGGAGCCGGCAACGCCTGGTTCATGACGCCCCTGTTCGACGCCGAGAGCGGCGAACCGCTGGCCGTCCTCGACGGCGCGAGCATGAACCCGTTCAAAACCGGCGCTGCGGGTGCCGTCGCCGTCGACGAACTCGCCCGCGACGACGCTACAACGCTCGCCGTCATCGGCAGCGGCTCGCAGGCACGCGGCCAGCTCCACACCACTGCAACCGTCCGTGACCTCGACGACATTCGCATCTTCTCGTCCACACGAGCGAACCGAGAGGCGTTCGCTGACGAGTTTGATGACCAACTCTCGGCCGACGTCCACGCGGTGGACTCGAGTACCGCCGCGCTCGATGGAGCAGAGATCGTCATCACGGCGACGAGAGCGAGCGAACCGGTCTTCGATGGCGACGACCTTGAGCCGGGCACTCACGTGACGGCAATGGGGCAGTACGAGGAAGGAAATCGCGAACTCGACACGGAAACGATTGAACGAGCGACCTACGTGCCCGACCTGCGCGAGCGGGCCACCTACGACGCCGGCGCATTTCTCGCCGCACTCGAGGAAGGTGCGATCACGGAAGGTCACGTCCACGCCGACCTCGGTGAGGTTGTTGCTGGCGAAGCGTCGGGGAGGACGAGTGACGACGAGATTACGGTGTTCGATAGCGGCGGGACGGGGATCGAGACCGTTGCCGCAGCACACATGCTGTACGAACGGGCACTCGAGGAGGAGATTGGCTCGACGATTTCGTTCGCGCCGGCGAGTGAGGCGCTGACTGGACGATTGCCGTAGCATCGAGGAGCGGCGGTTCAGCTGCAACGCGAACTACTTTTTGGAGTGGGAAAGGGCGTGGGTAGGCAGCTCGTCGGTCAACTCGGGTCGTGCAGTCGAGGGACCCAATATGCGTCGTGTCTCGTGGCAGCTGAGAACAAAACGGACAGCGTGAGAGACGCCAGAAAGGAGTGAGGAGCTCGTCTTTCGTCCCGGAGACGGGCTCGGACTCAGCGGTCGAGCCGCTACCGAACCGGGCGAGCAGCGGCTCACGGAGCTGGCCGATGACGAGCACGAGGATGAGCGCGACGATCATCACACCGCCTGAGAGGTCGAGCAGGGCAAGCAAGAGCACGCCCGGAACGCCCGATGCCTCAAGGATGTTGACGACGCCGTTGATCGAGGCGATGATGACCGCGATCGGTGCGAGAATAATCGCACCCTCACGGAAGCCGAAGGCGGCTTTTCCGAGGTGTTCAGAGAACTCCGCTTTGACATCGTCGCCGTTGGAAATCGTCGCGACGAGCGGGAAGCCAAAGCCGGTGAGCAACATTGCGACGACGGTGTAGAGCGCGAACGTCAGCACCGCCCACTATGTAACAAAAGAGAGTAGATGGCTGATTGGTGAGTTCTCAGACATTATTAAGTAGAGACTCGGTCCCGCTGCGAAGCGAGCCAGAAACCGAACCTACTGCGACAGCCGACGCGTCGTCTCCGCAAACGTATTCGCTCCCGCGACCACATCCTCCCACTCCGTGAACTCGTCCTCGTTGTGAGTCCGGCCGTCGACGCTCGGAACGAAGAGCATCCCCGCATCCGTCACCTCGGTCAGATAGTTCGCATCGTGGCCGGCACCACCGACCATAGACCGGTACGAAACACCCGACTCCTCGGCTGCCTCGCAGGCGGCAGTCCGGACGGACTTGGCGAACTCCGTGTGCTCAATTCGCCAGAGTTCCTCGAGTTCGTATTCGGTTCCCTCGCGTGCACAGGCCGCCTCAAGTTCGGACTCGACACGCTCGGCGAGTTCAGCAACGATAGCGTCGTCGTAGCTGCGAACATCTGCGGTGAACGTCACTTCTGATGGAATCACATTGATCGAACCGGGCTCGACCGTCAGTTCACCAACCGTCGTCACAACGTCGTCGTAGCGATTCGAAAGTCGACGGATTCCCTGTACAACGTCGGTTGCCGCAACCAATGCATCGCGTCTCGAGTGCATCGGCGACGGACCGGCGTGATCGGACGTCCCCTCAATGGTTGCCTCGAGCCAGGACATGCCATAAATTCCATCGACGACCGCAACGGACTGACCGTGCTCCTCGAGTATCGGTCCCTGCTCGACGTGGAGTTCGAGGTAGCTGTGAATGGGTTCGCGCGGACCGCACTCGGCGTCGCCGCGATAGCCAGCCGACTCGAGTGCTTCCTTGACAGTCGTCCCGTCGGCGTCGGTGCGAGCGAGCGTCTCCTCAACGCTGAACTCGCCGACGAACGTCCCGCTGCCCATTAGCGCCGGCTTGAATCGCGATCCTTCCTCGTTGGTCCAGTTGACGAGTTCGATGGGGCGGCGGTGCTCGACATCGTGCTCGTCGAACGCGCGGAGCGTCTCGAGGGCGCACAGAACGCCGAGTTGCCCGTCGAACCGGCCGCCGTAGGGCTGGGAGTCGAGGTGAGAACCGATCAGTACCGGCGCAGCGTCGGGGTCAGTTCCCTCCCGCCGACCGAATATATTCCCAATCTCGTCGATTCGAACGTCGACCCCAACCGATTCGAGGTCGCCGACGAGTTGCTCACGAACACGGATGTCGGCCTCTGAAAGCGTGAGTCTGTGGAGTCCGTCGTTATCGGTGCGGCCGATGTCGGAGTACGTTTCGAACGTGTCTCGAAATCGATCTGGGTCGATGCCTGTCATTGTTCGTCGTGGGATTGTCGTTCCGAAGTCGAATAGCTGTGGGTTGTGCTAGCCTTTGGCCGACATAGAGAAGTAGTGTTGACGTTTGTACAGTTCTGTACTCGGTACCCTCGCGAGAGTGAGACGGTTTGTGAGTGGAGGCCCGTCGTTCTGCCCCTTTGACTGTCCATGTGAACGACTGTTCTTGAGTAGAGTGATGAATATGTTTAAGCTCGTAACTGTATGGTAGTCAGGTACTTTTGATCACAAACGGGACGCCTCGGTCTTGGATCAGACGTGTTCGTCGAGGAACGCACCGATTCGCTCGAACTGCTCGATACGGCTCTCGAGTTTGGTCGTGTGATGGCCCTCGTCCCCGAAGATGCAGATTTCGACAGAGACACCCTGTTCTTCGACGGCGTCAGCGATCTGTCGGGCCTCATCAACCGGGACCCGCCGGTCGTTCGCGCCGTGTTGGATGAACAGCGGGCACGCAATTTGATCGACCTTGTGAATTGGGCTGATCGACTCGAGAAACCCACGATCGGACTCGAGTGAGCCATACTCTGCCTCGCGATGGGGCCGGCGGTAGTCGCCAGTGTTTTCGAGGAACGTCACCCAGTTCGAGATGCCGACGAAGTCGACGGCAGCCGCCCAGATATCGGGGTACTCAGTGATACACGCAAGCACCATGAAGCCGCCGTAGGAACGGCCGTAGCAGACGATCGGGTTGGCGTCGACCTCCGGGTGGTCGCGGAGCCACTCGACTCCGTGTGCAATATCCCGGACAGAATCCATTCGTTTCTCGACGTCGTCGAGTGCGGCGTACTCGCTCCCGTAGCCCGAGGAACCGCGAACGTTCGGCTCGAAAATGGCGTATCCCGCGTCGAGGAAGTACTGGCGGATGGGCCGGTTTTGCCACGACGGGCGTCGCTGGGAGTGTGGGCCGCCGTGGATGTCGACGATTACTGGTGTCGTTTCCGTTCCCGTTTCTTCTCGTTCTTCCGTTTCCTTATCCTCTCCTTCCCCCGCTCCCGCTTCGGAGTCGTCAGGAAGGGTGACAAACGCTGGAATCTCCCTGCCGTCGAACGTTTCGTATCGAATCAGTTCGGGCTCGTGGTACTGCTCGAGCGGGACGCCGCCGGAGGAGGGAACCGTCCAGCGCTCCACCGCTGGTGTCTCGCCGTCAGCAACCGTCTCCAACTCGACGGCATAGATCGAGTCGTTCAGGTTGGTCGACGAAACCGTCATCGCCGCTTGGGTTCCTGCAGGGTCGATCGTTAGCCCAGAAACGACGCCGTCTGGCAACTCAACTGGGGCGGTGTCCGCCTGGGTTGGTGTTTGAAGCTCGCCAACGAATAGCTCCGAGTAGCCGTCTGACAAAAGCGCAAATCCGAAGTTGCGAACGTGAACCCGAAGCCGAGATCAGTTCGAATCGGTACTCGAGTCGATCGCCGCGCAGATAATGTCGGTACCGACCTCCGCCTGTTGCTCGGTGAGGACGAGCGGCGGGATGAGTCGGAGCACGTTGCCGTAGCGACCGGCGCTCCAGACGAGGACACCATTCTCGTAACAGCGCGTTTGGATCTCTTCGACGAGGTCGTCCGCCGGCGTGCCGTCCTCGTCGACGAACTCGACGCCGACGAACAGTCCCTTCCCACGGACATCCGCGATTTCCGGCGTCGTTTCCGCGACTTCGGCGAAGCGACCACGGATGTACTCGCCGAGCTCGGTCGCGTGGGAAAGCAGGTCGTGCGACTCGATGTAGTCGATCGCACGGATGCCACCGACCATTGCGGGTGCGTTGCCGCGGAAGGTCCCGACGTGGCCGCCGGGGCCCCAGGTGTCGAACTTCTCGTGGTAGAGCATCCCGCCGATTGGGAGGCCGGAACCGCCGAGTGCCTTCGCCATCGTGACCGCGTCCGGGGTCACGTCGTAGTGATCCGAGGCAAACCACTCACCGGTACGGCCGAAGCCGGTCTGAATCTCGTCGACGACGAGCAGCGCATCATTGTCGTCGGCGATGTCACGCAGCCCCTGCAGGAATCCCTGTGGCGGGACGTTGATGCCGCCCTCGCCCTGAATCGGCTCGACCCAGATTCCCGCCGGCGACTCGTGACCGCCATAGGGGTCCTCAAACTTCCGCTGGACGGCATCGAGCGCGCGATCGACAGAAACTCCGTCCTCAGTGCCCTCCGGGTCCGGATACGGGACGTGAACGGCATCCGCGAGTAGCGGGCTGTAGTTCTTCTTGTACTTCTTGCCGGAGGTGAGGCTGAGCGCGCCGGCCGTCGTGCCGTGATACGCGCCCTCGAACGCCAGCACACCGTGGCGGCCAGTGTTGTGCTTTGCGAGCTTGATCGAACCCTCAATCGCGTCGCTCCCGCTCGGGCCGCCGAAGACGACGTTACTCGAGCCCTGGAGCCCACCAGGTGCGATCTCACGGAGCTTGTCGATCAGGTCGATTCGCGCCTCTGTCGGGAAATCGATCGTATGTGCGACATCGTCTAACTGCGACTTGACGGCATCGAGCACGTACGGGTTCGAATGGCCGACGTTCAGCACACCAATTCCTGCGAAAAAGTCGAGAAACGTGTTGCCATCGACGTCTCGAATCGTCGCACCTCGTGCTTCATCGAGTGCAATTGGAACGCGACGGGGATACGCGACGGCGTTGCTGTCGACATTTCGCTGCCGGTCGCGGAGTTCGTTCGATTTCGGTCCCGGTACCTCGTCGACGTCAGGTTCCTGGCTGAAGTGAAGATCGTCAATCGCTGGTCCTACGGTCATACCAGAGTATTCACACCGCCCCACATATAATTGATTCTCATCTCCCTCACTGACCCGTAGTGGTCTTTTGGCTAGAATATCGATAAAATGCTGAACAATATTTACTCATTCACCTCCCCCGCGAGCACGCTATAGCGACTTCTCCATCGAACACATATCGTATGGCCGATCCGCAATCTCTTGAGTGTTCGTCTGCTCGTAGCCCCGCTCGCGGTACCACTCGAGTAGGAACGGATGGCCGGTATAGGTCGAGAGTTGGAGGCGGTCGTAGCCCTTCTCGCTGGCGATGGACTCGAGTTGGTCCATCAGGTGGCTGCCGACGCCCTGGCCCTGCCAGTCGGGATGGACTGCGAGGCGTTCGGCGTAGGGAACGTCACGTTCTTCGAGCAGGCGGACGGTGCCGGTCGGCTCGCCGTCCGCGGTTTCGGCGATGATGGTCGTCGCGTCACGCTCGAGCCACGAAGAGACAGTTTCGGCTTCGATATCGACCATACTCGACGGAAAGCCATCGTCGGCAGCGGTCTGGTACGCACGACGGTAGAGGGCAGTAAGCGCCGGCGCATCGGACTGGTCGACGCGGCGGATCGTAAGCGAGGCGCGTGGGGGTGTATCGGTCATATCCATTCGTCATCGCAGGCTGGCAAAAGTGTCGTGACTTGCCGACACGAGTAGCGAAGCGGTGCGGAGCTACGGGGTGTTCGAATTGGTGCGTGTACCCGCGATATTGTAGGCAGCGGTGCTGTGAGTGAGCAGGCGGGGTGCTGTGATGGGCGGGCAGAGGTACTGTATGTAATGTGCGGGCAGGTGTACTCGAGTAGGGCCGTTTGTGGCGGGCGGAGCGAGGCGGTCGGTGTTGCGTGGTGAGTTGGCGGGAGGTGGGTAGTGAGCGCTGCGGTGGGACACGGAGAGGAGAGGAGAGGAGAGGAGAGGAGAGGACGGTAAACCTAGGACCGCAACAACAACACCTTCACTCGACCAACAGCGTCGAAATCCCGTAGTTCGTAAACCAAGTCTCGCACGCGTGCTGCATCGCCGCGACAAAAAACCGTCTCGAGACACCAGCCGTCTTCGTGTATGTGGCTCGTCGTGACGATCACATCCTGAAAGTCGTGCTGAATGTCATGGAGATCACCGATAACATGCTCGTGCTGGTAGTCGAACGCCAGGGTCGCGCTGACATCGCCAGAGACGGATTCGAAGGTGGTGTGTGCCGCAATGTACTCCTGCATCGCCTCGCGGACCGCACGCGAGCGCGAGTCGAGCCCTTCCGCTTGCCAGGTCTCGTCGAACTCTTCGAGGAGGTCGTCCGGGATATTGAAACTCGTTCGCATTGTACCAGGAGTTTGTTCTCAGTACCAAGCAGTATTACGATTCCCCTGGTAGGGTGATAACAGTCCTTTTGTGGACTATCGGACGCTATACGGTATGGATCTCGATCTCGTTCTGGGGGTGATCGTGATCGGGTTCGTCCACGGTGTGCTGCCCGACCACGGCTGGCCGATTGCGGCGACCTACGGGCTCAACCACTCTCAGAAGTGGTTCTACGGCGCACTCGGCGGACTGATACTCGGTATTGGACACCTCTTCAGTAGCGTCGTGCTGGTGCTCGCGTACACCTGGTTCAGCCAGTTTGCGAGCTTCGCCGAGGGACCGTGGCTCCGGTACGTTGCGGGGGCGATGCTCATTCTGCTTGGCATTCACGAGTATCGTCACGGTGGACATGGGCACAGCCACGATCATGACCATGATCCTGACCACGGACACGAGCACGGGCACGGGCACGGGCGCGAGTACGAGTACGATCACGATCACGATCATCCCGACAGCACTGATGACCACGGAGAACACCATCACCTCGATCACGGCCACAGCCACAACCACGACCACGATCACGACCACGACACCGACGAAATCAACGAAGACGAAGCCAGCGGTAGCGGTCTACTGAGTCGACTCCGAACCAAACTGTTCGGCGGCGATGGCGACGGCCACCGCCACCTCGACGAGTCAGATGCTGACCGCGGCCTCTTCGCACTCGGAACGACTGCTCTGCTGCTCGGCTTCGCACACGAGGAACCGATCCAGATTCTGGCAATCTGCGTCGGAACGGCATACTGCCTGGAACTCATGCTGCTCTACTCGCTGGCGGTGATCATCGCTATCCTCGTTCCAACGCTACTGTTGATCGCAGGCTACGAACGCCACCGAGAGACCGTCGAACGCTAC
This sequence comes from Natrialba chahannaoensis JCM 10990, assembly GCF_000337135.1. GTDB lineage: Archaea > Halobacteriota > Halobacteria > Halobacteriales > Natrialbaceae > Natrialba > Natrialba chahannaoensis. The sequence continues at coordinate 14,990 of NZ_AOIN01000024.1, forward strand.
ACACCGTATCTCCCGCTCGTGACCGCAGTCGTCCTCGTCGGCATGGGGCTGGCGTTCATCAGTGGCATCTTCTGACTGGTTCTGACCGCAACTACCTGTTTCCAGCAGCCTCTCACGCTCCAGTCACAACTAGACGGGCAGAGCAGTACAAACCGCGTCCGAATCACCACCGGGCGCTCGCATCGATCGCAGAGGGAGAGAAACCGCTACTCGAGTACCCAGGTCCGAAGCGCGTACTCGCCGTAGCTGTGATCGCCGTCGTGGTACTCGACTGGTTCTTCGACGGCACCGATCGTGTTCACATCCGATTCCGCAGTCGAGGTCGAGGGCGAGGGCGACTCAAGTGCCACTGCGGTCGCGATACCCTCGGTTTCCAGAACGGTTCCAGCACCCGTTTCGAGGTCGAAATGGCGGACGCCGTGGGTCATCGGATCGCGAACGCGGAAGTTCTGTGCACACGGGATGACAACTGACGCCGCCGTGGTAGCGATCTCGTGCGCGTAGCCACGGATTTCGGCGGTCCAGCGGGCTGTGCCGTCCGTGTCGAACACGGCGATCTGGTGCTCGTTTGGATGGCGAGAGGCAGTTTCACGGCTCTCGACGGCGTAGGTGTTGCCGGTGACAAACGCGACGTGGTCGTCGCCGATGGCGACGTGGTTCGGATACGCGTACAGCGTCTCGCCCTCAATATCTGTTTCGGTGGCGAGGGGGACCCGCCAGCGTTCCTCGCCGCCGGGACCGAGCAGGTAGCCACACTTGTCGCCGTGGCTCGCGACCGCAACGTGGTCGCCGTGGACGGCAACGTCGCCGACGCGTCGGTCGCCGTCGGTGCCGGGGTCCCAGTTCCAGTTCACTGCACCGGAGTCGGCGTCGAGGACGACGAGTCCGACATCGTGGTCACCAAGACAGCGGTTGTAGCCGACAGCGAGGGGGGTATTCGGTTTGGCATCACCGTCCCCGTCCCCGTCCCCGTCTTCGTCACTCCCAGCACCCGCAGTGCGGTCGCCAAGCGAGAGCGCGATCGGCGACGCATCTGTCTCGTACCGCCAGTCGACGGTCCCGTCCGCATCGAACGCGAGCACCACGCTTTGCCAACGTCGGTGCTCCCCATCGCGTTCGTACCGCTGGGCGACCGCGTACACCCGGCCGTGGTCATGAGTGAGACTGGCCGCTGGCTCGGACTCGAGTGCAACCACGTACGGGAGCGCGAAGATGCCGTCCTTGGTGGCCGTCCCGACGTCAGTCGCGGCCTCGTACTGCCAGCACTGTGTGCCAGTGTCGAGGTCGTACGCCGCAATCGTTCCGCGGTCGCCGCGGCTTCCGACAACGATTCGATCCGAGAGTGGTGCCATCGTGACTGCACGTCCGTGGTGGTCGACCGTCCAGCGTGGGTCGAGCGAGTCGCGGTCGAACGCGGTCACGCGGCCGTCCCAGCGGCCGACGACGAGGAGATCAGCGACCGCCTGGACACACGAGCGTGACCACAGCTGTCGGCTCCGAGCGTGTTCGATCTCGCCGAGCCACACGCAGCGGCCGCGGCGGGTATCGTGGGCTGGTGGGGCGTTCATTTGCAATCACTCCTCCGGGAAAGTCTCGTGAAGCAGGTCGTGGGCGTCGCCCAGCCCATCGAGGATGCTCTCTCCTTGCGCGGAGAGCCGGTGGACCGCCCGCTCTGCGTCGCGGACCGCGAGGAGGCGGCCGCGGGTGTAATCGTATTCGGGGTTGTCAGTGTCCATCGTGGCAATCTCCTCCTCGAGATCAACCAGTGCGGCGTCGAGATGCCGTTCGATGTCGGCGAGGGTCTGGGCCTCAGCGAGGGCACCGATTGGCCCTTCAAGGTGGCCCTCCAGGTCTTTCTCCGCGTGCTCGCGGGCGTGTGGGTCCTCAGTACCGAGGACGTTCATCAGTCCGAGTTTCAGCGCTTCGATTTCGTAGCAGCTCATGGTGTTTTCCTCGTGTTATTTCCGTCGTGTGTCGTGTTCGCGTCTGTGTCTGTCGTGTCTGCGTCTGACTAGCGTCGGTTGGGTATCAGTGCAATCGGGCTCAGAGCGTCTGATCGACGATGTCGCTCACGATACGGCCCCGTTCGAGATGGGACGAAACGATTCGGTCCGCGTCCGTCGCGTCTACGTCACCGTACCAGATGCCGTCGGGGTAGACGGCGACCATCGGCCCATCGCCACAGCGACCCAGACAGGACGAGCGGGTGATCCGCGCGTCGCAGTGCTCTGAGTCGCGAGCCGCCTGGCGGAGCCGCTCGAGAACGGCAGATGACCCGGCGTCGGTACAGCTTCGGTTCGTGCAGACGGCAACATGCTTTGCCGGCGCGTCGTGGGCGTGGGGCTCGTCGTCGACCGAGTCGCGGTCTGCGTGGGCTGCCTGATGGGACAGCGCCCGCAGGAGCGCCCGCGCACCGCCGACGTCCTCCTCGTAACCCGAGAGGTCAACTTTGTACTTGCAGGTGTCACAGGACATCTTGACGCTGCCTGTACGCGCTTCTTGCCAGCGGTCGGCGAAGACATCGAGCAATCGCGAGTCGGTGCCAAGCGGATCGCCCGCCAGCGCGTCGACGTAGGGGTACTCGGCGTCGAACTCGGCCGTCCACTCGCGAACGCGTCCGGTGAGGACGCCGTCACCGAGCATATACGGCAGGACGACCACTGCGTCGGGCCGGTGCTTCGAGAGCCCGTGAAGGGTCTCCTCGAGTTGCGGGTCGGTGACGCCGACGAAGGTCGCCTCGACGCGATCGAACTCGCGGCCCTCGTAGAGCAGCCGAGCGAGTTTGTGCACGTCACCGTTCGAGTCAGGGTCGCTGGAGCCGCGGGCACAGAGCACGACGGCGACATCGTCCGTTGCCCGCTCGACGCCGAGGTCGGATTCGACCGCCGCCGCACGGTCGTCCAGCAGGTCCAGAATCGCCGGGTGGATCCCCAGATGTGCGCCAACGTCGATCTCGAGTTCCTGGCCGTGCTCGGCGCGAACGTGCTCGACCGCGAGCGGAACGTCGTTCTTGACGTGACTCGCCGCAAACAGCGAGCAGTGGACGACCGTCACCCGCGACGTGACCGCGGCGAGTTCGGCGAGCGCCTCGTCGATCGCCGGCTCCGCGAGTTCGAGAAACGCGGCGTCGACCGGAATCTCGAGTCGCGACTCGAGTCCGGCGGCCAGTTCGCGAACCTGCTCGTTCGACTTCTCGCGCCGGGAACCGTGGCCGACCAGCAGGACGGCCTCGTCGTCGAACGCGGCGTCGGGCGGCGCAGTCGGGGAGTCGGGTGTGCTCATTGTATCAGGGGGTCAGGGATTCGTGGGTTCGTTGGCTCGTTGGTTCGTCTCGTGATCTGCGTGATACCGCGTGCTATTCCTCGTCAGCGTCCTTGGTCTCGGTCCCGTCCTCATCCCCGCCCTCGGCCTGCGCGAGACTCAGCTCGAGTTTCCGCCGCCGGCTCGGCGCGAAGCACCCAGTCTCCTCGCAGCCCTCATAGAGCCAGGTGCCGAACGCGGACGCGGCACTGTCGTCGATTCCGAACCAGTACCCCCCGGAAGACGTCGCCGAGAGGTTGCCGAACGGAGCGTCAACGGGTGCCTCCGCGATCAGTTCCTGGGTCAACTCGAGTAGCCGCCGATCCTCGTGGACGAACGAGATACCGACGGTGCCACTGGAGGACTTGAAGCAGATGGTGCCACAGCCCTCGAGCAGCCCGCGGAGGAGTGCTCGCTCGTACCCGGAGAACGCGCCGAAGCGGTAGTTTCCGCGGCCGTCGACGGGGAGGCCGAGGGTGGTGGTGCGACCGAGTAACTCGTTGGTTTCGTCGGTCTCGATCGCGAGCGCGTACTCGTCTTCCGTTCGCGTGATCGATGCGTCGTGGGCGTACTCGCGGCTGATCGTGTCGTGCTCGATGTCACCGCCCGCAACCGTGGCGAGCACCTGCGCGGACGCTTCGTCATTTGTGACGACCTCGAGCCGGTCGCTGGAAACGTCGCCGCTTCCGGCGACGTGCCCCCAGAAGTACGCCGACGCGGGGTGGCCCGCGAGTGGGTCTGCGGGCACTTCTATCTCGGTCGGTGCGTCGCCAACGTCGGCCACCTCAGTGGCAGCGTCAGCGTCGGTCATTCGCCCACCTCCTCGACGATAATGGCGTCCGTCGGACAGGCCGCGGCAGCCTGTTTGGCCTCGTCGATGCGATCGTCGTCGAACGTCGCGACGACGCGTTCGGCGGTGTCCGTCACGTCGCCCTCGCAGTCGTAGACCGGATCCGCGTCGGGATCGACCGTCGCGAGGCCGTCCGCAGCCTCGACGAACCGCGGATCGCGAGTCAGACAGGCGAAGATGCCGTCGCAGGCGTCTTTCTCGATGGTGATTTCGTAGGCCGGCATGCTCAGTAGTCGTACTTCGTCTCGTAGCCCCGCGGGGTCACCATCCGGTCGTCCCAGACGTAGGTGTCCTCGGTGCCGACGACGATCGTCGTCGTCATGTCGATGATTTCGCTCTCGCCAAGTTCCTCGAGTTCCTCGAGTTCGGTGATCATCACCTGCTCGTCCTCGCGGCCCGCGCCGTGGACGATACCGACCGGCGTGTCGGGCTCGCGGTGTGTGAGGAGAATTTCGCAGCACTTCTCGAAATTATCGCGGCGCTTGCGGCTCCAGGGGTTGTAGATCGTGATCGTGAAGTTCTCGCTGGCAACCGAGTGCAACCGCGACTCGATCTCGGGCATTGGCACGAGGTGGTCCGACAGCGAGACCGAGACGGTGTCGTTCACCAGCGGCGCGCCGAGACGCGCCCCGCAGGACTGGGCCGCGGGAACACCTGGAACCACTTCGAAGTCGACCATCGACGCTGTCGCGCCCTTGGACTCGAGTATCTCCAATGCGAGCCCGGCGAGCGCGTAGACGTTCGGGTCGCCGCTGCCGACGATGGCGACATCGTTGCCCGCGAGCGTGCGATCGATCGACTCCTCCGTTCGGGAGACTTCGCCGCACATCGGCGTGTCGTAGATGTCGTCGGCCTGCTCAGTGATCTCGTCAGGGATGAGTTCGATGTAGGTCGTGTAGCCGACGATGTGGTCGGCCTCAAGTAACGCGTCTTTCGCGCGCTGGGTCATCCCCTCCGGATGGCCGGGACCGAGGCCGACGGCGATCAGCTGGCCAGGATCGGCATCGAAGTCCTCGATCGTCGCGCCGACCTCCTGCTCGTTGCTCGCGTCGTCGTCCGAACTCGAGTTCGAAGCACCGCATTTCGAGGAACTTGAAGATGAGGAGTCGGATGAACTCGAATTCGAGGCCCCACATTTGGAACTGGTACTCGAGTCGTCGGCGTCGCTCGTGTCGCTCGTGTCGCTCGCAGATGCGCCACACGTCGAGCTCGCGGACTCAGTTCCGGATGCACTAGTCGATGCACCACATTTCGAAGTCGATTCGTCGTCAGTGTCAGTGTCAGCGTCGGCATTGGTGTCCGTACTCATGGTTGTCTCGTTGGTATCGTTAGAAGTCGTCGACATCACGCCCGCCGCGGGGGGTGAGGAGGTACGTTCGGTCGTCGTTGCACCAGGTCTCGGTTTCGTGGGTGCCGATGAGCAGCGAGGTGCCCATCCCCGATACCTTGTCGTCGTGGTCGGCGGCCTCGCCGAGCGTCGTAATGTGCTGGCTCTCGCCATTGCGGCCGGCGTCGGCGCGGCCGGCGTCGTTGACGATTGCCACGAGAGCGTCGTCGGTCCGTTCCTCACGGACGATCTCGACGGCCTTCTCGTAGTTGCGCCAGCAGTTGTAGAGGACGATCACGAAGTCCGAGATGGCAGCGGCTCGCAGTTTTTCCTCAATCTCGTCCCAGCCGCGCCACTTGTCCGACAGCGAGACGGTACAGAAGTCGTTGCACAAGGGCGCGCCAACGTTTGCCGCACCACCCAGCGCCGCCGTGAGACCGGGGACGATCTCGATTGGCACGTCCGTCGCGTCCTCCTCTTTGGCCATCTTGAAGATGAGGTCGGACTTACCGTAGACGGAGGGATCGCCGCCAGAGACGTGGGCCACGTCCTTCCCCTCGCGGACGTAGTCGAACGCCGCGCGGGCGAGTTCGATCTGGCGGCCCATCGTCGAGCGGACGATTTCCTGTTCGAAGCCGTCCTCGCGGGTTGCGACGCCGTCGTCGTCGACGGCGTCTTCCGGCGGGAGTGTGCCGTCGGCTCGGAGGAACTCTTGGTAGAGGCTCGAGGCGATGACGACATCGGCGGATTCGATGACTCGTTTCGCCTTGGCGGTCATGTGCGCCGGAAGGCCAGGGCCGATTCCAACCACGAAGAGGGTGCCGTGGTCGTCGGGCGTCCCTCCATCGTCGGCTGCATTACCGGACGTGGCATCGGAACTCATCGACCAATCGCCACCGTAACCTCGTTCTCGTAGCTCACCTTCTCGAGTACCAGTTCCTGCTCAGCACCCCCTGCAATCGCACTCGCCTCGGAGACGCCGGGCCAGCCAATCAGCTCCTTCGACTTCGAGGGAGTCGGCCCCTCGTGTGCCAGGAGCGTCTCCTTGTCGAAGACGACGATACCGAGGTCCAACTCTCGAGCCGCTGCGAGCAGTCCCTCTTCGTCTTCCTTCCGCGTGGCAGTCCCAACGAACTCGACATCGTCGAAACCGTACGCTGTCTGGTCGAGAGCGTCCTCCCAGGCAGCGAGGAAGGCCTCCTTGCTCGCGCCGGAGACGCTGCCGGTGCCGAGAACGATGCCGTCCTCCTCGTTACGCTTGAGAACGGTCACGTCGTCGCCGACCAGTACCGCACGGGGGCCGTCGAGTCGCGCCACGGGACCGAGATCGTCGTCGAGCACGGCGAGGTTCGTCTTCACGGTCGAATCGCCGTTGACGACGTGGGTGTCCATCGCCTTGGCACGGGACTCGACACCCTGCTTTCCTGCCGCCTCGGAGGCCGTCGTCATCGCCGGCACGGCACCCATCGTCGCCAGATCCTGTGCGACCTGATTCGCGCCGTGGTGGCCGCCCGTGATCGGGATTGCCCACGTCAACTCCTCGTCGACAACGCAGATCGCGGGATCGTCCCACTTGTCGTCGAGCAGGTGCGCCGTCTTTCGCATCGCGATTCCCGAGGCCATGAGGCCGATAAAGCAGTCGTACTCGCCCCAGTGCTCCTCGAAGACATCGCCATGGTACTCGAGTAACGCAATGGACTCGTAGCGGTCGGCGAGTTCGGATTGAATTTTCTCGGCGGTGGGCAGTTTGCGCTCGAAGGTGACGATGGCGATTTCCTCGGCGACTTCGCCGTCGCTGTCAGGGGTGGCACAGTGGGACGATGAGTCTGCGTTCGTGGTCGTGCCATCGGCGTCAGTTTCGGCTGACTCCTTCGCTGCTTCTTCACCCTCTACCGTCGTCTCTGGCGCTGTCTCTCCCTCTCCCTCTAACTCCGATTCTGATCCGGAACTCATCGAATCCCTCCACGGAGGAGGCGTCTCGATCGAGCAGTCACGAGCGGTCCGTTCATCACTAATACAATCCATCTTTCTCATGTGCAATATAGGTTTAGTTTCCAGAGTGGCGACTGGCGACCGAGTCGTCGGAAACGAGACGTGGTCGCAGCGGGACCCAAACGATCAGCACGGCCGCAAGAATGAGTAATGACATGGGAGGAGTGTGGAATTCTGGGGAGCGCAGGAGAGTATAGGGGAGTGTCGGGGGAGTGCAGGGAGGCACAGGAGAGCACAGGACAGTGAACTTACGACGATGAATCGGAACGGACGGGCCGGCGGAAACAGAGAAGAATAATCAGAGCGCAGGCAGCGGTGGGAATCGCGTCCAGTCAATGATCGCGTCCGGATCGTGATAGCACTGATAGAACTCGCCCTGCTCATACGTAGTTGTGAACGAGTCGATACCCGGGCCGCGAACCTGGACATCACGAGGCGGTGCAATCCCCATGCCGAGATAGCAATCGCGGAGTTGGCATCGAAGATGGTCGACAACTGTGCGCTGAAATGCGGCGACAGACGTGATCGGCGAGTCGGTCACCGGCAACTGCAGTCGAACCGTGCCCTCGTCGCCGCCGGCGGCCGACTCGTCCGAGTCCTCGTACTCGACACGAGTGACCCCATCGACCTCCCACTCGACGCGGATGGGGCGACAGGGCGAGACAAAGTCCGTGCCATCGATATCGCCACTCGTGTCCCCTATCGAAATGGATTCCGAATCGGTCACAGCAGCCTGCGAGAGCGCGTCCTTGAGTCGGACGAATTGGCCATCACTCCGCCGGTCGGGCTGAGCGTCCATCGACTGGCGAAGCGCGCCGAGTCCCTCGAGTTCGACGAGCACATCGAGAAGCGGTCGAAGTGCCGGCTCATCGATCCCAATAGCGAATTCCTGTTCGATCAGGCGACACGTCGCCGACGAGGTACCGGTCGGCGGGTCAACGGGGAGTGCGTCGGCCCCATCCTGACTGTCGACAGCAGCCCGCTGCCGATACGCGGTCTCCAGCGTCGATTCGACCGTCTCCGGCGTCATCGCACCGAGAACGAGTGCCGCAGCAGCCACGTGCTCCGGATAGGTGATTCGATCCGTCGCACTGTAGGGGTCGAGCGCATCGAATCCGCACGCGCGAAAGGCGGCATACTTGGCGAACCGAGCAAGCTGTGCGTGCCGTTCGTGTTCAGCCAGGTCCTGCTCGTCACCGGTCAGTGACGATTCGTGAGGGCGGTGGTACTCGAGTTCCCCCTCATGCGTGACGGTGAGAGAATGCTCAGTGCCGTCGTTGTCGGCGACGGTGAGGTCGACGGTTCGGTCAGTTCGGGACTGGATAGTGGCCTGCATTCGAGTGGACGGGTGGGGACGAGAACGCGGTGGATACGTGTTTCAACTTCGGTACAGTCAGCTAGTGGCTGCAATTCTAACATCTGCCGTATAAAATATGGGGTTTCGAGACTAATTACCCCGGTCCAATTGTACACTTTTGTTCAGTGCCTTTTTGAGAGTCACTACTGTTTACTATTCACATAGTTCGTTCAATACTGGACCAATCGATCATTTTATGTAAGTGTGACTGCGAACGGTACGTGTGCTCGCTTTGCCATGACTCGGGATGGGGACTACACGACAAACGAGACGGGAGGGCTCTCTCAGTTCAAGAAGAATCGGTTCTTCAAGGGGAAACTAATGACCCCCCGTGATATGGAAGCAGAGCAAGAGTACCACGCCGAACGACTGGAGACGATAACCCGTTTCCTCGACGGGTCAGGGATCGTCCACGGACTTGAGGTCCAGTCCGTCTCCGAAACGGAAACCGGCCTCGACGTCACGCTCGACGCCGGATTTGCACTCGATGGGCGCGGACGGCCGATCGTTGTCGAACAGGTGACGACGAAGTCGCTTCCCGAACCGACTGCCGACGAGGTACATCTGTTCATTCAGTACAGCGAAGTCGCTGTCGAAACCGTTCCCGTTCCGGACACGGACGGCGCGATCGACGACGAAGCGGTGCCGAACCGCGATGTGGAAGTGTTCGAACTGACACACCGCGAGGAGCCCCCGGAGACCCCCACAGAGCCGCCAACGCTCGACCTCAGCGAGTTCGATCCGGAAACGGCCGACGCACAGGCGGTTACCAGAGCACTGACAGCGCAGTATCACGCCGAACATCGAACCGGGACACCGGATACGGACGATCCGGCCGTCTATCTCGGCGGATTCGAACGCCAGCCAGACGGGCGATGGGACCCCATAGCAACCGCGGCAACCGAGATCGGCAAACAGTACGCAGCCGATCATGATCTGCTGTTTGCAGCCCTTGCAGCACATCTCGCCGACACGGACAACCCACACCAGACACCGGTATCTGACCAGACCGAGGAACGACCTGACGACCTGACCGGGATCGTCAAGCGACTCAGGGCGATGGAAGAGACGGTGGGCGAACTCGAAGCGGAGCGAGACACGATGCAGACGTACCTGCTCCGGAAGACCGTCAAAGATCGCGTCCGGTTCTTCGAAACGCTAAGCGACCGACTCGAACCACACACGGGCGAAGGCGCACGAATTACCCGTGAAATCGCAGAGCTCTCGCGCGACAATCACGCCGCGACCACGCGCGAAGACGTGTACCGCGCACAGCTCTCCGCGCTGCTGGACTATCTGGTTCGACTCGGTGAGCCCCTCGAATCGGTCGTCACCGAAGAGAGTCTCGAGCGGTACCTGAAAGCCGTCTCTCGACTCCAGTCACAGATCGATGAAAACGGACCGCTACTCGAATTGATCGACGCACACGATCAGGTGTGTGAAGCGGCTGAGTCGCTCGAAATTCTCGTTGGTGTCGTTCCTGAAGCGTAGAACCGCCGAAATCGGTGGTCATTGGAACGTGTAGGTTAAGCAAAAGTATTATATTATACCAATTTCAAAAGTCCATAACGTAGTTGAAGCTTACGAGGTAATTAAGAATGCCAGAGTATCAGGCCCCAGGTGTCTACGTTGAGGAAGTTAGTAGTGGAAGCAAATCGGTCGAAGGAGTTAGCACGAGTACGGCTGGCTTCCTCGGTCAAACGCGCCGTGGTCCGGTGGAGCCACGGCTGGTAACGAACTATGCCGAGTTCGAACGTGTGTACGGTTCGAGCCCGAAGAACTCTCACCTCGACGTTGCTGTCGACGGATTCTTCAAGAACGGTGGTAGCCGCTGTTACATCGGTCGTGTGACCGCCGTGGATCCAAACGATGTTGCAACGACGACGCTGATCGACGAAACCGGCAAGGAAACTGTCGAAATCGAAGCGAACGGACCAGGCGAGTGGGGAACATCCGTCGGAGTCATCGTACGCGACGGCCAGCGCCCAGGCCAATTCGACATGATCGTCCGTTACTGGTCGTGTGATCTCGAAGAGGTCAGCCAACCGGAATCCAACCGTCCGGAACCTGCACCCGATGTTGAGGAAGTTTTCGACGGCCTCTCGAGTGACCCACAGTCGAGCCAGTTCTACGAAAAGCAAGTGACTAGCTCCGTTCTCATCGATGTCGAGTATCTCGAGGACGGCCGTCCCGTCGAGGGGCTCACGTGGCTGAACCGCGACATGCCAACGGCATGTTCCGACGGTGGCCTCGTCGAGACCGACGGTGAGGAAACCGTCGTCTACATCCCAGAGGAACTCGAGGACCTGGGCTACAACGATCTTCGAGGTGTCGCAAAGCCGTTCGAAATCGCAGGAAATGCCTCGAAGGACGACCTCATCGAAGAGCTCGAAGAGATTCGCTCCGGTGAGCGAGAGGTTGAGGTCGAAGTCGTCACCGAAGAACCCGAGAAACCCGATGCAGAGGGAGAGGTTACCCTGAGCCATTACGAAGGGATCGACAAGCCCGGTCTCCGAACTGGACTTGCCGGCTTCAAGGCGCTTGACGACATCTCCATCGTCTGTGTTCCTGACGAGAACGATGTCACCGGATTGACCGACGCTCTCGTGGCTCACTGTGAGAACATGGGCGAGCGATTCGCAATCCTGCAGGCACCACAGAATCCGGGTCCTGTCTCGGAAATGGAGACGCCAGTTGACTCCACGTACGCGGCGTACTACTATCCGTGGCTCACCGTTCTCGATCCAGTGACGAACCGCGAGAAACTCGCCCCACCAGGCGGTCACATCGCCGGTATCTACGCCCGAAGCGACGCACAGCACGGCGTGCACAAGGCCCCTGCAAACGAAGTCGTTCGCGGTATCGTTGGTTTGCAACACGAGATCACGAAGGGTGAACAGGACGTGCTCAACCCGAAGGGGATCAACTGTATCCGCAGCTTCCAGGGCCGCGGCATTCGCGTCTGGGGTGCACGAACCACCTCGAGCGATCCCGAGTGGAAGTACCTCAACGTCCGACGCCTGTTCCTGTTCATTGAGCAGTCGATCGACGAAGGCACCCAGTGGTCGGTGTTCGAGCCGAACGACAAGGATCTCTGGGCACGTATCCGCCAATCCGCCGAAAACTTCCTGACAACCGTCTGGCGCGAGGGCGGCCTACAGGGATCGACCGCTGACGAGGCGTTCTACGTCCGCTGTGGCGAGGAAACGATGACGCAGGACGACATCGATAACGGTCGTCTCATCGTCGAAATCGGCGTTGCACCGGTCAAGCCGGCTGAGTTCGTCATCTTCCGCATCAGTCAGGACACCGGCGACGCCTAACGCCACCAACGCTGTTTCCGGACCGCGAGTGTAGACACGCGGGACAATCTGCGGATACGAGACGTAACGTATAACCGAACCAAGACGGGCGCTGCGACCGAAGCAGCGTCTCAGACGACATCAACTCACAACAAACACCATAACACACATGCCAGAACACGGACCACTTCCAAGCACGGAGTTCGCCGTCGAACTCGACGGCGTTGACATTCCCGGATTCCTCGAGGTCAAGCTGCCGACCCAGGAAACGGACGAACAGGACTACCGCGAAGGAGACGACCCAAAGCACTCGAAGAAGCTCTTCGGTGACGTCCACTACACGCCACTCGTACTGGCCCGCGGTGCCGAAGAAGACAACGAACGACTCGACGACTGGCGAAAAGCCGTCGCAAACGGTGACGCAGAGGAGGCACGAAAGAATATCGCCGTCGTGATCAAGGACAAAGCAGGCGACTCTGCCCTGCGATTCGAATTCACTAACGCCTGGATTCGCAAGTACGAACCCCCAGCACTCAACGCACAGGCGGGCGGCACGGAAGCAATCGCCGTCGAAACCTACACCGTTGAATTCGAGGAGATGGAACGGAAGAACGTATGACCAACTCGGAGGGGGAAAACAGGACAGCAGTGTCGACAGCCCGCACGTACACGGTCGGCCGTAACCAGTACCGTGATACCTGGACTGTCGACGAAAACGGCTGTCTGCACACGGGAACGGCGACAGCCACGCCGTTCGTCGAACGCACAACGACGAGTACGCAGCCGGCAGTCACGGGCCGAGGTGTCCGCAAGCCATGACAGACCAACCACTACAGACCGAGTTCGAGTTCACGCTTCCCCGGGGATACGTCGACGACGACGGCACACTCCACACGGAGGGCCGAATGCGCCTCGCAACCGCCGCCGACGAAATCCAGCCGTTGCAGAACCCGCGTGTGCAATCGAACTCGTCGTATCTGACCATCGTCCTGCTCTCGCGTGTCGTCACTGAGCTCGGGACACTCGAGACGATCGACGAAGACGTTATTCAGAACCTCTTCGTCACGGACCTCGAGTACCTCCAGGCGATGTACGAACGAGTCAACAATCGTGGACGGAACGCCACCGAAACGGCGTGTCCGGACTGCGGATCGGTGTTCGACGTGGACGTCGAAACCGGTGCTCACCTCGCGCCGCCAGCCGATGCAGATGTCGAGCCCCCGGGTGTGAACACCGGCGCAGACGATATCGAAGAAGCGCACGGAACGGATGAGTCGTTCGACGCGATTGGGACGGCTGTAACCGATGGTGTGGACGACGGGAACGACACCGGAAACGAACACGAACAGACGGAGGTCGAAGCGGGAAACCCGAGCGAGTGATGCGGCTGTACGATTCCGACACCCTCTTCGAGGAGGTCGCGTTCATCGCCTATCACTTCGGCTGGACCCACGACGAGATCCTCACACTGCCACACTGGGAACGACGGCGGTGGTGTGCCGCAATCAGCGATATCAACGACCGGATCAACGAGACGGGGACGCCGGAACACGAGCAGGGCCACAGCGCGACCGGGAGCCCTAGCGGAATCAGCCAGCAGACTGGGGGAGCCAACAGCTTCCTCGATGACGACGGTGATGGAATCGTGCTACAGAACTCACTGGACGAGCGCTAACGGGCACTGACAGCAACTCCGAACGATTACGGGTCACTCCCGTTTTTAGAACCGGTATACGACAGACAGAACAATACCAATGACCGGCGACGAAACACCATACACGGGCGGAGATGGGCCATACGCACAGTACAACTTCGAGGTCGAAATCGACGGCGAAACAGTCGCAGGCTTCGCCGAGGTCTCGGGAATTACGATGCAACTCGAGACGATCGACTATCGCGAAGGAGGGGTGAACGATCACGTGCACACGCTCCCAGGGACGTTCGCACACGCGAATCTCGTGTTGCAACGCGGGATGACCAAGGATGCCTCGTTCTGGGAGTGGATTCAGGACGTGATGAGCGGCAACATCACTCGGAAGAACGTGGTCGTCAAGATGCGAGAGGGGTTCAACGGAGAGAACGGCTGGGGGTGGGAGTTCAAACGCGCGTATCCGACGATGTGGCGCGGCCCAGATCTCGTGAGCACGAATCAGGGGATGGCAATCGAGTCGATCGAACTGTCATACGAACAGTTCACGAAGATGTCGGGGTTGCCGGAGTAACGGGGACACTCCGGGCTTAACGGTAGGATCGGGTCGAAAGAGGCGGACACGCGCCACGATTCTCGCGGTTACTTCGATACTCTAGAAGACACTAAATAGTGGTACTAACCGCAATTCGGGGTACGACTGACGTACTGGTGAGACTGCGCCGACTGCGTCGACACCGTTCAAAGGTGTCAGCGATCGAACGTGGTGGGCGTAGTGACCATACTAATGAGGGCACTGAGAACAGCGAGAGCGACGAGAACAGCGAAACTAAAAGTAGCGAACCTAACCAGACAGCGTAACAGTAGGACGCGAATTCGATGAGACTCGAGTAACCGGCATCGATGGTGCTTCCGTAGGAAGACGTTCGGAGTGTGAGGGGAAAATCTGTGCGTGGCGGACGAGCGGACTATGCGTGAGTGGTTGCAGTTGCAGGGTGCGATCCTGAATCGAGCAGTACTGTTGTGGAGTGTGAACCGCAAGCTGGCTGGAGTGAAACGAACACGACCGGGAAGGGAGTTCGGAGATGAGGCCAACCGGTTAGCCTAACCAGGAAGGCTAACCAAATACCGGTCAAAAGACCACGCAGAGGAGTCATATCACAGTGGACTGTAACGACAGCGGAACAAGCGGGTTGACAACCCAAACAATCAGCACGGTGACCCGCTAACAGCAACGCACGCATGGCAGACAGTACATCCCCAGACATCGAGGGTAACTCGAGTACACTCATCCACGAACGACTGGATTGCGCACGGGAGGCACTCGAACAGGAGGATGCAGACGCCCTGATTCTGTTTCCGAGTTCAAATATGGGGTATCTTAGCGGCTTTCAAGAGGAGCCGATGGAGCGCCACCTGTTCCTGTTCGTGACCCGCGAGGAAACACTGTTTCTCGCACCCGAGATGTACAACGAACAGCTCGCGTCCGAGTCGGTCGTCTCGACGGTTCGAACCTGGAGCGACGGCGATGATCCGACCGTCCTCCTCGCAAAGATTGGTGACGAACTCGAGATTACGACCGGGCGGCTCCTCGTCGACGACACGATGTGGGCGCTGTTCACACAGGATTTGCGCGAGACGTTCCCCGACGCAACGTTCGGGCTCGCGAGCGAAGTCGTCGACGAACTCCGACTGCGAAAGGACGAAGTCGAACTCGAGAATCTCCGAGAGGCTGCAGCGATTTCGGACCGCGTCAGCGAGGCGATTCGCAACCTCGGCGAGGATGCGATCGGAATGACCGAAGCGGAACTCGCCGAAGAGATCGAACAGCAGTTGACAGCAGCCGGTGGCGAGGGTGTCTCGTTCGAAACCGTCGTCGGGTCGGGTCCGAACGGCGCGCGACCGCACCACCGTCACACCGACCGGCAGATCGAACGTGGTGACCCCGTGGTGCTCGACTTCGGAACGAGCGTCGAGGGGTATCCCGGCGACCAAACCCGAACCGTAGTGTTCGACGGCGAACCACCTGCCGGCTTCGAAGATGTCCACGATGCGGTACTCGCTGCCCAGCAGGCTGCACTCGATGCAGTCGAACCCGGTGTCGAAGCACAGGCGATCGACCGCGCGGCACGGACGGTACTCGAGGAACGGGGCTACGGCGAGCAATTCGTCCATCGAACGGGCCACGGTGTCGGCCGCGACGTTCACGAACCGCCGTACATCACCGAGGGGAACGAGCGAGTGCTCGAGTCGGGGATGGTGTTCAGTATCGAACCCGGAGTATACCTCGAGGGCAAATTTGGTGTGCGGATCGAGGATCTGGTTGTTGTCACCGACGACGGCTGTGAGCGGTTAAATCGATCGTCACGAGGGTGGTGATTGCAACTCGCCCGTCTACGACCACTCGCTCACCGCTCGTTCCCGCAGCAACTCACGGAACTGCGCCGTCGTCTGCTCGAGTAACTCGCCGGAGGACCACTCGAGTATCACGCCATAGCGACGGATGAGATCCAGCGTGTCAAGCTCGCCGTCGCGGTACCGTCGGGCGACCGCTTCGGGATCTTCCTCAAGCCACTCCGTCCGGTGTTCCCGGATGTGCGCGCGCTGGTCTGCCGTCGCCTCGTGATCGATTTCGTACGCACAGACCTCCGGATCGATTTCATCGATGATGACACCGTAGTCTCGTTTGGCGCGCTCGACGGAGACATAGTCGTCCTTGACGTCTTCGAGAACAGCCACAGGGTCGCGCTCGAGTGGATCACCGAACCCGCCACCGCCCGACGATGGTCGGACGAACTCGTCTCCTTCGTCGATCGGGACGTTCGAGAACACCGTTCCCATCTGGCGCTCCTCGCCGTCCTGGGTGAGTGTGACACCATGAGGAATGCCGGGAAGACCGCCGTTAATGCCCCAGGTGATCGAACGGGCGCGGTCCGAACAGTACGACATGACGCTATTCTCGCAGGCGAGCATCCGGCCACCCTTGCGGACACCGCAGCCGCCGCGATACTCGCCTGGCCCCGCAGAGTCAGCGACGATCGAGTGCTGGCTGGTCAAGAGTGGCGTGTCTCGCTCCTGGCCCTCAAGTGACTGGACAGCAAGTCCGGCACCAAACACCGGTGCGGTCGCGTTGGAGCCATCCTTGCCATCACGACCGCCCCAGCCGCCGGCCATCCAATCGTACCAGGCGAACTCCTGTCCTTCGTAGCCTGGACGCTGGTCTTGGCCGCCAGCGAGTAGGTACTCGAGGTTGAACGCTGCAGCCATCGCGCGCTCGGGGAGCACCTCCGACCAGAGCTCAAAGATTGCGTTCATCACCTTCTCGTAGGCACCAGCAACCGAGCCAGTGACGGGCACCGGTTCGGGTGCGTCGACGACAGTTCCTTCGGGGAGGTCAGCGCTGACGACGCGGTAGAGCCCCGAGTTAAGCGGCACGTCCGGGAAGAACATCTTCGTCCCGGAAACGACCGCCGAGAAGGAGGTCCCAAACGTCGAGTTCAGGAAATTGCCGACGTACTCATCAGAGCCCGAAAGATCGTAGTGGACCTCGTCACCGTCGATCGTCATCTCCACGTCGATCGTGACGAACCCTTCCTCCTTGTTCGGGTCCGCATCGATGTAATCTTGCGTGTGCCAGGTGCCGTCCGGCAACTCACGGATCTGCTCGCGCATGATCCGTTCGACATACGATTTCGACTCGTCGAACGCCGTCATGACCGTGTCGATGCCGTACTTGTCGACGAGTTCGAGTAGCCGTTCCTCGGCGATACGCGTTGCTTCCGTCTGCGCTCGAAGGTCACCCATACGATCCTCCGAGAGGCGCATATTTGTCGTCAGAAGGTTGGCGACATCCTCACGGAACTCGCCAGCATCCCAGATTTTGAGCGGCGGAATGCGCAACCCCTCCGCGTAGTGGTCGTTCGCCTCAATGTTGAACGATCCCGGTGCCGGACCGCCGACATCCGCCCAGTGACCATTGGACTGCGTGACGGCGATCAATTCATCATCGTAGAAGACCGGCCGCATAATCCGAACGTCGTTGATGTGCGTGCCGCCGAGGTACGGATCGTTGACGATGTAGACATCACCCGGATTGATGTCGCCCTCGAAGTACTCCAGGGTCTCCTTGCAGGTGTAGTGGAGCGTGCCGACGTGGACAGCGATGTCTTTCGAGCCCTGCATCACCGTGTTCCCCTCGGCGTCGTTCAGACAGTTGCTAAAGTCGCGGTTGTAGATCACGAACGAGTAGCACGTCCGCCGGATCTGCTGTGCCATCCGATCGACAAGGTTCGTAAATGAACTGCGAAGTACTTCGAACGTGACCGGATCGAGGTCGATGTTGGCTTGTGGTTGTACGTCTGCGTGTGTGTCTGAATCTGAGCCTGAGTCTGTCATAGCAGTTACACCCTGAGGATGATGTTTCCCGTTTGCTCGACCTCGGCCGTCGCGTTTGGCGGGACAACCACGGTCGAGTCCATCTGTTCGATAATTGCCGGTCCCTCAAACGACGCACCGGCTCCGAGTTCGCCACGGTCGTAGACGGCCGTCTCGACGAACTCGCCTTCCGAATCGAAGTACGCCTCGCGTGTCGTCCGCTGCGCTCCATCGGCACTCCCGTCTCCAATTTCAGGAAACGCGGGTTTTTCGACGACACCGCGGCCAGTTACGTGAAGACCGTAGATTTCGACCGACTGTTCCGTATCGGAGTAAGCGTAGGTCTGTTCGTGCTGGCTGTGGAACTGGGATCTGATCGCCGCCATACTCTCGATCGGACGCGAGCAACTGACCTCGAGTGAGCGCCACTGCCCAGTGTAGCGCATCTTGATCTCGTGTTCAAGTTGAATGTCACTCTCGTCGACACCCTCCTCGTCCAGTCGTTCGTGGATTTCGTCTTCCATCTCCTCGAACGCCGACTCGATGTCGGCGACGACATCGTCCGAGGCGTCAGCGATGAACGTCTGGGAGAGATCGTGTTCGACGTCGACTAGCAGACAACCGAGTGCAGAGTTGATTCCCGGATACGGCGGGATAATCACATTAGGAATATTCATTTCGCGCGCAACGTGAGCCGCGTGCAGCGGTCCCGCACCGCCGAAGGCAACGAGTGCAAAGTCGCGAGGGTCGTATCCCTTGCTCGTCGAAACGAGGCGGACAGCGTTGCACATATTGGCGACAGTGATCTGCTCTATCGCCGATGCGGCCTCCGTGAGTTCGAGGCCCAGTGGCTCGGCGATATCGCGCCGGATGACGTCGCGGGCAGGTTCGGCGGTCGCATCCATGTCACCACCGAGGAACTGATCCGGGTCGACCCAACCGAGCACGACGTTTGCGTCCGTCGTCGTCGGTTTGTCGCCGCCGCGGAGGTAGCAGGCCGGTCCCGGGTCTGCTCCCTGGCTCCGCGGACCGACACGGAGTGAGCCGCCGTCGTCGATCCAAGCGATGGAGCCGCCACCGGCACCGATCGTCTCGATATCCGTCGAGGGGAACATGATCGGATAGCCGTACTCGACGGCCCACTCGTCGGTCATCTCAATCTCACCTTCGTGTGTGAGCGAGACGTCCGCACTCGTTCCACCCATATCGAATCCGATCGCGTTCTCAAAGCCACACTGCTGAGCGATGTATCGACCAGCAATCGCGCCTGCCGTCGGCCCCGAATTTGCGATACGGGCCGCGTAGTAGGCGATCGCCTCGGTCGTCATCACCCCACCGCCGGAGTGCATCGCGAGTACATCGCCGTCGTAGCCCCGGTCGGCAAGTTGGTCCGCGAGGTCGGTCAGATAGTCGCGAACGACCGGTACCAGCGCCGCGTTGATGACCGTCGTACTCGTTCGTTCGTGTTCGAACATCTCCGGCAAGATCTCGTGGGAGCTACAGACGAACGCCTCGGGGTACTCCTCCGCGACGATTTCCTCAACGCGCTGCTCGTGTTCGCCGTTGACGTACGCATTGATCAACGAAATCGCGATCGTGTCAATCCCGCGCTTTTCGAAGATTCGCACGACATCGCGGACAGCATCCTCGTCAAGCGGTTCGACGACGGTTCCTGCATAGTCGATTCGCTCGGGGACCTCGAGTCGATCTCGCCGCTTGACGTACGGATCGGCGACATCCTGGTACGCATCCCAGAGATCCTCCTTTGTTGCATCACGTATTTCGTGAACGTCTCGAAATCCTTCGGTCGTAATCAACCCGATTCGTGGCAACTCGCGCTCGATCAACGCGTTCGTCCCAACCGTCGATCCGTGCGAGAAAAATTCGAGTTCATCGATCCCGGTATCCGCCTTGGTCAACCCGTTGATTACACCTTCAGCCGGATTCGCCGGTGTCGACGGTGTTTTCTCGATTTCGATCTCTCCGGTTTCCTCGTCAAAGACGATTACGTCCGTAAACGTTCCGCCAATGTCTACACCAGCACGTCTCATGCTCTCATACCACACAGTAAATCACGGTAGTGGTACATAACAGTTCCCCCGAAATCGGACCGAATTTAACAACTCAACAGCCGATGGGTGTCTGTCCCGAAATTCAGGTACTGTTGTACAAAAGACGAGATTTCGGAGGTGATAGGGACCTCGAAAGCTACCACGCGGCCAGTGCACGACATCATAACTCCAGCCGAGTATCAACGAGAAGGTTCTGACGCTCGTCAATGTGAATACACAACCGACGTAGAACACTGGTGCCATACTCAGTCAAAATGTGTTTCGAATCGAAAGTCACTCAGAAGTATCTGTGAGAATCTGTTGTCAGAGTCGGTTGCAAAAGCAGTTGCTCCCGAATGTGAAATGCAGTATGAATGGAGCGGCGAATCGGGTCTCCCAGAGGATCTCTCACTCCAGTACTCGCCGATACGCAGGTGGGCTTATCTTCCGTGTTCGGAATGGGTACGGGAGGAACCCCACCGCTTTGGCCGCTTCAAACCCGAGTAGTGGAATCGAACCACCGTGAACGACCACGTGCTCGGAAGTTATGTATGAGATGAAGTATGAGTAGGGGCGGCGAATCGGCTCTCCCAGAGGGTCTCCCACTCCAGTACTCACCAATACGCAGGCAGGCTTATCTNGGGAGGAACCCCGCCGCGATGGCCGCCTAAACGCCGATCAGCGGAATCGAACCGCCGTCAAACCGTAATCGGTGGTCTCTCCTGACCGTGTCGTACGTGTAGTCCAGTTTGCGTCCGGACCCGTTCTCGCGTCACGGATCCAATGCGATATGTATGAATGTGTGGCTTGGCCGATTAGTGCTCGCGGGCTCAACGCCTCGTTGCCTTGGCGCGTACCCCCCGAGTCTATCGATCTCGTCTTCTACGAGTGGCCTCAGTGGCTCCTCTTTTCCAGGTGGGTTTCGAGCTTAGATGCGTTCAGCTCTTACCCCGTGGTGCGTGGCTGCCCGGCACGTGCTCTTTCGAACAGC
>NZ_AOIN01000025.1 GCF_000337135.1 Natrialba chahannaoensis JCM 10990
CCCTTGCCCGCTTCTGCACGGGCAGGATGGAGGGAACCGACATCGAGGTAGCAAGCCACCCGGTCGATATGTGCTCTTGCGGGTGACGACTCTGTTATCCCTAAGGTAGCTTTTCTGTCAGCAATTGGCCGCATCAAGCAGCCTAATTGGTTCGCTAGACCACGCTTTCGCGTCAGCGTCCGTCGTTGTGCCGGACACTGTCAGACTTCCGTATGCTCTTGCGCTCTTTCCCGCGTCTCCGACGCGGGGGAGGAAATCTTGGGGCGCGCCCGATATCTTTTCAGGCGCGTACCGCCCCAGTCAAACTGCCCGGCTACCAGTGTCCTCCGCCAGGAGTGAGAGTCGCAGTCACCATCGGGTAGTATTTCAATGCTGGCTCGGTGGCCCGCTAGCGCGGGTACCTGTGTAACGCCTCCTACCTATGCTGCACAATGGCGACCACGTCTCAGTGACAGCCTGCAGTAAAGCTCTATAGGGTCTTCGCTTCCCCTTGGGGGTCTCCAGACTCCGCACTGGAACGTACAGTTCACCGGGCCCAACGTTGGGACAGTGGCGCTCTCGTTGATCCATTCATGCAAGCCGCTACTGAAGCGGCAAGGTACTACGCTACCTTAAGAGGGTCATAGTTACCCCCGCCGTTAACGGGTCCTTCGTCCCCTTGTAAGGGGTGTTCAGATACCCGCACTGGGCAGGATTCAGTGACCGTACGAGTCCTTGCGGATTTGCGGTCACCTATGTTGTTACTAGACAGTCGGAGCGCCCGAGTCACTGCGACCTGCCTCTTTCCGAGGCAGGCATCCCTTATTGCGAACGTACGGGACTAACTTGCCGAATTCCCTAACGTCGGTTGATCCCGACAGACCTTGGCTTTCGCCGCCATGAGTACCTGTGTCGGATCTCGGTACGGACAGTATGCTCGTCTTTTCACGGGCTCTGGGTTGACCCAACTTGCGTTATCCAGCCATTCGATCGCTTCGTGCCATTACGGCTTCCACGCTCTTCGACTGTTCAACTGGGCGAAGGCCCAGCCTGGGTGGCCCCAAAGCGTCAACTTTTATTGCATACCGGCATAGGAATATTAACCTATTTCCCTGTTGTCAGCTTCGACTTACGGGCTGACTTAGGACCGGCTAACCCTCAGCTGATTAGCATTGCTGAGGAACCCTTACTCGTTCGGCCGTCGGGGGTCTAACCCGACTAACGCTGCTACTATGACCAGGATTTTCGTTACTGAACGGTCCACACGAATTCTCATCCGTGCTTCCACCCGAACAGAACGCCAACCTACGCGATTACCCTGTGAGGGGTACGGCTCGGTCTCGGTGGTGGATTTGAGCCCCGATCATTTTGGGCGCCTCAAACCTCGGCCGGTAAGCTGTTACGCTTTTCTTAGAGGGTAGCTGCTTCTAAGCTCACNGGATTTGAGCCCCGATCATTTTGGGCGCCTCAAACCTCGGCCGGTAAGCTGTTACGCTTTTCTTAGAGGGTAGCTGCTTCTAAGCTCACCTCCCGGCTGTCTAGGGCTTGAGACCACCTTCGATCGCACTTAATCCACACTTTGGGACCTTAACCCAGCTCTGGGTTGTCTCCCTTACGGTACACAGGCTTACCCCGTGCACCGGACTCCCTGCGTCGAACGACGTTCATAGGTTCGGAGTTGGACAGGGGGGCGCNGTCTCCCTTACGGTACACAGGCTTACCCCGTGCACCGGACTCCCTGCGTCGAACGACGTTCATAGGTTCGGAGTTGGACAGGGGGGCGCACTCCTCTCGGAGTGCGGTCCCCCAATCCGTCGCTCTACCCCATGAACTATCTCGGCAGAGGTGATGCTTCGACATCTTTCGGTTGGAACCAGCTGTTTCCGGATTCGATGGGCCTTTCACCCCTAGACGTAGGTCACGTGAGGGTATTGTAGGACACCAACACTAACAGGCCTCCACGTGCCTTTCGGCACGCTTCACCTTGCCCACGTCTAGATCATCCAGTTTCGGGTCGTGCCCGATTGACTCCCCGCGCTTGAACACGGCGGCCCTCACCTAACGGCTGCGGCCATGTCGGTTTCCCTACGCCTTCCTTGATACTCAAGTTAGACTCGTCAATCAGGCACACTCCCTGGTTCGTTTTTCAAAACGTACGACGGAACTTCGGCTTCCTGATCAGCTTACTGGTAGCTCGCGCTACGGTCATTATGATCAGGACCTTGTAAGCCCCGTCGCTCTATCGCCAACTGATTTCACGCCCTATTGCACCTCCCTTTGTGGGGTGCTTTTCAGCGTTCGTTCACACTACTTGTTCGCTATCGGTCTTGAGGAGTGTTTAGTCTTCCCAGTCGATGCCTGGGATATTCACGAGGGATATCCAACCCCCGATACTCTGGAGCTGACTCGTCTCTTACTNGTCGACAGTACGGGACTGTCACCCTGTCTCGTGCTCTGTTCCAAGAGACTTCGTGTCGAATTTCGGAGAGTGATCGTCAGTCCGAACACCACATTGCCCGAAGGCTTCGGTTTGGACTGTATCGCGTTCCTTCGCCAGTACTAACGACATCACATTACGTTTTCTTTTCCTGCCGATACTGAGATGTTTCAGTTCTCGGCGTTCCCCATTGCGCGAAGCAATTGCGGTGGGGATTCCCATTCGGAAATCCTCAGTTCTTTCCCTCCGTGCGGGTCCCTGAGGCTTATCGCAGCTTGGCACGTCCGTCTTCAGCTCTCAAGCCGAGCGATCCACCAGCTGGCACAGTAGCCACGTTCATCGGATCGGCGCTACACCAGAAGTGTAGCATATCGTGACCCGGGAACGGGTCCAGTGGACGCCTGGACTACACGTACACACGGTCTCATCTGCACGCCGGTAGACGGCCGGCCTGCATTGACCCTTCCCACTCACGCTTACGCGGAGTGGTGCATCNCGGTCTCATCTGCACGCCGGTAGACGGCCGGCCTGCATTGACCCTTCCCACTCACGCTTACGCGGAGTGGTGCATCGGTTCGTGCGCCACGGTCTCCGAAGAGATCGTGACGCGATATGGACCCACTGGGATTTGAACCCAGGGCATCCTCCTTGCAAAGGAGGCACTCTCCCACTGAGCTATGGGCCCACCCCTCCAACCTGGAGGGAACGAGGTGTTAGCCTTGGTAGTTCAAAGGTGCCCGTTCGGTTCGGCGGGTGGATGGTGTGACCGAACGTGGACTGAAAGGTGGGCTGGGGCGTCGCCCCAGTCCCGATCTGTGGAGGTGATCCAGCCGCAGATTCCCCTACGGCTACCTTGTTACGACTTTAG
>NZ_AOIN01000026.1 GCF_000337135.1 Natrialba chahannaoensis JCM 10990
CGATATGGCCGACTCGCGGAGGAAGCGGCGCAGCGGCGCTACGGCCTCGACGCCGACCACGGGAGTTGGCACGACGCCCGAACGTCGGACGGCCGCCCGGTCGAAGTCAAAGCCGCGATGCTGAACCGTCGTGATGGCTCCGAAGGCCGATTCCGAATCTTCGAAGACTATCACGAACGGCTCGCAGAGGAGCGAGGACTGTACGTGTTCGTTCCCTACCGCGCCCGCGGTCGTGGCATCCAAGTCGTGGATATGCGCTCGGTCGATGCCGGTGCTCTCCGGCTCAAGTTCTACGGGGCGGGAGGTCATCGTGGCTCGAACCAAGTCAAGATACATCCGCGCCGGATATTCTGAGCCGGGCGATGTTTAGAATCTCAATCTCGTTCGACGAAAAACGGCGATGTTCAGCTCGTCGACGAAGCTCGCGAACAGCGTTTCTTTATATAGTGGTCGATTCGTCGATTGTTTGACGTGTACGAATCGGTAGAAAGTTCTCTTTTTTCTGGACAGGGGCGACCGGCGTTCCCACGAACGAATGGCGAACGAATGGCGAACGAATGGCGAACGAATGGCGAACGAATGGCGAAGGAACCACCGTATTCGTTCGTCGTTCGCACGTGGGAACGGTTATGGTTCCCTCGTGCGAACGACGAACGAAGTATGAGCGAAGTTGACCTAGACGCGATTGAGGACGCGATGTTGCGACATCGTGACCCGGTTGTGACGACTGGAGACCTAGCCGACGAACTCGGGTGTTCGTCTCGGCACGTCCTGAACCAACTCCGAATCCTAGAGCGAACCGACGACGTGGGAAGCAAGCAAGTCGGCGCTCGGGCGGTTGCATGGTGGCACGTTGACCGAGTGACGCCGCCGACGATGCGCCCGGACGAGCATCCCGACCAGACGGCTCTTGACGACGCGTCTGAGACGAGCGACGACCGCGACGGCTTCGAGGACCTGCTGGCCGACTGGACGCCCGGACGGACGGACGCAAAGCGACAGGAGCAACGTGACGCCGGTCGCGCGGCGCTCCGCGTCCTTCGGGACGATGGTCGGATGACGCGCTCGGATTTTGAGGACGAACTTCTGCCCGCGTTCGCCGTCGAGGACCAGAGCAAAGAGACGTGGTGGCGGAAGTCGGTGCGCCCGGCGCTCCGGCTCGCGGTCGATGACGGCCGCGCAGTCCATCATCACGGACCTCCACACGAATACGAATGGGTCTAGAGGTCGGGTCTCCCTGCCCTAACCCTTGGGGTTAGGGCCGCGGAACACGGTTGCAGACAGGTTCAAAGCTTCTCGCCGTCGATTTCTATGCTCGGAGTCGGCGGTGTACCGGCCGGTAAACCGTATGTCGGTATAGCAATCCGAGTCGGGTCGGCTGGCACCGTCGTCAGCAAGGGCGGTCCGCGGACCGATAGCTCTCGGGAGTTAATTCCATAGACCAAGAACGCAACAAGAACGCAACAAGAGACGCACCAACCGCTAATCGAACCACCAACACAACGCATTCGTGTTAGGGTGTTGAACCTAACCGGGAGCCGGTCGGCGGGGGAGAACCCCCGCGTCTACCGCCCCCCGCTGACGACGCCGCCAGCCGCGGGAGTCCCCGCCCCAGATTCGGCTGAGACGACATCCGCCCGGCGCTCCGCCCAATCGGTCGGGATGACAAGCGCGCGCTCTCCAGACGACGTGTGGCGGATTTCAGCGAGTCCGTGCGTCCAATCAACGATGCGTTCCATGATTCGCTTCGTCGTCTTGCTCTCGACCGCGCCGTCCGACTCTCCGGCGACCTTCAGGGCCTTCATCATGTCCGGGGAGGTGACGCGGAACTTCTGGTTGTTCGAGTCGCCCGCGATGCTAGCGAGGTCGTCCATGTGGTTCCAGATGAACCGGGCACGCCAGAGGTTCCGAGACTGAGCTGTATCGAGCTGGGTGCGCGCCACGTCGTCGGGCATCCGGGCGAGTTTTTCGATGGGGAGGAGTCCAACGAGGTCGTCCGACTGAGGGCCGGCGTCCGCAGTCTCGATTCCTTCGAGAGCGTCGTTGACAAACTGCTTCCATCGAGACATGCCATTCTGCCACCCTTCGAGAGTTTCAACCCGGTCTTCTGCGTCTTCACGTGCCTTTCTCTCGCCTTCGAGTTCGGCACGGAGTCGTTCGTTCTCGGCTTCGAGTTCGGAAACACGGGATTCGAGGGAGTCGATTCGGTCGATAACGTCGTCTAGTGAGGTCATGGTCATTGCTGAGATAGGTTGTGTTGGTCAGGGTTCGATGCGGCATCACGTGCGAGCGCTGCGATTTCGCGCGAGACCTCGCCAACGACCGGGTGGGTCGCTAGTTCGTCGACGGCGTCGAGCGCGTCAGCTACTGCTTCGGCATCGTCGATGAATCGAATTGGTCGGAGTGCGGGATTGTCGTGTTGCATGGTTGACAGCCCACGAACCTCGAAAATTTGCAGTGCAAACAGCATATCCGGTGAATTTAAGCCGGATAGCGCCGTTAGCTCATATACACGCCCGAAACCGTTGCTTCGGTTTCGGGGGTTCTTCTTCGGGAGCAAGGGGCCATCTTGCTCCCGCCGCGCCACACCGTGAGTGACACGTCCGAGTTCTTGCTCTAACTGTTCAGTCAGGATTACTTAAACGTTTGTTAGTTCTTCCAAACTGCTCGTAATGCAAACAATTCTGTTAGCCATGCAAACATATTGACCACAATGAGTTTCCATCCAGCGATTGGCGGGTATCTCATGGACATCACGCCAACACAGAAAGCCATCCTCGTTGATTTGTTACTCCACAATGATGATAAGGCTGGTAACATTGCTCGGAGGACAGGGAGACACCGAAATTCGGTGTCTCGTTCCTTTCAGGACCTCTTAGATGCTGGATTCGTGCAGGAGAAGGGCGGCGGAGTCTACCGACTAACGGACCGTGGCCGAGAGTCAGCAATCGGCCTTGTAAAGCCACAGATTGATGTTTACGAGGCTTAAGATGGATATTTGCTACGCAAACTAAACAGTCATCAACACAAACACTTTTCACTAATTGCGACAGTCTAAAAATGTAATGTCGAAGATGGAATTCGACCCCGCAGACGCGGGGTTCACGGTGGCTCTCATGGTCGCCGGATTCATTCAGACGGGCATCGCAACCTTCCAACTATTCGATATCAATTTCACCGACGTGATTTTCTCGTCGGGGAATATCGAAATCACGCTTGCGTACGCGGTATCTGTCGGCGCGTTCGCGGGCATCATCATCACGAACGAGAACACCGACCTATCGTCTCTCAAAGACGATGCGGAGAAGCTTGACGACTACTATATGTGGTCGATTTTCGGCACGGTCGGGGTGTTCGCTGCGTGGCTGTTGGTCGGTGACGTTTCCTCATTCTTCCAGAGTAGCGACCTCTGGGGCTTGGTCTACGTCGGCATCACGAGCACGGCCGGGTTCGCTGCGGGGTGGATGCTCTAATGGTGGACCTTGACCTTGACCTAGAGACGGTCGCCACACTTGGCGCGTCGGTTGGTGCTCTCGACGCCGGACTATCCGCGGGCGCAGACATCACGATTTTATCCGACCTGCTTGGTGGCAGTCTTGAAATAGGGCTGATTGTGGTTGGTGCAGCCGGTGGGTCTCTCATCGCAGACCGGCTCGGACTCGTTGAGGTGTTTGATTCGTGACTCTCGTTCGGAGGGTCATGGTTATGCTGCTCGTTGGAATCGTCATCACGACCGCCGCCACGAGCGGCGTGGTTCCAGGGTCATCTCCGGTCGGACACGCATCTGCGGAGATGGTCAACTGCGATGGTTCGGCGTCAAACTACCTCGGTGGTGCGTGGTTCAATACGATTCTCGGCAATACCGAGGGTTGTCATTGGTCAGACAACACCGACTATGAGAATCTCACCGCCACAAATGCGTATTCAAGCGCTCTTGCCCTGAAAGACGCAACCGACTCGTACACCACGACGACGCAGAACTTCATGGCTAATGCTCGAACGGTCGCCATGTCAAAGGCTAAAATAACGATGGTGAACGAGCTAAATAACGGTGCATCCCGGTCACAGGCTAAATCCGCGGTGAACCAAACGGTTCGAGACTACTACTCTCGGGTTCAGGTTCGGATTCTCTCAGATTGGGACGCTAAAGTCACTCAAATAGCTAGTCTAGATAACCAATCCGACCAAACAATTGGATACTACTACCAAAATGAGAGGAATGGAGAATGGTACTCTGGTGGTGAAACGCTTGGAACAAACACGATTCAATTCGAGTTAGTCAATGGAACATCTGTCGATACTGAAGAAATCTCTCTGAGGACTCTCCCATCCGGCTCCCGTTTCCATCCGGGGGGGTCGTCAGACCCACCAAAAGCATCTCCTATCCGGGTTGTTGCCGTCGAACCAAACTCGTCCGAGGAGACACGAATCTTCGAGTCACAGGATTATGGGTCGCTCGGCTCTTGGGCGAACGACCAGAACGACACCTATCTGCTCGACGAAACCCAAGAGCAGACCCAACAAGTGCTTGCGAATATGGACCCCTACGTTGATGAGG
Organism: Natrialba chahannaoensis JCM 10990; assembly: GCF_000337135.1. Lineage (GTDB taxonomy): Archaea > Halobacteriota > Halobacteria > Halobacteriales > Natrialbaceae > Natrialba > Natrialba chahannaoensis. The sequence goes on from NZ_AOIN01000026.1 coordinate 4,559, forward strand.
TGTCCAGCCAGTACCAAGCAGGCGAAATAAACTCGTCAGACCTTGCGATGATGGACCCATCCACTATCGGGGCTGAGGCATCCACATCTCTCAAAAAGTCTGGATACTACGGTCAGGGCGCGGCCATGCTCGCGTCAACCGGTGCTTCCGGGGATATCAATGCATCGCACACTATTGCAGTCGGAGACGGCTCGGGCAATCCGACGGTGCTTAATGGAACATTGTTCTACACCGGAGATGACGCATCTGGTGGCTGGGATACTGGTCAGACATACCGATTTTCAGATTATAATGGAACCTTCTACATGGCTGTTCAAGATGGGGCCAACGGCACGATTGTTGACCTCTCCACATATGGGTCGCAGTTTGAAATTTTAGAGGCTGTGAACACCCGGACAGGGGAGACGATGAACACGACCAGCCCACACAAGTACCTCTACAACTCAACGAACGCAAGCTCCCTCGCGGACGAAATCGAGCAGTTGCGACAACTCAGAAGGCAGTATGAGACCACCGGAACTGGTGGCGGTGGTGGCGGCGGTGGCTTCGGTGTTGGAACCGAAGACCGCGTTATCATCGTTGCCGCGATTGTCGCGCTCATCCTCGTCTCAACCCGGAACTAACCCCACCGATTCCCAATTTTTCGGACACCATGCGCCGAATAATCACCACACTCATAATCCTCATCGCAGTTGTATCGCCCGCGCTCGTCGGCACGGTCGCCGCGACGAACGAGACAGCGACCGCCACGCCGAGCACGCCCGAATCAACCCAGACTATCGAACTCTCCCCGACGACTCGAATCAAATCGTGGTCGTTCTCAAATGGGACGTTCTCGCTCGTCGTCGAGGCGGATACTCCGACTCGAATCGCAATCACCGACGCCGGGACTCTCTCCCGAATCCTGAGCGAAGGAGACGGCTCGGCCGCGGGGAAAGCCCGCGTTCGGCGCATGACCTTGACCCCCGGCGAGACCACCGTCAATTTCCGCGCCGAGGACTTCAACGGCGCGTCGGCAATCACCGTCACCTCATCGAATGCGGACGGTATCGTTGCTATCCGGTCTGACGCAGTTAGGGCCGCGAAACCCCCCGTCGAATGGGGCACCGTCCAGTCACTCATTGGCGCAACAGCGGTCGCGTCAGTCGGCGGGACCTATGTCTGGGTGAAGCGCAAGCGCGAGGAGACAGACCTTGAGGTGGTCCGCGAATGGTGAACGACTGGCTGAAGCTCGGTGGCGCGGGCGCGGCGCTGGCGTACTTCGGCGGCGCGGAACTCCCGGCGTGGTCGAGCCTCGCGGTCTCAGCGCTCGTCATCGCGGGCGTGGCCGCGCTGTTCGCCACGGGGAAAATCAACGACCTCCTCCCCGACCCGCCTCGCGTCCGAATCGTACAGGTGAACGCGAACAACGACGAACCTATGGCGTGCTGGTCGCTCTCGCCGGACACGTTCGCAGAGACTCAGGTTGAGTGGGGGCCGCTGTATCCGCACCAGAAGGCAGAGGGGGAAGTGTACGAGGCGTATGCCTTCGACCCCGGTCGAAACGTCGCAGTCGGGACGTGGCGGCGGTCTATCCCCGGCTCGTCGCTCGTCGGTCGGCACGATACAGACGAGGTGCTGGACGTGATTGGAGAGTACCGCGGCGACCTCGAACCCGCGGCTCGACGCGGAGAATCGCTCCGGCAGGCGCTTCCGGCAATCGTCCGGCGTGTGAAGTTCGACACGATGGAATCGCAGAACGCCGCGCTCGACCCATCGAAACCGATGGTGACGGACCAGCCGTCAGTTGACGAGATTATCACGGCCGAACTCCCCGACGAACTCCGGCCGGGACGCCTTCGGAACGGCGACCTCCGCGACCTGCTCGACGCCGCCGCCGAAGACGACGGCGACGACTGGGGCGACGGAATGGGAATGGTCTTTGACGACGACCTCCCAGACGACGCGCTCGAACCGCGCGACCCACTTCTGAACGACGGAGGGAGCGCATGAGCGGCGGACGGAGCCAAGACCGGAACACCATCTATTCGGCCGCACAGGGCCGCGAATTCCTTCGGAACGAACTTGAGAACAAGTCCAACGAGTTCGTCCGCGAGTTCGCCGGGATGATTAACGACCCCGACGTGCTCGACTTCCTGAATCGGTACTGCGGCATCTACGAGGAGCGCGGCAAGGACTTTCTGGACAGTCACGTCGGGAAACAAATCGTGCGGTCGGCGGCGACATCGATGGTAGACCGCGCCTATCGTGAGGGGAACGTGAGTCAGTTGCAGGGCATGGTCGGCATCGTGAATCAGGACCGTGAGGCGAGTGACGCCCTCACCGAGATTGTGACTCGGCTCGCGCAAGAGGGCACGATTGCGGTCGTCACCGGGCCACCCGGCGCGGGTAAGACCGCGACGACCCTCGACGTTGCGCGGGCGTGGGGCGCTCGAACCGGCGGGACGCTCTACGGCCAGACGACGTGGGACGGCTTCGACGCCGTGGTGCGGTCCGACGTGGAGATGCTAGAGGCGATGGCGTCACACAAACGCCAATCGCTCGGCGTGCTTGACGAAGCAATGCAGGAGCTTACCGGCCGCGGTGCGGACTCGAAGAAAGCCGAGACGTTCGCGGAGCGCGCGACTCTCATCCGCAAGAAAGAGGACCGCCACGGGCCGCACGCAAAGCGTGGGTCGCTCGTGCTGGTCGCTCACAATTGGAGCGGGATGAACAAACCCATCCGCGAGATGACGACGCTCGTCATCCAGAAACCGAGTCGTGCCGACCCCGGTCGCGTCATCCTCTGGGAATCGCCCGGCGGGGAGGACAAGCGCGAGAAAATCGGGGAGTTCGTCGGACTCACCGACACTCGGGAGAGTTATTCCGAGCACGACCCTGCGCCGTTCCGCGTCGTCCTCGACGAGGACCGCGACGACGACGCCGACCAAATCGACCCCGAACAGATACGGCGCGCCGAGCGCGTGCGCGCCTACCTGCTCGACTGTCAGCCGTGGTGCGACGGCGGCATCTCGCAGGGTGACGCCGCCGCTAAACAGGGATTCAGTAGCTCGTGGGCGACCGACCGCAAACAAGAGTGGGAATCCGGCGAGTGGAATCATCTCGACGGCGTGCCGGAACCGTCGAAAGTCGAAACCGCATGACGGCGATTGATTCCTCCCGGTCCATCCTCCACCCACACCCCCATGCCGCATTACTTACTTACAGAGTGATGGGATTTTTCGGGGGGGCGGGGGATTGGCGGGGTCGCCATTTGGCTGATTTTCGCCGGGGGTCTCGCGTCGATCTGCTCGACGAACCGGCGGGTCAAGGTCAAGCAAAATTATGAATCGCTCTCGAAAGGCGGCACGATATGGC
>NZ_AOIN01000027.1 GCF_000337135.1 Natrialba chahannaoensis JCM 10990
TCTGCGCCCGAACCATCCGGCAGCACGAGACCGTGCTGGAGGTCGACGTTCGGTGCGACGCCGTAGGCGGGCGTGTCGTCGTCAGCCGGTGCGGCAGCGCCGACCGTGCCACCGACGTGCGTGCCATGGTAGTGCGTGTCGTGCGGTTCCGAGTCCTCGATCGGCTCACCGTCCGGGCCGATCTCGACCCAGCCACCTGGGTAGGTCGGATCGTC
>NZ_AOIN01000028.1 GCF_000337135.1 Natrialba chahannaoensis JCM 10990
AGCTTCAAGCCAACAAGGGTAGTTCTGGAACCGTGTGACGGCGTTAGCAACAGCTACGAACGTGGAAGCTTCAAGCCAACAAGGGTAGTTCTGGAACTGGTGCGGGAGATCGTCGACGGTGACCTCGAGGACAGCTTCAAGCCAACAAGGGTAGTTCTGGAACCATCCCAATATCTCGACCCTTGGGGCTTAAACATACGTTCTCCAAACCACAGATTTCATCGACCT
>NZ_AOIN01000029.1 GCF_000337135.1 Natrialba chahannaoensis JCM 10990
GCCTGCTACCTGCGCTTCTACGATACCTACGACCACGAACAGGGCAGTCCGAAGCCCTGGAACGCCGTTTTCCGTGCCCACGTCCTCCGCTGTGTCAAGGGCTGGAAGAACGCCACGGCCCTCTACAAGTACCTGAAGCAGAAGCCGTTCCTCTGCACGCAGCTGGGCTTCGAGGACATCCCCGACCAATCTACTCTCTGGCGGGCGTGGGAAGATCGCCTCGCCGACGTACAAGAGGCCGTCCATACAGCTGCCGAGGTAGTCGTGGAC
>NZ_AOIN01000030.1 GCF_000337135.1 Natrialba chahannaoensis JCM 10990
CTGTCCTCGAGGTCACCGTCGACGATCTCCCGCACCAGGGCCGGCGGCCATCCGTCAGTCATCCTGATCTACCTCACGAATACGCTCTACAGCAGTTGTGCATTCGATACAGAGGCCGTACCGTGTGGCTATTCGATCAACAATTGACTTACTACAAACGTAGCAGGTCGAATTGAGTGAGGGTAAAGAACTCATTCAGTACCACCATCAGTCACAGCAGGTCCTAACGCACCGACTGGTTCGCCGGCTTCAGGATCAGGCTGGTACGAGTGTTCGACGTCTTCGGTTTCCTCATCCGGCTCGTGCTCGGTGACGTCACCGTCGTCATCAGCATCGTCCGGTTTCGGCATCAGGTCGTCAAGGACTTCCGTTAGCGTCTCTCCGTTCGGTATCGTCGCTTCGTCATAGACGCGATCCTGATGCGCCGTGAGCGCCATCGTCGCACGTCGCACCGCAGATCTGAACTGGTGTTCGAGCGTCTGCTTCCCGGCGGCATCAATTTCCATCTGTCCATAGTAGTCCTCGAGGTCGTACTCAGTACGCAACAACTCATCTGGCTCTTTCGTGCTTCGGTAGATGCCTCGAGCAGAGTGAGTTTCTTCGTCGTACGTCAGCGCGATCAGGAGTTTTGTTCCGGGGTCTCTGGTTGGTGTTTCGATCAGCGATCCCCACGTCACTGTTAGTTCCTTGGCTTCGTCGCGGTCGAACCACTCGATACCGACCCGGATGTCTCGGGGTCGGGGATCGAGCACAAGCAGGCCAGTCTGTTCCGGTGGACGCGCCCGTTTGACAGCAACGGGGAACCCGACAGTGAAACCTATCGCGATGGACACCAGGAGGCCAGCGATGCTGACCGCGATCAACTGCCACGGAACGGACACGCCGTACACGTAGGCACCGACTCCAGCCAGCAGCAGCAGACCAATGATAAAGAATCGCCATCGATGCAGTTCGTCAAGAACGACCTGCACAGTTGAGCGTTCTTCTGTCGAAGCATCAGCCGTTGGCTCAGGCTCGTCAGTCTCCGGGTTGTTCTCTGGTTCAGTCATAGCGGTCTCCGTTTCATCAACTTCGTTGCGAAGTAGTCGATCAGGGTGCCGACAACGAGCACCCCGATCACCGAGCCGATACCAGCAGAGAAAAGCACCTGTCCGGTACTGTGGTCCGTTCCGAAGATGCTGCCTCCTGAGGTTTTGATCGGCAAGCCGTACAACACCTCTTGTGTATCGATTGTTACAGCAGCGTCACCTCGATACTCAGTCACAGGCACCGCAACAGTTGATACGTCATCTTCAGAGACTCGGCGAATCTCGCGATCCACCTCACCTCTTTGCATCTGTCCTCCTGCATCAGTCACTGCAATCTGTTTCGACTCTGTTGAGTAGATCTGGATCACGGCCTCTCCGTCGGAGAGTTCGTAATCGACTATCGCAGTGTCATCGTCAATCCACTCGTATTCGTCAAACTCGATGCTCGAGTTTTCCGTGACGTTCTCGTCTGCCGCAGCCGGGGCACCGACCAAGACGAGCGAGATCAGCACGCAACCGAACAGCAACACAGTGGTTCGTTTCATCGTCGACGAGCCTCTCGAACAGCTCTACCGAAGGGGGAGTTAGCGATCAACCCGATTGCGATTACAACGACACCGGCAGCTATCCCCCAACCGGGTATACCGCCGAAGTCGCCGAAACCGCCTCCTCCCCAGAAGCCGTCATCCTCAAGCGCATCCTCGAGGTCGTCAACCTGCTGGCGCAGTGCTTCCATACGCTCCAGCGTCTCATCGCTGTCTACCTCGGTCGGATCAGCAACATAGTCAATCGACCGAGAGTGTTCAACAGATGGAACGACCTCGACAGTCGCGATCGTCTCACCACTGGAGAGATCAGTCGTTTCAAGCACCCAATCGTCACCATCTTCCACTACGTCAGCAACATCGGCAACGTGCCGCTCTGTATCACCCTCCACGACGACCATCCAGCCGTCGTGATCCGTGGGCTCAGCAATCGGGTCAGGCGGGTCCTCACCAGTCCACAAGACGACACGGCCATACTCTCCAGCCTCTGCCGATACAGATTCGATAGATTCCTGTCCTTCAACGCCATCAGTTCGTAAAATCTCTAGCGGCTCCTCCCCTGACAAGGTAACAGTCTGCCAATCATCATCAATCTCCGAGCCATAGCCGAAATAGGCCATATTGTAATCTTCCGGGTCCAGCGTCATTCCGGGCGCTATCGTCATCGGGTTCCCATCGAACTGCGGGTACAGCATCCCCCACAGCTCATCAGACTGGAGATCGGGATGCGAGATTTGGGCCCGGTAGCCAGCTGAGTCAGGGACGTTCGCTCCAGCCGCCAGGAGCTCAGCAGCGACTCGGGTTTGCTCGTCGCTGTCGGCGAACTCGTCAACAATGTCCTGTGACGACAGCACATCACTAGGATCGATCGCACCCTCGTGCACTCCTTGATAAAGATTCTCGACATACGTATTCAGATCATTCTGAATACCAGCATACGCATCATCAATCTCACTAACAACGCTAGCCATCATGTCGCCATCAATAACCGTCACCGTATCCAGACTCGCGTGCTCAGCCTGCACTACCGGAGTAGACCTCCAGTCCTCATTCTCAGCCGGCATCCACTGGCCTAGCCACGGGGCGGCACCCTGAACATCTCCGTTACGGTCAATGCTCGGAAACACCAACTTCAGCGGCTCATCCCGTTGGTCCAGATCCGTCTCATCCATGGGCAGGTCGACATCGATTTCCCAAAGCACTGAACCGTCACCATCGAACGCATCCGATTGACCAACTTCCAGTGGTTCAGCATAACTTAGATCTGCAACTGCAAAATCTCCGTATTCGAGGTTCAGAGTGTCCTGTAGGCCCTCTTCAACCGTCAAGACGATTTCCTCAGCAAGCGCATTGATCGCCGTATTCCAGCGCTCAACCATGTTGACGATGGATTTCGTCGTCTGTTCACGGTGGGCCTGTTGCGCAGCCTGTGCCACATCAGACTCTGTGCCACCGTTAACAGCTTCACGGACGGACGACGACCGTATTGACTGCCACGCAACCCGACCGTATGGAGTGTTTTGTGGGTCCTCTACACCAAGGAAATCATGCTCCATCTCGTCGACAAACGACTCCCGTCCAGCCGCGACCGACTGCGCCGACTGGTATATCTGCTCAGACAGCACATCATCCGGATCAATATCGGTACTCGGTCGGCTCCAGAGATCAGCAACTGACGCCGTTGTGACTCCAGCAGCCGCACCACTCGCCAGATAGAACGCGACAGCCGCGGGCGCGATCGCCTCGGCACGACCGATCGGAGAATACTGTGGCGCTACCTGACTGCCACCCGCACCGATCACCGCGACCGCGCCAGCCGTCGCACCGATCCGGCGCAGGTACTCCCGCCTGGAGTGTCGAGACTCAGCACTGTTAGATGGTTTTGTACTCATGGTTACGCTATTGCGATAGGACCGCTCCTGCGAGGATCAGGATGACCAAGATCAGCACCGACGTCCACGGTTCATGGGCACCGAGATACTGGTTTACGTAGCCGAGTGCCGAGAAACTGGCATCAACAACAGCCAGTACAGACACAGCCACGATCCCCATTTCCCAGATTTCCATCTGCGAAGGGTCTTGCGTTTCAGATGTGGCAAAAACCAGCACAAGAGCAAGCAGCGTCCCGGTTACTGGTACCCATTCATGCGTTTCTACGAGGCTCTGCACCTCTCCCATTAAACCAGTCGCGAACAAGCCGACGACCGCAAGGATCATCAGCATCAGCGATGTTACAATGTCCAACTGTCCGATACGAGTCGCAAGGCCGCCTCCGTTTCTATGGTGGTTAGCCATACAGTCACAGTCTACTACATTATCTTATACAATCTGGCCGACGAGGTTTTAAATAGGATTAACCGATGCGCGCAGGCACGCTCGACGCCAAGCTATTTTGTTATTTACACCTTACAGGCTAAGCTATCCGTGATTATCGAGCAACCAGTCGTACAGTTCTGCAGCCTCATCTTCGCTACTGGCGTGCGACATGCCTGGTGGTCCTCGGATCTCTCCGATAGCCCATCTAAACGCCACGTCGAGTCGTTTCTCAGCCTCTCTTCCGATCCGATCACACCAGCCGGGGTCACACAGGGCACCTCCAGCGTCCCATATCGGAGATAGGTCACCGTTGCAGTCCTCACAGTCACAACTTCTCTCGTCATCGGGCTCGACGAGGTGCCCGTCTTCGTCGACGACGAGATCGTCGGGATCAGTGGGACCGCCAACGACTTCCCGGGTGATACGCTGGATTGCCTGCCAGCGTCCGTTAGATAGCTCATCGGGGCTGAACTGGTTGTTCGCTAACTCGCCGAACCAGCGGATAGCATGCGATCCGCCCTCCGGGTTGAACGTTAGGTGCGACAGCAGGTACGTGGACACACGAGCCATCGCTTCGTAGCTGTCCTTGTCCGTGAGTTTAAACGGGGTGAGGGTGCTGAGCCTCTTGAAGACCCAGCCGTCGTCAGCATCTGGGTCATTCGGTCCGACATCAGTTGCAAGGCCGAGAATGTGCCAGTGTGGGCTCCAGTAGGTCAGTGACCTCCAGTCGCGTTCGTGTTCACGAATCCACTGCCAAATTCCTCCTTCAACGAGGTCGGCCTCCTTCAGTTCTCGGAACGTCTGTTTCGGTTCGTCTTTGACGCGGTAGCCGTGGAACACTACGCAGCCTCCACGTACTCCTTTCTCAGCAGCGAGGTCGTAGGCGTCTCTCCAGCCCTGTTTTATGTCTACCAGCGACGTGATCGAGCCCGGCGGGGCCGAAGCAACGCAGTGGACAGCACGCTTCTCGATTCCGCTGTCGGCAGCGTCACGGGCAGCAGCTAGGCGTTCTACGATACCAGTGGTTCTGTTCAGGGCCCACGGGTACCAGCAGTCAGGGCAGCCGCGTGTCTGGCACGACGTCGAACCCATCTTCACGTCAGCACAGGAGTCACAGAACTCCATCGGCATCCATTCTCCGCAGCCCGGCGGTTTCTCTGCCATGCCGGGCAACGTTAGGCTGCTGTCGGCGTACACACGCACGTCCGGCATTTCTTCGGGCCATGCTCCAGCTTCGCCTTCGACACGGTCAGCAGCCTTCGTAGCGCCTTTCTCAGACTCTGTCTTGTACGAGTACTGCCGAACGTCCGGCATCAGGGTCCCGAGTTCCGCGTCGTCGGTGCTCATTGTTCCCTCTCTCCGGTCGAGGGATCGTCCTCGAGCCAGTCACCGCCGTAGCGGACACGCGGTGTCATAGTCCTCGCGCCTCCAACGCCTGGCGTACATCTTGGTCGGTTGCCTGTGGGTGTTCCCTCTTTCCGGTCGAGGGATCGTCCTCAAGCCGGTCACCGTCGTAGCGGCCACGTGGTGGCACCAAACGATCTGCGAGCGTTGTTCCCTGTTGTGCCCTCTCTCCGGTCGAGGGATCGTCCTCGAACCGGTCACCGTCGCAGCGGCCACATGGTGGCTCAGTCACAACACGAGAGAACGCGGCGTCGCTGCGGGCACTCGCGGCGCCGCTCATCGTGACTTGACTATGGAGACGACACACCCGAATCGCGTTAGCGGGGCTAACGCTACCGTATTCGGGTGTGTCTACTGTACTTTTCGCGTATTGCAGGGTCCGGTACCGCAACGGCACCGTACAGCCACCGCAACAGCGACCGCACCGCACCGCACACGAATGCCGCGCCACGGGCGCGGCGTGCGGACCGGCTGCCGCGTCAACCCCCCATGGGAGGGGGGTCGCGTTGCGGGTCCGGTCCTCTGGGTCCTCGATCAACAAGCGGAGCTCCTCGAGGAGATCGAGCAGCAAACCCCGACGACCTCGACGAACGTCACCGCTCGTCGCTTCCCTCCTGGTCGTCTGGATCGTCGGGGGTCGAGGGGTTAAGCAATCCCGGCAGAGTTCCATCCGAGCGTGGATGGACTCAGCGGGAACGATATCTCTTCTAAAACAGCTACTGCACCTGATATCGGCGAGATCATCGCCCCACTCAGGCATCGATTCTGACCACGGTAGAGTTAAAACCCTCCGTGGTTGACTGACGTACGTCGGTTGACTGGGCAAACATGGATACTTGGCCTCAACCGGCACACCACCCCAGCCCTTTGTTCTGGGGTGGCGGTTTATCCGGTTGAGTGGAACGTCTGCCCAACGTGTATTAAAAGTGCGGGTTGACACACCCGCCTCGACGTGCGTCTTCGGCGGGTGTTTGTTTGTTGGTATGTTAAAAGAACAGAGCATTAGTTAGCGAACAGATTATGAGCAACAACGTCGGGGTCGTACTCAGTTCGGGATTTCGGTAGCGGATCTAGCGTGAAGTCCCGGTCAGTCAGTCCACCACTATCCTCGTTCTGGTCGTTATAGACAGTTGTAACGTAACGGTCAGTGGTACCGTCAGGGTTGTCCAGACGAAGCGCTTGCAGGTGCTTCACACCGGGCATCGCGCGGATGTGCTTCGACAGGTCGTAGCCGTCTTCGCGATGGCCCACGTACGCCAGCACAGCCTTCTGCTTGGCTGCGAGTCGGGCAAGCCGACCCTGCCGCTCTTTCACTTCGGCTGCACTCGCTGAGTGTTCCGAGTGATCGATGCTGGCGTCGTCGACGAAGATGATCTTCGGTCGGTCCGGTTCCTCGTCAACGCGATCTACTAGATCGTCCATCGATTCAGCACAGTAGTACTCCGTCCACTGGTGATCGATGTATTCGGCGGGAACGTTGCCGATTGCAAGCGTTTCCGGTTCGACGTCCATCTTCGTGTCAATCGCTAAGAACAGCACGTTCGTCTTCCCGTTATCAGTTCCACCACAGAAGTTCAGGATCTGGCCGGGATTCCGCACGATTCCGTACAGTTTCGACAGTTCCGGCACAGCGGTTGCATCGTATCGACGTTCGATCACTCCGTGAGCGAACGCCAGTTGGCTCTGGTTTCCTGAGTGGATTGCGTCTGTGGTTCTCTGCGTTTCCACAGTACCGACTGCTTCGGTGAAGCGTCGTGAGTCCTCGAACTTACCAGAAACCTCGTGGTGGCGCTGTCTCGCCTCCTGACGGAACGAGAGCACCTTACCAAGATCAGAGGGAACACGTCCAGTGTGCGCATGGAGTGTTCCGTTTCTGTCCTCGAGGTCACCGTCGACGATCTCCCGCACCAGGGCCGGCGGCCATCCGTCAGTCATCCTGATCTACCTCACGAATACGCTCTACAGCAGTTGTGCATTCGATACAGAGGCCGTACCGTGTGGCTATTCGATCAACAATTGACCTGTCTCTTATACACATCTCTG
>NZ_AOIN01000031.1 GCF_000337135.1 Natrialba chahannaoensis JCM 10990
CCCTGCTGCTTCGTACGTGACGCTTTCTATGACACACTCTTGGGTGTTAGTTTTCAATCGTATCAGGGAGTCCATCGCACTCTTCTGCTGGTGGTGGGCTGCCACTAACCGCGTTCCCGTCAGGGTCAGTGTCCATGGGTTGGTCAGCGTCACCACTTCCGGGTGGTCCGCGGATAGCAAAGCGTTCGTCAACCTGATACGGGAGATGACATTTGAACAGTTCTCGGTTATCCATCGAGCTGCGAGCGTTGTAATCTTCGACAAGGGTGTCAAGCTGGTTTTGGTTCCCAGTTATGCGCTGTTGAATTCTGCTATGGTCTTCTTCCGCAGTTCGGCTCCACTCGTTTGGATTCTCTCCGTGTATATCGTAGAACCGATCAAGTTCACCGTAGGCGTTTTCAACGTGTGCTCGTTGTGACTCAATGTCGTGGTATTGCTGCCGGAACCATTCGTATTCAGAGACTGCGTGCTCTGCGTTGTATGTCTGTTCGATGACTTCCTGTCCGGCATCGCGCTCTTCATGCCAAGGGAGGAATGGCATCCAGACATAGGAGATGATGTTTATTATGATGACAGCAACCATGACCACTCCGATGATCATGAGCAGCTGTTTCATCTGATCTTCTTCTGAGTTATCCATATGTTTGTTTTCTGTAAATCCTCCGTGTGTGCTTCTTTGGTTTGGCAAACCCCACCTGAACTCAAACCAGTTCGGAGAGTTGGATCTCTGACTTTGGTCTACACCGTGGGGTGATTGTCGACAACACGTGGTGTCGAACTACACCCATCTTTTAATGTGCAATATATAAGTCCTTTTATTATTGAAGAGGCGTTATAGAATCGACATCATAAGTTGATATGTAGATCTTGTTTTACTTCCACAAACAATCATCAATTATCCACAGTATATTCAGATGCCGTTAATTCCCAGAGAGAACGATTACTATAGTAGTCATTGCAAGTCAATGCACATCTGATCGCACGACAGCTATGCGCTCAGTGTGTGAATCGTTGCAGTTGTTACTATAGGTTAGTGATTTGTAGCACAGAACGTTCCGACCCTCTGTTCCAGGCCCCGAACGTTCTATATTGCATTATACGATTTACACAGAGCAGTGGTTGTGATCGAACAAAGACGCCACAACAACCAAACGAAGACACACAACAGTCAGACTAGCTCGAAAAGCCCATCTAGGCACATAGTCGCCAACAACACTATCCCCCGCTTCGAACGCGAATTGCTTCACTTGAGCACTCGAGATGCACTCCACAACCACTCGGCACGACTGCCAACTAGCCGGCTAGTCACTACCCACCAGACTGGACAAACGCTTGCAACTGTTCAAGGCCAACAAACCGTACGACAAACACTACACAGGGCATCGGATACAGACTACTCGTAGGAGACAAGCTAGCAAAATAACTGATTACAAACGATTCGATTGAGCCATACTATCGGACAAAAGCACTGCAAGGTCGATTTCGAACTGACAGCCACCCCCTATCGGTACCGACCGCTTCAAGCGAGCTTCGAGTAGTGCTGTCGAACAGTATCAGCGACGATTACCAAAGAAGGCTGATGAGTCCGCCACAGAGAAGTCCTGATACTATCGGACAGAACTATTCGAAGGTCAGTCGCAAAACTGTGGCGTTCCCTTTTAGTGAACGCCACGAATTCGTGACCGACTGCTCACTGACTTCTGTCCGACAGTATGTCTTCCATTGTTGGTCGAAGCGTGCATATGTGTACCTGGACACTCGAGTACACTCTGTTCCAAAAAGTGGTGGCTGCTGAGGCCACTGTTTCTTCTTGTTCCGTAGTCTCGGCGGTGGGAGCGACAGATACCGGTTCGAGTGTGAACGGGAAAAGACACTCTACACTCGTGTGGAGTATATCGTATCATGCTATACAGAATGGTGTTCACTGATGTTGCGAAGATGCTTCTATGATGCACAGCTTTCACAACTAAACAGTCTGAAATAACTCTCCGAGAGCCGTTGAGAACGTACGTCTATGAAACCTGTCGAATAGCGGTAAGGAAACCACCGGAGAAAGCGCACTCAGGACAGCGCTGGCGCTCCCGAGCGAGGAGAGCCCAGAGGAAACGAGTAGGTTAGTCAGGTGGGTCGAGGCCGTAATTCTTCTTGGCGAACGTCAGGAACGAGTTCGCCGTGAGCGCCGGCCCGTCCCCCACTTCGCC
>NZ_AOIN01000032.1 GCF_000337135.1 Natrialba chahannaoensis JCM 10990
GGAACGTCTTCAGCTTCTTGAACCCGTTTTCGATACCCCAGCGCCGCTTATACCGGACCATTACCCGCCCGATCTGGTGCTTCATCTCCTGTTCGTCAGCAGGATCGACGTCTACCCACGGCAGGTTCGTCTCGAAGGGTACCGTCGGCGCTTCGACTCGTGTCGGCTCGTCGATCTCCTCCTCGTCCGCTACTTCATCGAGAAGATTGCTCAACGGCGAGTCGCCGTCACGATCCGCCGAGAGCGGTGTTGTATCGCCGATNTGGCGAATCGTCACGTCCGTGCCGTCATCGGCCTCGTCTTCTCGTTCCCACTCGCGCTTCGGGAGGTAGACCGCCTTCCGCGTCGGTCCATCGTCGAGTCGCTCCTGCTCGACGACGTCGAACTCTTTGTCCTCGCTGGCGAGCTTGGCAATCTGGTGTTCGTGGTCGCTGCTGGACCGCACCACACCCGGATTCAGGTAGTGGACAGCGTGGTCCTCGCAGGCGTCTTTGACGCCGTCATTGGCGAACTCGCGGTCCATCATCACGAGGTCTAAGCCGGGGACGATGTCGGTCGCACCGTCGAGGAGATCGTCCACGATGTCGGCCCGCTTTCGACCACGTTCGACCGGGATCGCATCNGGTCTAAGCCGGGGACGATGTCGGTCGCACCGTCGAGGAGATCGTCCACGATGTCGGCCCGCTTTCGACCACGTTCGACCGGGATCGCATCGAGGATTAGCGGGACATCGTGGCCGACGAGTTTGATGACGGCCCACTGGAAGAACGGCCCGTTCTCGCCCTTGTACCCCAGAATCCACGGCTCCTTGTTCTTCCCGCTACTGTCGCGCGTGACCTGGCCGCACCACGGGTTGCCCTTCGTGAGGTCCAGAGCCGCCATCTGCGTGCGCCCCATCGTGTCCGTCGATTTCGCC
>NZ_AOIN01000033.1 GCF_000337135.1 Natrialba chahannaoensis JCM 10990
GACAGGTCACTCGATTGCCGGCTGCAAAGGAACTCGAGGTGCGAGATTCCTCGAGTGCGTACGAGCGTGAGGCGGACGAGCTTGCCAGTGAGGCGCTCCGATCGGACGCGGGCGTTGGGGCGCTCACGCCGAGCCAAGCAGCCCTGTCCGTCCAGCGGATGCACAAACACGAACTCCTCGAGGTTCTCGACGACGAACTCGAGGAAGACCTCCCCGAGGAGTTCGAGGATGGCCTGCCCGAAGAGATCCTCGAAAAGCTGCCGGAGGCGCTGCGTGAAGGCTACGAGAACGGTCATCCAGCATTTACGCGGGCCTACGAGCGGGAGTTTGACAATNTCCTCGAAAAGCTGCCGGAGGCGCTGCGTGAAGGCTACGAGAACGGTCATCCAGCATTTACGCGGGCCTACGAGCGGGAGTTTGACAATGCGACGTTTCAGGACCTCACCAAATCGGCGTTCCGAAACAGTGAGCGCTGGGGTGAGAAGGGAGAAGTCCACTGGACCTGGGAAGAGGTCGCCAGTTCGATCCTGTTCAACAGTCGGGACGGGATCGAGAACCTCAGCGACCGCGAGCAACGAACGCTGGCGCTCTTCATGAACGAATCCGATGAGATCGCTACGGAGTTCGGAAAAGCGATCGAGCGCCACTGGCAAGGTCTTTCCGGGGGAGACTATCTTAACGAGGCCGTCGAAAATTCGTCTGCTGGGGCAGTAGTCGATCTCTCGCTGGGTCAGCCGTTTATTGCAACCACAGTGGGGGCGATTACCGCGCCTGTCAAAGCGCAACTCGAGTATCAGGTTGATAAGCGCCTCCCGAAGGATTACGAAGAGTACGACGGACTTTCAGGTAAGCGAGAGTTGCTTAGTGATTCATTTGGAGCTCTTACTGGAATTGAAGATGATGAATTTGCGAAAGAGGGTGATAAAGAAACCACGCCTGAAACTAGGCAAACGGAATTTGGGGACAGTAAATACGGCGATCAGATGCAAACTGGTGCGAAGATCGGCACCGAAGACCAGTCGATGGATCCAGAACAGGTCGAAGAAAACCTCCAAGAACTCAGAGCAATACAGAGCGAGGAGTGGGTTGATCTAGGCCAGAGTCAACGTGATGAATACATCAAGACGTTGCAGGAGGTGGGACTGATGTCGCGTGTGCTCGTCGGTACGATGGCATCGATCGATCCGGAAAATGTCAATCGATCGGATCCCGTTGAATATGCAAAAAAGGGCACGACGAGTGCCGGTGTATCAGGAACTACTAGGACAGCAAAGACAGCAGGAGACGATGTCGCTAACTCACGTAACGTTGATCTGGCTGAGGCACTGTCAGATGGTGCATCGAAAGGGAGTATGAAAGGGGTTGCAACAATCCTCACGAAGATAGTTACCGATCGGCTTGGCACTGAAGAGACAATCAAAGCGATAGGAGACAGAATAGAGGAAGACCTTCTGAAAGCTGTGAAAGGAATCAAATCTCAGCCAGAACAGACGCAGGATCCGAAGGAAGCATACGACGAACTCGTCGTCGAACTAATCAAAATACTGGATAAAGAGGAGCGTTTTGAGGATTATGACGAATAACGGATACGAATCGATGGATGCACATATTATCGGAGAAGATTCGGTAGGAATCGCAGTCGAAGTAACTGACTGTATGGGATATACGAATCACGTGTTATTCGACCGGGATGGGGAACTCATTGGTCACGTACACGAACGATTCACAGAAGCAACCCAAACTGATCCAGAG
Source organism: Natrialba chahannaoensis JCM 10990 (assembly GCF_000337135.1). Classification (GTDB taxonomy): domain Archaea; phylum Halobacteriota; class Halobacteria; order Halobacteriales; family Natrialbaceae; genus Natrialba; species Natrialba chahannaoensis. The sequence continues at coordinate 1,753 of NZ_AOIN01000033.1, forward strand.
CCCTCCCGAATACTCAAACGGGTACAGTTCCGGGCACGAAACGAGGCTCATCGCCAGACTGAAGCCGATCTTCTCATTCCTGTTCTCGACTGGACCGTCATTGAAGACACCATCGGCATACTCGAATCGTTCGATATTCCACAGATTATGAAATACTTCGAGGATTTTTACGAAGCGATTCAGAATCCGCCCGCCGACAACGTTGCCTATACTGCACTGTTCCTCTTCCTGAACGATAGTCGTGATGAACTTGTTAGACAATCTGATCCAGTAACGTTCTATCACGAAAACGATGACCTCACTCACACTGAGTTTTCTTTCGAGCGCGATCCAGACGCTTATGTTACGATCCCGCCGCTCGAGGAGATATTCGCCTGTGATAAGCGGTTCCGGGACCTTATTGTCCACCAGCTTAAATGTAGAATAAGAGACCTCCACTACATGCAAGGATGCCAACCTCCAGAGAAATATCGGGTCGAGGGGTTAGGGATCAACGATTCTGAAATTGTTTCCTTCAGCGAACAATCAAAATAGATTCATGAAGGCAGAAATCATCGGCACCGAAGACGGCATTATCGGTGTGAAAGTTATCGATCCACGTGGAAATCAACACCTCGTTGAGATTGACGTTGAAGACGAGGATTCCGAAGATCTCCACGCCCAAGAATCGTATCCGCTCGACGCATCGAAGCGAACCCAAGAACAGGAACGTCTCATGAATCAAGTTGCAGCTCGAGCACGATACGAGGCACACACAAAAACAGAGTATGATATTCTTCGACCGAGTTGGTATCCGCCGCACATTGAGCGCGGCATCGAAGCTCTTGAAAATATGTCTGCAGAGAAGTTTGACGCGGCGTTCCGCGAGTATTATCATGCGCTGATCAATCCTGAGAAGACCAGAGAAGAGTACGGGATTACCGAAGGATCAGTTGAATTTCCCGGCGAACCCCAGATCGTATTGATTATGAAAGGGTTCTGTATCGACGACCAGAACGAAGTCGTAAACGTGTTACCTGACATGTATATTTACTACACGAATGACCAAACCGAACAGACGTACACCGCGGGGACATCGGCTAGCTGTTCGGATGAGACGACACAACTTACAGTGATGCTGCCACCGTTCGTGAGCATCTCTGACGATTTCAACTATCCAGAGGACTTTCGCGCCTCGGTAATCAATAATTTGGTCTGCCAAATCCGCGATATTTACCGGAATATGGGTGAGGAGCCGCCTGCAAACGTTGATCTCGAAGGATTTGGAAAGCCTGCCGGCAATTTCGATCCAGATGAGTTCTGAGTTCCGTGTCTATCCCNGGAGCCGCCTGCAAACGTTGATCTCGAAGGATTTGGAAAGCCTGCCGGCAATTTCGATCCAGATGAGTTCTGAGTTCCGTGTCTATCCCCATCACCCGTCGTTCGACTGGGACGGTGAACTCATTGGTCACGTTCAAGACCGATTTACAGCGGAGGGTCAGACTGATCCCCAACCTGCGAAAATACTCGAGCGCATTCAGTTTCGAGCACGCAACGTCGGTCATCACGAGACGGACGCAAACCTCCTCAGCCCCATCTTCGACTGGGTGGTTCTCGACGAGACCATCGATGTCCTCGAGAGTTTTGACCAATCAGCCATCATGGAACACTTCATGGACTTTCTCGAAGCGATTCGGGAGCCTCCCGTTGATGACGTGGAGTTCACCGCCTTGTACCTCCATCTGGATGATGCGAACGAAGAACTGATCTATCAGTCCGATCCCGTGACGTTTTATTTTGAAGATCAGGACCTCGTTCACACCCCGGTTACCCTCGAGCGTGAACCCGACGTGTACGTGACGATCTCACCACTCACACGCCCGTTCGCCTGTGATCATACCTTCCGGGATCTTATCGTCCACCAGATCAAATGCCAGATTCGAGATCTCTACTACAGGCAGGGTGGCCAGCCTCCTGAACAGTACCAGGTTGACGGAATCGGTATTCACGATACTGAACTCGTCCCATTCAAACAGCAAGCACAATAGAACCATGCAAGCAAAAATCGTCGGAATTGAAGAAGGTGTTATTGGTGTCAAAATAATTGATCCCCGTGGAAACACCCATTTGGTTGAAATAGATACCGAAGACGAAGAAGCAAACGACCTTCACGCCCAAGATTCCTATCCTGTCGATTCTTCGAATCTAAGTGAAGAAGAAGAACGTCTTATGGATCAAGTACTTGCACGTGCTAGATATGAAGCCCATTCACAAACAGATTTCAACATTGTCCGTGATGGGTGGGACCCACGACAGTTGCGACGTGGGATCGACGCCCTCGAGAAGATGCCGCTCGACCAGTTCGACGAGGCCTTCCGAGAGTACTACCANCGACGTGGGATCGACGCCCTCGAGAAGATGCCGCTCGACCAGTTCGACGAGGCCTTCCGAGAGTACTACCACGCGCTGATTAATCCAGAGCGAACCAAACAGGAGTACGGGATAACCGAAGGTAAAGTCGAATTCGAGGGAGAACCTCGGATTGCCCTGATCATGAAGGGGTTCTGTATCAACGACGATAACGAAGTTGTCAACGTCCTGCCGGACATGTACATTTACTATTCGAAGGAGGACATCAAGGAGACTTACACGACTGGGACGCCAGCGAGCTGTTCGGAGGGAACCACACAGATCACCCCCATGGTGCCTCCGTTCGTAGAAGTGCCCGAAGACTTCGTCTACCCCGAGGACTTCCGGGGNGTTCGGAGGGAACCACACAGATCACCCCCATGGTGCCTCCGTTCGTAGAAGTGCCCGAAGACTTCGTCTACCCCGAGGACTTCCGGGGCTTCCTGATCAACAACCTCATCTGCCAGATCAGAGACGTGTACCGGAACATGGGTGAAACACCGCCCAAACAGTACGACATCGAAGGATACGGCAAACCAAAAGGGAACTTCGATCGTGACGAGTACTAACGGGAGTCGAGACGCACGACACTCTCCTCAGCACAACTTCGAGTGGGTCGTTCTCGACGAGGCCATCGATGTCCACAAAACTTTCCAAGTGTTTGATAGAATAGCGTAATTCACTGACTCGTCGAACTGCGAAATAGTCATCAAACTGGTGAGTAGTCACCGTTCAACCTATGCATTATAACACATTTTCGGAACCCGTCGTGTTCAGGAAGTCTATAACAGAAACCGGGCCTACTCCGGCGGAGACGGTTGCTCCGGAACAACATCCGACATTGAAACATCACGTAGCGCGTTCATCACCTCGATCGGGTCGGTTGGCTGCTCGACCGACTGGTGAACACAATGCATACACTCGAGTACCCCTTCGATGGCGGCGCTGCGGGTGGAAACGCGAGCGATTGCCTCCGAGAGCGAGCGGTCGCCAAGCGAGTAGCGACAGCGCAGTTCCCAGTAACAACTGAGACCGAAACCGGGGTGAGAGTTCGCTGCGGCGGTTCGATCGGCGACGAGAACGGTTGGCGATTCACGGTGTCGGTACGCGAAACGACCATCGTCGTGCTCAGTAGGACCCCATTCCGGGGGCAGTTGCTCCCACGGAATGGGGTGGTGATCAGGGGGCATAGTTGTCGATAGCGCCACTCGGAGGGGTGTCGGTTCGGCTTGCATTCGCACCCTGCTCTGTAGGGTCCCCCTACGGTGTCAGTTCGCATGACCATCTGCCAGCAGTTCCCAGAGAGCCGGAACTGATCGTCCGACTTTTGTCCTCGCTCGCCTGTAGCACCAGTATGGCAAACACGAACACCGAGTTCGATCCCGAGGCGTTCGAGGACAAGTACGCTAACTACTTCCCCGAGCTCCAGCAGGCCTACAAAAACGCGTTCAACCGAATGAACGACCAGTACGACTCCGAGCTGGTCCACGCAATCGATCAACAGGTGCTGAACGAGAGTGAGCCGTTCTACGTAGGCGACGATGACGACACAGACGGCGAGTTCCGCATCGAACTCCCCGAGAATCCATACGATCGGCTCAGTGGCGTAGTCGCCGACCAAGAGCGATTCGAAGAGGTACTCGAGATCCACGTCGGGGAGATCGAGACCGAACTCGAGCGCGTGTTCGGTCTGGCCTGAGCCAGGGGCAGACTCGCAGGCCCGCCTGAACGACGAGTGATCCCGAGGGAGTGGAATGGGAGTGGCACCGGGTAACGATGCCCGCCAGCGGAAAACGACGGAAGGTTTAGGGAGGTTCGCCCCCAACGCCGATACATGAGTACCGAAACCCAAGGCGGAGACGATCTCGAGGACCGCGTCGCGAACTTCCTGCGACGAAACTTCCCACAGATCCAGATGCACGGTGGTAGCGCAGCGATTCAGGATCTCGACCGCGAGAGCGGCGAGGTCACCATCGCACTCGGTGGTGCCTGCAGTGGCTGTGGTATCTCCCCGATGACGATTCAGGCGATCAAAAGCCGCATGGTCAAGGAGATCCCCGAGATCGAGAAAGTCAACGCCCACACCGGCATGGACGGCGGTGACGACATGGGCGGTGGCATGAGTCCCTCTTTCCCCGGTGAGACCGTCGACGACGACGGCGAAGCCGACGAAGGACCGGAAGCTCCCTTCTAACGCGTCATCCGCCTCGGTGCGATTTCGTCACGGTAACTCGAGACGGCTACCGATTACTGATTTCGACGGCGACACGGCTGACGTTCTTTGTCTACAGACGAATCACGTCGGCATCGTTACGCAGATAGCGTTCTCCAACCAACAGTCGCTAGTCTGAGCGGACACCAGTGCCTCGCTCCCACGTCCGAACCAACGTCGTGAGCACCCGATTCGTCGGTACGTCGACACCGAGAGCCGTTGCTCGATCAACCACGTAGCCGTTGATCGAATCGATTTCAGTTCGTCGACCGGCAGCGACATCCTGGGCCATCGAAGACGTGTTTGCAGCCGTCTCTGTCGCAACGCGGTCCATCGCCGCGACCGCATCCTGCTCGGGCAGAGCAACTCCTGCTGCTCGTGCAACCCGCGCCGTCTCTCGGGCTGCCTCCCTCGCTAGTTCGGCCGCAGGACTGGACGTGACCGCTTCGTTCTTCGTTTCCGTGAGCGCCGTTACCGGATTGATGCCCGCGTTAATAGCGAGTTTGGTCCACAACCGCCGCGGCATGTCCTCGGCAACGACCGTCTCGAGTCCCGCCCGATCGAACGCTGCTCCAATGTTCGTCGCGCGGGTAGCTGAACTCGAGTCACCTGCCTTTGACTCTCCATCGAGAGAACCGAGGACGAGTTCACCGGCCCCCGTACACTTGATGACACCCGGTTCCTGAAGAATCGCGCCGTAGGTCGCTGTTCCCGCCAGAACCGGCGCATCGATCGCAGCGGCGAGTGTCTCCTCGTTTCCCATCCCGTTTTGCAGCGAGAGCACGGCGTCGAACGCGCCGGTTGCGAGCGTCTCGGCTGCCGTCGGCGTATCGAACGACTTGACCGTCACAATCGCGAGGTCAGCCTCGAGTTCCCTGCCGTCCGTCGTCGCGTCGAGCGTGACTGTCTCGTCGAACTCGCCACTGAGTTGGAGTCCGGATTCGCAGATTGCCCTCGCGTGTGGCTCGCGAGCGACGAGTGTCACTGCGTGTTCATCGGCCCGGGCGAGCACGCCGCCAACGAGACTGCCGAGACTACCGGCTCCGAAGACCACAACCTCCATCGTGCGAATTTCGGGACGCCAACGCGATAAAGCTGCTAGTCTTCCGTCCAGTAGTAGAGGTTCTCTCGCTCCGTGCCACAGGAAGGACACTCCTCGGGCAGATCCTGATCAAGGTCACCCATCTCTCCGCATTCGAGACAGCGCCACATCAGGTGTGCTTCACCGAACTCGTGGCCGGAGCGGACGTGTTCGACGCTCAGACCCTCCATCCCGTCGCGAATTGTCACGTAGAAACCGTCTTCGTCGAAGCCACGAACGTCCCCGAGCGGTTCGCCGTCTTCGGTGTAGACCGTCGTGCCGACTCCGAGATGTGAGTTGTCGTATTCGTGTTCGGAACCCATACGCGTGGTAACACTCGAGAGCGCATAAAGCCAGCACGCAGTTTGTGGGGTCTGACAGTCCGGTTTCCGTGAGCGTCGTACTGTGCCGATATACCGCCAATATATTGAGATACGCTATACGAAATAGGATTGGAAACGAGAAAGAGAGCGGGTGCGAGGTGCGGGTGGACTCGAGTAGAAGGCAAGAGCACGCAGGGCGGAGCCAATACGATGCCACCAGAGAACAGTTAGAATCGGACGGAGAGACGATCAAGCCGACCGATACGGTTACATGAAGTCCTCGATACCGGACTGCTTGTTCTTGTCGTTCTCGAAGATGCTCTCGAGTGACTTCTCGAGTACTTCCAGTCGCTGCTTGGTATAGTCCCGGCAGTCGTACTCCTCGGCGACCTCGATTGCCGTCTGCATGTACTTGTTCACCGACCCCTGGTGGACGGTGAGGTTGACGCGTCCGCCACACTCCCGACAGTCGCCGGTCAGTGGCATCCGGCGGAACTTCTCGCCGCAGTCGAGACACCGGGTTTCCTGCCGAGAGAACGCACGCAGGTTGCCGATCAGGTCCGGCAGGAAGTGGTATTCGATGACCCGTTCTGCGACGTCTGTTTCGTCGACGGCAGCGAGTTTCCGCGAGAGTTCGAGTTGGGCGTTCATCTTGTCCATCATCGAGCCCAGGGTCTTGTACGCGGAGAGGTCCGGTCCCATTGCGATGTCTGTCACGTCGTGGGTGTGCTCGAAGCCGGTGTACTCGCCGTCGGTGCCGAGTGTATCCTCGCCGATCTGGATGTCCACATCCTCCGGATCGGCCTGCTCTAAGGTTGCGAGGTAGAACTCGCGGGGGTACTGCGAGACGATGTCCATGTTGTGGGCCTCGTCGTCGATTTCGGAGGGATCGATCCGGGAGGACATGACCAAGGGTGCGTCCATGCGCCCGCCTCGTTTGTCGGGGAGGAAACTTCTACTAAAGTTGAGAAGTCCGTCCATGAGCAGCATGACGCAGTCTTCGTCACCGTCACAATTGCGACGCTTAGCGGCGTGAAAGTACGGATGAGCGTATCCGACCGCTGCGCTCGTGAAACCAATCACTCTCCCGACAGTTGCGGCACTCGTGTGTGGTGCCATGCCGAAGACGAGTTCGCCGACCAGATCCTGACGATCCTCGAGTTCGTAGAACGGCTCGAGGCCGTAGTACTGCTCCAGCAGGTCGTCGATGAAGTCGGCTGTCTGCATCATGTGCTCGGCCGCGCCGTCCGAGAGGACGATGTCCTGCACGTTGAGTTCGACCAGTTGATCCTCGTGGACCAGTGGCTCACCGTGGATATCCTCCTCGTAGCCGAGCGCCTGAAGCTGCCCCACGTCGATATCGAGTTCGTTCGCGCGGACGGACGTGACCGGCAGGTCCGTCATGTCGTAGCGGACGGTGCCGTCTTTGAACGCCGACACGTCGTGTTTGGCGCGCAAGACCCCCTTCTCGATGGGTTCGGGAACCTTGTTCGACGAGGTCAGCCCCTTGACCCCCTTCAGAATCTCGAAGGCGTTCTCGCGCTCGCCGACGGACTCGAGTGCACTCCGGAATTCGTCGTTGATGTCGACCTCGCGGGTCTCGACACAGGTGCCCTCGATCTCACAGCGGCCACACTCGACGCGCCCGGAGTCGTCGGGGTCGAGTGACTGCTCGCAATCGGGACAGCGGTAGTCAGGCTCGGTTCGGGTCTCACAGTCGGGGCAGCGGTTCTTGAACGTCTCCGTGCCACAGCTTGGACACTGCTGGCGGCCGATCTGGATTTCGACGATACCGGGCGTGTCCGACATGGTTTCAGCGTGTTTGGCCGCGTCGGCGACGTTACGCTGTGCGCCGCCGGCCTCGCTGATCGGAAAGAGGGTGTGGACCGGCGGGCTGAGGTCGCGGCGCTCGGATTTCTCCGGACGGCCCATCCGGTTGCCGATGCGAGTGGGCGAGCGTTCTCGAATGTCGAACGGTGCGACCTCGTTGACGGCTTCGACGGCGTTCGAGCCGTCCGGTTGGTCCTCGTGGCCCCAGGTACGAGCGCACTCGGAGAGATCGTCGTCGGACCAGGTGCGCTCGAGTTCGATCGTCGCTGACGGGGTGCTCGCGTCCGGGCCGTCGGGAGAGACGTTCGCGCCAGGAGAGTGCGAGGAGCCGTCGGTCGCCGTCCGGCGGATCTCACAGCCAAGCGACCGCGCGAGCGGCCGCCAGTCGTCGATTTCGATGCGACCGTCGTCCTCGCCGCTGCCCTCGCGCTGGCGGTGTTCGATCACGATCGTCTCGAGTGCCTCGCGTGTGGCCTCGGTGTACTCGAGGACGAGGATGTCTACGCCGCCGCCAGTCTCGTCCAGACGCCGCTCAACCCGCCCCGCCGCCACCGCATCCGCCAACGCACAGAACGCCTCGACCGTGAGGTCGTGCCAGAGGTAGGTGTACATGGGGTGCAGTGGCGCGTTGTACTCGAGTGCCCACTCGATCGCCTCGTCGGGGTCGGGATGTTCGAGGTCGATGCGTGGGTCGTCCTGCAGGGCCTGAATATCCGCGCCAGCAGCCTCTATGTCCTGAATCCACCACTCGGGGGTGTAGGAGGCGGGCGCGAGCGGGTGGTTGTTCTCGACGAACTCGCCGTAGTTGACGAGGTACTCGCCGAGGTCCAGGATTGCTTCGACGCCGTTTCGGATCTCCTTGGCTTCGGCGGGGTCGTCGACCTGTCGAACGTCGCCGTTGGCGAGTTTGACGGTCGGCCCCTCGATGGAGTCGACGGGGACGACGCCGGCGGCCTTGCCGGGTCGTTCGGTCTTGATCTGTGTGCCGGTCGCGAGGAAGTCGTCGACCAGGTGCATCGCGGCGGGGTGGACACCAGCGGTCGCGAAGCCGTGGTTTCTCGCGCGGCCGTAGCGCAGGCGGAAGCCGCCTGCCGCACACGGATGGGAGAAGACCGGCCGGCCGGCGATCAGGTCCCGGAGGAACTTTTCGGATTTGCCGACGCGGGGCGGCCCCTCGTCGTCGTCGCTGTCCTCGTCCGAAGTCTCGTCGTCGGGGTCAACTTCGTCCGTCTCGGCCGCGCCCTCGGCGTCTGTTTCGCTCTCTTCGTCGCTGTCTCCCTCGTCGTTCCCGTCTTCGGTATCCGCGTTGTCCGCGTCTTCGTCGTCCTCCGCATCGGCCGCGTAATTGCCGTCGATCAGATCCTGCAGCCACGGCCAGTCGATCTCGTCGAGATTACGGGTGTAGCGTTGGATTTTGGGGGCCTTGAGCGCAATCCCCTCACCAAGCACGAGACACATCCCACCCCGGGCGCTGTTGGTGTCGACCCGCTCTAGGTCGCGAAAGCCGGAGACCTCCTCGTCGCCGGTCGCCTCCCCGTCCAGCATGATCGGGAGGTGTTTGGCGATGAACTTCGCCTCCTTGTCCTTCGGGCAGTACTGCAGGCCCGTCTCCTTGTCGTAGAGGGCAATCTCCTCGGCGTAGCGCTCGATCTCCTCCTGTCTTGCATCGTACTGCTCGATACCGACGAGCGCGCGGGTGTAGTCTGCGACCAACACGGAGAGCGCCTGTGCTGTCCCACCCGCAGAGCGGATCGGGCCGGCGTAGTAGACGTTAACGAACTCCGTCCCGTCGTCGTTCGTCAGGATCTCGACCCGGTCAATCCCCTCGATCGGCGCTGCGACGACACCCTCCGTGAGCAGGGCAACCGCCGTTCGAACCGCGCCCTCGACCTTGCCGGCTTTCGTCTCGTAGTCACCGACGCGACCCTCCGCGAAATCCTCCGCGAGTTCGAGAGCGGCCTCCTCACGAGACATCTCGCCCTCGAGTTCCCTGACGCGCTCGGCGACGCCATCGATTCCCAGAATGTTCTCGACGCGGTCAGCCATGTCCCGTGCGGTCGGAATCTCGACATCGGGTTCGGGATCGCCGCCGCGTTCTTTGGCTTCTTCGGCGACCTCGAACGCCGCCTCAAGCTGGGACTCAAGTTGCTCGAAGTATCGTTCGTCTTCTGTGCGCATCTCAGAGCCAGAGGTCGAGCTCGGTTGTCTCGTCGTACTCGCGCTCGAGACCCTCCTCAAAGACGCGCATGTGGACCTCGCCGGCCCAGACGGTCGCCTCGTTCAGGTGACCGGCGTAAGTGGTGCCGTCAGGGTCAGAGAGGACGGCATGGGTGTGGGCGAAGCGCTCGTCCGCAAGCAAAGAGATGTTACCGACACAGCTTGCGACCTCGAGTGGCTCGTCGAACTCGATGGGGTAGTACTCACACTCGTCCTGGTCGTAGAACCAGAGTTCGGCGTCCTGGACGGCACCGAGGGCGCTAAACCAGGCGGCGTCGGCCGCGACCTCGTCGGCGAGCGACTCGAGTTCGGCGCGCCAGTCCGCGCCGGTGTCGAGGCGGGCGACGTACTCCGCGTCGGTGTCGACGGCTCGGTAGTTCATACAGCGATACTGTATGTGCCGGTGGAAAAAGGTCACTGTTCCAGTCAGAAGCGGACGGTGGGGCGGTGTATCGGTGCAATTGTGGCGGTGCGTCGGTGGAGAATTGTAGCGTGTGAGGGTGCAATTGTGGCAAGTACTGAACCGAGATTGGAGCGCCGCCGAAGTGCAATTGTGACGCCATCGGAAGTCATGGAGGGAAGTAGTATCGTACAACAGATCACCGACCGTGAGTGTCGCCCGATAAACTAAATGAGCAGAGATGGTCGAGAGGCCGCTAGACTGGCGTCTCACGGTACCACACGTGTCCGATAGTACACAGCAGTGGTGACCGAAGAACAGCAAAAGACGTGTAAAAGCGCATTACCATGGAGTCGCCGTCAGTATCCCCGCTATTCGTCCGGTTTGGGAGGGGATAACAAAGAGTCGATGACTGTGTATATCGACGGGATGGTACGGAAGTTACCAGACGTCAGCCGGCGATACGTTCTTGCGACTGGAACGGCAGTGTCGGCGACGGCCATCGCAGGGTGCATCGGTGGGAACGGTGAGGACGAAAACGGTGAGGAAGACATCATCGATCCCGCAGACTACGACTACGATCGGGAGGAACCCGACGACGAGGACGCTGCTCGTGAGAGCACGATGGAGTATACCCAGGAGCTAGAACGGGACGAAGACTTCGACCCGATCCACTCCAACGACGCCTACAGCGCGCAGGTGTACAACCTCGTGTTCGACGGCCTCTACGAGTGGGACGCCGGCCTCGACTTAGAACCGAAGGTCGCCGTCGACATGCCAGATGTCGAACGCGACGATACACGGTACATCTATGAGATTCACGAAGGGGTCGAGTTCCACAACGGCGAGGAGTTGACCGCAAGCGACGTGGCGCACACCTTCATGGCCTATCAGGAGGAGGACAGCGTCAACGAAGCCCAGTACGACATGATCGAGGAAGCCGAGGCAATAGACGACTACCAGGTGCAGGTCGACCTCGAGCATCCGTACGGGCCGTGGGAACTGCAGACGATGGGGATCTCGATCGTTCCCGAGAGCGAACGAGAGAGTGAGGACGACCGCGAGGAGTTCAACACGAATCCGATCGGTTCCGGCCCGTTCGTCTGGAGCGACTTCGAGTTCAACGAGTACGTTACCCTCGAACGCAACGACGACTACTGGGACGAACCGGAACCGTATCTCCAGGAAATCACGTTCGTCGACAACGTTGACGAAGCGAGTCGAGTCGGCGAGATCCGCGCTGGCGACACCGACGCGATCGCCGACGTTCCCAACGACGACTGGGAGGAACTCGAGGGTGACGACGACGTGCGAGTCCACATCAGTGAGAGCCCGTCGTACATGCACCTGACGTTCAACTGTCGGGATGACGCGCCAACAGGCGATCCCGACGTGCGTCGGGGAATCTGTCACGCGTTTTCGATGACAGATTTCGTCGAGTCGCGTCTCGGAAACGTCGCCCAGCCGCTGTCAGCCCCGATCCCACCGATCACGAACGAGCAGTGGAACTTCCCACTCGATGAGTGGCACGACGAGTACTATCCGGAGTACGATCCAGACCAGGCTGAAGAGTTGCTTGACGGTGCGGTCGACGACGACTGGAGTCCGACGATCGTCGCGCCGGGCGATCATCGCGGCGACCTGGCAGAGCGGATCGTGACCCGTCTCCACGAGATCGGGTACGAGGGTGCCCAGGCCGAGACGCTCGACTTCGGGACGCTGCTCGACCAGACGGTGTACAACGAGGACCCGAGCCCGGACGACTTCCAGGCGTATCTCCTCGGCTGGACTGGTGGACCGGATCCGGACGCCTACATATACAACCTCTACCACGAGAGTCAAGTCGGCGTCAATCAGGCGCACTTCTACGAGGGAAGTGACAGCTTCCACGATGATATCGCCGAGGCCCGCGAGTTGGCAAACCAAGACGAACGGTATGAACTCTACGAGGGAGTGATGCTCGAAATCTTAGAAGAGTTGCCGTCGCTCCCGGCGTACTCGTTCCACAACACGATGGCCGCGGACGAACACGTCCGAGATCTGCACGCCCATCCGATGGTTCAGCAGAACCCGCGCCCCGTTTCCGAGTACGGCAACGTCTGGATCGACAACTGATCCGAGACTGTCTCGGTCGCGGGCTAAACTAAGGCCGGAACAGTGGGCCGAGGATGGTTTGGGCCGGTCTGAAGTGTCCAGACTGGTCCGAACCGGTCTGTGGATGATCCGAACTGACTCGACAGGCCCCGGCTGGCTCCCCCACTCGGATCCGAGACGGCTGCGCCAGAGCCGAACCCAAATCCGGACACACCGAGGGAGAGATCGGAGCACGACCAGGAATTGCAGTGGGACTCGAACGACACTGGAACTCGACTACGAACGACACCATCACCGACACCGCTATCGCACTCACATGGGACTCCTACGATACACAGCATTTCGCGTGATTCAGGCAATCCCCGTCCTGATTGGGATCACCGTCATCACGTTTATCCTCGCGAATCTCGCACCCGGCGACCCCGTCCGGCTCATGCTACAGGGCCAGGAGGTCGACCAGGAGGTGATCGAGCGCGTCGAGCGCCAGTACGGCCTCGATCGACCGCTCCACGAACGGTACGTCACCTACATGGCCAACCTCGTGCAGGGCGACCTCGGCCACAGTATCCACCGGGACCGCCCGGTCACCGAACTGATGATCCAGCGCGCCGGCCCGACGCTCCTGCTCGTTATCTCCGCGTACGCCTTCGCGCTCGCAACCGCAATCCCGCTCGGGATCATCGCCGCAACCCGACGAAACGAGCCGACCGACCACGTCTCACGTATCGTCGCGCTCATCGGCGTCAGCACCCCCTCGTTCTGGATCGGCATCATGCTGATCCTGATCTTCGCGATTCAGCTCGGGTGGCTGCCCTCGAGTGGACTCGTCTATCCGTGGCGCAGTCCGGATCACTACGGCTACAGCGGGTATCTCGAGTTAGCGTTCCAGACGATACGCCATTTACTGTTGCCGATGGTCGCACTGGGGACGTTGCAGATGGCGACGCTGATGCGCGTCGAGCGCACGCAGATGATCGAGTCGTTGCAGGGAGAGTACGTCAAACTCGCACGAGCGTACGGTGTGCCGGAGCGGACGATTCTGCGAAAGCATGCCTTCCAGGTCGCCCAACTCCCGATCATCACGATCGTCGGGCTCAACCTCTCGACGGCGCTCGGCGGTGCCGTACTCATCGAGTACGTGTTCAACATCAACGGGATGGGACGGCTGTTCCTGGAGGCGATTCAGAGTCTCGACTATCAACTGATCATGGGGATCACGATCGTGATTGGTGCGATGTTCGTCATCGGTGTGATCATCACGGACATCTCCTACGCCTACATCGACCCCAGAGTGACCTACGGAGATCGTGACTGAACATGCGACGAGACAGTATCACGACCGTCGGTGGAAGCGGCTCAAGAACGATTTGGGATAGTGTCCGAGACAGCGCCAGCGAATCCGGAGGTGTCTGACCATGGCGATTGGCGAGGGACAGATGGACACTGACGCCGGCGGACCATCTGAGGATGTCGAAGCCAAATTCGGCTGGCGCTACACGTTCGCGAAGGTGATGCAAGATACGACTGCGCGATGGGGGCTGTACGTCGTCGCTGTCGTGCTGTTGATCTCGGCGTACACGGTTGTCGACAGCAACCTCTCGCGGCTTACGTTCGGCGCGATGTCGGACTTCACGTTTGCTGAGACGTTACCGATCTTCGATCATCCGGAGCGGATCCCGCCGCCTGGACAGGGTGAGGGGAACGTCCCACCGGTGTTTCACGCCGACGGGTCGATGAGCAATCCGCTCGGAACCGACCCGAGCGGCCGTGATTACTTCACCAGAATCGTCTACGGCGCGCAGGTGTCCGTCAGCGTCGGCATCGCCTCGACGCTGATTGGCTTCGTCGGCGGAACGATCATCGGCGCGGTCTCCGGCTTCTACGGCGGACGTATCGACGATCTGCTCATGCGAATGGTCGAAACCGTCTACGCGATCCCCCCGCTGATCCTCATCATCGTCTTCACGGTGTTCGTCAGCGGCGGCACGCCGGATATTACCTACGCGATTATCGGCGTCGGGATTACGTTCATTCCCGTCTTTGCACGGATCATCCGCAGCGAGGTGCTCTCGGTACGCGAGATGGACTACATCGAGGCGGCGAAGGCGTCGGGTGTGAAGAATCGAAACATCATCCTCAGACACGTAATTCCGAACAGCTTCGCGCCCGTGCTGGTCTACGCGACGTTACAGATCGGCGTCACGATTCTCATCGTTGCCGGCCTCTCGTTCCTCGGCTACGGCGCACAGCCGCCGACGCCCGACTGGGGACAGATGCTCAACGTCTCACACGGCTACATGCACTCGAACGTCTGGCTCTCGATCTGGCCCGGCCTGGCAATCTTGGTCACGATTATGGGCTTCAACCTGTTCGGCGACGGCCTGCAGGACGCACTCGACCCACGAATCGACGACTAACAGTGACTACCCACGACAATGGAACCGAGACTGACCGACGACTGAACCGATCACGAAACCACACGACACCGCACGACACTTCCAACACTGCACGATCACAACACCGACGATGACGATACCACCCCACCAATGAGCGCAGAACCACTCCTTCGCGTCGAGGACCTCAAGACCCAGTTCTTCACGGATGCAGGAACAGTACGTGCAGTCGACGGCATCTCCTTCGAGGTCTACGAGGGCGAGATCGTCGGCCTCGTCGGCGAGAGCGGTGCCGGCAAGAGCGTCGCCTCGATGAGTCTCCTCCGCCTCGTCGAATCGCCAGGAGAGATCGTCGGCGGCGAAATTACCTACAAGGGCGAAACGATCTTCGGGCTCGAGGAGGGTCCCGACGGCGAACTCCATGAACACGAGAACATGCTTTCGAACGAAGAGATGCGCACGCGCATCCGGGGTAACGAAATCGCCGTCATCTTTCAGGACCCGATGGAGTCGCTCAACCCCGTCTTCACCGTCGGCAGTCAACTCCGCGAGTTCATCGAACTCAATCGCGACCTACCGAACGGCGAGGCACGCCAAGAGGCGATCGACATGCTCCGCGAGGTGGGTATTCCCGACCCCGAAGAGCGCTACGAGGAGTATCCCCACCAGTTCTCCGGCGGGATGCGACAGCGGGTGCTCATCGCAATGGCGCTGGCCTGTGAACCCAGTCTCATCATCGCCGACGAGCCGACGACGGCGCTCGACGTAACGGTGGAGGGACAGATCATCGACCTGGTCGACGAACTCCAGCAGAAGTACGATACGAGCTTTATCTGGGTCACCCACGACATGGGTGTTGTCGCCGAAATCTGTGACCGCGTGAACGTGATGTACCTCGGCGAAATCGTCGAGCAAGCGCCGGTCGACGAACTGTTCTACGACACCAAACACCCCTACACCGACGCGCTGCTGGACTCGATGCCACGGCCCGACCGAACCGTCGAGGAACTCGACCCGATCACGGGCGTGATGCCGGAGGCGATCAGTCCGCCGTCTGGCTGTCGGTTCCATCCGCGCTGTCCCGACGCACGAGAAGCGTGCAAGCGCATCCATCCCGAGAACAGAGAGGTCGCACGCGCCGAGGGCCACCCACACCGCGCCGCCTGTATCAAGCACGATGTCTTCGGTTCGGACTACGAGGAGAGTGCCCCACTCGAGAACGGTGCGAGAGGCGACCAGCAGCTCCCCGCAAGCGCGGTCGACAGCGCCAGCGGCGAGAGCGAGCGAACTGATGGAGGTGAACACAATGAGTGAGCGTACGTCGGGGCCCGACACCGGCACCGGAAACGACATGAGCGAGGCCGGCCAGTTCGGCTCGGAGATGTCCGGCGAAACCATCCCCTACGGCGAGCCACTCGTCCAAATCGAGGGGTTGAAAAAATACTTCAACCAGAGCTCCGGCCTGTTCTCGAGTGTCTCCCTCGATACGAGCCAGTTCCCGCCGATCAGCGTCGGCGAGGAGCGGGTCAAGGCCGTGGACGACGTGACCTTCGACATTCGCCGCGGCGAGACGCTCGGCCTTGTCGGCGAGTCGGGCTGTGGAAAGAGCACGCTCGGCCGGACGATTCTGCGTCTGCTCGAGCCGACCGCGGGGCGGATTTCGTTCAAAGGTGAGGATCTCGCGACGCTCAGCGGCGAGAATCTGCGGACGAAACGCTCGGAGATCCAGATGATCTTCCAGGATCCGCAGGCCTCGCTGGATCCACGGCTGACGATCGGCCAGATCATCGAGGAGCCGATGCGCGCCCACGGGATGCTCGACGACGAGGGGCGCGAGGCCAGATCGAAGGACCTCCTCGAGCGCGTCGGGCTCGACCCACACCACTACAACCGGTATCCCCACGCCTTCTCCGGCGGCCAGCGCCAGCGGGTCAACCTCGCCCGCGCGCTGTCGGTTAACCCGGACTTCATCGTCTGTGACGAACCAGTCTCCGCGCTCGACGTCTCGATTCAAGCGCAGGTGCTGAACACGATGGAGCGTCTGCAGGATGAGTTCGGACTCACCTACCTCTTCATCGCCCACGACCTCTCTGTCATCCGCCACATCTCCGACCGGGTCGCGGTGATGTACCTCGGGAACATCGTCGAACTCGCCGACAAGGAGGAACTCTTCGAGAATCCACAGCACCCCTACACGAAGGCGCTACTCGAGTCCATCCCGGTTCCCGACCCCCGGGAGACTGGCGCACGGGGGGTACTTGAGGGCGAGGTGCCGAGTCCGATCGATCCACCCTCGGGGTGTCGGTTCCGAACGCGGTGTCCACGGCTGATCGCGCCCGAGACCTACGACTGGACCGACGAGGAGTGGGCGCAGACGCGGGCGTTCATGCGGGCAGTCAAGCGCCGGACGTTCGAGCCGATGACGGCCGCCGAGTTGCGCGCCGATTTCTTCGGTGGGACGCTCCCACAGGGCGAACCCGGCCGAATCGTCGAGGAGGCCATCGAACTCATCGCGACGGATCACGAGTCAGCCACTGAGGTGACGCAGACGGGACAGCAAGGCGAGACGGCCACCGACGGCGGACAGGCGACTGCTGGCGGTGGTCAATCGCCAGTGGTCGCCTGGCAGTCTGCGACGACGTTGCTACTCGAGTCCTTCGCCGAGCAGAGTATCTGTGCGCGAGAGCGACCGGCCTACGAGATCGAGCCGGAGTACGGCGGCGAGTCGCATTTCACTGCCTGCCATTTACATCGGTGAGGTGGGTGGATCTGGCAGTGTGGCGAGTACCACTCACAATTCACACACATAACGTTAGATCAGTTACCTCATAAGTAGTTATTTCTGAGAGTTCGTATTGAACACCATCTATGCCCCAAACACCTGTATTCGTTCACAGATAGGAGAAATACATGTATGATAAACACATGATCTTCCATATTATAAACACTTATGTGGTCGCCATTACTATTAACTCATGAATGAGTAAGATCCTCGCTACGGTTGCCGCCTGTAACCGCACGGTCGCAAAGGCTCGACGAACAGTCCGACACTCCCCGGAGTTCGGTGACGATACCCTGTCTCTTATACACATCTCTGATGGCGCGAGGGAG
>NZ_AOIN01000034.1 GCF_000337135.1 Natrialba chahannaoensis JCM 10990
GGTCTCCACCCTCGCTCCGTTCGCTGCGTTCTCGCCCCCGCTACTCTCGGTTCGTTTCCCATAGCAATCGGCGGTGAACGGCTAGCTGTGTGATGATGGCAGCTCATACGGATCGTTGTAGCGTTTTACCGGTAATCGCTCGGACGAGGCAGTGGCCACCGGTAAAGAACTACAACGGACCGTATCAGGCGAGGGATTCTGACCGATATGGACGATATCTGTTGTGGCGCGAGCTGGGGGATGATCGTGGGATGCGGTCGACGTTCGCGCTACCACGCACTTTGTTCTACACACCTCACGCTCGACACACCGTACTCAAACACACCCGCCTTCGCGAATCGGTCACCGAATTCGGATAACAGTCGAATCGGTCGGCTGATACCGCCCGTTGTCGGTCGCGACGAACGCCCGAATCTCGTACTCGCCCGGGTCGGGAACGACGTACTCGTGGCGGCCCGCGGTCCGCTCGAAGCGGCCGTTCCAGGTCACGCGGATCTCCTTTCGCTCACCTGCGCTGAACCGAAACGTAGAGGGGGCGGACTGGAGATACCGGCGCTCGTCACTCGCCTCGAGCTCACCGTTGACGGACCAGCCCCAGCGCCGGCGGCGCGGGGTCGGCACGGCAACTGAAACCGGGAGCCGATTCCGAAACGTGACGGTGAACGAGACGTCCTCGTCCTGGGCGTAAACGTCGCGGTCGCTCGTCACGGACACCGAAATCGCTCGCCGAGCGAGTGGCTCGGGGACGAGCGACGAGAGCAACGACGCGATCGAGTACCGAGAGTCGGACGTGGACTCGAGTCCGGTTCCAGAGTCGGTTCTGGGTCTGGGACCGTGTCCAGGGCCGACACCGGACCCGGACGGTCGATTCCCGCCGGTTCGACCGCCGTCACGTCGGCTGCCTGTGCGCTGATGATCGACCATCAACTACGACATCAACGACGGTGTACTAAATGTTGTAGTCGCCACCGAGAATCACTGCACATCCGACCGCACGATGTCTATGCGATTAGAGTTGAGATCGTTTCACTTGTTTCTGGACTTGGGAACTGTCTTTTCAGCGGGAACTCTGATTGAGCCGTTCTGGTCGTACTCGCGTGTTTGACGATAGCTGCAATCGGTATTTGAGTTTGAAGAAGATATTTGGGTGTTAGGAGGTTACTTTATTGTGATGGAACGGCGCAAATTCATCGCAACGTCGTCGCTCCTTTCGTTCGGAGTAATAGGGTGCTTGGGCAGAGAAGAAGAAACTGAATCAGAGAGCCCTGTTGGGATGTCCGTTGAGTCTCTCTATCGGGCCTCTCCCCTTGCGGATGGCGAACTGGCAAATGGCCTATCAAGCACACCGTCATCCTACCAGACAGTTCTTGCCGATAGAGCGGCAGCCGAAGCTCGGCTAGAGCAGCACGAGGATGTGGATGCGTTTATCAACGAGACGGATTTCAACGAGTCATATCTTGTGGCCATCTTGGCGGGATTGTGGTCAAGTCCGCATCGGTTAGAACTGGCGGCGATGGATCGCACGGAGTCCGGTATCCATGCAGTTGTAGAGACCGTCTCTCCAGACGCAGGAGACCACGATTTGGCCTATCATGGATTAGTCCTCCGTATCACCGACGAGGTGGCCGGAATCCCCAAGACAGTGAGTGTTGAGGTTGACGGCGAAGATGCTGGGACCACCGAACGTACTTTGGCTCTCGGTGAAGCACCCCCCGTTTCGATTGAAGCGGCTCCCGACCAAGAGTACGAACAGTCTAGGGACGACAATCGTGTCTCCATCGAGACCGAAACGGGAGAGACGAAAGAGATGGCGTTTGCCGAATGGGGCACAAGACAGGCAACGAGCGCCGCTATAGATCACGTCCAAACGTTCTTTGAAGAAGAGGGTATCGTGAAGGGGACGGTAGATGGTGCCGAAATAAGTGAAACCGCGATGGACGTTGAACCGGATGCGGTCACGGACGAGTTCTTCGAGAACGAAGAAGCCGTTGACCCGTCGGAATTCGAGAGCGAGGCCGCTGTCGTCCCTGTCGTCCGTCATACAACAATGTATTCGAACGAGGGTGAACTCGAATATGGATCGGGTGAGAATTGGGGACCCCAAGTGGACTTCGAAACAGTCGTCGAATCGACGCCCCAATCTGCCGAGGTTACGGTAACATTCCCGGAGCGAGACGACACGTCGGTAGTTCCAGTGCTATGTCTTCGAGAGGAAATATACTAGATGGCACGTTTCTCCGTAAACTAGGGCTTTCGTACTCAACCCCACGAACAAACGTCCATCACGACCTGACGACGCTGAAGAGATTCTCGGTGAGCACCTTGATGAGGCGAAACAAGGCAAGTTCGAAGAGCGGTTTTACAGGTTGAGCAGGCGCAAAGCCTCGCCGTTCACGGCGGGGATACGCGCCGTCGCACGATGACGGTAACCAAGACAGAGCGGATACGAACAAAGGGTGCGCTCGTACGCCACTGCAGCCCGACAGGCCCCCACCGTGTCGAACAGAAACCCCCTATCGCCACGCCGGAAGTGTCATCGCCTCGTCCGCTCGCATGGAGAGCCATGCGTCGTCGGCCGAGATATCCGCAATGACGTACTCGTCGCTCGAATCGGAAGAGTCAATCGAGCCGACGACCGTCTCGTCTGCCGCTGTGGTGTGGGGTTTCGACACCATGGTAGAGAGTGGCAATCCAAGACATATAAGCGCGTCGAATCAACCTGTCAGAAAGTGAAATATATCTCACATATCTGGTGAACACGGGCGCACGAAACACTGGGTTTATACTCATTTTTGCCCTACTGTAGGGACATGAACGTAGCCGACGCGATGACACCCCGCGAGGACGTGGTGACCGTCGACCTGCCAGGCACCCGCTCGGACGTACTCGAGTACCTCCAGGAACGGTCGTTCTCGTCAGTGCCGGTCGTAAAACCGACGGACAACGGCCCTGAGTACCGCGGACTGGTCTCTCGAGATACGCTGATCGAGCAGCCCGACGAAGACCAGCTGGTCATGTTGATGGACGACGTGCCGACGACGACGCGCGAGACGACACTCGAGGAGGTCGCCCGAACGATGGTCGAGGAGGGCGCGCGCCGCGTCCCGGTCGTCGACGGCGAGTTCGAGGGAATCATCACGGTGACGGACGTGATCCACGCGATTGCGACGGGCGATCAGGAAACTGACGACACCGTCGGCGGCTACGCGAGCGAGGACGTGAACACGACCTACGAGGGCGCGCCGCTGTCGGTCGCCGAGCGTGGGCTGTCGTACGCGAACGTCCCCTACACGATCGCACTGGACGACGAGGGTGGGATGAGCGGTGTCCTCACGGAGGTCGACATCATCGAGGTCGCCCGCATCGTCGAGGGCGAAGAAGAGACGGGGAACAACTTCCCGGATCAGGACTCGGAGTGGTCCTGGGAGGGGATCAAGGGCGTCGGCAGTCGCTACCTCCCAACGCGGGACATCGAGATTCCAAACGGTCCCGTACGGGAGTTCATGAGCGATGACGTGGTGACGGTCTCGACCGAGAAGACGATTCAGGAGGGCGCACAGCAGATGATCAGCAACGATATCGAACAGATTCCGATGGTGACCGGCGAGCAGCTCGTTGGCATCGTCTGTGACGTAGATATCCTCAAAGCACTCTACGAATGAATTGAGTCTTAAATAAGACATATGACACAGTACGATCTAACCGAAGAAGACGAAGCAGTTGTTGAGAGCGATAATGTGAGCGAGAAACTCGTCGAACTCGCAAAGCGCCGGGGCTACTTCTTCCAGTCCTCGGGCGCGTACGGCGGCGTCGGCGGCTTCTACACCTTCGGTCCGCAGGGCGCAGCCCTGAAAGGCAACGTCGAGGACGCCTGGCGCGACCGCTTCGCGGTCGCCGAAGGCAACATGGAGATCGACGCGCCGACGATCATGCCCGAACCCGTCTTCGAGGCCTCGGGCCACCTCGACGGCTTCGACGACATGCTCGTGGAGTGTCCGGAGTGTGGCGAGAGCCACCGCGCGGACCACGTCGTCGAGGACAACACCGAGTACGAGGACGCCGAGAGCCTCCCCATCCCCGAGGTCGAGGAGGTCATCGCCGAGTACGAACTCGTCTGTCCCTCCTGCGGTGCCGGCCTCGCGGACCAAGCCGTCGAGACGTTCAACCTCATGTTCGCGACGAACATCGGCCCCGGCGACTCCCAGCCCGGCTACCTCCGCCCCGAGACTGCACAGGGCATCTTCGTCGAGTTCCCGCGACTCAAGGAGTACGCCCGGAATCAACTACCGTTCGGCGTCACCCAGATCGGCCGCGCCTACCGCAACGAGATCAGTCCCCGGCGCTCCATCATTCGGACGCGTGAATTTACGCAGGCCGAACTCGAGTACTTCGTCGATCCCGAGGAGGACGAACCGGACCTCGAAGCGGTCGCGGACGTCGAGGTGACGCTCTATCCGGCGGCCGAGCAGAACGCAGCGGACGGCGATGAAATCGAGACGACCATCGGCGAGGCCGTCGACGAGGGCATCATCGGCGACGAGTGGGTCGCCTACTTCCTCGGCGTCGCGAAGCCGTGGTACGACGCGGTTGGCGTCGACATGGACCGATTCCGGTTCCGCCAGCATCTCTCGGGTGAGCGTGCACACTACGCCGCGGACTGCTGGGACGCCGAGAGCGAAATCGACGGTAACTGGATCGAGATGGCCGGCTTCGCCTACCGTAGCGACTACGACCTCTCGAAACACGCCGAATACTCCGAAGACCGATTTACCGTCTTCCGGCAGTACGACGAACCGAAGACTGTCGAGCGCGCAACCGTCGACCCCGACATGAGTTATCTGGGTCCCGAGTTTGGCGGCGCAGCACAGGACGTTGTCGACGAACTCGAGTCCCTCGCCGGCCGAGACCGGGCTGCGTTCGAGGGCGACAGTGTCGAAATCGAACTCGACGGCGAGAGCCACGAAATCCCTGTCGAGAAGACCGGCTTCGCAGTTGAGGAACAGACCGAGGCCGGCGAGCACATCGTCCCCCACGTCGTCGAACCCTCCTTCGGTGTGGATCGGCTGGTCTACACCGTCCTTCACCACGCCTACGCGGAGGACGAGGTCGACGGCGAGGAGCGTACCTACCTCGCACTTGACCCCGAAGTCGCGCCCACCTTCGTCGGCGTCTTCCCGCTGCAGAACGACGACGAACTCGAGGCGACCGCGGACGAGATCGTCGTGGACCTCCGCGACGTGGGTCTGTCGGTGACCTACGACGACTCGGGTAACATCGGTCGGCGCTACCGCCGCCAGGACGAGGTCGGCACGCCGTTCTGCGTGACCGTGGATTACGAGACGCTCGAAAACGAGGAGACCACCGTCACGGTCCGCGAGCGAGATACGACGGCGCAGAAGCGACTGCCGGTGTCGGAGCTCCCCGAAATTATGGCGGATCTTCGAGCAGGTGAACTCGAGTTCGACGAGCTCTGACGGGGGTAGTGGGATAGCGGTATAGCAAAACAGGAGAACAGGGACGACAGGATGAACGGGGACAGCGATCGGGGAACAGGGGCCACCGAGTCCGATTACGACGCTGTCTTCCAGCCGCCAAAGAGTGTGATTAGCAAACACGAGCCGATAAGAGAGAAGCAAGCGTACTTCGGCTAACCCTCATCGGGACGGCGAACTATCCGTAATGCTGCTCGAACAGAGACGTTTTATCGTTCGGGAGTGACGTTTTCAGCGAGCAATGGCTCACCAGCAGTCCACCCTTCAGGACGAAATTGTTCGCTCGATAACGAGCGGCACGTTCGCGGCGGCCGTTCTCTGGGGTGCAATCGTGTGTACCCTTCTGAATATCGTCGAGTACAATATGACTGGACTGCTCACGAGTTCGTACACGGTCGGTTACGGACAGCTCGTCGGTGGCGCTCTCGCCGGTGCACTCTACGCCGGGCCACGACAGGAGGTGCTGAAAGCCGGTGGCTGTGCAGGTGCGATCTCGGTCCTCGTTCTCGGACCGATTACCTTGCTTCTCATCATGACGGAACGCGCACTGACGTTCGGCATCGAGGCCGTCGTCTTCGAATCGATCGTCTTGCTACTCACCGCGTACCCCGTTGCTGCCGGGTTTGGGGCACTGATTGGGGGAATCGGCGCGTATATCAGTCGGTGGCTTTCCTAACACACCACCAGGAAGCGACAGTCTGCGCAACGGATACAAGTGTTTGATCACGACCAGCAGACCAGGACGAACCACACAGGCGACAACCACGTCCCAAACGTAACCGACGCACTGAAGGTCACCACCTCCGACGGAAGAGACAGAGACGAAACGATGGCCGACGAACTCAAACGACGGCTCGTCCACTCGAGTGGGGCCGGCCTGGTCGCCCTCTATCTGCTCGCAACCTACCTCGACCTCGGCCTCACCTGGGAGCGCTTTGGCGTCCTCATGACGGTCCTCGCCGTCGGCACGATTGCACTCGAGTTCGTCCGATTGAACGTCGGACTCGACCTCTGGATCTACGAGAAGTTGACCCGCGACTACGAACAGGACCAGTTCGCGGGCTATGGCTACTACATGGTGAGCATGACCATCGTGGTCTTGCTCTTCCAGCCAGATATCGCGCTGCCGGCGATGTTGATGCTCGCCATCGGCGACCCAATCAGCGGTGCCGTGTCGGACAACACGCTGCGACGGGTCAAGAGCACGAAGGTACTCGTCACGATGTTCGTCGTCAGCGCGATTATCGCCGCGCCGTTCCTCTACGAGGTGCCGCCTGCCGTCCTCGCGGCCGCCCTCGGTGCGACTATTGCCGACGGCGTGAAGGTCCAGATCGGCGACTTCATCGTCGACGATAACCTGACGATTCCGATCTACGCCGGCGTGCTCGCGTGGGTTGTACTCGAGTTCGGGCCGGTCTGAAAACGGGCCATGCCGCGGGCGGTTTATTTCTTTTCGAACCCTACGATTATATCTTCAAGATCAGATACGAACACAACCCCACTTGCATCGCCTGTGGCGGTGGACCATGCTCGACGTACTTCGACACGGCTGACGACAATTCGTACAGGTGACCAGACTGCTCGCGTTCGCGGCCGCCGTGTCCGTCGCAGTGACGGCGTCGCGACTCGATGTCATGTTCCAGTATATCCGCTTCATTCGTCCAGGTCGTAGGACCTATTCGCACTGGAGCAACGCGACCAGTACAGTTCACTTTCACCATGCTTTCTCAATCCTTAACCGGACCCGCGTCGAAGCCGCCGCCAATGGCAGCCCAGGACGAGGAGCCGCCCTCGATCGATCACCCGCTACTCGAGTCCGACTTTCTCGAGCGCCGCCTCTATCAGCTGAAACTCGCCGGGACCGCCGCGAACGGTCATACGCTCGTCTGTCTCCCGACGGGCCTCGGCAAGACGACCGTGAGCCTGCTCGTGACGGCGCGGCGACTCGACGAGGTCGGCGGCACGTCGCTGATGCTCGCTCCCACGAAGCCGCTCGTCCAGCAACACGCCGACTTCTACCGCGAAGCGCTCAAGATTCCCGACGACGAAATCGTCGTCTTCACCGGCGACGTGAGCCCGGACGACCGCGCCGAACTGTGGGAGGAGGCGACGATCGTGATGGCCACCCCGCAGGTGATCGAAAACGACCTCGTCGGGAGTCGCATCTCGCTCGCCGACGTGACCCACCTGACGTTCGACGAGTGCCACCGCGCGACCGGCGACTACGCCTACAACTACATCGCCGAGCGCTACCACGCGGATGCGACGGACCCGCTCGTGACGGGGATGTCGGCCTCGCCCGGCGGCGACGAGGAGGCCATCCTCGAAGTCTGTGAGAACCTCGGGCTGCAGGAAGTCGAGGTAATGACCGAGGAGGACGCCGACGTCGACGAGTTCACCCACGACACGGAGGTCGAGTGGGAGCGGATCGACCTCCCCGACGAGGTGCTCGAGATCCGCGACGCGCTGAACGAGGTGATCACAGACCGACTCGAGAAACTCAAAGAGCTAGGCGTCGCGAAGTCGACCCAGCCCGACCAGTCCCAGAAGGACCTGAACCGGATGCGCGCCGAGTTACAGCAGTTGATCAACAACGACCAGTCGGAGGGGTTCAAGGGGATGTCGGTCCACGCGGAGGTGATGAAGCTCCGCCAGGCGGTCACGCTCGTCGAAACCCAGAGCGTCGAGGCCCTGCGGCGGTACTTCGACCGCCAGCGCAACCAGGCCCGCTCCTCGGGAGCGTCGAAGGCCAGCCAGCGGATGGTCTCGGATCCGCGCGTCCGTGAGGCCATGCGGAAGGCCGAAAGCTTCGACGAGTTACACCCCAAGTACCGCAAGACGCGGATGCTCCTCGCGGAAACGCTCGGACTCGAGGGCGGCGAGCGCGTGATCGTCTTCACCGAGTCCCGAGACACGGCGGAGGCGCTGACGGCGTTCCTCTCGGATAGCTTCGACGCGAAGCGCTTCGTCGGGCAAGGCGACCGCGAGGGATCCGACGGCATGACCCAGAAGCAACAACAGGAGGTCCTAGACGAGTTCCGCGCGGCCGAGTTCGAGGTGCTCGTCTCGACATCGGTCGCCGAAGAGGGCCTCGACGTGCCCGAAGTCGACCTCGTTCTCTTTTACGAACCGGTTCCTACGGCAATTCGATCCATCCAGCGCAAGGGTCGGACGGGACGTCAGTCCGAGGGCCGTGTCGTCGTTCTCATGGCCGAAGACACCCGCGACGAGGCCTACTTCTGGATCTCCCGCCGCCGCGAGAAAGAGATGGAGTCCGAACTGCGCGAGCTGAAGGGGATGGCCGACGACCTCGCCGAGGAACTCGACGAGTCCCAGCAGTCGCTCGCCGATTTCGGTGGGGACTCAAGTAGCGACGGAGCCACCACCAATGCCAACACCGATGCCGGCGGCCAGGAAGACAGCGAAGTGAAAGTAGACGAAAACACCACCAATCCCGACGCAGTCCCCGACTCTTCCAGTGGAAGCGGAGGGGGTTCGGATCGGCCAGGACTGCGGGAGTTCGATGCGGCCAGCAACGACGATGAAACGGCGGACGGCGAATCGGACAGCGAGACCGACAACGTGGAGACGCACGAGCCGTCGGCCGAGGGCGACGCGATCGAAATCGTCGCCGACCAGCGTGAGATGGACGCCAACATCGCCCGCGACCTCTCCCGACGCGAGGAGATCGAGGTCCGACTCGAGACGCTCGACGTGGGTGACTACGTCCTTTCGGATCGCGTCGTCGTCGAGCGCAAGTCCGTCGCCGACTTCGTCGACTCGCTGGTCGGCGGCGACCGCTCCGTCTTCGAACAGGTCGGCGCGATGGCCCGCCACTACGCCCGCCCCATCGTCGTCGTCGAGGGTGACGGCCTGTACGAACAGCGAGACATCCACCCCAACGCGATTCGCGGGGCGCTCTCGAGTCTGGCTGTCGACTTCGGTGCGAGCGTGCTCCGAACCGAGGGGGAAACGGAGACGATGGAGTTGTTCGCAGTAATCGCAGGACGGGAACAAGAGCTTTCAGACCGAGAGGTCTCGGTCCACGGCGAGAAGCAGTCGAAGACGCTGGCCGAGCAACAGGAGTACGTCGTCTCCTCGATTGCCGAAATTGGGCCGGTGACAGCGCGCTCGCTACTCGAGGAGTTCGGCACGGTCGAAGCGGTGATGATCGCGACCGAAGACGAGTTACAGGCGGCCGACGGCGTCGGACAGGTAACTGCTGAACGAATGCGAGAGGTTATCGGCAGCGAGTACACCGGACCAGGCTAGCACGCGTCCAAAACGGTAGCTGTCCCGGGGGAGTGCTATAGTAGTCACTGCAAGTCACTGCACACCAGATCGCACGACAGCTGTGCGATCAGTGTGTAAATAGTTGCAGTCGTTACTATAGTGATTCGAACCGGGCCGATGACCGGCCGTACCGAGTGTGGGCAGCGGGCATATGCACGCGAACCCGTTACAGGCCCTGCCGTAGACGATAACAGCAGCCAGTGTCACTCGCCGGATCAGACATCTTGTCGGCAACGTCGCCGCTCGTCGTGGAGTCACCGCTGACGGGGTTGTTCGGCGGTTCTGTAGCGTTGACCCTTCCGTTCGACGACCCCGTTGCAATCTTCGGGCTCGCAGTGGCGATTTTCCTGATCGCACCACTCGTCCTCAAACGGTATCGGCTGCCGGGCATCGTCGGCATCATCCTCGTCGGCGCGGTGATCGGCCCGAACGGACTCCACCTCCTCGAACGCGGCGAGACGATTCAGGTGCTCGGCGAGGTCGGCCTGATCTACCTGCTGTTCATCGCCGGACTCGAGATCAACCTCACGCAGTTCGTCGCGTACAGAGATCGAAGCATCGTCTTCGGGCTGCTCTCGTTTTCGATTCCGCAGGCTGTGGGTACCGTCGTCGGCGTCGCAGTGCTTGACCTGTCCGTTGCTGCTGCGTCACTGTTCGCAGCGATCTTCTCCTCACATACGCTGCTCGCATATCCAGTGGTTACCCAACTTGGGATCGCGAAAAACGAGGCTATTACTGCGACGATCGGCGGCACGATCCTGACCGACACGCTGGCGCTGCTCGTGCTCGCGGTCGTGATTGCCGCGGTCGGTGGTGATCTGGACGCCGCGTTCTGGGTGCAGTTGACGGCCGGACTCGCGGTGTTCTTCGTCGGCGTCTGGCTCGTCGTGCCGCGGCTCGGGCGCTGGTTCTTTCGGATTCACAGCGAGGAGAGCTACTTCGAGTACCTGTTCGTCCTCGCCGTCCTCTTCGGCTGTGCAATCCTCGCCGAACTCGTCGGCGTCGAGCATATCATCGGCGCGTTCCTGGCCGGATTGGCGCTCAACCGCCTGATTCCCGAAACCGGGCCGTTGATGAACCGCATCGAGTTCGTCGGCAACGCGCTGTTCATCCCATTTTTCCTGTTATCGGTGGGGATGCTCGTCGATGCACGAGTCTTCTTCGAGGGGGCCGAAACGCTCCTCATCGCCGGCTCGTTGCTCGGCATGGTCGTCACCACGAAGTACCTCGCCGCGTGGGCGACCGGCCGGCTGTACGACTACGACCGCAACGAGGTCTACAGCATGTTCGGCCTCTCCGTCGGCCAGGCTGCGGCGGCGCTTGCGATCGTCCAGATCGGATTCGAGGCCGGCGTCGGCGGGTTCAACCAGCACATGATCAACGGCGTCGTGGTGATGATCCTCGTCGTCAGCCTGTTCAGCCCAACGCTCGTCCAGCGAACTGGTGCAGAGATTGCTCGTGCGCGCGAGCGTGAACCGTACGACCCGGATACAGCTCCACAGCGAATTCTCGTCCCGGTGGCACACGACTCGAGAGCCCCCCTCTCACTGCTCGGACTCGCGATGGCAATCCGCGACGAGCGAGCCGACGAACCGATCCACGCAGTCACCGTCGTCCGTCCCGAGACGGTCACGCAGACCGCCGCTGCAGTCGGTGATGCGGAGACGCGGCTCGAAACGCTGACAGACGAGACCGCGGCTGCAGCGGTGCCACTCGAGACGCACACTCGAGTAAACCACAATATCGCCTCGGGAATCGTCGGCTCAGCGGTCGACAATCGCATCACGACGCTGGTGATCGGGTGGGACGGCGCTCGTGCGCGGACACAGCGGGTGTTCGGCCACGTGATCGACCAGGTGCTCCGGCGAACGACGCAGCTCGCGCTCGTCGCGCGGATTCGTGACCGGCTCAACACAACACAGCGGATCGTGCTCGTGCTCCCCCCGAACGTGGCTCGCAACGACGGGATCGCCGAAGCGCTGCACACGGTGGCCCTCGTCGCTGAGCAGACGGGAGCGCCGATCCATGGCGTTGTGGTCGCCGAGGAGTCGGCGCAGTTCGAACGGCTGATGGAGGACATTGCACCGGAACAGCCAGTCGAGTTCGACACGGTCGCGGACTGGGATGACCTGACCCAACCGCTTCGCAGCGCAGGTGAGGCGGGCGACCTGATCGTCTGTCTGAGCTCTCGCCGGACAGACACGGGATGGCATCCGGAGCTCCAGACACTGCCAGCACGAATCGCGCGGCTCACCGAGGGGAACTTCGTGATACTGTATCCGGCGGTGGCAGAGCAAACGGACGACCGGCAATTCCTCCGGTTCTCCTGATCGCCACCGGTGGTCGGCAACGTCAGCAATCGCGACAGCGACGACGGGCGAACTCAGCGAAGCGACTCCAGCGTCTCGCTCGCTTCACGAGCTGCCTCGAGACACTCTTTCGCGTACCGCGGGTCGTCGGTAGCCGCTGCCTCGGCGGCGAACTTCTCGAGTGCACGCGTCAGCGAGTCGCGAGCGGCGGAGCGGTCGCCGGCGCTGCTGTCAGTGGCGTTCGTGTCGACACTGCTGGCCGGTGTTGGCTCGTCGCGGCGAGGTGGTGACTCTGGGTGGGCCTTGGTCTGGTTCTGGGACTGGGTCCGACTCTGAGGCTGAGACTGAGTCTGCGGCTGAGACTGAGAGTACGACCCCGACGCTGGCCGTGACCGGTCTGCATCCGTACGGTCCGAATCAGTCTCATCCGACGGCTGAGACGTGACTTTGGGATCTCTTGGCGCGTCGGTGTCGGCGCGGTCGGCCGTCTCGGACGAGTCCGCGGCGGCGTTTCGCTCGTCTGTGGCGGTCTCGGGCCCAGCCCCGGCCTCGGGCGCAGTCTCTTCGGGCGTAGCATCCTCGGCTGCATCCGCGTCAGCCGCGTCCGCCTCCAGTCCGGTCCCCTGCACGGCATCCGGATTCCCGTGACAGCTTGGACAGAACGTCGTGCCGTTCTCCTGAAAGAGCGGGTCGCCGCAGGTGCCACAGTGGGAGTTCGTCATCGTCGCTCCCTTGAGCAGCAGGTCGCTCATACGCTGGGTGGCCTGTCGCTCTTCCTTGTCGCGCTCGTACTTCTCCCGAAGCTTCTCGCGCTCGGCCTCCTTATCGAAGTCACTCATATCCACTAGAACGGTGGCATCCGTCGAAAAAGCTGCGAAGGCGAACCCACCGAATTTGGGGTCACTCCGTCCGCCGATACATCCCCTTCGACGCCGGTCGCGTCTCCTCGTAGCCGAACGACTCGTAGAAGCCGTCGATGTCGGCCATGAGGTTGACGTACGCCGACGGGGGCGCTTCCGTCTCGAGGTAGGACTCGAGTTGGGCCATAATTTGCGTGCCGAGTCCCTGGCGCTGGTGGTCGGGGTGGACAGCCATATCCGAGATCTGGTAGACGGTGCCACCGTCACCGACGATGCGGCCCATGCCGACCGTCTCGCCGGTTGGTTCGTGGACAACGATTACGCCGTAGACGGAGTTAGGGAGTCCCTGTTCGATGCCCTCGGGAGAGCGTGGCGGCATGTCGGCGGCCTCGCGCAGCGCAGCGAACGTTTCAGGATCAGGAAGTTCCTCATGGATGGTGTACGGGTCAGCAGTGGCATCGGCGGTGTTCGAATCAGTCATAGGTGGACCGAGGAGGGGACGCACAAAGCCGGTACCGATTCGGTATGGCGGCGGTGGCAAGTACCGATAGCGGCTGTCGTACAACGAGTCAGGAATCGGGTCGCGACAGGGTTACTCGAGTGCTGCCTCCACGGCATCAACGGCGGCCGTGGGTGTCTCGACCGTCTCGATCTCGAGTCCGGCGATGTCGTGAGTCTCGAGACCAACGATGGGGCGGTCGTAGATGCCCGCGAAGCCGATTTCGGAGAGCGTGCCGACACCGCCGGAGAGCGCGATGACTGCATCGCCGTTCATCGGAACGAGTGCGTTCCGGGCGTGGGCGAGGCCGGTTGCGATCGGGACGTCGATGTGCTCGTTTGCGGTGGTCCGCCGGTCCCCGGGGAGGATGCCGATGGTGCTCCCGCCAGCCTCTTTCGCACCGCGGCAGACGGCCTCCATCGTCCCGCCGAGACCGCCACAGACAACCGTGTGGCCGCGCCGACCGAGTTCACGGCCGACTTCTGCGGCGCGGTCGGCTTCGTCGTTCGTGATCGTTCCGCCGCCGATGACGCTCACTCGCATGTGGGTGAGACGGCGGCGCTGGCTCATATCAGTTCGGGACGTGTATCTGTCCCTGCCACGCGACGACGGTGAGTACGACGATCAGGGTTCGACAATCGTCGATAGAAATATCGTCATATCGTGCGAGAAGAGCGGGATTCGACGGATTTAACGCAGGGGCAAGCGGATCGTTACGTGGTATGACGAAAGTTAGCGTGGTCGGCGCGGCCGGAACGGTCGGGGCCGCCGCAGGGTACAACATCGCGCTTCGGGACATCGCAGACGAACTCGTCTTCGTCGACATCCCGGACAAGGAAGACGACACGATCGGTCAGGCCGCCGACGCGAACCACGGCGCAGCCTACGACTCGAACACCACGATCCGCCAGGGCGGCTACGAGGCCACCGAGGGCTCGGACGTCGTCGTCATCACGGCCGGCATCCCGCGCCAGCCCGGACAGACGCGGATCGACCTCGCGGGTGACAACGCGCCGATCATGGAGGACATCGGCTCCTCGATCGCGGAGTACAACGACGACTTCATCACCGTCACGACGTCGAACCCAGTCGACCTGCTCAACCGCCACCTCTACGAGACGGGCGACCGCGCACGCGACAAGGTGATCGGCTTCGGCGGGCGACTCGACTCCGCTCGCTTCCGCTACGTGATCTCCCAGCGCTACGACGCACCGATCCAGAACGTCGAGGCGACGATTCTCGGCGAGCACGGCGACGCCCAGGTCCCTGTGTTCTCGAAGGTCCGCGTCAACGGCCAAGACCTCGAGTTCACCGACGACGAGAAGGACGAACTTCTCGAGGAGCTCCAGACCTCCGCGATGAACGTCATCGAGAAGAAAGGCGCGACGGAGTGGGGACCAGCGACCGGCGTCGGCCACATGGTCGAGGCCATCCTCCGCGACACCGGCGAAGTGCTGCCGGCAAGCGTCACACTCGACGGGGAATTCGGCCACGAGGACACCGCCTTCGGCGTTCCCGTCAAACTCGGCTCGAACGGCGTCGAGGAAGTCGTCGAGTGGGACCTCACGGAGTACGAGCGTAACCAGCTCGGCGAGGCCGCAGAGAAGCTCTCGGACCAGTACGACAAGATCGCCTGATCGGCGCAGTACGGCGAGATCTGGAGAGCTGCGAGAATTGCGAACTGCTCTCAATTCGGATCAGCCGGATCGACCGCAAACAACCGCGACCGATTTTCTCACCGCATTCATCTCTCCGACCGAAACGGTAACATACCCATTCAGCCTCGAGCGTGCACTGGACGATCTATCCGTCTCTGTCGAGTCAACGCTCTACATCGGCGACAGCGAGAGCGATATCCTGGCTGCAGAACGGGCCGGACTCGAGTCCGTCTTCGTTCGCCGACCCCACTGTCGCGAGGTCGAACTGGGAGTGGAACCGACGGACGAGGTCGAAGACCTGCACGGAGTGAAACGACTGGTCCGCGAGTGACAAAGCAGAACACAGCCTACCGTTTCCGGACTCGCATCTCGACCAGCCCGGGATCGAGTTAGTCGGGGTTCTCGGTCCCCTTCCAACCAAATGTGATCCAGTATACAAGACGCAGTGGCTGACCCTGCCGCTGTATAGAAATGAGTGACAAATCGAGAGTGATTTTCAACAGTACAATTCCTTATAAGAAACCTCCGCAACTGCTGAACTCCCTCCGAAGTAATAATGTCTGACAGTTGAGGGGTTTCGGCCGTTCCCGAAGGTGACGTCCACAGTAGTACGACTGATCTTCGAATAGTTCTGTCCGACAGTATACGCTCTTGCGAAGTGGATTGCTGATGGCGAGAGAAACGGCTCAAAGTCGCAGAAGGCAAGGGCACCGCTCGCGCGGTTCCCGATATGTTCCCTGTGAACCTGTTGGTGTCGAAATCGACTGCCGCGGACCTGTTCCAACAGGTCCGCTGATGTAACGGTGTCGAATTCCCCCGCTGCCGTTCTGTCCTGACGGTCAGAAACGGGAGCTACCGGGTGCATCAGCGGTATCTGTGTAAGAGTTGTTGTCGCACATTCAACGACAAGACCGGCGCAATTTTCGCTCATTCAAAGCTCACACTCAAAGAGTGGAAATTCATGATCTGCTTGTTCTTACGCTTCAACGCGAGCATTCGGCAGATCGAAGCCGAACTCGACCTCTCGTACAAAACGGTAAGACAGCGCGTCGAGCGCTCTGGCAAAGCGCTCGACGCGCCTTCACTCACGCTATTTGGCCCCGCCGAAATCGACAGAGTATACGTCCCAGCAGGGTTGAAAGGTCGCGAGCACGACCAGAAGGCACGCTTGCGTGTCCTGTCCACGCGTGGTCGTGGATCGTACGATGGAGACAAACCACCGGTATTCGCGCTCGTCGATCGTGGCAACAGCCAGCGATTCGTCGTGCCAGCGAAATCCGCGGACAAATCGACGGCTCAGTCCCTTCTTGCGGACCACGAAGAGAAGCCACTGACAGTGTATACCGACGGGTTTCGTGCGTACGACCCGCTTGAGAACGATGACGCATTCACGGGCGAATGCGTGGTCCATGGCGATGGTGAATACACTGATGGATATGTGCACGTCAATACCTGCGAGAGCCACATCGAGGAGTCTCGAAAGACAAGTTAACACCGTATCTCAGAGCGTTTTAGCTTCAGCGTGAACTCTATAGAAAACCGAGCGATGAAGTTCTCTAACATGCTATCGATGCTGTACTCTGAGAATTAACAACGTGTTTGACAAGCGTACTTGATAAGCAAGGACGGAGAACAGAGCGGTTCCGGAGTCGATAGGATATCTCGTACCACTTAATGCAAAATCACTAGACAGCACTCCATCAACAATGTGCTATGAAGGATCCTACGTTACAATTATAATACAACAGGACCAAATGAAAGTATGAAGAAGACTATAATATTATTAATTATTGGTCTAGTGCTGATATTGAATCCGGTTTATCTATACTCTTCTGGAGGGGGTATAGAATATAATTACAAACCAATTGAATTGAATAGTACTGACAGTGTTGAAAATGCTCTTGTGGAATCCGACAGAGTAGTTGAATGTCCTGGGAACCGTGTATGTGAGTTAGAACAAGAAGCTCTAGTTGATAACTCAAGCAATAATATTAGGCAATCGCAGTATGAAAGCCCGTATGATGTTGTGAAAATTGATGATGGTTGGTATATAACAATATACGATCCAAATGACCAAGGTTCACAACTTAAGGAGGTTACAGCAATGGAAGCCGCAAAGACTGTTGCAACTCCTGCTGGCGAATACTCTACTACAGTACAGACAGCAATTGAAAACGATGAACACACAGTTTATGGGAAACAAATTGCTGCCTACGAAAGGGGCGAAGTTGTTGAATACAATGAAGATATCTATTTAATAACAATAGAAGAGAGCAGACATTGGACCCAAGAAAATAGCCTGTCAATTGTTCGAATATTATTGATATCACTTGGTAGTTTCACCATGATATTTGCTACTCTTTGGCGAGAGAATAGATAGTGAGAAGTGGTGTTGTGTAATACCTTATCTAATTAGGCCATGTCTGATAGCTTGGGTAAAGCGGCACCTCTATAGTACTCTGTGTTGGATTAATATTGGGATCATTAGGATGTGTAACTGTCCAACGAAATCTTCCACCGATAGGTACTGATTGTAGAGAATATACATCATTGACGTTATCTTTTACACCCACTAGAACACCATACGATTCCTCTTGATCTTCTGGGAATCTCTCTGCCTCAAGGGTCCATTTTGCATGCTGCGTATTGTTATTATAGCTACCATTTATTGACTCAGGAGAAGTTTCGTACGAACTTAGAGCTAAGGCAGCACTAAATGGCCCATGCCCAACTGAAAGGGCAAGTGAAACATCAAATTGAGAGTCAGTGTCCGATATACTATCAGGCACCATACCATTTCGTCTAACTTCATCATTGTCTGGTTCAAAGTAAAAACTGTAACTCTCTGGGTTCGGACTCCACATAGGAGAATCCGAGAGGTCCGGTTCTTGGACAAAGAATGTCGATAGACACCAATCTTTTGCTGCCCCCCTTCTTATTTTCTCGTGGTCTGTTTCACCTTCTTCACCTAAGGCACCGACAGCCAATTCGTAGTTCGCCATTGAATCGTTTGTTCCTTCATTTTCATATTCATAAGAATACCCTGCGATCAAATCCCCCTCGAAATCAAGGTCAGAACTTGCGTGGCTCGTCTCTACATCACCATCATCATTATTTTCTTTTCTATTATTCTCTTCCTCTGGATTTATTAATTCATTATTATCTATTCTTTTTGTTTCTCGGTCTTTAATAAGTGCCACGTACCCAATACTTTCTTTGCTTCCCTCAACAAATCCACTTACTGATTTAGGGTTTTTATTGATTGAAATATATGTCTCTGAACTTTTCGTAGATTCTTCTTTGCTAACTTCCGATGTTGTTGTTGTTGTTGAGTAATGTCGGAATTCAACTCCGTCACCATTTTCGTTAAATTGAGGGTTATCCTCAAGTGAGAAAGAGTATTGTGAAGGGGACTTTTTAGAATTGAAGTTAATTTTGATGTCACCCTTAATTTTATTATTAATCTCATTTAACTCTACTTTTATACCACCAAGATTATCCATGGTAGAAGGATTATAAACAACTCCTTCATATTCATTTGCTGAATTAGACGTTGCTGTACCGAGTGTGGATAACGAAATTGATCCACAAACGGTTGCAAGCGGTACTGATTTCAAAACGGTTCTCCGACGTTGTTGTTCGGGATTATCTCCCATAACTCATCAAATACAGTCGTTGTATATAATTGTATTCTAGTATATTTTATATACGTTAGTCTATTATTTTATACTTTCATCTATATCATCATTTTTATCTTCCTTAAATATGTCTCAACGAGTCGTTATATAGAGATGGATTTGCCTAGCTCACGGACGCTTGATGTTGTAGACCGCACTCATCAGAATGATTTCACGGAACTCTCGATACCAGCTTTGCGCACGCACGTCGGAGCCGAGCGTGCGCTTGATCACGGAGAAAACAGTCTCAAACGACGCTCTGTGACCATACAGAGTTCGATTGGTTCTTCTTCTCTCAGCCTATCGCGTAATTGCTGCCAATCGTAACCTTTGTCGGCAGCGAGGCTGTGCAACTCGCCCGTGTTCGGCGGGCGAGTTGCCAACCGAGTTGGGTGTCGTGACATTTCTCGGTCGTACAGTGAACATCGAGGATAGCTTGTGACTCTGTGTCGACGAGGGTGATTATTTGAGCTTTTGCACGCGGTAATTCCTCCGTCGGCAGTAGTGTTTGCTGGCGTTTTCGCGGTCGAAAAGCATCGCGTCCATCGCACATGACCAGACCGCTATCTTAATCTTGCCAAATGCTTTTACTAGCGTCGAATGATCAAAGATATTGACCTTAAGAAGGCAATATCTGTCAGTATTTGTGGTACTTCGCTCAAAAGATCGAGCACCTTCCGGTAGGACTTCTCCAAGTAAATTCGGAGACAATGGAGCGAAACAACGGCGTAATCGGCGCAATCTTGTGATTCACCAGAACCTTAAATATCCTTCTAGTACCGATCACTTTGTCGATGAGCGACTCACCGGAGAATATTAAACTCGAAAAGATGACGGCCTTGAGAAAACATGTTGTTGTTTATCAAGAAACTAGCCGCACGACAGTTGAAGGCGATAGCAATAGCTCGTGAGTTA
The DNA here is from genome assembly GCF_000337135.1 of Natrialba chahannaoensis JCM 10990. Lineage (GTDB taxonomy): Archaea > Halobacteriota > Halobacteria > Halobacteriales > Natrialbaceae > Natrialba > Natrialba chahannaoensis. The sequence continues at coordinate 19,704 of NZ_AOIN01000034.1, forward strand.
GGGTACTACGAGGTACCACAGACGGGATCGTTGGCCAACGTAGCGACGGCACTCGAGTGCTCGGAGAGTGCGGCCTCGACGTTGCTCCGAACGGCGGAGTCGAAACTGGTCGATGCTGCAGTACAACGGTAGAAGTGTTGGAACCCGAGCGCCCGATCAGGGAATTAGTTGCTCGCCATCGTCGTCGTAGATTCGAATCGCGTCGACGGGACACGTGCGAGCGGCGAACTTCGCGTCGAGTTCAGCGTCCTCGGGTACCTCACGGACGAAGATGCCGTCTTCGACTTCTTCGCTGTCCTCGAGGATCGCCTTTCCTTTCGATTTGTCTTTCGTGAAGCCCTCCCACTCGGCGACACACTGGTACATGCCGATACAGGTGTCCTCGTCGAATTCGACCTTCATACGCGAGGCTTGGACCGATCGTCGTAAATCGTTAGCGGTCGGGACGATGGATCGGCGTCCGTCGGTACCGGTTGGCAGACACCGTCCGGTATATGGTATCGTTTTTCGCGACAGTCCGACGAACTCGGGACGTGGCTTATACAATCAGCACCCATAGATATCAACATCTATCATGAGGATTGAACAGGGCGATTTTTCGGCGATCGAGGAGACTGCGTCCGGACAGACGCTCGACGAGTGGCTCGAATTGCTCGCCAAACCAAAGACGCGGATCACACTCGCTTACCTGCACGATCACCCGAACGCAACAGTGGACGAACTCGCGACGGCGATCGCCGGCAAAACCGCCGTCGAGACGGGACGGATCGTGACTGAAGCAGAGTACGATGAAGCGTGCATCTATCTGTACCACTCGATACTGCCGCGACTCGACGACTACGGGGTACTCGAGTACGACCACGCAGAAAGCGCTGTTCGAGACGCCACCATTCCCGCGGCGGTCGTCGCCGTGCTTGAGATCGACGAATGACGATTGAGGGGCTGGATGATGCATTCGTGGCCGTCGAGCGTGAGCGAAAGCGACTCGTGGTTCACGCCGCCGACGTTGCTGTCGCGGACGAACTCGAACGGCAGTTCGCGACCCGAAACGTGGCCGTCGACTACCGACGAACCGCGGCGTTCGACGAGGGATTCGTGGTGATTCGAGACGCCGACGGCCGCTTTCGAGGGACGCTCGGAATCGACCAGTTCGACACCGTTCTCTCCCCTGAAACCACTCCGCTGTGGGCCCTCGAGCCCTCCGAAACCGAAGCGGACGAGTTGTTCGACTTCCTCGAGAACACGCTCTTTTCGTCCTACGATCGGCGGCAGATGCTCGCGGCTACGAGAGAGATCGAAGATCGAGCGTGGCGGGCCGCCGAGGGACACCTGTACGCCGGTTTCCAGCGAACGGCCGCGCTCGAAGCACAACGCGAGGCGTATGATCGCCTCTCGGCTCGTGGAGAGCTGTCGGTAACTGTCTTCACTGACGACGACTGGGACAAGGCCCTCGAGGAACTCTCGGTCGTCTCTGCATCGGGCGAGATTGGGCAGTTCTGGTTCGTCGTCTTCGACGGCACCGTAGAGGAGAACCAGGCGTGTGCGTTGGTCGCGGAGGAGCGCGAACCCGGACTGTACTACGGCTTCTGGACGTACGATCCCGCGTTCGTCGGCGAACTGGTGGCGTACCTCGAGGATACCTACGATGTCCCAGAAGCGTAACGGTCAGGTTGTGGCAAAAACACGAGATTCGAAGATCGAACGAACGCTTTTGCACCGAGGAGTCGAACTGGTGTTGATCGAATGGTTGCGCTCTCGTTCGCCGTCCTCGTCGGGGTCGCTATCGGTACCTGTCTGTTCATGGCCTGGGTGCTCGGGGCGAACAGCAACTCCCCGCCGTTCGCACCGGCGATCGGCGCGAACGCGATTTCGACGATGCAAGCGGCGTTTGTCATCGGCTTGCTCGCCGCGGCGGGTGCGCTCATGCAGGGCGGTAGCATCTCCGAAACCGTCGGTGCGGACCTCATCGACGGTGTTACGATCACGCCGCTTGCCGCAACTGCGGGGCTGCTCACCGCAGCTGGTTTCATGGCGATCGGGATCTACACCCGGTATCCGATCCCCGCGGCGTTTGCAACGACGGGTGCGATGGTCGGTGTTGGCCTCTCACTCGGTGGTGATCCAGCGATGGCGACCTACCAGCGACTCGGAACGTTCTGGGTCATGGTCCCGTTCATGTCGGGCGGATTGGCGTACGCGACCGCAGTCACACTCAGGCGCGAAGAGATCCCGGAGACGGTCGGCGTTCCGCTGCTTGCAGGAATCGTCGGCGCGATTGTCGCAAACATTCGTCTCGGGGTTATTCCGGATCCAGCCGCCGATCAGGGGACGCTTGCGCGATTTCTCGCCCAGCAGATCGGCGGGGGTCCGACACTCGTCGCAGACGTGACAGTAGGCGTTATCATCGTGACGATTGTCTTCGGTGCGCTCTGGTTTTACTGGGTCAGAAGACAAGTTCGTGTCTCCGTCGAGACCGGCATCCGTTCGTTTTTGCTCGTCCTCGGCGGGATCGTCGCGTTTTCCTCTGGCGGCTCACAGGTCGGGCTCGCGACCGGGCCACTCGAGAACCTCTTTCGTGTCGAACTCGGTCTTCCGGGAATCGTCCTGCTCTCGATCGGTGCGACAGGTATTCTCGCCGGAGCCTGGATGGCAGCACCACGATTGTTACAGGCGACCTCGAGAGAGTACGCCCAACTCGGCGTCCGACGCTCAATCGCCGCGCTGGTTCCCGGGTTCATTATCGCACAGCTCGCGATCGCACTCGGCATCCCGATCTCGCTCAACAACATCATCCTCTCGGGTGTCATCGGCGGCGGGCTGGCAGCGGGATCAGCCGGCGTCTCCCGTCGAAAAATCGGCGTGACGGTGACGTTCTGGCTGCTGACACTCGGGAGTTCGATCGTCGTCGGCTACGGGCTCTATCAGGTGCTCGCGTTTGTCATCGGTGGGTAACACCCTCACTTGAGGACCGTCACCGGCTGTGGAGTTCGTTCGATCACCGTCGTCGCGACACCGCGGCCGAGAAACCGGGTGACGAGGCCGCTCGAGTGGGTATCGTGACCGTACATGACGACGTGGTCGACGTCGTGGTCGGTCGCGTACCGAGGAACGACGGTTCCGGGCCGCCCCGCTGTGCTGTGGATCTCGACACGGTCGGCCGCCGACTCGTCGATCCTCGCCAGCAGACGAGCGCTCCGCTTGCGTGCCTCGTGCGTTCGCTCGCCGGCGCGCTCGAGGACGCCGCCCTCGCTCATCGGCGCATCGATCGGTGTCACAACCGCAAGAAGCGTTACGTTGGCGTCGGGAAACGTCTCGAGGGCATAGGAGAGTGCTTCGTCTTCGCGAGGGCGGCCGAGCGTGGGAACGAGAACGGTGTCAGGATCGACCATGCCCCGTCTACAACGGGCACAGGGATCGGTCTATCGCCAGCTAAGACTGGGAACCGACGCCGTCGGAACCGAATCGCGCGCTGCCCTGCTGGCGCACAGACGAGAGTGCAAACGCACACTGCACTGACCACCCCGTCTGTTCGTGCAACGGACGAGCGATACCGACTCGGGAGACGACAGTTTAAACCACAGGACGCGCCAATCACGGGTAATGAACGTCGAGGAGCTGTCGGGGCTCCCGCCCGGTGCCCGCTCGCACTTCGAAGAACAGGGCATCGAGGAGCTCTACCCGCCCCAGGCCGAGGCCGTCAAGGCCGGTGCGACCGAGGGTGAGAACCTCGTCGCCGCCGTCCCCACCGCCAGCGGCAAGACCATGATCGCTGCGCTGTCGATGCTCTCTGCCGTCCAGCGCGGCGGGAAGGCGCTGTACATCGTCCCGCTGCGAGCCCTGGCCAGCGAAAAGAAGGCCGAGTTCGACGCCTACGAGGAGTTCGGCGTCACAACCGGCGTCGCCACCGGCAACTACGAGTCGACCAGCGAGTGGCTCGCCACGAAGGACATCATCGTCGCGACCAGCGAGAAGGTGGACTCGCTCGTGCGAAACGGCGCGGACTGGCTCTCGGATCTCACCTGCGTCGTCAGCGACGAGGTGCACCTGATCGACGACCGGAACCGCGGCCCGACACTCGAGGTAACCCTGGCCAAACTCCGGCGACTCAACCCACAACTGCAGGTCGTCGCACTCTCTGCAACCGTCGGCAACGCAGACGAACTCGCCGACTGGCTCGACGCCGACCTGGTCGACACCGACTGGCGGCCGATCGACCTCCAGATGGGCGTCCACTACGGCAACGCGCTCAACTTCGACGACGGCGAGACGCGAGAGGTCCCCGTCGAAGCCGGCGAGAAGCAAGAAGCCGCACTCGTCCGTGACATCCTCGAGGAGGGCGGCTCCTCGCTCGTCTTCGTGAACTCCAGGCGAAACGCCGAGGCCGCTGCCCGCAGACTCGGACAGGTCTCGAGTCGCGAACTGACCGCCGGTGAGCAAAGCGACCTGGCAGAGCTGGCCGCCGAGATCCGCGAGGACAGCGACACCGAGACGAGTCAGGACCTGGCCGACTGCGTCGAGCGCGGCTCGGCGTTCCACCACGCGGGGCTCTCGAGTACCCAGCGCAGTCTGGTCGAGGACGCCTTCCGCGACCGCCTACTGAAGGTCATCTCCGCGACGCCGACGCTTGCCGCAGGGGTGAACACGCCGGCACGGCGTGTCATCGTCCGCGACTGGCGGCGCTTCGATCCGAGCGCGGGCGGGATGGCCCCACTTGACGTACTCGAAATCCACCAGATGATGGGGCGGGCCGGACGTCCGGGTCTCGACCCCTACGGCGAGGCCGTCCTGCTCGCGAAGAACCACGACGAGAGCCAGGAGCTGTTCGACCGCTACGTCTGGGCCGAGCCCGAACCTGTCCGCTCGAAGCTGGCCGCAGAGCCGGCGCTGCGGACGCACGTGCTCGCCACGATCGCTTCCGGATTTGCCCGCACACGTGCGGGGCTACTCGAGTTCCTCGAGGCCACGCTCTATGCGAGTCAGTCGAGCGAGGGAGGACGGCTCGAGCGGGTGACCGACGACGTGTTGAGCTACCTGGAACGGAACGATTTCATCGAACGCAGCGGCGGTCCCGAGGACACGCTCAACAGCGAGGCCGACGCGGCGAGTGCGTTCACGTCGGCGGCCGACCTGGCCGATAGCGGTAGTGGTGGCGGTGATAGCGGGGGCACAACCGGTCAAGAAGAGGACCTCGAGGCCACCAGCCTCGGCCACACCGTCTCGCGGCTCTACCTCGATCCGATGAGCGCCGCCGAAATCGTCCACGGGCTCGAGGACGCCGACGAGCGCCCGACCGCCCTCGGACTCTACCAGCTCGTCTCACGAACCCCCGACATGTACGAACTTTACCTGCGCTCGGGCGAGGACGAGACATTCGGCGAACTCTACTACGAGCGCGAGCGCGAACTGCTCGGCGACGCACCCAGCGAGTTCGAAGAAGAACGCTTCGAGGACTGGCTCGCCGCCCTCAAGACCGGCAAGCTACTCGAGGACTGGGCGAGCGAGGACGACGAGGAACAGATCACCGAGCGGTACAAGATCGGCCCCGGTGATCTCCGTGGGAAGGTCGACACTGCCGAGTGGCTGCTCGGTGCGGCAGAGTCACTCGCGAGCGAGATCGACACCGAGTGGGCCGTCGCGGTCCGCGAGGCTCGCGCCCGCGTCGAACACGGCGTGAGTGAGGAACTGCTCGAACTCGTCTCGGTGAGCGGAATTGGCCGCAAGCGTGCCCGGCGGCTCTACGCGGCAGGCATCGAGGAACCGGCAGCCCTCCGGTCCGCCGACAAGGGTGTGATCCTGCACGTCCTCAAGGGCGAGAAGACGGCCGAGAATATCCTCGAGAACGCCGGGCGCGAAGATCCGTCGATGGACAGCGTCGAGCCGATTCCGGTCGAGGGCGGCTCCGGGTTGAGTGGAGCATCGAACTCGAGTAGCGGCGAACTGAGCACCACCGAGAACGACACGAATACCGATGCCGACGCCGACGACAACCAATCCAGCCTGGGTGACTTCTAATGGACCCAGAGCTACTCGAGTGTCGCCTCGCAGTCGACGACCTCGATGCGTTCGTCACCGACCTTGGCGAGATCAGCGAGCGCCACGGCGTGACAATACAGGCCTTCGACGCGCGATACGTCGCCGGCCAGCAACACCTCCAGCGGGCCGCCCAGTTCGCAGACCGCGCGCTCGAGCGCGGCGAGAACGTCGCTCGCGACCGGGCAGTCGAGATACTGCTCTACGCGGCGGGCCGACGGCAGATCGACCAGGCACTCGAGATGGGCGTCAGCCAGGGCGAGACTCGCGCCGTCATCCTCATCGACCACGCTGGGTCGACGGAGAACGAACGCGGCGACCTCGAGGCCGCCCGCGAGGCGATCACAGATCTTGAATCGTTCGTCGAATCCGAATTGACGCTCGACGATCCGGACGAGGAGACCCTGCAGTCGTTCTTCGATATCACTGACGCCGAACGCGCCGCGACGGACGCCTCACTCGAGGCGCTGGTTCGCGAGCGAGTGGCGTTACTCGAAGTCCAGAAGTAACATTGGCACACGAACACTGTCCTCAAATCGGTACGCGCACCCGAAAACCGGAAATCGGCAGCACACTCTTATCCATCCCCGTTGAACCGCCGTCAACAGCATCGATGGCCACCCTCGAGGACCCCCTCACAATCGGCGGCGTGACGATTCCCAACCGGCTCTACCGCGCGCCGCTACTCGAGTGCGCGGGAAACGGCCCCGACGCAGTCGACGCGCTGATCGACGACCTTGAACCGGCCGCAGCGTCGGGAGTAGGGCTCATTTTCCAGGGTGCGACCATCGTCCGCGGCGAGGGCGGCTGTGCCGCACCCGGTATGACCCGCGTGCACGACCCTGCGTTCGTCTCGCGACTGTCGCAGCTGACCGACCGGATCCACGACCACGGCGGTCGGGTTTTTATCCAACTCGAGCACGGCGGCCTGCGGAGCATGGAGACTTGGAACGCCGAGTATCGCGCCGAACATCCCGACCTCGAGCAGCTGGCGGTGTCGCGACCGCCGTGGCAGCTTCGCCTACTCGATCGACTCGGCTTTCTTTCGTACGATCCGCACGTGCTCTCGACCGACGAGGTGTACGACCTCGCGGCCGATTTCGGCCGCGCGGCTGCAGCTGCTGTCGAGGCAGGCTACGACGGCATCCACCTCGCGGCGGCGAACATGGGGATCATCCAGCAGTTCCTCTCGCCGTTCTATAACCGTCGGGACGACGAGTTCGGCGGCTCGCCCGAGGCCAGACTCGCGTTCCTCGCGCTGGTCCACGACGAAATTCGTGAGCGTGCAGGTGACGTTCCAGTCGTGACCAAGGTGCCAGCAGAGACGCCAGCACCGCCCGCACCGATCGTTCGGCGGAAACTCTCGCTCTCGGACGGCATCGAAATTGCGCGCCGACTCGAGCGGATCGGCTACGACGCCGTGGTACCGGTCCAGACATCGGTCGTCTGGGATATGAGTATCGTGCGCGGCGAGTATCCCGAGCGGGCATGGGCAAACGACAACTTACAGGAGGCGTACGACGCAGCGTTTGGCGGACCGACGCGACGACGACTCGTCTCGCTCGCAAATTGGGTCCAGTCGCTGCAGTACGGGTTCGAGCCAGCCTGGAACGAGGAGTTCTGTCGGCGGGTTCGTGAGGCGGTGTCGATTCCAGTGCTCGCAGAGGGCGGGATTCGTGAGCGCAGGGAGATGGATCGATTGCTTGGGGCAGGCGAGGGGAACGGCGGTGGCGGCGAATCGGGGCAGGAGACCGAGCCTGCGTGCGATATGGTCGGCCTGGCCCGTCCGTTCTACGCCGAACCGCGACTCGGTGCGCGACTGCTCGATATCGACGCGGATTCGACCCACACCTCTTCCACTCCCTCTCACCCTACCGGCACCGCCGAGAAGACCGCACCGCGCGTCCTCTGTGACAGCTGCAACAACTGCACCGTTCCGCAGGCTACGGGCGCACCCGGCATCTGTCGCACACCCAGCGTGCTGCGACAGCGAGGGGTACTCGAACGCGAGGATGCGTACGTGACCGATAACAAACACGCGAACAGTGACGAAACAAGCAAGCAGTGATGGAATACTCGGTCAGTGACGAGCCACCAACTCGAGAACGAACATTGCAGGCGCGAACAACTCAGACACGAACGGTCTCAGACGAGAACTCCTCGATTGTCCCTTCGAGTTCGTAGCTCGGCGTCCGTAACTCGAGAAGCGACGAGTCGGGCACATCGACGAAGTGTAGCGACAGTTCGTACCCGCCGTTCGCGTCGATGCGGCTGGCTTCGCGCTGGCCAGTCTCGGGGTGGACCGCGAGTGCGTACTCGCCGGCGTCTGCGGGGTCCGTCTCACCCTCGATTGCGTAGGTCGACAGCGACGCCTGGCCATCGTTGCTCTCAACGGGGTAACCGTTGTCGCGCCACGGGTTGAATCCGTCTGCAAGGCCGTAGACATCCGTGTAGCCGTTCTCGATGAGCGTCCCCGCTCGCTCGCCTGCCTGCAGGATCGGACAGACACAGTAGGTGACGATTCGCGTGTCGGTGTCCCACTCTGCAACCGGATCGGCCGACCCCAATCCGTCCGGTGACGGGCTGAAGACGGCACCCTCAATGTGCGCCTCGTCGTACTGCGCCTGCGTTCGTGCGTCGACAAATCGGGCCTCGCCATTCTCCCACCACTCGACGACATCCTCGAGCGGCGCAAACGGGACGGTCTGACCGTTGAACGTCACGGTTTCGTACTCTTCCGGGGAGTCGTGAGAGTCGGTATCGTCGGACTCAGAATCCGAAAACTGGTCTAGACACCCGGCAAGGCCAGCGAAGCCACCGAGTGCCACACCACCAGTCGCTCGGAGAACCGTTCTTCGTTCCATAATTTAGGAAATGGGGCAGTAAATTATATCAGTTGGGGTCGACGCCAGTAGCACTCACAGAGTGATTCGCCGTCACTGCTCATCAGATCTGAGACCCCTTCGTTTCAACTGGAGATCCACAGCCGACGCTCGGATAGTACTCGAGTTGAAATGTGAGAAGTAGTCCATGCTGGATTCGAACCAGCGTCGAAGCCCCCAGAAGGCTTCAGGATTGGCCGCTACCCTAATGGACTTGACATGACGCCGCCGGTGTCGGTTACCAACGTCGTACCAGTCTGTAGTTGGGGTTCGTATTAGAGTGTTACGAACTCAGATGAGCGAGACAGCGTGAGTCATAGTGCTCCTTCCGATGGCAATTGGCACAGAGAACGAGACACTTCTTGATCTCACGTTCGATCCGCTCTTTCGAATACCCAAAAGAAACCATCTTTCCGACAGCCATCTCTTTTTCGTCTTCATTTAAATGATAGAAGTCCAGACACCTGGGATCATCCTCGTCACATCGGGTACAGCCTCGCTCGTGTTTGTATTCGTACACCCACGCTCGGTGCCTCGCTCGTCGGATGAGAGACCGCTCCGTGTTCCAGTCGGTGGTTCGGTAGTGCCACCGCTGATCCACAGAGAGGTCATCCCAGGACATTCCCTCGGGAAGTTCGATATCGTCTGGCTTCGGGCTTACTCGAGGGCCTCTCGAGTCCGGCCCGTTCCTTCGCGTCGTTCCAGCCACCACACGTTCGAATAATCGTCGCAGAGGCGGGTGTCAGCCCGATTTCTTCGTACTGTGCTTTCGTCGGCGACTCACCAAGTCGTTCGGCAGCCTCCCGAAGTGCCTCGATACACTCGTCTTCCGTAGTCACACCTCCGTTCGTTCCAGCATTTGGTATAAACCCGCAGACGAAAACCGGATGGGAGTACGCTACTCGTGTGATCACGAACCGATACCACTATTCTCCCGACCCGAGCACACTCGAGTATGTACGTCGGACGATTCGTCGTTGTTGGCCCCGAGGGTGGCGCGTACCGCGTCTCCTCCCGGTCGTTCCCGAACCGAGCAATCACTGCACGAGACGATGCTGAGGCACTGACCGTCGGCCCGACCGAAGATGCACCGGACACCGACAACCCGTACGTCTCCTACAACTGCCTGCGCGTTGTCGAGACACCGACCGGCGAGACGGTTGCGTTCGGCAACGGCTCGCATGTCGATCCGATCGCGGAGAAACTCGAGTTGGGCTACCCGGCGCGGGACGCGCTCGCGGAGAGCCTGCTCGCACTCGATTACGAGAAGGACGACTACGATACGCCGCGAATCGCGGCGACGATCACTGACGATGGCGAGGCGCTGATCGGCACCGTCCGCAAGGACGCGCTGCTGGTCGAGACCGTCGACGAGCCAACGCTCGTGGCGACCTACGAGAAGGACGCACCGGAGCCGATCGACTTCGAGGCAGAGAGCGCCGCGGCGGCAGCCAGCGAGAGCTACGCACTCGAGTACGAACACGCAGTGTGTGCGGCTGGTGTCGTGCGAACCGAGGACGGATTCGAGACGGCGATCGAGAACGGGAACGAAGACAGCGCACACTGATTTTGGCGTGACAAGCCCTTCGTCCAGAAGGGGGTGTCCCACGTCCTGACGCAACGAGTTGGGTTCTGGGTGTGCGAAACGGAGTGAGTCACGTGCGGGCAGGCAATGTACAACTGTATCGCGACAGTGAGTGTCGCACATGAAGGTCGGACTCATCTCTGACATCCACGGGAATCGCGTCGCCCTGGAAGCGGTCCTCGCAGACATGCCGCGAGTCGATGAACTCTGCTGTGCCGGGGATGTCGTCGGCTACAATCCCTGGCCAGGAGACTGCGTCGACGAGTTGCGCAAGCGAGATGTCCCGACCGTGCTCGGAAACCACGACGCCGCCGTCGCCGGCGAGACGCCGTTCCGGTTCAACGGGATGGCGCGGGCAGGGGTCGAGTACGCTCGCACCCAGCTGACGGCAAACCAGCGCGCGTGGCTCGAGGGGTTGCCGACGGAGCGACTCGAGTGCGACGGGCGCGTCAAGCTGGTCCACGGGCATCCCGACGATCCACAGCGGTATTCGCGGTACACGTATCCGGAGGAGTTCTCGGCGCAGTTACTCGACGAGGAGGACGTGCTGGTGCTCGGCCACACGCACGTACAGGGGGTCGAACGCTTCGCTGAGGGGATCGTCGTCAATCCCGGGAGCGTCGGCCAGCCTCGTGACGGCGATCCGCGGGCGGGCTACGCGGTCGTCGATCTGGCGGCGATGACTGTCGAGACGGATCGCGTCGAGTACGATGTAGCGGCGGTGCAAGAGGCAGTCAGAGAGGCCGAACTGCCAGAGCGGATCGGGAGTCGGCTCGGGCGAGGAAAGTGATCAGAGGCGGTGTGGATTGCTCTGTTGTGTGCAGTCTACAATATCAAGAGACAATCAAACAGTAAAATCCACCGCCTTACAGCGATTCAACAGCGGTCGAGGCAGGATTCCACGGGTCATCTGACCCGTGGAGCTGACCAGTGCCGTCTCACGAGAAACAAACTCGAATTGAGACCAGATACGGGCCACACAGCCTCTGCAAGCGGTTCGGCAACTGAAGGTGTCTGCAGAAGACGACACCGCACACAAAGGCGATACCGAAGTGTGAGACGAGGGTGCCGGATTTCTCACGGGGGCTGGGAACGGTCACGCATTCGAAACGGGATCGATTGTTGATCGTCACGGGGACCACTTACCATTCACTGAAGTCGGAAGTGTGTTGCTGCGATAATGTCTCTGAGAGAAAGGTTGTAAGTGCAGTAGTGACTGCATCAGGTTGTTCAACAGGGGCACTGTGACCGGCACTTGGAAGGAGTGTCTGGTGAGCATGCGGGAGCTTGTCAATCATCGACGTGGTCCGATCGGGAGAAAGAACGTTGTTTCCCTCACCGTGAATAGATAAGACGGGGACCGTGACTGTCCGTAACTTCGGGGTGAAGTCAGATCGATCAATCCATGACTGCATTGCGTAATAAACCGACTTCGCCGGATACGTCTTCCACCGATTCACCCAGGAATCGACGACAGCCGGCTTGGTCGAACGTGTAGTATCACTAAACATCTTCTCCACTGATATCTGTAGCACAGTGTTGGATTGCATACCATCTTCGAGAACGGTCTCTGCAAGCTGCCGATATTCCTCCCTCTCAGCGTCGGTGTGCGGTTCAGCCATGCTATTGATGAGTACAAGCCCTTTGAGGTACTCTGGATAGCGGTCTGCAAACCGTAATGCCATAAACCCGCCCATTGAAATTCCAACAAGGACGAATGAGTTGATGTCTAGCGCCTCCCGTAGTGCAGCAAGATCGTCCGCGAGGTCATCTAGGTCATAGGGTTCATTGTACAGGTCCGTTCGTGCACGGAGATCGTACGCAATTGCTCGATACTCCGATGACAAGGCATCAAGTTGCTCGGCAAATAGCGTTCGATCCGTTAACATCCCATGTGCGAAGATTACTGGGGGTCCATCGCCGACATCAGTAATAACGGTTTCTGGCCGTTCTCGGTACCGCTTTGATCCGTCAGTAGCTGTCGCCATGTAACAACAGATATCGCCCACACGACACGTAATATAACTTCTCCCTGAATTTGAACTTACCTTATTACATACGATAAAGAGTAGTGAGCGTGAACAGGAGATACTGTTGAAACAGACGTTGTTCCCTCACCAGAGGGCTGTACAGGGTGTACGTCGTGAGATGACGAGTCACGTTCTCGTTGTTATGTAGTGTGTTTTCGCATATAACGAACTGGTGTGCTGAGTGATGCAACTGTCGACCCGCTTTGGTTACCAATCTCTAGCTGGAAGCGAACGATCCCAAAGCCGTCTTCCAACTCATCCTTACCAGTGACTTCACATGTAACGTGAAGGGTGTCGCCAGGTCGAACAGGCTGTTTCCATCGTAACTCATCGACCCCAAGTGCTCCGCTCGTTTTCGACCCCTGGAGAAGATTTTCGACAAAAAGTCGTTGTGCAACGCTGACTGTAAGCAAGCCGCTTGCAATGAGTCCGCCGAACACAGACTCTGTCGCCGCATCTGGATCTGTATGAAACGGGAGCGGATCATACTGTTCTCCATAGGAGATGATTTCGTCTTCTGTAAGTGTGTGCTCCCCGAATTCGTATGTTTCGCCGACAGAGAAATCTTCGTAATAATCGTTGCTCATGGTCGATGCACATTGTCATCAGATATAATGGTTTCCCAGGTTCGATAAACAGTCTCAGAGAGCTAAATTCCAAAAGAACGGTTGTATTCAATTACTAGACAGTGTAAAATCCAACGCCGTATAGCGACTCAACACAGCCGGAGAGAGAGAGAGACAGGTCCGACTGTGAGGGGAGGTACACGGACCCGAAGAGCAACCAAATCGAACCCTTTAGGCAGGACACCGATATACGGTGGCGTATGGTTGTCTCCGGCGACCGGGCGTGTACCGGCAAGAATCGACCACGACACGCCGAGCGCCGGTGTTGTCGATGGCACACGCGAGCGAGCAGTAGTAACCGACTAACAGGGAAGGCATCTGAGCCGCCTCAGCAACAGGGAGGCAAATGGTAGATGATCGGACGACTACGCGAGGACACGCGGGCGATGTGCGACCGAGATCCGGCCGCACGCCGGTGTCTCGAGGTCGCACTCACCTATCCCGGCGTCCACGCCGTCTGGGGCCACAGAGTCACCCACCGGCTCTGGAACAGCGGCTTTCGACTCCTCGCTCGCCTTCTGTCGCATCTCGTGCGACTCCTGACGGGTGTCGAAATCCATCCTGCTGCGACGATCGGACGACGGGTCACGATCGATCACGGAATGGGTGTCGTCATCGGCGAGACCGCCGAGGTCGGCGACGACGTACACATGTACCACGGCGTCACGCTCGGCGGCGACACGAACGAGCCAGTGAAGCGACACCCAACGGTCGAGGACGGCGTGAAAATCGGCGCGAACGCGACGCTGCTCGGCGACATCACGATCGGTGAGAACGCGGCCGTCGGTGCGGGGTCGGTCGTCACCGACGACGTCGAAGCCGGTGCGACGGTGGTCGGTATTCCGGCACGACGGATCGACGACTGACGAGTGGGTACGGCTAACGAGTAGGAGGGTCAATTCTCCTGTTGCTCGTCGACCGTTCCGTCCGCACCCGGGGGTTCTCCTTCTGCTGGCACACCCTCATCCGTTTCGACGCCTGTTTCCGTTGTGCCGTCAGCATTCGGTTCGCCGTCATCAGCGGTTGTATCGTCACTAGCCGTCTCCTCGTCGGTGGATTCAGGATCTGAGACGTACCCCAGTTCGAACCAGAGCCTCGCCGTACAGTCCATCGCCTCCTCGTCGAGTTCAGTTTCTCCCTCCCGCTGGTCGAGATAGCCGTTACAGCGGCCGTGCTGGACCACGTTCATTAGCGTCGCCGCCGAGCCACACTCGGGGCAGTCGATGTAGTAGTTCCCCTCGTCGTTCTGGTGCCAGGTGTCGGGGTCCAACTCGGTGTAGGCGGCATCCTCGCGTCGACTGTCCATGTCCGACTCATCGACGACGGGGCCGGTAAGTGCAAGCCCAGAACACGCAACCTACCCGCCGGCTGACTGGTCACCAGTCTACTCGCTCAGCCGTGGAACTCGACGAGCGGCTCGACCAACGACTCGCCGGCATCGAGCAGCGTCGCCACGCGGTCGTCCGTCTCGGCCTCAGCGTAGACCCGCAACACGGGCTCCGTCCCGCTCGGCCGAACGAGCAGCCACGACCCATCATCGAGTAGCAACTTGAACCCGTCTGCGGTGTTCACGTCTGCAACCGTCGTGTCAGCCACTGTCTCAGGAATTTCGGACTCGAGTGCACCGAGCACGCGCGCCTTCTCCTCGTCGGGGCAGTCGACGCTGGTCTTGTCCTGCACGACGGTCCCGTGGGAGTCGAGCAGTCGATCCACCCGGTCGTCGATCGGTTCCGCGGCGTGCATGGCGGCTGCGAGCAGCGCGACGAGGACGCCATCCTTCTCGCGGACGTGCCCGCGGACGGTGAAGCCGCCGGACTCCTCACCACCGATGAGGGCGTCGCGGTCGGCCATCGCCTGTGCGACCCACTTGAAACCGACCGGGACCTCGTGGACGGCCTCGTCGTGCGCCTCGGCGACGCGGTCGATGAGGTACGTCGTCGAGACCGAGCGGACTGCCGAGCCAGCGTCGGACTCGAGTAGGTACTCGTAGAGTGCGGCGAAAAAGAGGTTCTCGTCGAGGTAGCCGCGGGCGGGTGTGACGATGGCGAGGCGGTCGGCGTCGCCGTCGTTTGCGAGACCGAGAGTTGGCGCGCTGTCGGGGTCGGTGACGCGGGCGATCAATTCGGTGAGGTGCTCAGCGGCAGGTTCGGGTGCGCCGCCACCGAAGTCGGGGTCGCGCTCACAGCGCAGGCGTTCGACGGTGAGGCCGGCACGCTCGAGGGCGGCATCCGTGACGCCACGACCGCTGCCGTGCATGGCGTCGTAGGCGACGGTGAACTCCGCGTCGGTGACCACGTCGTCGGCATCGTTGTCACCGGCATCGCTGTCGCTACCCTCGCGATCATCGCCTGCGGTAATCGACCCGACCAGATCGAACACCGCGTCGGCGTGTGGCGTCTCGAGATCGACCTCCTGGACGGTGCCGTGCTCGGACTCTGGAAGCGGGTCCGGTTCCGCGAGACGGTCGGCAATCGCGTCCGTGACTTCTGGAAGCGCCGGCGCGCCGGTGTGTGGAATGAACTTCACGCCGTTGTACTCTGGCGGGTTGTGCGAGGCGGTGATCGCGAGGCCGCCAGCGAGGCCGCGCTCAACAATCGCGTGCGCAACGAGTGGCGTCGGGCAGTCACGTTCCGGGAGCAATACGTCGAAGCCGTTCGCACACAGCACTCTGGCGAGTTCTTCGGCGAAACCACGAGAGGTCTCGCGGGCATCATAGCCAACCACGACGGGGGCGTCCCGACCCTCGTCGGCAAGGTACGTCGCAACTCCTTGGCCCACCATGCGGACGCGCGGCGTCGTGAACGTTTCGAGTGTCGCTCGCCAGCCGTCGGTGCCGAACGTAATGGCGTTCATAGACGTGACTCACCGTCGGATGCGAAAAAAGCGACGCTGCAACCCTCTGACCGAAACGGTGAACTGACAGGAAGGGGTCTTTGTGCTAACGCCCCACACAAACAGAGGCGACACACACATTGGGGCGTTCCACATTATCTCCCCTAATGAGCCATTCCACGCCAACCGTCCTTGCAGTCAGTGGCAGCCTTCGCGAAGGGAGTTACACGCGAACCGCACTGCAGTACGTCTTGCGAGCGGCCACCGAAGCCGGTGCTGAGACAACGCTACTCGACCTCCGCGAATACGACTTACCGGTCTATGACCCCGATCTCGACGAACAGGGCGACGAACAGGAAGTGAAAGCCCTCATGCGCGAAGCCGACGCCGTTGCTCTCGGCACACCGGTCTATCACGGCTCGTACTCGGGCGCGCTGAAGAACTTCCACGACTACTGCGGCTGGGACGAATACGAAGACACCACCGTCGGCCTGCTCGCGACCGCTGGCGGCGGCAGTTACGGGTCGACACTCGACCACCTACAGATCACGGTCCGGGGCGTCCACGGCTGGGTACTGCCCCACCAGGTCGGCCTTCGGAATGCGAATGAGAAGTTCGAGAATGATCCTGACGCGATCGACGGGCGTCGGTTCCGCGACACCGACCTGCAGGAGCGGGTGGAAAAACTTGGGCGGAGCCTCACCGAGTACGCGTTCATCGATCCCAGCGTTACGTCGACGCGGGCGGCCGGCGACGATTGAACGACGACCGGTTCAACACACGACGAACGCGACGCAGACGGTTTACAAAGCGCGTTTGTCGAGGGAACCCCGACAGGCTGTCAGACGTAGTCTGACAACGTCGTGGAAACAGGAAGCCCCATCCTCAAGCGCGAGCCGTCAGGCGAGCGGTAGGGTGGGGTCGTTCACTGGACGCCATTGCCGGCCCAACTGCAATACGGCTACGGTCGAACCGAGACGTCGGTATGGCAGTCCGTATTAAGCCTCGACCGCGTCGAGGCGATGCTCGAACAGCCGATCGCCCGACTTCTCGCAGATCACGGCGATCACGTCGCGGGAGGTACAACAGGACTCGACAACCTCCTCCGTCATGTGTACGTCGCCGCCGGTCGGACACTTCTCTAAGAAAATTCGGAGTGCGTTACAGATCTCGCCCTTCAGCTGCGGGTCGTGTGTGTCCCAGTCGGGCATCCACTCCGCGAGGGTGCGACTCGCGGCGACATCGGCGAGTAACGCCGTCCGGGAGGGCCACCGTCCAACGGCCTGGCGGTTTGCGCGGAGGATCAGGCCGTCGCCGCGGGGCTCGAGGTCCAACTCGTCGGGGTCAGCCTCGAAGCCGAACGCGTCGACGGCGTCGACAAGCTCGATGGACTCCACGTCAACAGCGTCGATCTCGTCGAACCAAACCCGTTCGAATTCTGCGGTGAGACAGAGGTCATCGATGTCCTCGCAGGGCTCGATGACCTCGTGCTCGAGGAAGTACGTCTCGAGGTTGATGGCTCCGGAATCGGAACCACCATTACCATTCCCATCACCATCACCGTCACCGTCACCGTCGACATAGTGGGCCGGCGGTTCAGACTGCACCGTTGCGTCGGGGCCGGGCGGCTCAACCATCGGATCGAAGTAGGCGGTCGCGTCGTCCGGGTCGGTCGTGTCAACACCAGCGTGAGCATCAGTGGTGTCGATACCAATCTGCTCGTCGGTCATCGAGTCGATGTCGGCTCCGCTCGAGACCGTACCGGCATCGACGCCCTGGAAACCGCCAGCGATCTCGGGGTCCTGCTCCTTGCCGAACAGGCGTAACACGTCAGCCGGCAGATACCGTTTGGTCAACGTCGGCGTCCCGGGGACGAGATAGCCGCGAAAGTAGATTATCGCAGTCGAGACGGCAATGGCAAGGACGCCGGCGGCCCTGTGTTTCCGAGCGACGAGCCAGCCAGCAACCGCAGCAATCGCCAGGTTGACCAGCGTACACGGCAGGCAGCGATTCTCGCCAGTATACTCCGGCTGTTTGAGATCGTCGATGTCCATATTGTCCGCATGAACGACGACCGTCACTATCTATTTTTCGGATAGGTCGTGAGAAATACTATCTGAAGATCACGATTGCGTCGATAGCGGAGCAGTCCGGACACCGTTCGGCGGTGGTCGGTGGCCGCGGGGGAAGAACGCTCGCCGGTGGATTCCCAGAGAGATCTGGTCGGTTCGTGGCTGTTCCTCGAACCCATCTGTGGCGACCAGCTTCCGTACTCGAAGCGCCGCCAAGGCAGGACTCTCACTCGAGGCCAACGAGTCGCTCCTTCTGAGCGCGGGTCAACTGCTTGATCTCGTACTCACGGGACATGGCGGCCGAACGCGTCTCGTAGCGCTCGTGGTAGCGCAGTTTGACCGGCGTGCGACCGCGGGTGTACTTCGCGCCCTCACCCGCATCGTGTTCGGCGACCCGTCGCTCGAGGTCGGTCGTGTAGCCGGTGTAGAGCGACCCGTCGGCGCACTCGAGTACGTAGACGACGTGCTCACCGTCGGAAACAGAATGTGGGCCAGAGGCGTCGCGACGCATGTCGTTGGCAGTGGTGTGTTCCGATTCGGATGAGTTGACGGTGTGGTCCGGCGAATCAGCAGGTGACTCCGGCTGTGCCATCGTGCGTTGATTCGAAAGAGAGCCCAAAAAGGGTCCCGTCTGGACAGAGCTGGCGGTTGCAACATACGATTCTCAGCGGGGTCGTCCGGTCGTGTTAGGGACGACGAGCACGCTCGCGCGCGGCTTCGGCGATTCCTGCATTGGCCGAGCAGCTAATGCAGGCCCGAATATCGCCGTATTCGTCCGCAAAGACGCGTGCAAACCGGTCGGAAACGTGCGCGTCGCAGTGGTCACACGTGGGCATTGGTGACGCCGGCAAACGCCGGCATGCAGTACTATTCGTGGAAGGAATAAAAATCCTTCCTAGACGCCCACCTGAGTTTGAGTATGAGAAGGTTATCTTTTGAATCCGGAAACAATATTACCGTCGAGCGCTATGAATCGCGCGCGCAATCAATGTAGCTTGTGCGCCGGCGACGAAGCCAGCGTCGATGTTGACGACGGACAGCACCGTACAGGACTGGAGCAATCCCGCCAGGGCCGCCTCACCGTCGCCGCCGTGACCGTACCCACTCGAGACGGGAACCGCGATGACCGGCGTATCGACGAGGCCAGCGATCACGGTCGGCAGCGCACCCTCTCGACCCGCGGCGACGATCAAGACATCTGCATCACGAAAGCGCTCAACCTGATCGAGCGTCCGCGTGAGGGCCGCGACGCCAACGTCGTCGACTCGGTCGATCATCGCCCCGGCGTCTGCACAGACGATTTCAGCCTCGTCGCCGACTGGCTTGTCGACCGTGCCAGCCGTCACGATACCAACGGTCACCCCGAGTTCTGGCTGATCGAAGTCGGACCCGACAACGCGGACGGTCGTCCCGCGGCGCTCGATCGTCGCATCGGGAGCGGACTCAGCCAGTGCCGTTCGGAGGGCATCGACCTGGTCGTCGCTGACGCGAGTGAGCAGCGCTCGGTCAGTCGTCTCGAGTGCGGTCTCTGCGAGCGCGACGACCTGTGCGGTGGACTTGCCCTCGGCGAGGATCGCTTCGGGAATGCCCCGCCGTGACTGTCTGGCAGCGTCGAAGCGACCGGCCTCGCCGGTGACGTAGCCATTGAGCTCGGCCTCGGCCTGTTCGGGAGAGAGGGTGCCATCAGCGACGGCATCGAGGAGTTCGCGCATACGTTCAATGGGGGACCGCGATACTCGAATCCGTCGGAGATGCGAGGGAGGTGTCGAAACCGCGCACGAGAGGACCCAGCGGCGCGCGCGAGCCGAATCGACGCGCTCGAACGGGTAAAGCGGCGTTCCTGAGACTCATAAGTCATATACTTTCCGGTGATTGGACCCCCCGAAATGGGCGTCGCAACCCCTGACGGCCCGGTATTTCCGTGAATAACCAAAGCATTTATATGGTGGAAAGGGAAATCGCTATATCGTATGGCAGACCTTATCGTCAAAGCTGCTGTGAAGGAAGCGCTCGATGACAAGAACGTCGCCTCGGACTTCTACGACGCACTCGACGAGGAAGTCGACGAGCTGCTCGAGGACGCCGCCCGTCGCGCAGAAGCAAACGACCGAAAGACGGTCCAGCCGCGCGACCTGTAAGGTAGCGGTTACCACAATTCTTTCGCACGCTACACTGGTGAGCTGTTGCTGTCGCCTGATAGCTAGCTGTGTCTGTCAGTCATACCGATAGTGGCACGGTTAGTAGCGGAAGTGACACTAGCACCAGCGCTGCTGTACTGGCGCTTCGGGAGCAGCTGTCAGCAAAACAAAGACACGAGAACGATCGAGTCGATCCTTACCGGTTTCGTTGGCGCTCGTCGAGGTACTCCTTCGTGTGGCCGCCAACAACGTACTCCGCCTCCTGCAAGTCAGCGACGGAGGCCGACCCTGTGACGAACATCGCCGTCCGCAACTCGAGTTCGAGTTGCTCGATCAGGTCGACAACCGCGTCGGTGCCCTGACCTGCCGGGCCGAGGAACGGCTTTGCAAGGCCGCCCGCGCGAGCGCCCAGGGCGATCGCTTTCGCGATGTCGAGACCGGTTCGGACGCCACCGCTCGCGATCACGCAATCGTGCACCGACGCGGATTCAAGCGTGCTCACCGCGGTCGGGACGCCCCAGGCACGGAACAGTTGGCCGATTTTCTCCTGGCGGGATGCACCGACAGCAGCGGCGCGATAGGATTCGATGCCGGACCACGTGGTTCCGCCCTGCCCGGCCACGTCGATGGCGTCGACACCGGCGTCGGTGAGGCGACTTGCGGTCTTGCGCGAGATACCGTTGCCCGTCTCCTTGACGACGACCGGTACGGAGAGATCGCTCGCGACGTGGCCGATTTCGGCGAGGCAGCCCCGAGCGTCGACATCACCCTCCGGCTGGACTGCTTCCTGCAGGAAATTGAGGTGGATCGCCATCGCGTCGGCGTCGATCATGTCGACGGCCGCCTCGACGTCCGCCACGTCGTACTCGAGTAGCTGTGCCGCGCCGACGTTGCCGTAGAGGAACGCGTCGGGTGCGACATCGCGAACGACGGTGTAGGACTCGAGTAGGTCCTCGTCGTCGAGTTCAAGGCCGGCGCGCTGGCTGCCGACGCCCATCGCGATGTTCGTCTCCTGGGCGGCTTCAGCGAGTGCGCGGTTGATCTTCGTCGTGTTTGGGTGGCCGCCAGTCATGCTCTCGATGACGATCGGGGCCGCTAACTCGTGCCCGAACAGCTCGATCGTGGTGTCAATCTCGTCGCGGTGAATCTCCGGCAGTGCCTCGTGGACGAGGTCGATGTTGGCAAAGCCGGTGCCTGCCGTCTCGACGTCTTCCTCCTCGATGATGCGGATGTGGTCGTCTTTCCTGTCGGATGTTTCGGGCATCGAATCGTCTCCATCCGAAGGTGGGGGAGTCTGTGTTGAAAAGGTGTCCATTCTCGGTGCGCAGGTGTGGGTTCTCCTCCCGACTTCGCAGCATCTCACATCGGACACACGCTTTTAGCACTCCCCATCGAATCCCGCCTATGCTCCGTCACCTCCTGACCGGGATCGGCATTCTCGAGTTCGCTGCACCGCGGCGTATTATCCGCGCTGCAGAACGAATCGCCTTCGAAAACCCCGGTGAGGGACGGCTCAGACGGTGGACGATCCCGATGGCCCGTCTCGAGGCGCTCGTGTTCACCTGGGCCGCCGTCCGCAACCGCGGTCCGCCCGCAATCGCTCGCCCACTGCTGGCCGGCCTCGGCCTCGCGATGGCCCTCGCGCCACGGTCGGCACTCGAGTTCTGCCTCCGACTAACCTACGAGAATTCGGATGATATCGAGGTGAAACCGTGGGTAGGGCCGCTTATGCGTGCGCTGGGTGTGGTCTATCTGGTGGCTGCGCTGGCTGCTGGGCGGGCGGATACGCCAGCGGACATCGACGCGGGAGAAGACAGCGCCACCCAGTGAAGTACCGCTGAGAAGACCGCCGGAATCAGTACGTTCGAACGTCCACACCGTCGGCCGTGCCGACGTACGTCTCGTCGGCCAGCCCGACGAACAGGCCGTGTTCGACGACGCCCGGAATCGAAGCGAGTGCGGTCGCGAGCGCGTCTGGATCTGCAACTGCTCCAAACTCGCAGTCGAGGAGTAGGTTTCCGTTGTCGGTGACGACCGGACCGTCCTTGTGCTCGGCGTCGCGAAGCGTTGGTTCGCCGTCCAGTTCCCGAACGCGCTCGGCGACGACGGTGTGGGCGTCGGGGAGCACTTCGAGTGGAACCGATCGATCGAGGTCGGTCGTGAGCTTCGACGGATCGGCGACGACGAGGAACCGGTCCGCGGCCGCATCGACGAGTTTCTCGCGGGCGTGTGCGCCCCCGCCACCCTTGATGAGCGCGCCGTGTGCGGCCGACTCGGGATCGTCGACCACCTGATCCGCACCGTCGATCGCGAGATCCACGCCGTCGACGGCGTCGAGTGTCGTCAGTGGAATGTCGTACTCGAGTGCAAGCTGGCGCGACTGGAAAGACGTCGGGATAGCCCGAACGTCGAGGCCGTCGGCGACGGCCTGTCCGATGGCTTCGATCGCGTAGGCGGCCGTCGATCCGGTGCCGAGGCCGACGACGGTGCCGTCCTCGACGGCGTCAGCCGCGCGCTCGCCTGCGTGTCGCTTCGCCGTGTCGCTCCCGCCCTCGGTCTTCATGGTCTGGTTCATCAGGCGGTCGGCGAAGAGAAAAACGTTGTACATCTCGTATCGCTATCGTGTCGCGCTGATCGTGCTGTCCGCTGTCGCGCTGGTCGCGTTGCCCGTGTGAGAAGCGCGGCCGAGGGCAAGCAGACAACCCACAATGAGTCCGTAGCGTGGGTACTACCCGAACGACGCCACGAGCTGGGAGCCAGCGAGCGGCGGCGAGGTCGTGACGGCGAACAGGGACTCGAGTGCGACGCGAACCTGGCCGAGCCATGGGAGTCGGACAACGGACTTGCTGGTGACCCACTCGGGTTTGACGACGGTCGTGTCTGCGTACTGGCCGCCAACCTGGTCGTACAGGCTGTTCGCATCACCCTTCGTGACGAAGCCGTCGTGCGGTGCCGGACACGAGTGCAGCGCCGCACACGTTCTGTCGCCGAGCGCGTCGGTGTCTGCCTTCGTCTCGACCCAGTTTTCGCCCTCCTCCACCCAAAAGTGTGCGCGGTGGATGACTGGCGTTTTACTCGGATCGCCGTCTGGTGTGAAGACGATGACATCGCCGGGTTCGCCGAACCGGAAGTGCGTCCCATCACCATTCATTGCAGCTTCGCGAGTGACAACGCCAGTCTCGCCGACGGCCTCGCTGCCGACGAACCGATCGCCGTCGGCGACGAGAACGAGGTCCCCGGTGTCCACGTTGGGTTCCATACTCCCACTCTCGACTGCGGCCAAAGGCGGCCAGACGCCACTGAATGCGACGAGCAACAGGCCGACCAGTCCGACGACGGCGACACTGCTCGCGATATCTCTGCACGCGACGGCACGGGCATCGTCCGATCGGAGCAGCCAGTGACCGAGTCCGTCAGTGGGGTCGGAGTCAGAACCACTCGAGGGCCCGGCGGTGTCGGCTGGGGGCGCATCCGAACTCGAGTCTGGACGCGAGCGTGTACTCGAGTTGGCCGCCGAACGAGAGGGCGAATCGGAGGGCGAATCGGAGCGGGGACGATCGCTCATCGAGACACTCTCCGAGCCCACGGCAGGTCAACGTTTCGGGTTTCCAACACCATCAGGGTGAACACACGTCCTGCGGTCCTGCAACCGCTGCGAACCTTTTTCACACCAACCGTGGTCGAACACCCATGGCGACGGGGACCGCAGTCAGCCTCGAAAACGTTCGTAAAACCTACCAGCTGGCCGAACCCGTCCACGCGCTCGACGGCGTTGACCTCGAGATACCAGAGGGATCCTACACCGCGATCATGGGACCAAGCGGCTCCGGCAAGTCGACGCTGATGAACCTCGTCGGCTGTCTCGACACCCCAACCGACGGCACCGTCGTCGTCGGCGGACAGGACGTCGGCGACCTCGACGACCGCGAGCGGACCACCCTCCGGGGGATGACCGTCGGCTTCGTCTTCCAGACATTCAATCTGATGCCGCGACTCACCGCACTCGAGAACGTCGCCCTGCCACAGCTCTTTCAGGGAGTTAGCCGAAACGAGCGAACCGACCGCGCACGCGAGTTGCTGGAGCGTGTCGGACTCGGCGACCGGATGGACCACCTGCCGAACGAACTCTCTGGCGGCCAGCGCCAGCGCGTCGCTCTCGCCCGCGCGCTGGTGAACGACCCGACGATAGTGCTGGCCGACGAGCCGTCAGGGAATCTCGACACCGAGACCGAGGCCGACGTGCTCGACCTCTTCGACGAGTTCCACGACGCCGGTACGACCATGCTCGTCGTGACCCACGAGCGCCATGTGGCATCGCGCGCAGAGCGGATCGTCCACCTGCTGGACGGTCAGATCGAGCGAATCGAGGAACTCGACAGCAGTGACGCGAGTCCGCGGTCGAGCGCTGGCCACGACCCTGACGAGCGCACAGGATCGGCACCCGGAGCGAACGGCTGATGCGCCCACTCGAGTTCGGTCGACTCGCCTGGCGGTCGATCGGGAGCCACCGGTTACGCTCGGCGCTAACGACGCTGGGAATTATCATCGGTATCGCAGCGGTGATCGCGTTCGTCACACTGGGTGCGAGCCTACAGGCCGGCTTGCTCGGCGATATCAGCCCGGACGATCAGCGGAACCTCTACGGCTGGGCCGCCGAGCCGGAGACGGAAGGTGGCCCACTCGCCGGCGCACAACCAGTGTTCACGCAGGACGATCTCGAGCGGGTGGACGAACTCGAGGACGTCGACGCGGCCTACGGTTACATGCCAATTTCGACGCAGGCGTTGGCCTACGACGGTGAGCTAACGCCACAGAGCGATGCGCTGATCGCCGCGGGACCACCGTACATCAGACCGGAGACGATCGACGAGGGTCGGCAGTTCGAGATGGGCGAACGTGAGGCAGTGATCAACCCGGCGGTGGCCGGCCAGTTCGAGGAGAACGTCTCCGTCGGCGACGAGTTGACCATCGTCAGGCAGGGCGGCGAGCAGACGTCGGTGACTGTCGTCGGGATCACGGACAGTTCTGAAGGACTGAGTCCGTTCGAAGGGTTCGAGCCGTCGCCACGGGTGTACGTGCCGACGGACCCCTACTACACGGAGGAGGTAGACGGGATCGGTGCCGGGTTTGGTGGTGACGAAGCAGCTGAAGACGAAGCGGACGAGGCGGATCCAGCCGACGGCGATGACGGCGATGCAGCAACCGCTGAGGACGCCAGATTCCTCGCAATCGTCGTCGAGGCACCATCTGCCGACGAGGGGGATATCGACCAGGCTCGCGACAGCGCACTGGCCGTACTCGAGAGCGACGACTCCGATGCGAGTGAGTTGCTCGGCGACGACCTCGAGATCACCATGCAGACGAGCACCGAGTTGCTCCAGCAGCTACAGGACATACTCGACCTGCTGCAGAACTTCATCGTTGGCATCGCGGCTATCTCGCTCGTCGTCGGTTCGATCGGCATCGCGAACATCATGCTGGTTAGCGTCACCGAGCGGACCCGTGAGATCGGGATTATGAAGGCCGTTGGTGCGCAGAACCGGGACGTGTTGGGCCTGTTCCTGACGGAAGCGGTGGTGCTGGGAGTCATCGGTGCCATCCTCGGCACGGTACTCGGACTCGCCGTTGGGTACGCCGGGGCGTGGTACATCGATATTCCGCTCGTCTATCCCTACGAGTACGTCGCGCTCGCTGTCGCCGTGGGAATCCTCGTCGGCGTTCTCTCAGGGCTCTATCCCGCCTGGCGGGCGGCCCGAACGGATCCGATCGACGCGCTCCGGTACGAGTGAG
The DNA here is from genome assembly GCF_000337135.1 of Natrialba chahannaoensis JCM 10990. GTDB lineage: Archaea > Halobacteriota > Halobacteria > Halobacteriales > Natrialbaceae > Natrialba > Natrialba chahannaoensis. The sequence continues at coordinate 45,689 of NZ_AOIN01000034.1, forward strand.
GACGATAGACGGGAAGAGCCAGAATTAGAATTAGAATCAGAACCGAATCAGCCCCGGTTTCGATTGTCGTCAGTTACCTGATCGTCGCCTGCAGCGTTGTCGGCGTCCGTGGCATCGTCGTCATCCCCATGCCAGCGTGCCGCCTCTCGGTCGGGGCGGTCCCCTGTGTCAGTATCAGCGGGTGGCTCAGTGTCGGTGGCTCGACCGCGTTCGCGAGTTTCGTCCTGGTCGCGATTCGTATCTGAGCGAGCGCGGTGGTCGGTGGCTGTAGATCCGTAGCGGTCGGGACGAGTAGAACGGTCCGATCGATCAGACGAAGGTGGCCCGTTGGGAGGCGACCGCGAGCGGTCAGCGCGGTCGGGGTGTGTCGCGGACGAGTCCGTGGGCCCGGTGGCGCGCGAAGCCCGTGGCGAGCGCACGCGGCGACCGCGTGGCCCCTCACGCCGGGGCGGCTCCGTCCCGAGCGTCTGGTTGGTTCGGTGTCGCACCGACGGGAACTCGCGGGCGAGGTACGATCCGAGGACACCGCCGAGTAGCGAGAGGCCAACGGTGTAGAGCAAGACGACCGTCGAAAGCAGTCCGAAGAAGGCAAGCACGACGACAAAGCCCTCGAACGGGACGGCGGCGACGCCGAAGCCAAATCCCATAAATCCGAGGAAGAAGAGGGCAATGCCGACGACCGGCACGAACATGATCGCACCGGCGAGCGCCCCGGCGAGGACACCGTCTCTCGTTTCCGGTCCCTCGAGAAAGCCGGCGACTGCGCCCCCGATGATCGTCGAGAAGGGGATAAACGAGAGGACAACGGCGACGACGGCACCGATGAGCGCGTTGATAGCAGTTCGGCCACGACTCATACGCGACCAACGACGAGCAGCGAGAAAAGTGTCCGTGGTCGAAACGACTCGTTTCGGAGCGCTGTCCAGTTCACTCCTTTCCTAGGCACGGTCTATAGTACCCGCTGAAAATCACGAGACACCAGATTGTACGAGGGCTGTGGACCACCGTGGGAACCGTTTCAGTCGGTACGGTGGTGGGAATGCCAGTAGCAACTCACCCAGGGTTAGCGACTGTTTTTGAGTGAACCTCTTCAGATCGCTCGTTTTTATGGATGATAGTCAGGCGCTCAGGGAACCCAGACATCAATTCGAGCGTGACTTGATAGGGAACATTACGGCCAACATCCGAGACAATTTCAGAATCTACTTTGTTGATACAGATTATGATCGTTATTTCGCCATCTTCTATGATCATATTTTCCAAGACTACTTGATGCGTTTCGTCCCCCGTTGGGAAGACGCCCTCAACGACGATTTCGTTAGAGGGCTCCAGCCAACGTACGTCGGTAGATGTCTCGCCTGAAAGAATACTAGGAGGGGTTGTCAATCCTGAAAGATTGGTGAAGCTCCACGATCGCACATGCATAGCCCTCATATCTGTGTGAAGGAACTTAGATTGTCACTGTCCATACGGAGCCATTTCCGACTGAACGCACCTACTGCTGCGTGCACACACGCAGAAAGCAACTACTACTGCCAACCGAGTCCTGTGACTGGGCAGGGACCTTAAGCCCGCGCGGCATAATATGCGACTAATGGACCGACGGACGTTCGTCCGCGGCGTCGGCGGCGGCTCGGTCGCCGCACTCGCCGGCTGTCTGACCCGCAACGGCGAGAACGAAGAACACGCCGCCGAAACGGGGCCGCTGCGAGTCGCTACCTACACCTCCTTCGCGACCGGCTCAGACTCCGACCCTAATACCGACTCCGATCCCAATCCCGATCAGGCCCCCAGCCCCGCCGGCGACTGGTTCCGAGAAACCGTCGAAGAAGAGTTCGAGGAGGAAATCGAGTGGACCGTCCCCGAATCCGGCATCGAACACTACATCCAGCGCGCCCGTCTCGACGCCGACATCGACACCGACGTCATCCTCGGCCTCACCGCGAGCGAACTCGCACTCGTCGACTCCGCCCTCGACGCCCACGGCGACACGCGACTGTTCGAATCGCTCGAGCGCGACCGCTTAGAGCACGCCGACCGAATCCAATCCGACCTCGCCTTCGACGACCCGCGCGACCGCGTACTCCCCGTGGGCACCAGCTACCTCTCGCTCGTCTACGACGAGACGGTACTCGAGTCCCCACCCGAGACGTTCGAGGACCTTCTCGAGCCGACGTATTCGAACACGTTGCTCGCACAGGATCCGCGCGTGTCGAATCCGGGGCAGGCGTTTTTCCTGTGGACGGTCGCAGAGTTCGGGTCGGGCTCTGACATGCTCTCTTTCTGGGAGGAACTGCAGACGAACGGCGTTCGCATCGAGGAGCGCTGGACGGACGCCTACCGAGACGCCTATCTCGAGGGCGAGCGGCCGATGGTGGTCTCCTACTCGACAGATCAGGTGATTGCAGCCGCGACGGACCGGGAGATGCAACGCCACCAAATCGCGTCACTCGACGACGCAGGATATCAGAGTACGGAGGGCGCTGCAATCTTCGCGGACACGGCGCAGCCAGACCTCGCCTACGAGTTCGTCGACCTTGTACTATCGCGGACGGCGCAGGGAGAGCTCGCAACGCGAAACGCGCAGTTCCCCGCTGTCAGAGATGAGTACGTCAACCTCGATGCGACCTTCCTTGAGAACGCGGTGGAGCCAGCCGAGACAGTAAGGCTCACCTACGACGATCTGGAGGGAGAGTTCGCGACCTGGCTCGAGACTTGGGACGACGAAATCGCAGATTGACCCACAGAAGGCAGTGAGAACTCGGTGCAGTTTTAAGACGGCGAGCGTGGTACGTCGCTGCGCATGGCCCTACAACGGATACTCAGCGGTGACCCCTCGAAGACGTCGAAGCTCTACCTCGCGATCGGCGTGCTCTCGCTGATCAAAGCGATTGCAGTGCGAGACGACAAGAATCGGTTCAGACAGGAGTTGACGGACGCCGGACTCTTCATCGGCGTCGGTCTCGCACTCAGAAAATATAGTCAGCTCAAAGCGGAGAAGCGCTCGGAGATCGAGTCGCAGGTACCCGACTGGGCGCTCGACGTTGCCGAGTCTGCAGCGGCGAAGCAGGCAGTCCGAAGCGCGGCAGACCGCGGACTGCGGGGCCGCTCCCAACCGGAACCGGAGCCAGGTATCCGTGACCGAGCGCGCGGACTGCTCTCGAGTCGGTAAGCAGACGAGGACAATCGAAGACTCGAGAACTTGAGGACTCAAAGAATCAAAGAAACAAAGGATCGAGGACCGAGGACCGAGGACCGAGGACCGAGGAACCGAGCCGTCCGACTGGTGACTATCGGCTTCGTCAATCGTCGGAAAGCGCGTCACTCAGCGCATCCGTCCCGCCGACGATCGGAAGCCGAGCAGCGCTCTGTTTCACGTCAAGCGTGAGTTCTTTCACCTCTGGCGGCCGCTGCGTGAAGTTGTAGTCCGTCGAGAGGACGGCGATACCGATCCGATGATCCGATGCGAAGACGTGGTCGTCAGGCTGGAGGTCGAACGAAAGCCGGTACGGCGTGCCGGGCTGGATGGCGAACGTCTCCGAGTTCGACTTTCGGTTCTGCGGGTTCATCCACCCCCGGTTGATGATTTCGGTCTCCCCGTCCGGCCCAACGTCGACCAGCACACCCGTCACGTTCGCCGATTCCGAGTCGAACGAGAGTCGCACGTCGAGTTCGACCGTGCCGCTCAGGTGAACCTCCTCCGCGAGCTGTGCGGTCGTATACAGCAGTCGGTGTGGCGACTCCTCAGCTGCGATCAGGTCGTCCGCCGGCGTTTCCGGTTCTTCCGGATCGACGACCGTCTCGGTGACCGATCGGCCACGCGTGTGTTCGAGTGTGAGTCCACCCATCGTCCGGCCACCCGGCGTGAAGTTGAGTTCGGCCTCGCTCGTCTCTGGAACCGGCCACTCGTCGTACGTGGTCCAGGAGTCGTCCTCCCGCTGGACCGTCGCTGTCGGCCCGTCCATCACGTCGTTCTCGACGCCAAACAGCCAGCGCGTCCACCACAGGTTCAACTCATCGAGCCACTCGTCCGGCCGATGGCTGAGTGGACTCGAGTGCCCGCCCTGGTGGAGCCAAATTTTGCGCGAGACGCCGGCCTCGCGCAGCGCGTCGTACCACTGGGCGAACTGCTTGGTTTTGACGTTGTCGTCGTTGAGTCCGTGGGTAACGAGGACGGCGGCCTCGACGTTGTCGGCGTCGTGGACGTAGTTGCGGGCGTCCCAGAACTCGTTGTAGTTGCCAGTCTCGCGACCCTGGTCGACTTCGATCTGCTCGAGGATCGGTTCGGCGACCTCCCGGTCCTTTCTGGTCGTGACCCAGGCGGCGAGCTGGTAGGCGTCCTCGCCCTGCCAGCCGCCGGGGGCGACGACGTGGCCGTTCGCTCTGAAGTAGTCGTACCAACTCGAGACCGCGACCTCCGGGACGATAGCTTCGAGGCCGTCGACGCCGGTCGCCGCGACGCCGTTCGGGAGCGTGCCGTTGTACGACGCGCCGATCATGCCGGTTTTTCCGGTCGTCCACTCGGCCCCAACGGGGTCGTCGCCGGAGCGGGAATCGTAAGCCGTCGCACGGCCGTTCAACCAGTCGACGACGGCTTTGATTCCGTTTACCTCCCGCTCGTCGCCACAGGTGTTCGCACCGGTGGACTTGTGGGTGCCGGGCGAGGAGGCGTACGCGAAGACGAAACCTCTGGGGACGAAGTACTCCTCGTAGGTGCTCGGCCCGATCCAGTCGGTTCCACTGCCGCTGAACGCCGTCAGGTCGTCGCTGTCGACCGTCTGCTCGGCCGACGTGTCGCTTCGCGGTCGATTGTCACGACCCGGCTTGTCGGGTTCGTACAGCGAGACATCGACATCGTAGAGGTCGGCCGTGCTCATATCTAGACCGCCGTAGTATGGGCTTGGCTCCATAATCACCGGCAACGCGATGTCGCTGTCCACAGTCGACTCGGGCCTGGCAATCTCGACGTGAATCCGGTCCAGATCGCCGGTGTCGGTCGTGTCGGTCTCGGTTTCGACCCAGAACTCCTCACGGAGGACGTCGTCCTCGGCGAAGACGGGTTGCGCGCGACCGTCCTCGAAGATGGGACCGTCGGCGTCCGCCGCCGCAGTTGCGGTGACTGCTCCCGGAACCACCGCCGCACCAATCCCGGCAGCGGCGTACGTTCCGAGTGCCTCACGGCGTGTGAGCACGTTTTCGCTCGGCTCCCCGTCGCGTGGTATGTCATCTCCAGACATCACCAGAGATAATCACAGATAGTTATAAGTAATTTTGCGGGAGGTATTGAGTTACTTATACTAACTTGATCGGTTGCTGCGAAACGGGAAAACGGAACAGTAGATGGTAGCACGGTTTCTTTATTAAGAACCGATCCTGAAACTGAATCGGGCAGTTCGGTAACTACGTGTGCTTATTGAACGCTGGACGGTCTATCAGGACTGAGAGATATTCAGAATACCGTGCTGAATACAGAGCGCGAATGCGGCATGGTAGTTTGGACGATCGTCATTCGTTCGAATCATTCGGAGAGACACCGCTCGATTGCGCGCTCGGTGTGCAGTGCTGTTGTATCGAACATCGGTACACTCGGGCGGTCGCTTTGCTCAACGAGCATTTCAATCTCCGTACAGCCTAATACGAGACCCTCTGCCCCCTTCGCGGTCAACGTATCGATCACTGAAAGATACAGTTCTCTGGAGTCTTCCCGAACAAGACCGTTCGTCAATTCGTCGAATATGATGGTATCGACTGCCTCGCGCTCCTCGGCGTCCGGGGTGACGACCTCAATGCCGTGGCTCGCGAATCGGTCTCGGTAAAACGGTGCTTCCATCGTGGTCTTCGTTCCAAGGACACCGACTGTCTGGATGTCTTCGGTCAGTATCGCATCGGCTGCGACATCCACGATGTGAAGGAACGGTATCGAGAGTGCCTCGGTTAGTTGGGGCGCGACCTTATGCATCGTATTCGTCGCCATGATAAGGAAATCGGCACCACCGCGTTCAAGATCACGGGCAGCTTCAGTCAGCATTCCTGCAGCAGTGTTCCACTGCTCGTTTCGGATACACCGTTCGATCTCGGCGAAGTTCACACTTCGAATTAGAAGATCACCTGCAGCGTGGCCACCGTACACTTCATTGACACCCTTATCAATACGGCGGTAGTACTCAATAGTAGATTCGCTGCTCATGCCACCTAAAACCCCAACTGTTTGAAGCCCGTCCATAGATCTTGTCACTCATACAACTATTAGGTGCTTACGGTCGCACGATGGATTAATTCTCTATATTCAGCAAGCGACTTTTGGCATAGTTCGGATAGATTGATAGCCGCTTCGGTAACTGCTTGCCCTATACTTACCGCGATTTTCACACCTCATACTGAATAAAGAAACCGAACTACCAACTACTGGAAACGCACCGAGACCGAGTCGGCTACTGTGAGGACGGGACCGGCTCGAGTTCTGCCGTAAAGTGTCGAATTTCGGGCATCACAGGGTCGCTCGCGAGTTGGAGTCCGGAGACCGTCTCGCGCTTCTCAAGGACGGCCTCGGCAGTCTCGACGACGTGATCGAAGTGCTCGCGGTGATACATCCGCCGCGGGACGGCGAGCCGAACAAGCTCCGGCCGGTCGGTGTCTGGGAACGCGAAGCTGCCGAGTTCGACGCCGCGAACGCCACCCTCACGGTAGAGTTCGCAGGCGAGCACCTGGCCGGGGAACTCCTCGGGAGCGAGGTGCGGGAAGAGTTCGCCCGCGTCGACGTACACCGCGTGGCCGCTGGTCGGTGTGTAGACCGGTACCCCCACGGCGGCAAGCTGTGCACCGAACTCGCGGACCTGCTCGATGCGGTCCTCGAGATAGGCGTCCTCGACGGCCTCGCGGAGGCCAACAGCCATCGCGGCGACGTCGCGGCCGGCCATCCCACCGTAGGTCGGGAACCCCTCATAGAGGATCGCTCGCTGCTTGCACTGTTCGAACAGCGTGTCGTCGTCGGTGGCGACGAAGCCACCGGCGTTGACCAGTCCGTCCTTCTTGCCACTCATCACGAGCGCATCGGCGTAGCCGAGCTGTTCGCGGGCGATATCGGCGATCGAGGCGTCGGCGAACTCCTCCTCGCGCTGGCTGACGAAATAGGCGTTCTCGGCGAACCGACAGGCGTCGATGACGAACGTGGCGTCGATTTCGTCGGCGAACTCGCGGACCTGTCGGGTGTTCTCCACGCTGACTGCCTGGCCCGCTGCCGAGTTGTTCGTGATCGTCTGGACGACGACCGGGATGCGCTCGGGTCCATGCTCTTCGACCACCGCGCGGGCGCGGTCGAGCGAGAAGTTACCCTTGAACGGCTCGTCGGCGTCCGGATCATGCGCGACATCGATTGGACAGTCGACCGGATCGGCCTCCTGATTCGAGATATGTGCGCGCGTCGTGTCGAAGTGCGTGTTGTTCGGCACAACATCGCCAGCCGAGAGGAGCGCACCGTAGAGAACGTTCTCTGCGCCACGGCCTTGATGGGTTGGGACAACGTTGGAAACACCCATCACGTCTGCAACCGCCTCCTCGAGTTCCTCGAAACTGCGAGAGCCGGCATAGGACTCGTCACCGCGGATCAGGGCGGCCCACTGAGCATCGCTCATCGCGCCGGTGCCACTGTCCGTGAGCAGATCGACGAAGACCTCCTCGGAGGGGAGATTGAAGAGATTGTAGCCGGCGGCCTCGAGATTTCGCTCGCGTTGTTCTCGAGACGGCAACCGAATTCGCTCGACCATCTTCGACTTGTATGCGACCATACGTCGTTCACGGTGCCAAGTGTGTTCAAATCGATTGACGGGACCTGGATGCCGACGGTGTGAGACGGGTGCCAGCGCACAGGTTCGAACAGTGGTGAACGGCTTCGGAACGCAGGCGCAATCGTGGCTTTGGACTGCAGTCGCGCCTTCGGCCCACCCTCGAGAGTGGACGTTCAAGTCGGAGTCGAACTCGAGCCAGAGCCCGAATGCGAATGCCAACACCATGCGAACGCGAACTCGAGTACGTCTCCACTCGACGACCGCCGCACCTACACGTCGTGTTTGTTGAGCGTCCCATTGCACTTGAAACACCGGCAGAGTCCAGGAGTAGCAGGGATACCGATCGTTCGTGTCGAATGGCAGTGTGGGCAGTTGACGCGAACGGCGGTGGCGGCCGAGCAGAGACGTTCGATCAGACGATAGTAACAGCAGACTGGTAAAAACGGTTCTTTCAAATCGACGGGGTATCGACGGTGGTGTCTCTTGGTATCGGTATCGGTGTCAGTGTCGGTGCCGACCTCAGTATCGGTACCGAAACCCGGTAGACAGTGATAGCTCTACGAATGGCAAAGGGAAGAACGCACTACTCCTCGAGACAGTAGCGCCGGACACCCTCAGAACAGATCCTGCGTCAACTCGAGTGTCTTCTCACGGTCGTCCCAGTCGACGAACAGCGCGACGCTGGTCGCGCTCGTGATGACGTCCTGCAGGTGGATGCGCTCCTCGGCGAGTGGGTTGACAATCTCGCTGATGACACCGGGCTGATTGGGGAGTTCGCCGCCCGTCACGCGGATGACTGCCACCGGCGAGTCGACGGTGACACTCGAGAGCTCGTCGCGGGCGATGACCTCGCGGTGGAGGATGTTCTCAGCGCGTTCGGCTTCGTCCTCGTCGATGTAGAACGTGACCGAGTCCATGCCGCTGGCGACGGCGTCGATGTTGACGTCGCTCTCGCTCAGCGCGGCCGAGAGGTGATGGAAGATGCCGGGTTCGTTGCGGATCGCGCGGCCGGCAACGGTGAGGCAGGCCAGCGGACGCTCGCGGAGGTCGACGAGGTTTTCGAACTCGCCTTCGATGCTTGTGCCGCCCGAGAGGAGGTCGCCGTGCTGGTAGTGGACGACGCGGACAGTGAGCATCTCGTCCTTGTAGGAAAGCGCGGAGGGAGCGACGACTTCGGCACCACGGAACGAGAGGTTTCGCAGTTCGTCGACGGAGATCTCGCCGACGTTTCGCGCGCCTTCGACGACCCGCGGGTCGCCGGTCATGACGCCTTCGACGTCGGTGACGATGACGACCTCGTCGGCGTCCATGTACTTGCCCATCATCACGGCGGTCGTGTCGCTGCCACCGCGGCCGAGCGTCGTGATCGAACCGTCCGGCCCTTCGGCGAGGAAGCCGGTGATGACCGGGACGGTCTCGTCCATCTCCGCAGCGACCGCCCGGGCGCGCTCGTTCGTCTCCTCAACGTCGACTTCGCCGTACTCGTCCGTGACGACCGGCCAGCCCTCGCTGCCAGGTTCTAAGAACCGGGCGTCGATGTCGCGGGCCGAGAGCGCAGCCTTGAGCATCCGAACGGAGGTCCGTTCGCCCATGCTCACGATCTGGGCGCGGTCGGCTTCGTCCGTCTCAAAGGAGATCTCGTCGAGCAGTTCGTCAGTGGTCGATCCCATTGCGCTTGCGACGACGGCAATTTCGTGGCCGTCCTCGACGGCGGCCGCGATCGAGTTTGCGGCACGGTTGATACGGTCGCCGCTGCCGAGGCTCGTCCCCCCGAACTTGGCTACAACGCGCATGGGGGCACCTCATTTCGTACAATCGAGCGAATACTGGTGGCGTGGCTCATACTCGGTCCGTTACCAGAGCGAGCAGATAACTGTGTTCCCTTCCACGTATTTTTCCGGTGTTCTGTCCCCTGTCGTCGGTGAATTCACATCTTCAACCATCAACGATCATCGGCTCCATCATCCATTCTCAAGTCGATCGTCGCGGCCGAACCAACCAGAGGGGAGGGGAAAACCGAGCAAATCGCGGACGGTTTTATATTTGTGCGTGCCTTTACCACACACCGATGAACGTACGGGACGCACTCGAGGCCGACGCGGACGCGCTGGCGGCAATCGCCGACTCGCCAACCGACGTGATGCGAAACCTCGTCCACGATCGCACCGTCCGCGTCGCCGAGGACGGCAGCCACGACCCGAACGCCGACGTCTCGAGTTCGGGCTCGCAGTACGGCGGCTCGGATCCGGAGGACCTGCTCGGCTTCATTAGCTTCGATGCGCGCGAGAACACGGTGCACGTGACACAACTCGATGGGACGGGCGAGGCCTGTCGGCAGTTGCTGGCGGAGCCGGTCCGGTTCGCAGAGCGCGAGTCGATGGCGGTCGAGGTACTTGCGCCCCCGGAAAACGAGTCGATCGAAGCGGCGGCCGACGAACTCGGATTCACGAGGGAGGGGCGCGGACCGCGCTTCGACGGCTCGCAGACAGTTCGGTTTCGACTGGAGCCATCGTAGCTGATGCTGGCGGTGTACGTGCCGTCGACTGCGCCACGCGCGCTGGAACGAGCCGTTAGCTGAATTTCTGTACCGTTACGTCCAGCGTGTCGAGATCGACGATCGGTGCGAACCCTGAATCTGGGTTGATGTTGACGCTCTTCTGGAAGTCCGTCTGGGCCTGCCAGCAGCCCGAGTTGATCGCGAGCACGTTGTGGTACTTCCCGAAACCGAGTTTGTGAACGTGGCCCGTGTGGAAGATGTCTGGCACCTCGTCCATGACGAGGAAGTCCTCCTCTTCGGGTGCAAGACGAGTGTGGCCCCCGAACTGCGGGGCGACGTGGCGCTTTTTCAAGAGCTGGTACATTGCCTTGTGTGGCTCGTCGTAGCTCGCCTTTTCCTCGGGAAGTTCGGCAATGACCTCGTCCAGCGAGACCCCGTGGTACATGAGAATAGAAACGCCCTCGACGGTGACGGTGGAGGGATTGCTCACGATCTGTGGATCGTGGGCGGACATGATATCACGGAGTCGGTCGTCGAAGCCAGGCTGTGGTTCTGCGAGCCGAACCGCGTCGTGGTTGCCCGGTATCATGACGATATCCAGATCGCCGGGCACCTGCTTGAGGCGATCGTTGAACACCTCGTACTGCTCGTAGATGTCGACCACGTCGAGCTCTTCATCCTGGTTCGGGTAAACACCGACACCCTCGACCATGTCGCCAGCGATCAGCAAGTACTCGACGTGCTGGGCCTGCTCCGTGTAGAGCCAGTCTGCGAAGGCGTCCCAGGCATCGGCCATGAACTCCTGGCTGCCGACGTGGACGTCGCTGATCAGCGCCGCCTGCACGTGGCGGTCTGCCGTCGACGGCTCGTGCGTGCGCGGCACGTCCGGGAAGTACATCGAGTCGACGAAGGCGATCCCCGCGTCGTCCGAAAGCGTCCCCTCCATCGCCAGCACCTCGTCACAGAGCAGTTGATCGACCATATCCGCGAACTCACGGTCTTTCATCACCAGCCACGGGAACGTGCCCGTGGCATCCTCGAGTTCGATCAGCCAGTGGCCGCTCGCCGTCGAGCGAATATCGTTGACTAGGCCAACCATTCCCGCCTCGCTGCCGCCCGGCATCGACTGGATAGCCGTTGCGGGTCGGTGGTTGACTCGCCCGCGGAGCTTTCCACCGAGGCGCTCGAGTCGGTCACGGAAGACGGCGACGAAGTCATCGTACTCACCGGTCCCCGTACTGTCACCGGTCATGTCGCCATCGATCTCGAGCGAACGTAGCGAGGGGTCGGTGTCGCGCTCAACCCGCGCGCTGGGCTTTGAGTCGGTGTCTGCAGCTGATCCAGACCCCCCTGTTTCAGCTGGAACTGACCCTGTTGGGTCGTGCTGATCTGCGGAACGCTCTCCAGTTGAAACAGAGGGGTCTGCACCGGGTGTATCAGGGACGGAATCAGTATCGAAATCAGGATCGGGCTCGGGATCGCTAGCTGAATCTTGAGCGGAAGTCGGCTGCCGAACACCCGCCGCCAGCACCGCTTCGACGTGGTCCGTTCGCACGACCAGCGCGTCGTCGGGCATCTCCTCGACGACCTGTTCGAGGACGGCCGCGGGATGATCCGCCGCGGCGATATGGGTCACCGCCTCGCGCTCAGCGTTGTAGCCGCGGCTCGTCAGTTCGCTAACGATTCGGGCCGGCCCCTCGAGTGGCACACGAGTCGTATTCGTGACCTGGGGGAAAAGGATAGCGAATCCAGAACGCATTCAGGGTCAGATCTGGGCGGCTTCACGTGGTTCGACTGAGCAGAAGGTTGATTGTAGCCCCCAGCAAAAAGCGGGGTGATGAGCGGCTCTGACCCCGGCGGGACTGACGATGATGTTGGCGACCGGCGTCGTGAGCGTGATCACGAGAGCGACGGTGAGCAAGCGCGTGATCACAATCACGAGTACGATCGCGATCGTGACCGCGACCACGACCCAAGTTCGAGTACGCCTGCGGCGAACCGGGCCGAAAACGGAGCTGACCAACGCAGTGACCGTGGTGACCGCGGCGACCGCGTGACCATCGAAGACGACGGCGTCATCCGCTGGTTTCTCCGCACGGATGACGGGACCGTCGTCGTCATCAGAGACATTCTGAGTAGTGTCGCGATCGTCGCCGCGATCGGCCTGCTGCTGTTCGCCGTCAGCGGGATCTGGCCGCCACTCGTCGCCGTTGAGAGCGGCAGCATGGAACCAAACATGGAACGCGGCGATCTGATCTTCGTCGTTGACGACGACCGCTTCGTTGGCGATGATCCCGTCGGCGGGACCGGAGTAGTGACACTCGAGAACGGCCAGAACGGCGACCACGAGAAGTTCGGCGAGCCAGGGGACGTGATCGTCTTCATGCCTGATGGCGATCCCGGGCAGACACCGGTGATACACCGGGCGCATTTCTGGGTTGATGAGGACGAAAACTGGGTCGACACGAAGGCAGACGAGGAGATCCTCGGCGGCGCAACCTGTGATCAGATTCGAACCTGTCCAGCACCACACGAGGGGTTCATCACGATGGGTGACAACAACAACGGCTACGACCAGTACCAGGGCGGAGCCCCGACGACGATTGTCCATCCCGACTGGGTAACCGGAAAGGCAATGTTCCGGATTCCGTGGCTCGGCCATATCCGCCTCGCGTTCGACGAGTTCTTCGGCGGCATGCTCGGACCGAACGCACCCGGCGCAACAGGACTGATCGACGGTGCAATGCTCGACCTCATGAGCGACGCCGGGGTCGGCGTCGGTGCTAGCACTGGTATTGGTATTGCGGCAGCAGCGCACCGGTACAGGGCATAATCCGGCAGAACAGGTCACAGCCGGTCGTTCAAACCAAGACCGCAGTCAGTCACTCTCGCTGGATTCGATCTCGAGTACCAGCGCCTCACGGTCGGCGAGTTCGTGGGTCGTTGGATCGACCGACTCACCGTCGACTTCGACCGTAATCGTTGTCTCCGAATCGCGTTCGTCGTACACCGTTCCGTCGAACGTCACCACGTTCGACTCATCGATGCGTTCGTACTCGAAATGGGGGAGAAGAGTGAACCCCTCCGCGACGGTCACTCGTTCCTCGCCCTCCATGTACCAGTAATCGTCGAACTCGTGGAGATGGAAGTCTATCGAGTCGTTGTCGGCGTATTCGGCCTGAATTTTATCCATCGACTCGACTGACTCGCCGTCGATAGTGATCTCGATTTCGCCGCGTTCGAACTCCTCGATGTCGCCGTGGTCGTCGGAGAGACAGCCGCTCAGAGCGAGAAGTCCGGGAAGGCTACCAATTCCCGCGAGGACCGTTCGTCGCTGCATACTGGAGCAAAGTGAGTCTGCAGTTATGCGTTCTTCGGACGGTCCGAGCGAGTGGGAACCAGAACCGAACAGGGCAGAACAGGACAGAACAGGGCAGAACAGGCAGAACAGAACAGGGCGGGACGGGGACGCGCTTGCAATCAGTTCTCGAAGCGCGCCTGCACAAACGGCTGGATATCGTCGATATCCGAAAGTCTGGAATCAGAGAGCAGTACCGCCTCCGTCTCGTCGATCGGCACCGAGAGGCTGATCTCCTTCGTTCGGCCGTAGCGGCCCTTCGAGACAACAACTGCGTTGACGATTCCGAGCATGTCGAGTTCGCTGATCAAGTCCGTCACACGGCGCTGTGTGAGGACATCGGCGTCGATCTCCTCACAGAGACGCTTGTAGATGTTGAACACCTCGCCCGTGTTGATGCTGTGGACGCCGTTCTTCTCGAGAAGGATGATCGCGAACAGGACCAGTTTACTCTGGGTCGGAAGGGTGCGGACGACCTCAACGACGCGGTCGAGTTCGATCTTGTCCTGCGCCTGGCGGACGTGCTCTTCGACGATGGTTTCGGCCTGCGAGCGTTCCGCGAGTTCGCCCGCCGTCCGAAGGAGATCGAGTGCGCGACGTGCGTCCCCGTGTTCCTGTGCAGCAAAGGCCGCACACAGCGGGATGACGTCTGCAGACAGCGCGCCCTCTTTGAACGCGACCTCGGAGCGGTGCTGGAGGATGTCACGCAGCTGGTTTGCGTCGTACGGCGGGAAGACGATTTCCTCCTCGCCCAGACTGGACTTGACGCGCGGGTCGAGGAAGTCAGTAAACTTGAGGTCGTTCGAAATACCGATGATCGAGACGCGGGAGTTCTTGAGTTCAGAATTCATCCGCGAAAGATTGTAGAGCGTGTCGTCACCGCTCTTCTCGACGAGTTTGTCGATTTCGTCGAGCATGATAACGACCACCCGCTCGTCGTAGTCGACAGCGTCGAAGAAGACGCTGTAAACACGATCCGTGGGCCACCCAGTCATCGGTACCTCTTCGAACGAGTCCTTGTCCTCGCGCAGGGACTCGATCCGTGTGTCAATGTCGGCAACCGATTCGAAAGCAGTGTCCTCGAGTGGGTGAACTGACTGATTCACAGCGTCGTTTCCGTACCCCTCTTGTTCGACTGGAGGTTGCGAACTATTTGCCTTCTCAGATCTAGTCCGACCGGAGTCGTTTCCAGTCGAAATGTCGCTGTGATGTTCAGAGTTGGACTGAGGTACCGACGGAGAACTGGTGGTATTTTCCTGCTCGGACGCCTCGTTGTACGTCTCCACTTGCTCGCGGAGCGTCTGCAAGGACTCGATTTGGTCGTCGATTCGCGCCTTGTTCTTCTCGATGAATTTGTTCGCGAGCTGTGCGAGGACGCGATACTGCGTGTCGGTCACCTCACAATTGATGTACTCGACATCACACGGGACGCTATACTTCTGGGAGGTGCTCTCGAGTTCCTTGCTGACGAACTTCGCGCTCGCAGTCTTTCCGGTCCCGGTTTTCCCGTAGATAAGGATGTTTGACGGTGTTTCACCCCGAAGCGCGGCGACCAGAATGGTTGCCATCTTGTTGATCTGGTCGCTTCGGTGCGGGAGTTCGTGTGGCGTGTACGACGGCCGAAGGACTTCCTTATTTTCGAAAATCGGTTCACCACTCAGGAGATCGTCAAACAGCCCCTGGTTTGACTCTTCGCCACTATCGCCGAGTTCGGTGTCGCCGAAGTCAGTCGAAAAACCGTGTGTGTTGTCGGTGTTAGAAGGAGTGCTGTCGGTACTGGAACGTGTGCTACCGGCGTCTACGTCGGCATCAGGGCTGCCACCATCGGTGTCGGCAGACGTTCCAGTATTGGTAGAACTCGAGTTGGGAGTCGCCGAACTTGGTGTTGTGTCGGTTCCGGTGGAGGGTTGGTTGGTTCCGGAAGGTGTTTGCTCAGTCGGTGTTTGCTTAGCAGATGTTTGCTCAGCCGATAGCGGACCAGTGGCTGTCGGATCAGAGGATTGCGAATCTTCCGCAGCGGTTGTTTCAGCGGCAGTGTTCCCGGTTGGTGAGTTGGTTGGTTCGTCATCTGGACTTGCGGCCGGATCCGAATCACGGTTCGACTTCGAGGGCGATGATAAGTCCGTCTGCTGAGAAGAACGGTCGCTGTCCGTGAAATCATTCTCCTCTGAGTTCATCCCTGTGTCCGTGT
The DNA here is from genome assembly GCF_000337135.1 of Natrialba chahannaoensis JCM 10990. GTDB lineage: Archaea > Halobacteriota > Halobacteria > Halobacteriales > Natrialbaceae > Natrialba > Natrialba chahannaoensis. The sequence continues at coordinate 61,519 of NZ_AOIN01000034.1, forward strand.
TCGAACCTGTTTGTTCCGTTTCGTCGTCTGACATTCGTCGTACACGTACCCCCTTGTTTCGAGTGCAGATCCCAACCCGACGGCGAGGATATGGCGGTATAGACGAGCCAACAAGGCCGGTCTACTTTCCTAACGACCCGGTTCGGATCCAGTTGATGCAAACGAAACAGAGGAAGACGGTGATATTAAATTCTTCCCTTCCATTCACGGAGGTTGAGTGATTCACGGAACGGATCACGAGAGAACAGTTTCCGTCTGCAGGATAGATCAGCAACTCAAACAGAACTCTGTAGCGAGTACTCTCCGTAGCGAGTAATGGCAAATCAGATGCATTGGGAGACAATCTGGGACTGACTTCTGAGGAGTTGTTATTAGAGTGCGTAGACTGTATACTACGTTGTATGTGTAGACTGGATAAGTATGGTTTCTGTGTGCATACGTGTGCACGACATACTGTGCACGACAGTTTGACTCTGTCAGCGTTGGCTCTTTGTCCACTTTGTGCAGTATAGCAACGTCTACTTTGGGTACCAGCACACAGATTCGTTCCTGAACGAGTTGTTGAGCCACCGATACAGAGGAATAATGAGTTATAGACCGACTGGATTGTCGTCTGACTGTGGTTTCTCTGCTGTGGGTGAAGATCAGTAACACAAACAAGAGGATTGGTAACATGAGTAATGGCAAGAATGAGTCAGGAAAGGTGTATGAATAGAGGGGGATGCCCCCCACCCCTTCGTTTCAACTGGAGAGGGCCGAGAGAGGGGGTGGGGAGGGGGACTTCTAGAACGACTGGATTTATAATGATGGGTGAGAAATACGGACCGTACCACTAGCAGATTGATGTTTTTACTAGAGGAGTTAGTTTTATTGCTAGATGATACTAGATCTGATCCTCTCAAAGAGATCTGTTACTAGACCTCTCGAACCTCGTGTTTTCTCCCGAGATACCCTCTGTATTCCCGTTCGAGATGAAATAATGGCCGCTAACACTATCCACTCCCCAGTTGTCCACCCCACCCTTGCCGCTCGCTCCAGTTGAAACGAAGGGGTGGGGGTGTTCAGAACACGCCGTGTCTCCACGACATTTCCGAAATCTGACTCCCTAGAACTAGTCTAGAGCATTCTAGTATTCGTTAGTTGCATCTAGTGACCCATGATAAATATTGTCTCTAGGCTATGATAAACAGTCCCTCTATCGAATCTACAATACCAACTTTGCAAGCAAAGCTCGGGTTTCCAGGCACAAGCTCAGGCTCACAGGCATAGTTCGTACCTTCCAGTCACGACTTGACCTTGTATAAGCGTCACCCGATCCTCTACTATGCGACCTCTCTTCGTTGAGCCGTCAAACCTGACAGGAATCCATGCTTTTTCGTCTGAAAATCAACACGTTTGACGTAGGCTTAAGTGAGTTCAGTCAGTAGTACGCGCAGATGCACCCCGCGGTGCTGGAGGGCCCTACAGATGGGACTGTTCACAGAACTCAAAGATAGTATCTCTCGGGTTACGGACCGCCTGTTCTCCGAACAGGAACCCAAACGAATCGGTATCTATGGTCCACCGAACGCTGGAAAGACGACGCTCGCAAATCGGATTGCCCGGGACTGGACCGGCGATGCAATCGGTACTGAGAGCCACGTTCCACACGAAACGCGGCGCGCGCGCAGGAAAGAAAACGTCGAGATCGAACGTAACGGCAAGACCGTGACGATCGACATCGTCGACACACCTGGTGTCACGACGAAAGTCGACTACGAGGAGTTCACCGACGAAATGGAAGAGGACGATGCCATCCGCCGTTCTCGTGAGGCGACCGAAGGCGTCGCCGAGGCCATGCACTGGCTTCGCGAGGATGTCGACGGCGTCATCTACGTCCTCGACAGCGCGGAGGACCCGATCACGCAGGTTAATACGATGTTGATCGGCATCATCGAGTCCCGGGATCTACCGGTTCTCATCTTCGCGAACAAGATCGATCTTGACGACTCGAGTGTCAAGCGCATCGAAGACGCGTTCCCACAGCATAAGACGATCCCGCTGTCCGCAAAGGAGGGTGAGAATATGGACGAAGTCTACGAGAATATCGCGGAGTACTTCGGGTGAACACCTATGCCAACAGCAACTAACGCGGACGACTCCGATCCGCCGGACTCCGACGGTGTCCAGATCGATCTCATTAGTGGCGAACGCATGGACAGCATGGCGACGATGGAGAAGATCCGGATGATCTTAGACGGTGTCCACGACGGAAACATCGTCATCCTCGAGGAGGGACTTACTCCGGACGAGGAGAGCCGGCTCATCGAGGTGACGATGTCCGAGATCAGCCCGGACGAGTTCAACGGGATCGAAATCGAGACGTATCCCAAATCGGAAACGCGCGACTCGTCGCTACTCGGTCGACTTATGGGGTCGGACGAGACCGAAGCAAAGCTGACCGTGATCGGACCGGCGAACCAGATCGAGACACTCCACAAGGACGAAACACTCATCAGCGCGCTGGTCTCCCGTGATTAGCGCACAGTCAGTGAGGAGAGTGAGAGACTAATGCCACACGAATGCACGAACTGCGGTCGGACGTTTCCCGATGGCTCCAAGGAGATGCTCTCGGGTTGTCCCGACTGCAGCGGGAACAAGTTCCAGTTTACGCCAGCATCGGCGACGAACGCGGATGCAGGGTCGGGTTCTTCTGGTGTCTCTGATACTGGTTCGTCCAGTTCTCCTAGTTCACCCAATTCGCCCGATTCGTCCGGCTCAGCCGACTCCCCTAGCGGATCTGGAACACAGCGCTCCGATTCCAACTCCAACTCACCCCCAGATCAGGATACGGACTCGAGTGGCGTCACGAGTCGCGCAGCCGAAACGGTCCGCGACTGGGTCACTCGAGACGACACCGAGGACGGACCGGACCCCTCGACGGCGTGGCCGACGTCACCAGCGTCAGAAACCGACTCGAGTGCATCGTCAGCTGATACCGCCGAGACCGTTGATTCAGAGACCGGCTCTGAACGCGGATCCAGCGCGGACTCGGGTTGGGAGCCAGCGACAGGATCGGAGCCGCAGTCGGATGAGTTTGGCTCCTTCAAGGAGTGGCCAGACAGCGCTCGGCGGCCGGAAGATCGGTCGTCTGACAGCGAGGCTACCTCCTCTTCCTGGGAACAGGCGTCCCCGTCCGCTCGCTCATCCTCCAACGCGGACGAGAGGCCCGTGGACGAAGAACCCGTTTCGGGTACACCGCGCCAGCAGCGGCCGGACTCGAGTACGTCGACGTCGACGACAACAATGGCAGACAGTGAGAACACCGCGCAGTCGGATGCGCGAAGCGAGTTCGTTCCGTCGGACGAGTTGCCGACGGGGACGGCGACCAGTTCCCCGTCGCGGTCGACACCGGCGAGTGGTGAGGGGAGTGATGGTGGTGCAGAACAGCATCAGCCTGTAGAAGGCCAATCTGGGCAGTCTGGCCAGTCTGTGGCTCCATCATCTGCGAGTGCGGAACCCGCCAGTGCCGATGCCGTTGATCCCGTTGATCCCGATGGGACCGATGAGGTACAGCCAGCGGACGACAGTCCGCCGGAACACGGTCGCGTCGTCAGCGAGCCAAGCGGCGAAAACCCGTCGATGGAAGAGCTTCGGGAGGAACTCAACAAGCAGTTCGAGAGCATCAAGATCGTTCGTCCCGGTCAGTACGAACTCAATCTGATGGAGCTCTACAACCGCGAGGAGTACATTATCTCGTTGCAGGAAGACGGTCGGTACGTGATCGACGTTCCTGATTCGTGGCGAGACGGCGGAGAGGAGTGATTGTATCATACTGTTTTGTCGGCTAGAGTGAGCCCACTATTCGGCCGGGACAGATGGATTTAAGCGACGCGAGCGTCAGTTCCCGACCATGAGCACTGCAACCAAGGTCGTCGTCACGACGGTCGCTGTATCGGCGCTGCTGTCGATCCTGCTGGTCTTCCAGAACGTTTTCGTCTGATGTTCGAGGCCCGTGACCTCTCACGCCCGGTCGAGGCCGTCAGGAACGAGCACGCACCCAACGCCCTCGTCTTCGACTGCGAGCGCGACTTCGAGACGCTCCCGCCGGCGCTCGCCGAGGATCTCGGTCTCGTCGTCGACACACTTGAGCCGGCGAGCTATCCGGCGGCGTGGCTGCCCGAAGATGCACCCACGCTGCTGTCGCGATACGCGAGTTCCGACCTGACGATCGGGATGCCTGGTGATGGTAGCGTCGTCTGGACGCGCCAGACCGAGCCACCGATCGTCCTCGTCAAGCCGCGAGTCGAGGGCTCGCCGGAGTCGTTTGTCGACTTCCTCCTCGCGGAGGCGTTCGTCGAACTCGGGCTCGATGTCCCCGAGCACTTCATCGGGTTCTTCGAAGACGAGTACACAGCCCTCAATCAGGCAGTCGATCTCGACCCGAACAGCACCTACCAGATCGCAGCGGCGCTGTACGACGGCTGGATAGGACTTCAAACCCGGCAGATCTTCGCCGAGTGGCACGAACAGTCGGATCGAGCGGAACTTGGTGACGCCTGGCAGAATGCGGGAACGCGACTCGAGGATCGAGTTGCTGGACTCCCGCGTGCGGTCGCCCGCGGCGAGACGGATTTCGCAGACGCAACCGAACTCGCCTGTGCGTCGATCAAACATGCAATCGAGTTGCCGGCACCGTTCGCCGCGCTGGATACGAGCGCCTATCGAGACCACGGGCCGGAGTACGCGATCCGATGGGCGGAGAAGACGTTCGACGCGCTCGCGGAGTAACGGATTCAGTTCGTCGCGTTCTGAATGCTTGCGGAGTGATGGATTAGGTTAATCACGTTCTGAACCGGAGACGGCGACTTCGAATCGGAGAGACACACTTCGAGGTGAAACGCACACTCGCGTCCGGACTACAACGCGAAGACGCTCTTTATCTCAGAACGAGTACTGCTACCTGGCTAGAACAACCCGGAGTTAAAACTCCGCGTCGACGTCACCGCCCTCGTCGAGGTCGATCACACCGTTGAAGCGGTCGCGGAACGCCTCGACCAATGCTGGATCGTGCGGATCTTCTGAGACGTGAAAGAGCCCGACTGCATCGTACGTCTCGAGTAGCTCGAGAATTCGGTCGACTGCTTCGAGGGCTTCGTCGTCGCCAGCGTAGTAGGCGAGTTCGGTGATCGAGTCGAAACTGAGCCGCAGTTTCCCGTCGTGAGTGTCGAGGAAGCCGTCGATGTGCTCGATAATGCCGTCGATGTCGTCGGGGGAAGCGACGTAATGGACGGTGTCGCTTTTGCGCCGGGAGTAGCCGTGTTCGATGCTCAGAGTATCTAAAATTTCGGCGCGCTCCTCGTCGACATCGTAGTACTCGAGCTTCTGCTTGACTTCGCGGGCAGTGGTTCGCGTGGAGACGACGAGGAAGTGATCGGTGTCGGTTTTGAGGAATTCGGTGTCGATACGGTCCGTTTCGCCGGTGCTTGGGTGGAGCAAGAGAATGCCTGTCCCACCTGGTACGCTGTCCGGTGTCTCCTCAATCTCGAGCGTGTAATCCATATTGGAGTGAACAACTGCTGGAACGGACTTAATAGTGAGGATCTATCGTGTTGTGGTCTGGGTCGATTTCGGGATGGCGGCAGAGTGTTGTGGTCTGGGTCGATTTCGGGATGGCGGCAGAGTGTTGTGGTCTGGGTCGATTTCGGGATGGCGGCAGAGGGCTAGCTGATCTCGCCGCCCTCCTGTCGGAGCAGGACGAGCATCGAGAGTCCGGAGATGAGGATCAAGATAAGCGATGGAATGGCGGCGTATCGATAGGCCAATGCATCCTGTGCGTCCCAGATGATCGAAACGAGTGTGTCCATTCCGATGGGCTGGAGCATGAGCGTCACCGGCAATTCCTTCATTGTCGTCAGGAAGACGAGGATGCCGCCGGCGACCAGACCTGGCATGATTGCGGGCAGGGTAATGCGGCGGAACGTCTCGATGCGGCCGGCGTTTAATGTGCGGGCGGCCTCGATCGTCTTATCGTCGACCTGAAGGACTGACGAGCGGACCGTTCCCACCGCCTGTGGAAGGAACCGGACGACGTACGCGAACACGAGCAGCCATACGCCCTGTCTGTACAGCGAAGGGAGGGTTCGGGTCCCCAGAAACACCAGCGCCAGACCGATGACGATTCCCGGCACGGCGAAGCCGATATAGGTTGCTCGTTCGAGAACTCGCGAGACGAGGGAGTTCGCTCGTCCGGAGTAGTACGCGACCGGCAGGGCGAACAGACAGGCGACGAGCGCGGCCAGCAGCGCAAGCCGGACTGAGTTGAACGCGAATCCCCACTCGAATTCAAGGGAGGGGATCGGATCACCCTCGCTTCGGAACAACCAGTTGGTGAAGATCGCGACCGGGACGACGAGCGTGATTGTACCGAGTGCTGAAATGAATCCCATCGCTGGCCACTTCCAGCGACCGAGACGGATCGTGGTGCCTGGCTTTGCACCCACACCGCCGCTCGCGTCCTCATCGCGGCCGATTCCGGCCTCGATGACGAGGACGATGGCGACGATTGCGATCAGTTGCAACGCGAGTAACGCAGCGTACTCGACGGCGAAGTTGCTAAACTCCCAGTAGATCATGCTCGTGAAGACGCTCGCTCGCATGAACGCCGGCGTTCCGAAATCAGAGATCGCATAGAGGCCGGCGAGCAACGCTCCCGCTGCGATTCCGGGTCTGATCTGTGGGAACGTCACGCGACGAAACGCCTCGAACGGGCCGGCGTTGAGCGTCCGCGCGGCGTCTACGAGCGAACTGTCCATCGACAGCAGTGCTGCTCGAGTGGTCAGGAAAACGTACGGATAGGTGTACAGTGTAATAATGAACGTCGCACCGGAGAGTCCATCGATTCGCGGGACCGACATGCCAAATAGTGAGTCAATTTCGCCGCCCGAACCGAACATACCGGTAAACGCAATTGCGCCGATGTAGCTCGGTATCACAAGCGGGAGTGCGGCGACGATCGTCCAGAACCGTGGATACGGTAAATCAGTTCGTGTCGTCAACACGGCCAGTGGGACACCGAGGAGGATCGAAAACAGCGTCACGAATCCCATCAACCCGATGCTGTTGACCGTGATCCGTGCAGTCTCTGGAGACAGGAGGAGGTCGTACGTGCGCGAGAGTTCGACTGTTGATGCCTGCCAGAGCAACCAAAACATCGGCAAAATGACGAGAAGGGCGACGAACGCACTTGCACCACCCAGGGCAACCACCCATGGGTCGGTACGCTCAAGTCGCTCCGTGACCGCTTCGGGGAACGGTGTGGTGTCGACGGCGTTTTTGAGTGATTTCATCGTAGATGTGGGTCGACCGAATCGGTGCTTCTAGGCATCGTTCGGCCCTCGATTCTCTTGAACCTCCTGATTAGTTCCTCGAAATGGGATACCGGGTGGTCCCGAGAACTGAGATCACGAGTGGAGTCTCGATTGCCTCGGCTGCTGGTCGAATACTGTGTAGTCACTCGTCGCTCACTGGTTGTTATTCTCAGAACTCTCCGTCAAAACTGCGAGCGAGTGCTGTGTCAATATGACCCGCCGTCGGCGAATCTGGGACAGACCCAGAATGGCCACTGATTGAATTCGGTGGTCGGTAGGTAGCGAACGTTCGTGTACCGGCTGGGTTACAGTGGCATCATGCCTTCGTCTTCCAGAAGTTCGCTGGCTGCCTGCAGGTCCATGTCAAACTCGCTGAGGTTGTACGTTGGCGAGTCGAGTTCGTCAGGACCAGGCAGCGGGCCAACGTAATCGACGCCTTCGACGACAGGGAACTCACCGTTGTCATCCATCATGAACTCCTGTCCTTCAACGGCGACGAGGTGACGAGCGAACTCGGCGACGAGCTCGGGGTCCTCGACGTTGTTCATCGCAGCGATGCCCGCGACGCTGAATAGAGCACCTGCATCGCCTTCTGTGAACGTCACGCGGATCGGCGAACTGGAATCTTCGTTGACGAGGCGTGCAGCGTAGTAGCTGTTGCCGAGACCGATGATCGGATCGTCGTCGCCGCCGCGGTTGATCTCCTCGGCCTGAGTGCTTCCACCCTCGTACAGAACTGGATCCTGATCCATGAAGTCGCTGACCCACTGTCGGGTCGTCTCTTCGCCTTCGAGGTCGACCATTGCCTGAATGAATCCGCGGAACGTTCCGGAATTCGGCCGCGTCGAGATGATGCCCTCGAATCGATCGTCTTCCGCGTACGAGAAAATGTCCGTTGGAAGCTCGTCCCAGCTGTCGAGTGGTGTTTCGTCCAATCGGTCTTCGTTGTACATGATCGAACGGACGCGGCCGCTGACCCCGGTCCAGTATCCGTCGGGCTCGCGGTAGCTCTCGGGAACGGTACCGACGATGTCTTCTGGAAGCTGTTGAACGAGGCCCTCGTCGTGAACCGCACCGAGTGCACCTGGATCCTGTGAATAGAACACATCCGCCGGCGTCGCGTCTCCCTCTTCCACCAACTGGCTGACCTGTACGTCGTTGTCGTTGTAGTTGCGGTTGATTTCGAGGTCGTCGTACTTGTTCTCGAGTTCTTCGAACACGAGATCGATCTGGTCACGGGTTCGGCCGGAGTAGACTGTAATCTCTCCCTCGAGGTCGCCGAGGTCGTCCCAGGATAGCGTCCCCGAATCGACACCCTGTGTCATTGGGTCGACCTCTGCGATTGGTGTGCTGTCACTGTCGTCGCCGAGACATCCCGCAAGTCCGGTGAGACCTGCCACAGCACCGCCCGCGGCAGCGAGATACGTTCGTCGACCAAATGTGCCCATTCGATCACTGTTTCGCTGTTGCATACTTCACTTTAGGCTGACCTAAAACACATATACCTTGCGATTATCTTTGGTAGAACGGACGAGAGGCGGGGACAGCAGATGCTGTCTCTCCGGCCGACACCGATGCCCACGGTATTTCGGCCAGCCTAAACCTCTCCACGCTACTCTTTTTAGGCCATCCTAAAGAATCTATCGCCGTTCTTGTTCCATGATAAGTCGAACCGGTTTTGCTCCCGGGGGCCGACGTGTTCAATATGAGCGTACGCGAGGAGTTCGACGATTGGGCTACGAGCGGTCGCGACCGAGGGATGGAAGAACGCCACTGGCACACCGCAAAGCACGCGCTCGCACGGATGCCAGTAGCGGCCGGAGACACCGTCCTCGACCTCGGTTGTGGGAGCGGCTACGCCGGCCGTGCACTCCGGGACACCAAGGATGCGGGACGAATCTATGGGCTCGACGGTTCGCCGGAGATGGCCCACAACGCCGCGGGCTACACGCAGGACCCGCAGGTTTCGTACGTCGTCGGGGACTTCGGTTCGCTCCCCTTCGGTGACGACACAATCGACCACGTCTGGTCGATGGAGGCGTTCTATTACGCCGCCGATCCCCACGAAACGCTCGCCGAAGTTGCTCGCGTGCTCCGCCCCGGTGGAACGTTCTACTGTGCAGTCAACTACTACGAGGAGAACGTCCACTCCCACGCATGGCAGGAAAACATCTCGATCGAGATGACCCGTTGGGACCGCGACCAGTACCGCGAGGCCTTCCGCAACGCCGGGCTCCACGTCGCCGAGCAGGACAACATTCCGGACCGCGAGATCACGATTCCCGCCGAGGCCGAGTTCCCGACGGAGAACTGGGACACCCGCGCGGAGATGGTCGAACGCTACCGCGAGTTCGGGACGCTGCTCACTGTTGGCGTCGCACCGTAACTGCCATACTCGCGATACCTGCACAACTGCGATCACTACCGTCGGCAACCACAGCCAACTATACTCAAACCCCCCTATTTCCACTCGAAGTCTGTCTCACCCCACCACTACGCTGGAAACAGTGCTTCCGTTCCAGTGGAAACGTGCCTGTTCGTGTTGTCCAGCCAACTTTCAGCAGCACAACACTGGTCGGCACCACTTCGGTTACTCGACTCGTTCGCCCGCCGGAATCGTCACATCGAGCCAGTTCTCCTTCGGCGGGAGCGGGCAGTCGTACGTTTCGCTGAACGCACAGAAGGGTGTATACGCCAGATTGAAATCGACGACCAACTCGTCACCCGTCTCTAGATCACGATCCGCCGCTAGTTCCATATACCGACCTCCCTCGTAGGTCTGCTGGCCCGTCGTCTTGTCCCGGAACGGAATGAAGTACGGCTCCTGATTCGGACTCTCGAGTTGGTATGCCGCGAGCTCCGTCGTCACATCTTCGAGTTCCTCGTCCGCGCGCTCCAGGTCGAACTCGAGTGTCGCCACGCGCAGGTAACGCATTTCGCGACCCGTCGTCGTGTCCATGAGCACAACCTCGGGGTCCTCGTGGACCTCAGCAGTTGCGGTGACGCGGTAGTCCGGGTCTGGGTCGAAGTACTCGAGTGCCTCGAACGCCTCGCGCTCCTCTGGCGGGACTGGCGACTGGGGGTGCTCGGCGAAGAACTCGTTTTTCTCTGTGCGCTTTTCCTCGAGTTCGGTGCGCCACTGCTCGGTGTCGAAGTCGTGGGTTGAATCGCTCGTGTCGTTCATGGGTGGTGTTCGGTGTGGTGACGGGTGTGTGTTGTGCTCTGTGGTGAGTGTGGTGTGTGCCGTTGTGTTCAGTGGTAGTGGTAGGAGTGTGCTGTTTGTGGTTCCGTGGTGAGAGTTCGTACTGTTTGTCCCGTGAGAGTGTGCTCTGAACAGTGTATCTGGCTCTCGTCGCCCTATTTCCGAGCGGGGCAGACGGTACAATACTTATTTGCACGGGACGTACAGTTCAGCCATGTTACAGCATGCCGACGATTCGGCGCAGGCACAGGGGGGATGGCTGTGACCGAGCGCGATAGCGGCCCCGGACGGCGGCCGATCGCCGTCTTCCTCGGGTCGCTCGTCGTGCTCTCGGGAGCGTTCGTCCTCGTCTCGCAGGCGCTCGACGTGAGCATGGTCGCGCTCGCGCCCGCGTACATGTTCACACCGATGCTCGCCGGGATCGCTACCTGTATCGTTGGCTCGCCGTCGTTCGAGGCTGCTGGCCTTCGATTCCCCTGGAAGCGCCTGCGCTGGCTCGCGATCGCCGCAATCGTCCCGATCGCGCTTGTCCTGCTCGGCATCGCCATCGCGCTCGCGCTGCCTGGCGTCGAGTTCGTCCCCGACGCGAACCCGTTCACGGGTGAGGGAACGGAGTTCGCACCGGCCGACCCCGCGGATCAGCCCGAGGGACCGTCGCTGCCAGACTGGCCGTTTAACCTGCTCGTGACGATCGTCGCCGCGCTCATCGCCGGTGCGACGATTAACGCCGTACTCGCGTTCGGCGAGGAGTTCGGCTGGCGCGGCGTCTTCCTGACAGAGCTGTCGCCGTACGGGTTCTGGCCGGCGTCGGCCGTCATCGGCGTCGTCTGGGGACTCTGGCACGCGCCGGTAATTCTCGAGGGGTACAACTATCCGACGACGGATCCGCTCGTCGGCGTCGCCGTTATGACCGCGGCCTGTCTCGCGATGTCGCCGGTGTACACCTACATCACGATTCGCGCCAAATCGGTCATCGCGCCGGCGATCTTCCACGGCACGTTCAACGCCTTCGGCACGACGATGATCGTCTTCGCACAGGGCGGCTCCGAGCTCGTGGTCAACCCGGTCGGCGCGGTCGGCATCGCGGTTTTCGGACTCGTCGCGGTCGGTATCGCGGTCCGCGGAACGCCGTCGCTCACACGCGAATGGGCGCTCACGAACGAAGGTGGGGACGAAGTCAAGCCTAGAACTGCAAGCGATACCATTACCGAAGACAGAATTTGACAGAAACGTAATGTTGGATTTTGACCTCTTGATACATTTCCAGAACTGAGTATATATAGTAAGGCCTCACCACTAATCGGCCCAACAGCTGCAAGGCTGTCGATAATGCTGGAACTTTTTAGAGGGTAAGTTAACATTATTAATCCACCTATATCTGTGTAGAAAGGGAAGATGCTGGAAATGTAATAGATGATATGAATTATTGTTATAAAGAAAATATTTATATATTATACAATATATGAATCTAATACAATGGATAAGAATGAAAGTATCCGACGAAGGAAAATCCTCAAAATTGCGGGAACAAGCACTGTTGCACTTCCCCTTATAGGATCTACTGTAACAGCTAGTGAGGAATCTAATAATACCACGAATAATGAGGCGCAAGTAAATACAGCGTTTGAACCTGGTGACAAGAATGAGGTGAGAAATTTCACGGTGTCTTTCGGAGAAATAGATGAGAATGACAAACAGGATCGTATCTGGGAACGTCTAGGTAATGATCAAAAGGAAGCTGTCGCTAAGGCAGTACAACCCAAAACAATCAAGACTAGTGTAAGGGAAGGAACTTTAAAAAGTTCACCGGAAGATGATCATGATGATTATGATGGTACAGATTATAAACATGTTACCAAGGCAGAGGGTAGTTGGGGTGTTACTTCTTTTGAGTTCCACCACGAAATCACTTGGGAGTACAACGATTTTGACAGTACCGTTCAAAATTGGGAAAACAATGGTTGGACTGAAAATCTATACTACGGATGGTCTGATGGTGGGAATGTAAAATCTAAGATAGATTCATGTAACCAAGATGTTTGTGGAAACTTTTCCTCAATTAGGAGAAGGAAAATGGAATACGCAGGAAACCCGGTCGGTTCTCTTGATTATTACCCCGAAAGTGAACTCGGAGGATACGGAAACGGGAAAGGACTCGTACTTAACGAGGATGACGGAATATGACTAGCGATATCTGGTAGTGATTAAAACGGATCTTTACCGGTGAGGTGCGTCCAGATACTCGGTTTGTTGATTGTGTTGACTCTTTTCGAAATGTCGTTCTTCAGTGTCGGTATATCTGGATGAGTCGATGCTTGAATCACTCTTGCAATTGACTCCAACACCCACCAACAGGGTTCAATCTGTGGGTTTCGACCGAAACCATTACTTTTTGAACTTGTCCCCACGTATGCATGAGACCGAACTGTTGGTAGTAGTTCACAGAAGAACTGGGTATTTGGAGCGACGTGTTCGGGGGAGAGAAGATAGCTCCCTGCGGATCATCAGCTCAGTTCACCCAGAAGTTTGCTAGAGCACTAGAGACAGTTCGGTCTCGTGCCCCCATTCATGTGCTCGCATAGAAGTAGCCTCGCGGTTAAGAAACATTACTAGCTCTTCGCCGACTTTGTCGGTTTTGCGACGATTCCTCGCCGCAATTCCTTGCATAATGTATGCTTTGTGGGTACGATGGGGTGTCCTGATCGAAAACCGACGTGCTCACAGATGCGACTATCTATGAGCCCGTCATCAGTCTTCAGGAAAATCTTAGCTCAGTTGATGGGGTTTGTTTTGTAGTCTCCTCCCCTCGAGATAAGTATCCTGAGTTCACTTCGTTCATCTTCTGAAAGACTGACAATATTCTCTACAAATTTAATTTTATAGTACCTATCATAGAAGTCACTCAGCTAATCTATAGTTGGGAGTTATGGTGTATAATGAGATATATTCGAAATAAACATAACTATCATGGTGTGTAGGGGACAAGTAATCAACCTGTTTCTATACTGTCTCAGTATACCCATCAACGAACATCAGAATAGCAAAGACAATTATTGCCATACTGGGAATGAGTAGACCACCGTCATCTGGTGTATAGTATGTATGTAATATAATATAAACAATAAATGATATAGTGGATGAAAGTAGGCACATTAGAAAAAGCCTTTTATTAGATGTGGGGCCCATATGACATACATTAAATAACTATATAAATACTTTACTACTTGAATGCCTTCACCATATATCCTTTCTCACGTATTACTGTAGTTAATACATTAATTAAATAAAATAATATAATTATATTTTACGTTCTATTTTATTTATATGATTGTAAATCCATACCCAAACCCGCACCGAGAGTGGTCCGTCAACGCTTTGACCACCCGACCATGAGTACGGGAAGAATGACGGACTGGCGACCGATCTTCGGTCACGCCGAGCCCTACGACGAGCAGGTCGACGGCATCGAAACCGCCGCCGACACGGCACGTGACGGTGGATACACGGTCATCGAGGGTGCCTGCGGGACGGGCAAGACGATGATCGCGCTCACCGCCGGCATCGACCTCGTGCGCGACCCGGACACCGACTACGAACGCGTCTTCGTCCTCACCAGCGTCAAGCAGCAACTGCGCCAGTTCGAAGCGGATCTCGAGACGATCAACGAGAACTTGCCCGACGACTGGGACCCCGTTTCGGGGCTCACACTCGTCGGGAAGGCCGATGTCTGCCCGTACAACCGGGCCGGCGCGGGCGACATCGACGACAGCAACGTCTACGACCGGTGTGAGACGCTCCGCGATCGAACGCGGGACCTGACCGGTGAGGGCGGCGAGACGACTGCCGCCGCGCTGACCGCTAACGCGCGCCAGCAACAGACGGGGCTCGCCGACAGCGGCCGATCCGGTTCGCTGGGACGATTCCTCGAAACCGCTGGCGAGACGGCCGCTTATCCTCCGGATATGCCGACCTATTCGGATGGAGGGCCGGTGAGCGCCGAAACCGAATTCTGTCCGTTCTACGCGCAGTACCTGGACGACCTACCGGACGAGGGCAGTGATGGTGATGCAGTCGAAGCGGTCCCCTACGACTTCACTGACGCGGGGATGATTACACCCGAAGACCTCGTCGCGCGCTCAGTCCGAAACGGCACCTGTCCGCACTCGGTCATGGGCGCTGCACTCGCCCACACCGAGGTCGTCATCGGAAACTACTACCACGCGTTCGACCCGCGAACGACCGGCTCGTTCACCGGCGCGCTGCTCGATGACTCCACGTTCGTCGTCTGCGACGAGGCCCACATGCTCGAACCGCGCGTGCGCGACCTCGTCAGCGACGGGGTCGCCGACACCACGCTGCGAGACGCCGAAACCGAACTCTCGCGCGTTATCCAGCCCATCAAGTTCGAACGCGAGGGTCGCCAGGCAACCGGCGGCTCCCAGACCGCCGACGCCGACCTCGTCCGCGCTGAACTCCAAGACAGCGACGTCACCTACGACGAACTCAACCGGACACTCGAGTTCATCCGAGATCTCAGGGAGGAACTCGACCGGCGGGTGATCGCCCATCTCGACCGGAAACACAGGGGGTGGCGGTCGGATCTCACCGATCTCCCTGACGAGGAGATTCCACTCCGAGACCCCGGGGAGCCGGCCGAAGACGAACTCTCGGAGTGGGCAAGAGAGGCGGGCTACGGCGACGCCGACTGGGTCCGCGTCGAGGCGGTCGGCGCTGTCGCTGCACGGATTTTGAACGAGGCTGAAGACGAGGACCGGACGCGGGCCGCACCCGCCGTCGGTCGCGTGCTGGGTGAGTGGTACCGCTGTGGCCACACGGAGTACTTCCGTGAGATCGAACTCGAGCGTACCTGGAACGATACGGAGCCGGCGGACTCCTGGCGACGGGCCTACACCGCTCGCATCGCACTCCACAACTGCGTCCCCAGCGACGCCATCGGCGACCGCCTCGCAGCCTTCGGTGGCGGCATTCTGATGAGCGCGACGCTGGAGCCGATGGACGCCTTCACCGAGGTCACAGGGCTGCAGTATCTTGCCCGCGAGGAGGATCGACCGGTCGTCGAACGCCGCTATGGCCTGCACTTCCCCGAGGAGAACCGCGAGAGCTTCGCAGTCGCTGCACCGAAGTTCACGTACGACAACCGCGGCAGAACCGGTGACGAGAATCCGACGCGAACCCACTACGCCGACGCAATCACGCAGGTTGGCCAACTCCCCGGAAACGTACTCGTCGGGATGCCGAGCTACGCCGAGGCCGAGTGGATCGCCGGGGTACTCGAGGACCGCCTCTCGAAACCCGTCCTTCGCGACGCCTCGAGCGACGACGAGTCGACGGAGTCGCTCAAGAGTGAGTTCTTCGCGGGCGAGGGGAAGGTGCTCGTGACGAGTCTCCGCGGGACGCTGACGGAGGGCGTCGACTACAGCGGCGACCGCCTCTCCGCTGCGGTCGTCTGTGGTGTTCCAATCGTCAACACCTCAAGTCCGCGGACGAAAGCGGTGCGGCGAGCCTACGACGACGCGTTCGAGGACGGTTTCACCTACGCGCTGACGATTCCCGCAGTTCGGAAGGCACGGCAGGCGATCGGTCGGGTAATTCGCTCGCCCGAGGATACCGGTGTCCGTGTGCTGTTAGACGAGCGCTACGCCCGAGATAGCTGGGACTCCGTCGTTCCCTTCCTCCCGGACGACGACGAATTTCAGACTGTGAGTCCGGACATGCTCGAGTTCGGGCTGGATCGGTTCCAGTCGAACCTGTCGTGATCAGCGACGCTCAGTTCGATGTCTTCAGGCCGACTGCTCAGCGACGGTCGGTAAGCTGGGTGTCGCCGTCGCTTGTTTGATCTGTGGCCCCGTCACTGCCGCCGAGCTGTGCCTCGACCCGTCGCTCGAACTCTTCCTCGCTGATCTCGCCGGCCGTGTACTTGCGTTTGAGTCGTTCGAATGGATCACTTGGTGCGGTCCCTGAGTGGCTCTCGTCTCGAGTTGAGCGAGACCGAGTCCCCGCCGCTGTTGTTCCGGTCGACGACGTACGTCCCGTAGTCGATCCACTGACAGGCGTGGTCCCCGTCGCTTTCGACTCTCCGGTTACCGATTCGGCATACGCTTCCGTCGACTCAATGTTTCCGATGAGTGAAAGATAGAGCGGCCAGAGCATCAGCACGGCGAACAGCAGCATCAGGATGGATGCGCTGAGTAATATCGGCGTCCAGAAGAGCATACCAAGCGACAGCCCACCACGTGGAATCTCGAGGAATGCGATCGCCAACAACCAGAGTCCGACCGTCCCGGCCGGTGCACCGAGAAGCCACCGGCCGAGCGATCCATCCGGTGTGTAGTGTTCGACGAGCGCGTGCCACCCTCGAGAACGCGAGTTCGAACCGGGTCGACGGGGAGCCATACTGGTATGACATTGGTTAGATGTATTAGTTCCAACTGTTTCTCACAGCGGGGACCATGGGGTCGTCTACTTTTGTCTGGGCTCGCCAAACTCAAGTACTACCGATCAGTCGTCGGGTCGGTTTCGCTGTCGCTGTCGGTGTCCGACTCGTCGTCGGTGGCGACGGCGATGCCGCGGAACCGATCAGTTCTGGTTGCGTTGTCGTTCTCGTGTGAGTTGGCCGACCCGGCTTCTTCAACTACCTCGAGCGGTTCAATCGAAAACCCAAGTGACTCGTAAAAAGGCCGCACATCCGCGTCGAAGTGTGCCGTCACTCGTCGCTCGGACTCGGACTCGGACTCGAGTACGCCCGTGACGAGCGCACGTCCGATTCCCTGCCCGCGGTGGCGTCGCCGGACGGCGATTGCAGCGATGTGTGCGCTCTCGCGGGCCGGTTCTGTGGACTCGCTTGTCCCGTCAGCCCCCTTTGTTCCAGTACTGCACCCGTCCGTTTCGGGTGGAACCGGAGCCAGAACCAGCGTGCCGAGAATTCGTTCGTTGGCTCGCGCGCTGGAGTCCTCCGATTCTGGAGTGTGATTGGAGTCAGTCGAACCGCCCTGTCGGTCGCCGGCAACGAGTACGTCCCCCGCTGCGAGCCGCGCCTCCAGATCCTCAAATGTGAGCATCGCGGCGTCGAGAATGCGACGGATCTCGAGTTCGTCCGCGGCTGTGGCGGTGCGGACGTGGATGTCGCCGGCCATGTAGTCGTGTTCACTGGCGGGCATCAACAGTTCGTTGGTTGGTGAGTCTGTCGTCGCCGGTCCTGTACTGTACCGTACCGTACCACGCTCGTGGTTTGTGGCTCGTGGTCAGGCTGACGAACGTCGGGATGCAACCCGAACTATTATTCCCGATTGCTGGGATGAGGCACTTAACGCTGTACAATGGTGCAACATTCAGACTCCGTCGACATCTCCGATATCGAGGCCGCTCGCAACCGGTTTGACGACGAGTCGGTCGTCAAACGGACGCCGGTCGAGCGCAGCACGTCACTCGACGAACTGACTGGTGGGGAGGTGTTCCTCAAGATGGAACATCTCCAGTGGACGGGCTCGTTCAAAACTCGCGGCGCGTACAACAAGATCGCCCAGTGTGTCGCCGAAGACGGCACCGACCGTGTCGTCGCCGCGAGCGCAGGCAATCACGCTCAGGGCGTTGCACTCGCCGCGACGAAACTCGGTATCGACTCGACGATCGTCATGCCCCGTACCGCACCACAGGCGAAGGTCGACGCGACGCGATCGTACGGCGCAGATGTCGAACTTGTCGGCACCGACTTCCGCGAGGCCATGGACTTCGCGGAAGATCTCGTTTCCGGCACTGACGCCGAATTCGTTCACGCCTACGACGATCCGGCAATCGTCGCCGGTCAGGGGACCCTCGGCCTCGAAATGTACGAGGACCTGCCGGAGGTCGACACGGTCGTCGTCCCGATCGGTGGCGGCGGCCTCATCGCTGGCATTGCGACCGCGTTCGCCGAGCGCTCGCCCGAGACGCGTGTCGTGGGTGTTCAGGCGACCGACGCGGCCACCGTTCCCGATAGCCTCCAGAAGGGTGCACCGATCTCACTCGAGTCGGTGAACACGATCGCAGACGGCATCGCGACTGGCGGCGTCTCGGAGTTGACGCTCTCGCTCATTGAGGAGCACGTCGACGACGTGGTGACGGTGACCGACGGCGAAATTGCACGAGCGATTTTGCTCCTCCTCGAGCGTGCAAAGCAGGTCGTCGAGGGGGCTGGCGCGGCCTCGGCCGCGGCGATCATCAGCGACGAACTCGACGTCGAAGGCGAGACGGTGATGGCCCTACTCTGTGGTGGGAACCTCGATATGACGATGCTCCAGACGGTGCTCGTCCATGCGCTCTCTGATCGGGAACAACTGCTGCGGCTTCGCGTGCGAATTGACGACCAGTCGGGCAAAATGGAGGAGATTTCGGGCGTGATCGCCGACCACAACGCCAACATCCAGACGGTGCGCCACGACCGCTCGGCACCGGAGCTAGACGTTGGCGAGGCGCATCTCGACTTCCAGATCGAGACCAGCGGCGCAGGGCAGGCGCGGGCAATTATCCGTTCGATTCGTGATCACGGCTACGAGGTGACGCACGTCAACGCCTGAGGTTCGGTCGTCTCGCAGTGGTATGGGCTCTCGGCTCGTGACTCTCGACTATCAGCGACCGGCTACCGACTCCCACCCTTGATCAACCGCAACACCGTCACCTGCTCGCTCTCGACCGGTTGATCCTCCGGCACTGGTCGCCCGTCGATCAGCACACTCACCTCGTGGGGACTCAGGTTTATCTCCCGAAGGAGGTCGGCGTAGGTCGGCTCTTCAGTAGTGTCTGTACTCGAGTCGCCACCGCTCTCTTCACGGAGGTCTGCGAGCACAATCTCGTGTGTCTCCTCGCCCTTGACGTCGACGGTGACGCGCATAGGCGGTATTACGGTGGACGAAACTTGAGCACGTCGTTCGTGGCTATCGTGTTCCCTGAACAGCGTCGGTGGATGACTATCGGGTTAGTCCGTTGTCGGGTCGTCCTGATCGAGTCCGTTGCGACCGTCCGGGTCACTTCGGGACTGCTGGTCACGCTGGGGGCCGGGATGAGAGTACGGCCGTGGCTCTCGCTCGTGACGCTGTTTGCGGGTCGTTCGCCGATGCTGGACGAGCGCGAGAGTGAGTGCACCCAGCCCGAGCAGGAAGAACAGGAAGTTCAACAGCCCGCCGATCCAGGGAATCTGCGCGAGGAGTGCGCCGCCGACCAGGCCCACGACGAGGGCGAGCCACCGGTTGTCGATCCCACCAGCGGAGAGGAGCCACGCCGCGACGGCGAAGCGACCGTAGATAATTCCAACCCAGATGATCAGGGCAAACAGAAGCCCGCCGACGAGCGAGAACGGGATGCCGACGATCGTGATCGCGAGTGCGACCAGCAAGAGTGGGATGCCGATGAGGACGCCGATCCCGACCAGTCCGGAGCGGACCGGCTTCTGGGAAACCTGGTTTGCCACACTATCGGAGAACCGCGGGAAGATGGCGAGCAGCGCGGCACCGAGGAGCAGATTCAACGCGAGAATGTATGCCGAGGCGAGCAGGGACCCAATCGGCTCGAATGTCGGAACCCACTCGCTGCCGAGCGTCGAGTCGTGCTCGATTTCGCCGGCGACGGCGTCCGTGTTTCCTTCGAGGTTACCGCCATAGCGTAGGTCACCGCCGATGGCGGCCTCCCCACCGAGTGTGGTCGTTTCGGCAGCAACCTCGGCGTCGCCTTCAATCGTTCCGTCGATCGCTACACTCCCCGCGCCGGTCGCGAGGCTGCCACCGATCGTTGCGCCCTCGGTGAGTTCCAGTCCGCCAGTCGCGGCGTTAACGTCACCATCGACATCACCGGCGATTGTGACACTTCCAGCACCGGCCTCGACGTCGCCGCCTACGTCGCCATCGATCCGAACGTCGCCCGCGGCGGCGCTGACGTCTCCGGTGACCGTTCCCTCGACGACGACGGTGCCACCGAAGGCGTTGAGACTGCTAACGGTCTCGTCGGGACCAACGGTGATGGTCCCACCGGTGTGCGTCTCTGACTGCGCGGCGACTGGTGCCGCAAACGCGCTACAGGTGAGGAGGATGACGATGAGAAGGACGAATGCAGTCGACCGTCTTGATCGACCACTGGTTCCACGTTCCATACTGAGCGTTCGCTGTAGTCGGTGAAAAATTTGTCATTCAGTCAACTTCTGTACCAGTCCGTTTCCGGGACGCTTTCGGACCGGTGTGTCTGGATTCATCGTGGCCGTTCGGGATAACGAATCTCTACGTAAACAACCACGGATCGAGTGACCCGTGGAACTCTCGATGGAATCGTTCGGTCGATTTATCTTCGGCCCGTCCCTTGACCTGATATGAGCGACGCCGACGCCGCGACTGAGGCCGAGACGGATACCGACACCGAAGTCGCCGAGTCGACTGCCGGCCGGACCGAGGTCTGGATCGAAAAGTATCGGCCGGAACGCTTGGACGAGATCAAGGGCCACGAGAACATCGTCCCGCGACTCCAGCGATACGTCGAACAGGACGACCTTCCCCACCTCATGTTCGCGGGGCCGGCCGGCACCGGGAAGACGACCGCCGCGCAGGCCATCGCCCGCGAGGTCTACGACGACGACTGGCGCGAGAACTTCCTCGAACTCAACGCCTCCGACCAGCGCGGGATCGACGTCGTCCGCGACCGGATCAAGGACTTCGCACGCGCCTCCTTCGGCGGCTACGACCACCGCATCATCTTCTTGGACGAGGCCGACGCACTCACCTCCGACGCCCAGTCCGCCCTGCGCCGGACGATGGAGCAGTTCTCGAACAACACCCGCTTCATTCTCTCGTGTAACTACTCGAGTCAGATCATCGATCCGATCCAGTCTCGATGCGCGGTATTCCGCTTTACGCAGCTCACCGAGACCGCTATCGAGGCGCAGGTTCGCGAAATCGCCGCCGATCAGGATATCGAGGTCACCGACGACGGCGTCGACGCGCTGGTCTACGCAGCCGACGGCGACATGCGCAAGGCGATCAACGCCCTGCAGGCCGCGGCCGTGATGGGCGAAACCGTCGACGAAGAAACTGTCTTCGCCATTACCGCGACCGCACGACCCGAAGAGGTCGAACAGATGGTTGACCAGGCCATTGCCGGCGACTTCACTGCTGCACGGGCGTCACTCGAGGACCTCCTCACAGATCGCGGGCTCGCAGGTGGTGACGTGATCGACCAGCTCCACCGCTCGGCCTGGGAGTTCGATATTCCGGAGCAGGAAACGGTTCGCCTGCTCGAACAACTCGGTGAGGTTGACTTCCGGATCACGGAGGGGGCGAACGAGCGACTGCAACTCGAGGCGATGCTGGCGTCGTTGGCGCTCGATAATCAGTAACGGCTGGTTTTCCGCTCGTTTTGTCTCGTTTTGTCTCAGTCGAGAAGGAAACCGAAGACGCAGATCTCACCAAGCCTCAGCTCAGCAGCCGACAGTTAGAGATCAACCGAATCGACACCCCGGAACGCAAACGCCGAGCGCTCGTCATCCGCCGCAATACCGACATCCCAGCCGTGGGCGTCGGCGATCTGTTCGACGCGTTCGCGGGCCCCTTCTAGATCGCGTTCAGCCTCGTCTGTCGTCTCCCCAGGTGCAGCGAGTTGCGCACGTTCTGATGCTGTTGTCGGGTCCGATGCCGGTGTCGACGATGTCGGCGGTGTCGGCGGTGTCGAGGCCGATGCTGGTTCTGCTGTCGGTTGTGACTCCGCGTTCGCGTTCGCATCCGCGTTCGCTGCAGTCGCTGTGTCGCCGGTGGAACTCGAGTCCCCCTCCCTCACTGAGTCGTCGCCAGCACTCGTCGCCGATGGCCCATCACGAGCAACGTAGAAGCCGTCGTCCGTCGCGCCGACGGTGACCCTCGCGGAAGGCGTCGGTCCGTTGCCCGCCCGGTCGACCATGCGGCTATCTGCCAGTACGAGTCGTATCACGAGTTCGAACAGCTCTTGTAGTCGCGTCCGGTCGGCCTCGAGGACGAGCGTCGATTCGGTGTTGAGTGCTGCCGTACCGGTGTCGACGGTGATCCAGGCGCGTCGGGCCACGTCGTGAATCGCGACGGGTTCGGTCTCGGCGAGCACGTCGTCGCTTGCCGCGAGGTCGTACAGCGACTCGACGTGGTCCGTCAACTGCAGGTGGGCGTCGTCAATCACCTCGAAGTGCTCGGCATCGCCGGTCTTCTCGACGAGTTCGAGGTAGCCCCGAGCGACGTTGAGCGGCGTCTGTACCTCGTCTTCGAGCATGGTCGCGATGGCATCGAGTCGCCGTCGAGTCGCCGTGAGTTCTCGTTCCGTCTCGCTCTGTTCGGTGCGGTCTACGTAGTAAAGGACCCCGGTCTGGGCGCTTGCAGGCGTGTTTTCGTCGGTAGCTTGCCTGGTTCCGCTATTGCTATCCGGCGGCACCACCGTCACCTCGAACTCCCGCACACCCGCAACCGTCTCCCGACGGCACTCGAGTACTCGCTGTTCGCCGGCGTGCAGTGCGGTAGTGAGTGTGGTTGCCCGGTCGTTCAGGCCGGAGGGGATGGTGTACTCCTGGACGGAGCGGCCGCGGAGGGTTTTGCGGTCGTCGCCAAACGTGGCTTCGAAGGCGGCGTTGACGTCGGTGATGACGGCCTCGGTGTTCCCACCGGTTTCAGACCCGGACTCGAGTTCGTACCGTAACGCCGGAAGTGGCGCGGCGGCGAACGCTGCCCGGAATCGGTCGCGCTCGGCCGCGAGTTGCTCGGCGGCTTCGCCGATGACTGTTTGCTCTTCTGCGAGCCGATCCCGCTCGCTCGCGACCTCGTCGCGGGCCGTCTCGAGTCGATCGCGTTCGGCTGTCAGTCGCGCTTCGGCCCGGTTTCGGTCGAGAACTGCGGTTGCGATTTCACAGAGGAACTCGAGTTGGTCGACAGCGGTTGGGGGTGCGGTGGTGTCGGGTTCGTCGGTAGCGGTATCGGTGGCTGGGCTCTCGTCCTCACCGCTGTCGTTCTCGTTCTCGTTCTCGTTCTCGTTCTCGTTTCCGTTTCCGTTTCTGTTCCCGCTCCCGCTCACGTTACCGAACCGTTCCGGCGTTTCGCTCGCGGCTACCAGCACCCCAAGGTCGTCGATCGGCACGCTACACAGCGAGCGGACGTCTGGCAGCGGTGGCTCGACGTCTTCGTCCGTCGCTACGTCGGGAACGACGTAGGAGTCACCCGCCCGAAAGGCTGTCCCGACCGGACCGTCCGTCGGCATCGACTCGATCATGTCTGCGTCGACCCCGTCCGCCGTCGTTCGTGGCACGAGTTCGCCGAAGTTGACTGTCGCGATCCAGCAGTGTGTGCCGTCGAGCCAGTCTGCCGTGAGCGAGACGAGGGACTCGAGTAGACGGTCGCGATCGCGGCAGGCGAGCAGGTTGGCGATGCCGGCGAGCAATGTGTCTGTGCTGTCGTCAGTGGTCACCGTCGTTGCTGTGGTGGGTGGTTCTGTGTTCGTGTCTGTGTCTGTGTCTGTGTCTGTGTCCGTGTCCGTCTCCGAGTCAGTTTTGCCGGTGGCGACGATGGCGGTGTCAGTGTCAGTATCGATGCCAGCGTTAGTGTCGCTGTCGCCACCCTTCTCAACTGATTCGACACTCGTCTCTGTCGACCTACCACGGTTCCCGTAACACAGCCACGTAAGTTCGTCTGCCAGGTGTGAGACGGCGTCGTCGGTATCGCGCCGGACGTAGCCGTCGATGCCATCGGTCGAGCGCGCGGCCGTCGCACCGTAGCCGCTCTCGGTGAAGAGCACGAGCGGCGTCTCTCCGCAGGCATCCGCGACTTCGAGGAGATGCGCGCCGTCGGGTGTCGTCGGCGTCTCAGCGAACACGACGCAGTCGACGTTCGCAGCCCAGCTTTCGACGCGCTCGACTGAGGTCATGGGCCGAACGGCGCGGTCGGGACCCGACGGCACGCGCTGGAGCGCCGCCGCTCCGTCGCGGGCCGCGTCCTCGGACGCGGCGACGTAGAGGATCGTTTGCGGCCGGTGTCGTGGTGTCCCAGTTCCCATCGTAGCCCTATCCCAGACTCGTCGTCTATTCCTACTGTCCGTATCACCACGATAAAGATTCTGCTGCCGGGACCTATCTTGTAACTATCTGGACAGCTGATGTTTCGCGGCTGATCACTGACACGGCGTTCAGAACCCGGCCGTGATCAGCTACTTCACCGCGAGATCACTACTACCTATCCGATATTATGTATAACTGAACATTCAGTTTATGAGACTGACGGGCGGCGATCGCAGGGATTCTCGCGGAGTGAGCGTTGCGGAACTGTTTTACGCCCTGCATGGCCAACACGTGTATAATGAGCCAACTTGAGGAGGAGTACCGTCTCGAGTATTTCGAGACGGAGGGGTTCGTCCGAAAGGAGTGTCCCTCCTGTGGCGCGCAGTTCTGGACGCGCGACCACGACCGGGAAACCTGCGGGGAACCGCCCTGTGAGGAGTACGACTTCATCGAGAACCCCGGATTCGACGAGGCGTACAGCCTCTCGGAGATGCGAGAACAGTTCCTCTCGTTCTTCGAAACACACGACCACGAGCGGATCGACCCGTATCCGGTCGCGGCGAACCGCTGGCGCGACGACGTCCTATTGACCCAGGCGTCGATCTACGACTTCCAGCCGCTGGTCACCTCGGGCGAGACGCCGCCGCCAGCCAACCCGCTCACCGTCTCTCAGCCCTGTATCCGGATGCAGGACATCGACAACGTCGGGAAGACGGGCCGGCACACGATGGCATTCGAGATGATGGCCCACCACGCGTTCAACGCGCGCGAGGACCTCGACGATCCTGACCAGTACGCCTACCAGGGCGAGGTCTACTGGAAGGACCGTACCGTCGAACTCTGCGACGAGTTCTTCGACTCGATTGGTGTCGACCTCGAGGAAGTCATCTATATCGAAGATCCGTGGGTGGGCGGCGGCAACGCCGGTCCTGCAATCGAGGTCATCTACCGCGGCGTCGAACTCGCCACGCTGGTCTTCATGTCGATGGAGCAAGACCCCGACGGCGAGTACGAGATGAAAGATGGGAATCGTTACTCCCCGATGGACACCTACATCGTCGACACCGGCTACGGCCTCGAACGGTGGACCTGGGTGTCCCAGGGAACCCCGACCGTCTACGAGGCGGTCTACCCTGACATGATCGAGTTCCTCAAAGACAACGCGGGACTCGAGCACACCGACGACGAGGAGACGCTCATCCACCGCGCCGCAAAACTCGCGGGCCACATGGACATCGACGAGGCCGAGGACATGGAAACCGCCCGCGGCGAAATCGCGACCGAACTCGACGTCGACGCCGAAGAACTCGAGTCTCTGATGGAGCCACTCGAGGACATCTACGCCATCGCAGACCACTGCCGGACCCTCGCGTACATGCTCGGCGACGGCATCGTCCCCTCGAACGTTGGAACGGGCTATCTCGCACGGATGGTTCTTCGCCGAACGAAGCGACTCTGTGACACCGTCGGCGTCGACGCACCGCTCGATGAACTCGTCGACATGCAGGCAGAGCGACTCGAGTACGAGAACCGTGACACGATCCGCGACATCGTCCGAACCGAGGTCGAGAAGTACCGCGAGACGCTCGAACGTGGCGGCCGTCGGGTCGAGTCGCTCGCCGAGGAGTACGCCGAGAAGGGAGAGCCGATCCCGACCGACGAACTGATCGAACTCTACGACTCCCACGGCATCCAGCCCGACATGGTCGAGGAAATCGCGGCGGAGGCGGGTGCGGACATCGATGTCCCGGACGACTTCTACAGTCTCGTCGCCGAGCGCCACGACACGCCCGAAGCGGTTGAGGAGACGACCGACGAGGCCGATGAGCGCTTCGCGGATCTCCCCGAGACGGAGACGTTGTACTACGACGACCAGCAGCGCACGCAGTTCGAGGCGGTCGTGCTCGATGTCTTCGAACGCGAGGAGGGCTACGACATCGTGCTCGACCAGACGATGTTCTACCCCGAAGGCGGTGGCCAACCCGCAGACACCGGGACGCTCTCGACCGACGACGCGACCGTCGAGGTCCGAGACGTCCAGCGCGAGGACGGCGTTATCCTCCACCGCACGGACGACAACCTCGGCAAGGGCGAGTTCGTCAACGGGCAACTCGATGCGACCCGTCGCCGACAGCTCATGCGCCACCACACGGCGACCCACATCATCATCCACGCCGCACGGCAGGTCCTCGGCGACCACGTCCGCCAGGCCGGTGCCCAGAAGGGCATCGACTCCTCACGGATCGACCTGCGCCACTACGACCGCATCTCCCGCGAGGATATCAAGGCGATCGAACACGTCGCGAACGACCTCGTGATGGACAACACCTCGGTCAGCCAGGAGTGGCCCGACCGCCACGACGCCGAATCCGAACACGGTTTTGACCTCTATCAGGGTGGCATCCCGCCGGGCGAACAGATCCGCCTCATCCACGTTGCCGACGACGTCCAGGCCTGCGGTGGCACCCACGTCGACCGCACCGGTGATATCGGCTCGATCAAGATCCTCACCACCGAGCGCGTCCAGGACGGCGTCGAGCGCATCACATTCGCCGCTGGCGAGGCTGCACTCGAGTCCACCCAGGAAAACGAGGATGCCCTCTACGAGGCGGCCGAGATTTTAGACGTCTCGCCCGGGGAGGTCCCCGAGACCGCAGCACGGTTCTTCGAGGAGTGGAAGGACCGTGGCAAGCAGATCGAGGACCTCACGGAGGAGCTCGCTGCGGCCCGTGCGGGCGGCGGTGGCAGCGGCGAGGAGTACGACATCGGTGAGACGACGGCAGTCGTCGACCGACTGGACGCCGACATGGACGAACTCCGTGCGACTGCGAGCGCGATCGTCGACGAAGGTAGCATTGCGGTTCTCGGCAGCGGCGAGAGCGGTGCGACGTTCGTCGTCGCCGTTCCGGACGGCGTCGGTGTCAACGCTGGCGACGTGGTCGGCGAACTCGCCGCCCGTGTCGGCGGCGGTGGCGGCGGTCCACCAGACTTCGCACAGGGCGGCGGCCCGAACACAGCGGCTCTGGACGACGCACTTGAGGACGCGCCGGATGTGTTGCGACAGGTACTCGACGCCTAATCGTTCCACGCCCCACGCCCCACGTCCCACGCCCCACGTCCCACGCCCCACGTCCTACTGGAGTCTCTCCTGCAACGATTTCTCCACTGCGTATACGCCGATAATCGTGTGGTCAGTGGCCAGTGAGTGTCTGTCGGTGGTAACGGTTAGTGACAACTATCGGATGGCTCGGTTTCGATATTGGGGCCCGAACCGGTTCCGGCTGCGTGTCCCGAAGTCAACTGCGAATGTCCCTCGATTTGGGGGGCTGTGCAGGCTGCGGTCGTCTGTGGAAGTGACCGGTACTCAGCGCTTCCACAGTGCGACTGGTTTCCGGTGATGCCACAGTTGGTTGTTACGCAGCGATTCCGCAATAGTCGATTGCAGACGCCGCAAGCGTCCGTGCCGTCTCGAGTAGTGACGTAACCGTCGTGTATTCGTCCACTCCGTGGAGGTTCGGCCCGTACGGTCCTGCGGTGACGACGGGGACATCGTAGTATCGCTGGTAGAAGCGCTCGTCGAGCGCAGCGTTTCCGCCGACGAACGCCCCTGTCTCGCCGGTGACCGACTCGGCGTTTTGCGTGACGATGTCGACGATTTCGGCGTCCCGATTGACTTCGTGTGGCGCTGCGTTCCAGCCGGTCCACTCGACGGTTGGTGGGTGTTCAGCTAGCCATTCATCCTCGGCTGCCCCCTCGTCGATCGTGGCTTCGATGGTCTCACGAACCTCGGCTCGACTTTCTCCAGGCGGCCAGCCGACGCGTCCCTTCATGCGGACTTCGGCGGGAACCGAGGCGGGCCAGTCACCGCCTTCGACAACGCCGATATTGATGTTCGTTACGTGACCCTCAAGCGATGGATCGGCTCCGTAGGCGGGCGGAAAGTCGATGGTAGCCTGTCGCTGTTCGTTTAATTCGTTCAACGCTGCTGCGACGTGGCTTGCTTTGTCGAAGGCGCTAACACCCTGATGTCCCCACGCAGCGTGTGCTTTCTTTCCCGGGACCGTCACGTCAAAGAACATTACACCGGCGCTGGCGATTCCGACGTTTGGCAGCCCGAACGGCTCTGGAACGATCGCTGCGTCGGGGACGTAGCCCCGCTCCAGAACCGAGAGGAGACCGCCGACACCACCTGCTTCCTCCTCGATCGTGCTCTGAACGTAAAGGTCGCCCGCGAGTTCGATTCCCTCCTCGGCAAGGACGTCTACGGCAAGGATCATTGCGGCGAGACCGCCTTTCATGTCCGACGTACCGCGCCCGTAGACGCGGTCGCCGTCACGACGGAGTGTCCAGGGATCAGACTCCCACGCCGACTCGGGATCTGCGGGCACAACATCGATGTGTCCCGACAGTGCGAGCGTCGGGCCATCACCTGTTCCGGGGACCGTCGCCACTGCGTTTTCTCGTCCCTCGTATCCGTGCTCCTCGTACGATGAGGTCCGGAAGAAGCCGGGATGGTTCTCGAGTACATCGATGCTCGGCTCCCACGTTTCGACGGTGAGATCCAGTTGGTCGAACACGTCGAGCATCACTTGCTGTCCACAGTTTTCGTTTCCGGTCACGGACTTCGCGGCGACGAGCTTCCGAAGTAGATCCACTATATCAGACTCTCTACTGGCAATCTTTTCGTCGACGAGCGCTTTTGCAGTCGTTGTATCCATACTGTGTGTAACTGAGTACCTTGATATGTGTATTTGTGTCCTCCCCCTATGATAGCCATTTCAGCCTGTTTCTGGTTTCTGACTCCTACTATCAGTTTAATAAGTTATTATTGTGGTGCTTTTATGTTTGAATATGTATGTGCTTCCACACATCTCAAAACCACAGATTGAGGTCTAGCGAAAAGGTTATCAAACCCTGATCCATGGTTGGTGGTAGCATGGAACGACGATCCTTCGTCAAATCAGTGGGTGCCATTAGCGCCGTTGGAATGAGTGGGCTTGCCGGCTGTCTCGGTGACGAGTCTGTTACCTGGATGATTCCGTGGAGTGAAGGCGGTGGTACCGACCAATACGCCCGTCAGATGCAACCGCTTGTCGAGGAAGAACTCGATGGCTCTATCGAGATTGACAACCGCGAGGGTGCAGGGAGTATGATTGGAAGTGAGTGGCTTCTCAACCAGGACGCTGACGGGAGCGTGTTCGGGACGGTGAACCCTGCCGGTTGGACATTCACCTGGCGTGCGGACCCGTCTCTCGACTGGGAACCGTCGGAGTTCGAGCCGATTGCGTACTCTGGCATCTTCGGATACACGATTATCGTCAACAACGACTACGGCATCGAGAACTTCGACGAGCTCCGTGATGGGTACGAAGACGGTGACATCAGCGGCTTCGCATACCAGGGGTCCGGCAGCGACAGTCATCTGGTGACGTTACTCCTTGAGGAGGAATACGGCCTCAATTACGACAATGCTGTTCCGTACGACGGTGGTGGACCGGTGCAGGAAGCGGTTCTCGGGGACGAAGTTGGTGCCGGTATTGCGACCAACACGTCTGCTGCCGAGGCCGTCGACTCCGGTGAGGCATCTGCCATTGTCAACCTCATGGATGTCGATCTGATGGACACGTTCCCAGGTATCGATCGGATTAGCAACTACGGAGACAGCCTAGGCTGGCTCACAGAGTTCTACCAGGTGCAGGTTGCTCCGCCGGGAACCGACGAGGACACACGCCAGGAAATCGCCGACGCGATCGAGTACGCAGTCGAACACGAGGATACACAGGAATGGATGGACGAGACCGGCAATATCGTTGAGTTCGGTAATATGGACGAGGCCGCAGAGCGGTACAACGAGGCAGCAATCGAGGAAATGGAAGAGAACGTTGAGGAAGCAGTTGGCGGCTTCGACGTGTTCCTCGACCAGACTGAAGAAGAGGACTAATCGACTCACGCCGCTCCGTGAGTCGTGGTTTCGTTTGGAACTAATAGGAAAATATGGCAGAAGTTTGACTATATAGTAGGAATGTCATACATTGAACGAAGTACTATTCGTAGTGCACAGCCGAGCCGTCTCGAGAGACAACAGACACGAACCGTCTGCACTGAGCACACCGAAGCCGCTGTCGCTGTCGTTGGACGAGAGTCAGTATGGATCAAGACCACACACCCTTAGACGGACTTCGTCATCGCATCGAGCCCATCCTCACTAGGCTGGTGGATGGTGGTGAACGGATACTAGGTGAACGACCGACGATGGAACACGTCCTGTTGACCCTGTTCCTCGTTGTCGGTGTGTACATGTATTGGGGTGCCTCTGAGTTCTCGGCACCGGCACAGACGTTTCCGCGCCTCATGTCCGGTGCAACGATCATCTTCTCGTTGCTGTTGCTCGCTCGGAACTATCTTCAGACCGCCGGTCCAGTACTCGGTGCCGCTCTCGGTGTGTACTTCACGTACATCGGTGGTACCGCGTTCCTCGAGACGGGTGACGGGCTCCTGTACCTTCTTTCGGGTCTCGCTCTCGTCTTCGCATCGGTCGTCTTTCGGGAACGGGTCGGGGCTGCCATCGAGTCGTTCGTCGCCGAACCGGTGCAGATGATGGGTGGTGACGATGCAAGCCAGCGCCCGGAGACGGACGACGATGAGACATCTGCGGAGCAACGAGAAACCGACGAACAGGACGACGAGGGCGACTCCACCGCCATGTACGTCTACGAAATTGACGACCCGCGAGGGCCGGTCGTCACTGGCGCACTCTGTACGGTGTACATGCTGCTGACGTTTACAATCGGCATGCTCTATGCAACGCCGATCTTCGTCGGACTCTGGGTACTCTGGATCAAGATGGAGATGGTCCGAGCAGTTACGCTCACCGTGTTGAGTTTTGTCATCGCCATCCTCTTCTATGAGTTTGTCGAGCCCGAAATCGGGACAGGATGGCTCACCGGCTGGCAGCCGCCAACGCCGACGGAACTGCTCACCCACTCGCCACACACGATGGACGTGCTTGTGCTTGGATACACCACTGACGCGATGGTCTGGGGTGGTCCGCTCCTATGACACTCGAGTCATTCGTCGGTGCGATCGACACATTGCTGACCTTCGAGATCATGCTCTGGTTGGTCATCGGTGTCCTCATCGGGATCATCGTTGGCGGATTGCCCGGTCTCGGTCCACCGCTTGGGATGGCGATCATCTTGCCGTTGACGCTGCCGATGGAATCAACGAGTGCCATTATCCTGCTCATCGGCGTCTACAGCGGTTCGATGTACGGTGGATCGATTGCTGCGGTGTTGATCAACACGCCGGGGGTATCCTCGTCGGCAGCGACGATGTTCGACGGCTACCCGATGTCCAAACAGGGCAGGGCAGCCACGGCATTGGCAATCTCTGCCACCGCATCCGCTATCGCTGGCGTGTTTACCATTACGGCGTTGATCCTGTTCTCGCCGGCGCTGGTCGAAATGGTCCTCGCGGTTGGAACACCGGAACGATTCCTCGTTGCAATCCTTGGCTTGGCGATGATCACCGTTGTTACGCGAGGGTCGGCCGCGAAAGGACTGCTTGCGGGTGTTGCGGGACTGCTCGTCACGACTGTCGGTGCTGCCCAGCCGATCTCTGTCGACCGTCGGTACGCTGAAACGCTGTACCTCTACGATGGGATCGACTTTGTTGCGGTGTTGATCGGTCTGTTCGCGATCGCGGAGATGATGAAACTCGCCGGGCAGAAGGGTGGCATCGCGGAAGGGAACGTGACGATAAACCGAGAGGGTATCACGAACGGTATTGTGTCGACGTTTAAACACCCGATTACGGTCTTCAAGTCGGCAAACATCGGAATGATCATTGGTGCGATTCCCGGCGCGGGCGCGACAGTGTCGAACTTCGTCGCTTACTCCGAGGCGGTTCGCTCATCGAAGGACCCCGAATCGTTCGGTTCCGGTAACGAAGTCGGTGTGATCGCCTCGGAGTCGTCGAATAACGGTACCGTCGCTGGTTCGCTCGTCCCAGCGATTTCGTTCGGGATTCCTGGCAGTTCCTCGACGGCCGTGCTCATCGGTGGCCTGCTCATGCACAGACTCCAGCCCGGTCCGAGTATGTTCGATCCGTCGGGCGAACTGCAGCTAACGTACACGCTGTTGCTGGCGCTGCTCGTCGGTAACGCCGTTATTCTCATCGTTGGACTGTCGATGGTCACCCGTCTTGGCTATCTGACGAAGATCGACACGAACTACATTATTCCGATGGTCGTCGTTCTCTCGTTCCTCGGGACGTTTGCACTGCGAGGGAACCCGATTGACGTGCTGACGGTCATCGTCTTCGGGATCATCGGATTCTACATGGTGAGGTACAACTACTCGGTGATCGCGTTCGTCCTCGGGGTTGTTCTCGGGGACATTGCTGAGGGGAATCTCTACACGGCGTTACAGCTCTCGGACGGCTCGTTTATGATCTTCATCAACCCGTTCGAGTACGGTCGGTGGCTGTCGCTGCTGTTGAGCGTGATGGTCGTTCTCCTCATCTTCGGACCGTACGTGAAACAGTGGTGGGTGAAGCGACAGACGGCCTGAGACGAGTCCGCTCGTCTTGCTGTTGAACTCTCACACTTCTCCTTCCTCGTTCGAACACGTGTCAGTACTCAGAACTCACGCTGTTGGTCAGAACTCGTGTCGGTAGTTCGAACTTCCTGTTGATCCGAACCCGTCTTGTCGCTGCTGTTTTGGAATTCCTCAACGGGAACTCGGTTCTCTCCGAGTTTGAACAACAGCGTCGAATCAAGGACTTGAACAACAATTTCTCCCGCCGTCTCATCACGTTCGCGGAACAGTTCGAGAACCTGTCCATTCGGGTGAGGAGAACCGTGTTCCCTCGCTGGTTGAATAGCCAGCCGTCTTTGACGCCCGCTGTCTGTGGGGGATGTCAATGTACTGTGTCTTGCCGTCAGTTCGGTCTTGTCACTGTCATTGTCGCTGTCGATCATGCCCCGCCCCGCCCCGCACTCACCCATACTCCACTGTAACCGAAACCATCGTCTTCGTTCGGCCACTCGCTTCTGGTATGCCTACCGCGTCGAACGGTTCCGTCTCGCTGCACTATTCCCGCGACGGTGACGCCGCAGCCGACACCGCTCCCGTCGTCTTCATCCCCGACGCCGGTCTCGGCGGCTGGCTCTGGGGCTGGCAACACGCCGCGCTCACTGGCCCCTTCGAGACCATCGTCTGGGACCTCCGCGGCACCGGCCGCTCGGATGCGCCGCCTGGCCCATACGACCTCTCTGATTTTGTCGCTGACTTCGAAGCGGTCCTCACAGATTGTGACGTTCGCAGTGCCCATCTTGTCGGCTGCGGCCTCGGCGGCGCGATCGCGCTTGCAGCCGCTCGCTCTACGAGTCGCGTCGAGACACTCTCGCTGTTCGGCACGGCAGCCACCGGCGACGCCTTTTCTCTCGAGTTGCTGTTTGCCCCGCCGGACGACCGCGACGCAATCCGGGAGTCACTCGAGACGGTGCTCTCTGCTGACTTCGTCGCGTCCCAGCCGGAGGCCGTCGAGGGAATCGTCAACTGGCGTGCCGAGGGCGACGCCGACCGCGCGGGCTGGGAGGCACAGGTGGCAGCACTCGAAGACTTCGACGCGACGGACTGGCTCGTCGAGGTCACCCAGCCGACGCGGGTGTTCCACGGGACCGACGACTCGCTCGTCGACCCCGACGCTGGTCGGGCGCTCGCGAGAGGACTCCCTCGTGGTGAGTTCGGGGTACTCGAGTCCGTCGGCCATCTTGGATTCATCGAACGGTCGCGGAATGTGAACGATCAGTTGCTCGGATTTTTTGAATCTGAGTTCGAGTCCTGATTGCAGCTGTAGCCATAGCCGTAGTCGCAGTCGCAGTCTCCAGACCGTAGCCACCCCACGGCTTGCGAATGACCCCGCTCGTATTACGGCTACAAGCGTCGTCGACACTCTCGTGACCCTCTCGCTCGCGCGGCGAGCTGTGCGCTTCCCAGATCGCACCGCTGTCATCGACATCTCGGAGGAACGGCTGTACGCGCCCGCCGAGACGATCCACGAGGATCGGATCACCTACGATGGGCTCTCGACGCTCACAGACTGGCTCGGTGCCCGTCTGGCAGGGTTCGGTATCGAGACGGGCGACACCGTCTGTCTCGTCTCGCGAAACCGCGTGACCTCGCTCGCACTGCTGTTCGCCTGTCGCCGTCTCGGTGCGACGTTCGCCCCGATTTCGCACCTGCTCACGCCGGTTACCGTTGAACGACCCTTCGACGCGCTCGACCCCGAGCTCGTCGTCGCGGAGCCGGCCCAGCGCGACCTCGTGCGCTCGATTCCGTTCGATCGCTCAGTGACGCTGCCCGACCTCACGGATGTCGAGCCCACCGACCGCTGGAGCACCGATCCGGATGCGTCGCGGACGCTGCTCGCCCTCCACGGCGACGACGGCCGGCCAGTCGCTACATTTTCCGCGCGGACACTCGAGTCCAACTGCATCGCGGCGATCCTGACGTGGGGGTTCTCGCAGGACACCGTCGCACCGATTCCGACCCGGCTGTCGGCACCGGATGGACTCGTTCGGCTGGCGCTGCCGGTGCTGTACGCCGGCGGCCGGCTGTTGCTCGATCGAGCGTTTGATCCGGGCGATGCGCTGACCGCGATGGCCGCCGAGAACGCGACACATCTCTCGGGCCGGACGAGCGTCTTCCGGGATCTAGCAGCCGACGCGGACAACGCGTTCGCGGCTGCATTTGAGTCCGTCCGCTGTGTGCTGCCGGATGCGACGGTCGATGCTGCTCTTCTCGATCCGTATCGGGACCGGGGGATTCCAGTCTCGCGTGTGTACGGGGTACTCGAGTGTCCGACGATACTCGCGGGGAGTGCTGTTGGGAGCGGTGGCTTTGCGGAGACTGGTGACGAACGCGGGGCGGGCGAAGCGGCAGCCGGGGCACCTATCGGGCGTCCGATCCTGGACTGTCGAGTGCGACTCGTCGGGTCGGACGGTACCGTCGTCGCGGGTGCAGGGAGCGGAACGCTCGAGGTGACGGGGCCGGTCGTCGCCGACGGGCACCTCGGTGGGGAGGCGGCGGGGAGTCAACCAGCCGACCAGTGGGTCGATACCGGCCAGTCGTTCGAGCGAGACGAGCACAGACGCTACGCGCTGAAGTGAGGGACGTTCCTGAGCATGACAGAACGGGATGGCGTGGGATGGGGCGGGATGTGAAGAAACGGCTCTGTTGAAATCCACAATAGATGATAAGTAGTCACTCCGTGATGTGGAATTGGTCGTCCTCTTTTCTCACCAAAGTGAACTCCCACGATTCGTCCTCTCCTTCTTCTAGGCCATTCTCATCCGTCTCGGAAACAGTGAACTTTCCCGTGAAACGTAGCTCTTCAGGTGTCTCTTCCGGTGGGTTTGCATTATAGGGCGTGACAACCCACAATGTCTCCGTATGGGTGTCGCCTGGCTCTAACGAACCGACTTGATAATCAGCATTCATATCAGATCCATATTCATCGAGGACCCAATGATCACTATCTGTATCATATTCGAATATCGATTCATCATCGTAGAGAGTGTCACGTGGTGACAAGATAAAATCCGCATCATCCGTTGTTTCAAACCAGAACAAGGCACTTCGCCGCTCTTCATATTCCAGTGGGTTTTCACCAACATTTTCTAAGGTCAACTCGAGAGCCAGCGGCTCTTCATCCGAGCGAAGGTCGGACTGCAGAACTTCCAGGGAGTGCTGTAGTTCGATCAACTCTTCCGAGTCAGAGGATGTATCTTCTTCATCCTCGGACGGGTCTGAAGATTCATCAATACAGCCCGCTACAATTATTGTCGGAATTGAGCATGCAATGAACTTCCGTCGTTTCATTAACTTATATTCGAATAATAGGTGTTAGAATATTAGAGTAACGTGAAATCAGGTTTTGAGCTAAAAGCCAGAACCCTCCTCAAAAACAGGATCATGGCATCCAGAAAAACAACATCAATGGTCTGTATTCATCCCCTCTATGCAGCAGGCGGGTTTGGCGAATCTCCGGTGAACTGGCTATTTTTGCTATCTGCACTACCTGTACTGATTCGATCACTTCCCTCGCAGATTGGCGCTCAGTCCGTGCAACATTCGCGCTCTGTATTCAGCAAGGCAGCTGGGATCTATCACCGATGAGGGTTCAACAAAGCCGGAGGGATGTGACGGAATGAGGCGAAACGGGACAGCACGGAACGGGACAAAACAAAACAAAACAAAACCGACCCGGCACCCATCAGGACCGCAGTCGACTTTCATATTGCGCGCCGAGTCGCTCCGTCGCCAGCAGCAGTTCGTGGGCGACGACGAGCACAACGACGGTGAGGACGATCAGCACGCCCTCGAACACCGTCGAAAGCAGTCCGAGCGAAACGATCAGCGTCGTCGCACACGCTGGCGGGTGCCGCGTGTCGGTCGCGAGCATACCGCCGGTCGTGAGCACCGTTGCGAGCACAGCGCTCGCAGCGAGCTGGAGTCCTTCGATCGAGCCCGGATCAGTCGCACTCGTCATGGTCACGCCTGCGGCGAAGAGGTAGTAGGCAAGCAGTCCGGCCACGACACCGATCGCGTGGCCGCCGATCACCCGTCGCGGCGAGGTTGCATCACTGTCCTGAAAGAGCGCCAGGACGAACGCGGAGGGACCGAGACTCGGGAACAACATCGGCAATCCAGACAGCCACGCCACTGCAGCAGTGGTCAGAATGAGGAGGCCGGTGTGCAGCGTCGTTCCCGTCCGGTCGTCCATACCTCTCATTGGAATGTGACGCGAAAAACACCCCCGGTTTGGACCCGCTCAGATCTACGTCTACGTGCACGTGCACGTCTACATTACTATTCTCTACTGGCGCTCGGTACTGTTGCTGTCTCCGTGCGCCGTTACCGCACGCGGGACGATCGTCACCGGAATCGTCGACCGTCGTGCAACACCCTCCGCGATGCTCCCAAGCAACATCCGCGACACGCCGGACCGACCCGCGCTCCCCATCACGATCTGGTCAGCCTCTTCCTCGTCGGCGAACTCGAGTATCGCCTCGGCCGAGGTGCCTTCGATGACGACTGTCTTGACGGAGTGATCGCGTGTTGTCGCCAGCTCCCGCACCTCGGTGAAGAACTCGGGCTCTGCCTCGTCAGCGTCTGCTGGAGCCGACTCTCCCGCATAGCCGGTTTCGAGGTCGTCGACGACGTGAACGACCGTAATTTCGCTCTCGGGATAGATTGTGAGAGCATGCTCGAATGCCGCACGCGCGGGCTCGGAGTCGTCCATCGGGACGAGTACGTGACGGGTCATGAGTGTTCGTACGGGATTCTCTGTGAAAATCCCCGCCCCCTCCGCACTCGGCTCGATCGCTGACCCTGCATTTGTCCGCTGCTGTGTCCGCCGAACGCCGCTGACCTCCACCACTATTGGACGGCTGCTCGACCGTCGCTTCCTTCGCGTGCAGCGTCAGTTCGTCGTCTCAAGCGACAGTGCATCCTGCACGGCTCCTGAGTCGGAAAGCGTCCGCTCGAAGAAGCCGCGATTCTCGCGCATCGTCTCTTCGTCCCACTCCCACCACTCGAGTTCGAGCAGCCGTTCCCGCGTTTCCTTTGGGAACCGCCACCTCACTCGCTTGGCTGGGACCCCGGCGACGACGGCGTACGGGTCGACGTCGCTCGTCACGATGGCACCGGCACCGATAATCGCGCCATCCCCAATCGTGACGCCGGAGAGGATCGTCGCATCCGTTCCGATCCAGACGTCGTTACCGACTTCGATTGGCCCGTCTGCTGTGGGTGGTAGCTCACTGTCGAGGACTTCGTCGTACAGTCTGATCTGCATCGCGGGTTTCGTTGTTTCGTGATTCGTCTGCTGGAACGTCGTCTCCCTGGCGATTGCACAGTAGTTGCCGATCTCGATGTCGCCAACGAGGTCGCAGTCTGGTTCGAAGTTCGTTCGTCGTCCGACATCGACCGGCCCGTTCAGGATACAGCCACGACTCAACCGGACGTGCGGGCCAAGTGTGACGTGCCCTCGAAGGAGACACCCCATCGAAATTCGTGCCGAGGGCGCGACATCGAGCGTAGTCGCATCGACCCGTCGATTGAGCAACTCATGAGTGATGGTCGGATACCCAAGCATCGACAGGGATCGTTCCACGATGGTATCGAGGGCCATGGTTTGGTGCTTTCTCATCGTGTCGGATATAGGTTATTTCCACCAATCAGAAAGTCATCACTCGAGACCAGTTGAAACACGTACCTACCGACAGTAGGCACGATGACCAGTTCGACTAGTCCGACGTTTGCGCTGTCGACTGGGTCACTTGTCCCGGCGCGAGCAAGCGTGTAACCATGAGTCCTGACAAGTAGCCTGCTGATTATGGATTGGGAATCTGTCTGCGTCTGTCGGCTGGGAAACGCATAGCGGGCCCACGGGCAAACAGCATGTCACTGTCGCGCCGTTCGCTCTCGTTACTATCGGTAACCCTAGCGGTAGCGACGATCGGTTCGAACTATTTCGTACATAACAATCGGGCATCCTGAATTGCTTCGGAACTACACCGATGAAACGACGAACGTATCTCACGACGACATCGGCCACGGCCGTTGGACTCGCGCTCGCAGGTTGTATGGGCGGTGATGAGAGCGGTGACGATCCGAGCGACGAAAACGGTGGTGACGCCGACAGTGAGAACGGTGGCAACGGCGGCGACCGACCCGGTCTGGTCGGCACCTTCGACGACTTCGAATCTATCGATGAGTGGGAGGCATTCCAGAACATCGGGGCGATTGGCGCCGATAGTCAGCAGTCCTACAACGGCTCACAATCGATGGTTCTCGCGCCGGACTCAGAAGACGGCCAGGTTCGGGCCCGGCGCTCGCTCGACGATCCAATCGATATTCGGGATGTCGTCCCCGGCCTTGCGATGACCGCGGACGACGACGGTATCGTACTCATTCAACTGCAGGACGAAGACGGTGACTACGTCGAGTACAGTCAACAGGTGATGTCGGACATGCCTCTGGCTCGCAAGAATTTCGGGCTCACCCGCGTCCGTGGTGAACCGGACCTGAGCGAGATCATGGTCTTGCAGATTATTCGCTGGTTCGGCAGCAGTGGCGACGACGGTGACGACGACAGCCGGATGTGGATCGACGATTTCCACTTCGTCCAGAAGCCAAACGCCGGCAAAGTGATGCTCCAGTTCCACGGGGGCTACGAGACCCACCACTCGGAAGCGCTGCCGCGCGTCTCCGAGTACGGCTTCCCGGCAACGACGTTCGTCCCGACCAGTCGAATTCGGTCGGACGTTGCGGTGGAAGGCGACCGGCTCACAGAAGATCAGGTTGCTGATCTCGCCAACGATGGCTGGACGATCGGGAGTCACTCACACTACGGAACGCACGTCAGCAACATCGGTCCGGACGAAATGGAGGAGAACATCACCGAACCGATCGACTGGCTCGAAGACGAAGGATACGACGAGGGTGCTCGCTTCTTCGCGTTCCCTGGATCGCAGTACACCGAAGATTCCTACGAACTTGTTCAGGAACACTACGACCTCGCGTTCGCCGGCCAGACGCAAGCACAGGGCTATGCCGGCAACCCACACCTCTGTTCGACGGTGTCGAACCCTTCCCCCGACGAAGCGGATGAACTCCTCGATTGGACGGCGACCCACGGCGGCATCACGTCGATTGCGTTCTACCAACTCGAAGAAGAGGCGGCTATCGAGGGTCTCGAAGAAACGCTTGCAGCACTTAATAGCCACGTCGAGGCCGGTGATCTGGAGGTAATCACGCCGGCGGAGATGGCTGACCAGTACGTGCACTGAGCCGCCGTCCTTGTTCGTTTGATCGCCGTATTTTTCGGTAGTACTCGTTGCAGGTCTTCGTTGTTCGACATGCTGTGTGACCTGATGCAGCCGACTCGGGAATTGCAGCTGCGATCATGCCTGCCTGACCCAACTATAGCCAGAGATAGATTAGCACATGTGGGATAAGGAATCCCAGTACTACTCCAACAGCAGCAAGCGGTGTTGCTAGCCAGAGTGCGGAGTAATCTCCTACCGGGTGCCCACTGTATAGTGACAACAAAACATCCCAGGCGAGATACAACCCGGTCATAAGAAGCGAAATGAGGACGATTGATACAGCCATGCTGTGCAGTCCGAGACCAGCGAAAATGGCTGCGATTGTGACGACCCCAAGTGTCTGGACAAGTTCTCCGGCACCGATGTACAGTTCGAGATGCGTATAGTCAGGATCGTGTTCCTCGTATCGTTCGCTGTACCGTTCGAATTCGTCTGGCCCAACCCACTCGCCGTTGTCCCACAATGCAGCGTGCGGGGGAAACTCCGCCATGACGAGTTTGATCTCCGCTGCGGGAATGCCGACTACCCACCGTCCAGTCAGGTAATGGCCGAGTTCATGAATGAAGGTAATACCGAGTACGACCACCACGACCCCGAGGAAATTCCAGAGAAGAGCAAGCATATCTACGTATTGTCATTCCTGAACGGTAAAGTCACTGATTTTGCTGGTTGCAGTCCTTCGCAGACGGATGATTGTGCGTACGATACTCTACTAACTATAGTAGCCACTGCAAGTCACTGTACACCTGATCGCACGACTGCTGTGCGATCAGTGTGTAAATAGTTGCAGTTGTTACTATAACAGCACCGCCTCTGTTGAGACCTCCAAAACAACCTTTGAAACCGATAAGTTACGTGACCTCCACAACCGCGTTGATGATACAGACCACAAGCGCATACCCCCGTCTTCAGGCGGGGGTTGAGCGATAGGCATAGTACGTCCGGTCTACGCTGCTACAATCGGCCGAATTTCCCACCCTTCGGTAGTTTGAACGTTCGCCCGCACTATAGTGTACATACGGATGAAGACCACACGGCACGCGACTTACAACCTCAACTACCACATAGTGTGGTTGCCGAAGTACCATGAATCGGTACTGGTCAATGAGGTCGCCGACCGTGTACGTCGAATCCTCCACAAAATAGCCGATGAAAAAGGGTTGGAGATAATCGACCTCACCGTTCAACCCGACCACATCCATCTGTTCGTCAGTAGCCCACCGAAACACGCACCGTCACTTCTCGCCAACTGGTTCAAAGGTATCAGTTCGCGGAAGTACAACCACCGATTCGCCGACCACGACGGCGAGAAAATCGGATGGGCGAGGGGCTACTACGCGGGGACGGCAGGCCACGTTTCGAGTGAAACCGTCGAATCCTACATCCAACGGCAGGAGGCGGACGCATGACGGAAGTCACCGAGACGTTGGAGTTGAAGCTGGTAGAGCCGAACGCTCACAAGCACCAGAAGCTCTGTGAGACGAAAACGGCCTACCAACAAGCCCTTGAAGCCGCCTTCGATGCGGGTTGTACCACTCAGTCAGCGGCGAACGATGTGGTGGTCAACTACGACCTCAGCGGCTACGCGAAGAACGCCCTGAAAAAGTACGTCCCGCAACTGTGCGGTGGAAGCTACCACGCCAAGGAGCTTCATAACGACCACCCTGTTCGGTTCACGAACGAGGGGGTCCGACTCGACCACAAGCCACAGAACGCCATCGAGTGGTACATCAAAATCCCGCACCACGACGACTACAATCTGTGGCTTCCCGCGCAACCGAATCCCGAACAGCGGGAGTGGTTGGAAGCGTTGCACGGAGGAGCCGCAAAGATGGGCGAGTGTCGGCTGTTCGACCGTGACGGCGAGTGGTATTTGCACGTCGTCGCAACGCGGGACGTGAAGGAACGACCCAGTTCGGCGTCCGAAACGCCGATTGGGGTCGACATCGGGGAAGCCTCTTTGTTAACGGTGTGTCACCGTAACGAGCGCGGCTCCCCGACTACACCCACCCTCTGGAACGACGAAGGCAAACAGGTTCGGCAGCTCCGTGAGACGTACTTCACGGCGACTCGACGCCTTCAGAAACGCGGAAGCGAACGCATCGCTGAGTCCTACGGGGATTCACTGTGGCGGCAGATAGACGATATACTTCACACGGTCACGTCGGAAGTCGTCGCCTACGCTGACCAATTCGAGAATCCTGTATTGGTCCTCGAAGACCTGACGCACATCCGCGAGAGCATGGACTACGGCGCGTTCATGAACCGTCGCTTGCACGGGTGGGGCTTTGCGAAGATGCACGCCCAACTCCGCTACAAGGCGACAGAGAAAGGGATTCGCGTCGAAACGGTGAATCCTGCGTACACCTCGAAGTCGTGTCACTGTTGCGGAGAACGGGGAACGCGCCCCGACCAAGCGACGTTCAAGTGTACGAACTCGGAGTGTTGGGTCCGCAAGTACCAAGCGGATGTCAACGCCGCGCTCAATATCGCAGACCGCTACCTCAGTGGAGAGAGTCACCACAGAGAACACACGGGTGACAATGACTCGGCTGAGGATGGGGGCCGTTTGACCGGTCCGCAAGACAGCCAAGCCGATGCTGAAGCCCAGCAATTGACGCTTGGAACGTATGCGTCTTGAAACCTTAGGGTCGAATCGGTCGGCCTGAAATCCTATGGTGGGATTCCACCTCGTTCACGGCGTGGAGGAGGTCAATATGCTGATCGGGTTCATAATTGGAGTATTTGGTTTCGGGATTGAGATAATATCGTCTATGGATAACTAAGTTCTCGAAGAGGTTTTTGATATTGGTCACTGTATGTCCTGTACTTACCGGACTGTACATCAAGTTTTCATCAGGATATCTGTATACCTACCACAGCCCTCTCTCACCGCTGGCCCAGCGATGAACAGATCCCGTCCCAGCTTTTTTCGCTTGCTCAACCGAGAAACTGCCACCAGTCCACCGATACACTGTCTCTGCACTTCGCTACTGCTGATACCGATCCCAATACCAAACCAAAACCACTCCCAAATCAGAACGATCCCACACCCTACACCGGATCGTCAACATCCAGTGCCGACTCGAGTGCCGCCTTCTCTGCGCGCAGTGAGTCGAGGTCATCCGCGAGCGCACCGTTTGCGAGCTGCTCGCGCTCCTCGGGAGTGAGCTGTTCGACCGCCTGCGCGGCCGTCTGGAGCCGGTCGTACTCGTCATCGTACGTCCGCAGACGAATCTCGCGAAGCTGTGCGACCGTCTCCTCGTCGGCCACGCGGGCGACGAACG
Source organism: Natrialba chahannaoensis JCM 10990 (assembly GCF_000337135.1). Classification (GTDB taxonomy): domain Archaea; phylum Halobacteriota; class Halobacteria; order Halobacteriales; family Natrialbaceae; genus Natrialba; species Natrialba chahannaoensis. The sequence continues at coordinate 105,290 of NZ_AOIN01000034.1, forward strand.
GCCGGTACTCTCGCACACGGCGCTCGAGTGCACCCGCAGGTTCGGGTGGCCAGTCGATCGTCAACGCCTCGGCATCGATCCCGTCCAGATACGTCTGCTGGGTCGCGACACGGCGCTTGAGCACGTCCGCATCCTCCACGTAGTGCTCGAGCTTCGAGTGTGAGTAGTCGGCGAACTCGAGTAGCTTCGGGATCGAATATTCGCCGTCGGAACTCTCTTCGATGTACGCTTTGAGATCCGCCGGCGGCTGTCTGAAGCCGACAAACGGGTACCACCGGCTGCGCTCGACGAGGGCGAACACCTCACGGGCGGGTGTCTCGAGTCGGTATTCGGTGAACGCCTCGCGGATCGCGTCGTTGTAGGCCTCGACCGGGTCTCGCAGTTGCTCGACCGGCGCGTCGAGGTCGGCGGTGCCGAGTTCGAGCAGCCGTTCGTGCTCGCTGATCTCGCGTTCGAGTTTGCGCCGGCGCTTGGCGGCGGCGGTGCGGGCGTCGTCGATCGCCTCGCGGGCGGCCTCGCGTTCGTCGAGCAGTTCGGCGTACTGTTCGGCGGGCTCGAGTGCGTCGTGGGCGCGCTCGAAGTCGGACTCGCTGAGGCGGCGCTTGTCGATGGCATCCAGCGCGTCGTCGAACGCCGCGCGGCCCTTCAGGTCGTCGGGGAGGTTCTCGACGAGCGTTGAGAACTTGCCCTCGAGTTCGACGTAGGCCTTGAAATTTTCCCGGCCAGTGCCGGTTGCGCGGTCGACGTACTCCGTGAGGAGGTCGTCAGCGTCGCGGTAGGCGGCTGCGGCCTCGTGGACGGCATCCCCGCCGTGATCCTCGATGCGCTGAGTTGCCCGTTCGAATCGGTCGCGGGCGGCTTCGAGGTCGGACAGTTGTGCTGAGTCGACCTGTACCTGATCGCGGCCGCCTCTGGGGTCGCCCTCGGTGTCGTCAGTGGCGTTGTGATCGTGGGTATCGTGGACGCGTTCACTCATCTCTGTGTTACTCGGATTCGGTGGTTGATTCGTCACGCTCGTCGACGTGGTCCGTCTCGTCGACCGTCCCGCCGTCCGCGTAGACGTCGTCCGGATCGAACACGGCCTCGCCGACCGTCTCACCATCGATGGTCCGATAGAAACACGAGCGATGGCCGGTGTGGCACGCGCCACCCTCCTGGTCAACCAGATAGAGCAGCGTGTCGGCGTCGCAGTCGACGCGTACTTCCCGGACGTCCTGAACGTGCCCGCTCGTCGCGCCCTTCTCCCAGAGTTCGTCCCGACTGCGCGAGTAGTAGTGGGCGCGGCCGGTCTCGCGCGTGCGCTCTAGGGCCTCCGGAGAGACGTAGGCGAGCATGAGGACCTCGCCCGTCTCGGCGTCCTGTGCGACCGCGGGGACGAGGCCGTCCTCGCCGAAGTCGACCGCAACGTCGCCGTTGTCGTCCATGTCTGATGGGTTGGCCGTCGGGGCGATAGGTCTTTTGCCGCGGCACTGTCTAGTTGAGCACCTCCTCGGCTGGTGTACGCCCATCAGGCGATTGATTCGGCCGATCGTGGTTATAGTGGTGTCTGAAGCGCCTGTGCCAGCGGTGTGCGTTGGCTGTACTGCCCGCCAGAAGGAGTGAAAGCGGCCAATTCGCATTGAGATCGTCTGAAACAACTTTTCGATGTAGTTTCGGTCGCTGTAGTTGAGGTGACCGATCAAGTCGTAACGAACGGGGGCAGTCAGATAGCCACCAGCGTCGACAAGAAACTCTATCTCGTCGATATCGTGTTTCTCGGTGAGACGGTGTAAGAACGCCGCCGCGGGATCGGTTTCGCGGCGGCTGTACACGTCGATTTCGAGCAGCAGCTTCGGTTCTATGTTGATCGCAGCGTACAGCCACTTTTCTTCGCCGTCAACTTCAATCTGTGTCTCGCCGACCGCGACCCGCGACGGCTCTGCCGTCGACGGGTCGTTCTGGGAACCTGATAGTTTTTGCGTCAAGTTCAAGATTGCGTCGTGAGAGAGGTCAATACCGAGTGATTCGAACACTGAGCTCACCTCCCGAACTGACAATTCCATTGAGCGCAGGCACCCCCCAACATCCGTTAGGGTGTGCGCGGTGCGCTTATTCTCCCAAACTCATTACAATTCACATCTAAGCTCTCTTTGAGCAGGCTGGCGAGTTGCATAGACACNACCCCCCAACATCCGTTAGGGTGTGCGCGGTGCGCTTATTCTCCCAAACTCATTACAATTCACATCTAAGCTCTCTTTGAGCAGGCTGGCGAGTTGCATAGACACTTCTCGCCACTATCTGCTCATTCCTCAAACTCTCATCTAGACAGTCCCGTGCCACTGAGACGGTCGAATTTGGCATAGGAACCACGAATTCCACCGTCTCACTCCTTCAAACTCTGATCTGAACAGTGCCCCTGCCACTGTGTGCTACTGATGGGCAGTTGAACTAATTCGCCCTGCTGTGCTCAACTCGGTGCTCAAGACGATTTTTTGAACTTAGAATTGGTGGCCTGACACTACTGGAGTAGTGACTGCCTCAGAGCCCGTGAACCGGGACAACAATGACGGAATTATAGGAGAGCGCATGTTCAGTGCTGGGCTTCGTCAGTTGAGTCGTATCCTGACATGCAACTCACTTGCGGTAGCGCCTCACCGGGTTCCCAACAACGACAAAGGATTCAACAATCTATTGGCTACAATAGATCTGAATTGTAGAAATTACTCAGTTCATTACGGTTGCCTCAGTTGGGACTGCTGGCTGTGCTGAGTGTGAGATGACTGACTAACTCAGAATTTTTCCTGTGATTGTCTGGATAACGAGATAGTTCTTCCAGCAACTGTAGACCAACAGATGGCAGTGAATATCTCGCTATGGCACCTGAAGAAGGAACTAACGAATACGAACTATTCAAAAAAGCGAAGGGATAGGTACTAGTCAATCGTGACTATCTGATGTTGGTTCCCAGGGATCTCCCCCACCATTATCACCGTTAGTGAAATCTATCTCTTCTTCATGATCCATTATAGTAGACTCTGCACAAAAAGTCAGTTCTGAGCTGAGTGTTTCAGGAGCTGATAAATCAAAACAGAGCTCACATGGTTTATCACTAACTCCCGGATCTGATTCACCTGTGTACCAGGTGACCATGGGCGAAACCGAACCATTAGCATCGATTTGGCCAAAGGAATGGTCGGTATTAGCACCACTCATGCAATCCTCGCCAGGGGCCGAATAGTATTCGAGGTCATGCTTGGTTAAAGTATGGACTATTTCATGAATAACTGTGTTCTTGAACGTTTGTTCACCTTCTCCATATACTATACTACCATATATTTCAGTGTAGGCGTTTGCGGCTGCAACTGTCCCTTGATTCTCAAACTCATCCGTTCCCAAATTATCCCCAACTGCTTGACGGCCTACTCCAGCACCGATGTTAAAACCTGAAGAGATACCGGTGTGCTTGAATACAAGCAGGTGAATGTGATGTGAATGAATGTCTTCTGGATAATTATCTTTCACATGCTCCGCAAAGTCATCTAGGAGCTCGCTCGGATTATCGGCATCGCTTACACCTGAATAAGGCGTGCGAAACCAATCTGAATTTATAATGTGGATATCATAGAAATCTAATTGGTTGTCTAACTGCTCAATCGCCTCACTTGCGGTACCAAGTTCCGATTCACTGGTGTGACCACCGTGGTGCCAAAGGAAAATATTCAATGACTGTGTCATGTTATTCATCAAGTACTTTTGCCGCTTTAACGGTAACGACACCGTGGTTCACCAACTCAACTACCGGAGTCGCTTTCATCTCTACTGGTCGATTTAATTCGCCAGTCGCCGCAGCAGTAATTGATTGAGTGCTGAGATTGAGTTTATTAGTCTCCCCTTCAGCAACCTCCATGTTCTTGGATCCAACTGAGACCCTAATTGAATCGCTACTCGTGGCATCCGCTCGAATCGCTGGTATTAATATTGGGTGTCTGGCCTGACCGAACGATATCGGATTTTTTTGTTTACGCTCTTCTGTAGGAGATTGTTGATACTGGTCAGTTGTCGCTGTGGAATCGAAGAGAGCAAGGACACCGCGTCAGCGGTGTCCGTTA
>NZ_AOIN01000035.1 GCF_000337135.1 Natrialba chahannaoensis JCM 10990
AAGCTACTGCGGAAACCAGGGAGAGAAGCGCTCAAACACGCTATCAAAGCCACACTGTGAAATCAACAAAGTGCTACACAAGAGCGTTTTTGTTTATTTAATGCCAGCGGTACAGACCGTGTTTTCCGTCTTGTGTCACTTGTTGGCAATTCTAACAAATTCCTAAAATTCACCACTTCATCTGATTTTTTGACGACTCTCACATCCTCTTTAGAGGCCATCGGTACAATCATTTCTTCATAATTCTCTGTAAATTCATAACTGGGGCCATAACATGCAACTGTGTTTGGAATTAGGTCGCAATCAAATGTAATCCCCATCTCGCTATAATGTATTGTACCCAACTCTTCTGTTTCAATGTCTTTTTCGGCTGCACTCAGTCCTACACCAGCGATATTAGATACGCCGACTAATACAGTTGATTGCAGTATATCTCGCCTATCTATTTTGGCTCTCATCATACAAATGTAGCTACTATTAATCAGGTAATAATACTTTCGGTATTGTTATGGTATCCTCAGAAGTAGATTATTTGTTGTTCAGAACTGCCGCTGTGAAGACGTAGCGACAGGAGTGATTCATCAACACCTCTCGGCTATATTCTCCCCAAACGATTTTAATATTGGAGACAGATATTCAAATCAAATAGCCGGGTCGCTAGTACGAGGACCTTTAATGTCTGAACTCCGGACTGAATCGTAATCAAGTATGGTGGCTGTCGAGAGTGTTTGCGGTATCACCACAAGGATTGTGGGTGATGGTTCAACGACAAGCATAATATTAATGCTCGCGCACGCGGAGATGAGCCCAGTAAGCTGTTATTCGTGTTCTACTTGTTACTCTGATTTGGCACGAGTATCTGCCAGTTAGAAGCTGGAATCGATGCTTCGTACAAACGCTGCAGCGGAGCGTTGAGCGGTTTGCCAGAACACTTGGCGCATCTCGAACTAATCATGTTAACCTGGTTGTGGTCAATGAGTTCCTCTGCGTTGGTAAGGCAGATTGCGAGTATAACTAATCGTTGGGTTCATATGTTCTTTCGAAACGTCGACGAAGGATTATGACGAAGACAAACCACCGCTGTTCATCCACGTCGAGCGAGGCAGCGATCGGTGACACATTGTTCCCTCAAAACCTGCTGGCAAATCAACCGTGCGGCTCTTCGTCGACAGCTACGGGGTGAAGTCGCTGACGGTCTACCCCGAAGATTTCGTACTTACGATCTACTAAGAGAAAATACAGACCATCTGAAAGAAGCAGTTAGTTACGTGGAAGGCAAATGCGTCGACGGAACCGTACACGTGAATACATACGAGAGTCGTATCGAGGAGTTTGAGAAATAAACTTACAGCTAGTCTTTGACTTTCCACTTTCACCGTAGAATCCTACGCAAGCCTGGCTAAGAATCTCTGAAAGGTTATGTTTGGGTTGTTCTCCCACTCAGTATCAGTACCTTTCACAAGAGTGTTGTTTCACAAGCAAGGAATAAAAAGATGCTAATATGGCTTCTGAGATGGAAAACATAATCGTTTGAGTAATTTAAAAATCATGGGCATTAATCACAAACCATTCTGATAGAAATATTGGTGGTATTTATAATGAGAAAGTATTTATAATCAAGGAAATTAATAATTTCTAGAAAATGGATAATGAGAAGTCTCAACCCCTCGGTCAATCGGTCGCCCGATTTCACTTGATCCCCGTTTTAAAGACAATTTTATATTCAATCACCATTCCTAATGGGTTAATTGTTGGTGTTGTGGGCTTTTCATACATACTGAGTATGCTTGGTATCCAGATTTTCGACCTATTTGCAGAAGGTGTCGCTGCTGGATTTCTTATGTTGTGGGTAGCCCTATTGATAGGTGGTCTCTGTGGATCGGCTGCCGCTGGATGGATCACTGCAAAGCGATACGGAACTACGACTCCGCTTCTGCTAATTGTCCCCTTTGGATTGGTTGCATTTCCACTCTATTTTTTTCAACCGTGGGAGGGGATCCCACCGCTGGGAAGTATTGCGGTCACGCTAATCGTGCCGCTCTTCATTGGTACTGTCGGAGCAATCGCAGGAGTCCTCATTAGTGCTGCAATGAAGTAAGAATCTTTTTCGTTCGCTCTCCTGTAGGAGATTGTTGATACTGTTCCGCTAGTCGTTATATCATCCACCTCCAAGTAGAACATACCTTCCAGTCGTATTGTGGTTGGTGAGCAATGGTGCTACCTATATATCGATTATTTGACCATTCTCGATGGGGGGATCTAGGATAGTCCTTGGTCTGGTATCAAGCCCGAGGTGGCGATTCCAACGATACTGTTTGTCGGGGGCAATATAACAGAAATACCCTGTCCAACAATACCATCTATATCGTGTTACAATAGCAACACACTAAATCACACACCACGCTGCCCAACCAACTTACGGACGTTCTCACAACGATAGACAGTCACGAGCAGTTATGGGTCCATCCGTGGTCGACGCCTACCACATGAGCAACTCGAGTTCGACGACGAGGACGATCACGCGCCGTGGCGCTATCGGTACGCTTGCGGTCGGCCTGGCGGGACTGGCCGGCTGTATGAGCAGCGGGGACACGGACGAGCCGTCGGGCAACGGGTCTGACGACGGCGATTCGAACGGTCACGACGGCAACGGTGAGGCTAACGGCGAGGAAGGCTTCGAGCGCGAAATTCCTGACCGTGACATCGAGGCTGACTGGGACGAGGCCGCCGCCTTCCGGACCTGGCTCACCGACGCGGACCCGTTCAACGGTGGCAACCGCCGCTTCGACTACACCGAGGCGTTCCCCGAGGGAACCGACTTCGAGGGCATCTTCCCCGACTACTTCGAGGTCTCGTCGGAGACCGTCGATGCGCACCTGATCCAGTCGCTCACGCAGGTCTTTTTCGGTTCGTTCGATCAGGACGCCATCCTCGCGGGCGTCGAGGACGACGACGAGTACGAGTTCGTCGAGGAGTACGAGGGGTTCGCGGTCATCGACGCACCGATCCCGAACACCGCTGGCCGGCGCGACATCGCCGTCGGCGAGTCGGCTATCGTCATCGGCCCGGATTACGAGGAGCGGATCGATGCCCACCGTGGCAGCCACGACCGCCTGGAGGACATCGACCAGGAGTTCACCCACCTCTTCCGGCAGTTCCCCCACAGGACGACGCTCACCGGGGAGTACAACGCACCCGAAGGGAGCGACGTCTCGCTCGACGAGATCTACATCTGGGGCGTCTCGAGTGAGTCGCCGATGGCGGACACCATGACCTGGGTGTTCATCCTGGAGGAAGGTACCGAGCCGACCGATGAAATCGTGGCCGAACTCGAGGGCATCTCGGATGACGTCCACGACACCGAGGTTGAGGGGCGGACGGTGACGATTACCGGCGGTGCACCGAACGTCTCGCCCGGGTCCGACGAGTAGGCGCTCAGACTGACGGGGACACGTTCAGCGGAGTCGCGTGAGTGTGGAGAAAAGACGGCTTTCTGGTTTCGGGCTTCAGTGCTGGCCGTTCAGCGTGATGTAATCGACGCCGATGATCCGCTCATCATCGTTGAGTTCGTCTTTCGCTGCGTCGGGGACCTGGCTGTCAACGTTGTACACCGTCAGCGCTTCGCCGCCGATCGTTTCGCGAGCGTTGAACATCCCAGCGATGTTGACACCGTGTTTGCCCATTACGGTCCCGATGAGGCCGATAACGCCCGGCTCGTCCGTGTTGCGCGTGACGACCATCTTCCCGTGTGGGATCGCATCGACACGGTAGCCGTCGACGCGGACGATACGTGGGTCGTCGCCCGCGAAGAGCGTTCCGTCGACGGTGATCGAATCGTCGTCGTTGCTGACAGTCACCGAGATCAGGCTCTGGAAGTCCGCAGCCTGGCGGGTCTTCGACTCCGTTACGTCGACGCCGCGGTCTTCGGCGATCTGTGGCGCGTTGACCGCGTTGACCTGCCACTCGAGTGGCTCGAAGACCCCCTTCAGTGCCGAGGCAGTGACGAACTCGATGTCTTCGTCTGCGATGTCGCCCTCGTAGGTGACTTCGATGTTCTCGATGCGGCCATTGAGGAGTTGGGCGGCGACCTTGCCGCCGGTCTCGGCGATTTCGATGTACGGCTCGAGACGCGGGAAGGCACTCTCGTCGATCGAGGGCGCGTTGAGCGCGTTCGCGACCGGCTCTTCGGCGAGTGCGGCGTTGACCTGCTCGGCCGTCGAGGTCGCGACGTTCTCCTGGGCTGCTTCCGTCGAGGCACCGAGGTGGGGCGTGACGATGATGTCGTCGTGTTCGAGCAGCGGCGAGTCGGCGGCGAGCGGTTCCTCGGCGAAAACGTCGAGTGCCGCACCGGAGACGGTGCCGTCCTCGACTTTGGCGGCGAGTGCGTCCTCCTGAATGATGCCGCCGCGGCCGACGTTGACCACGTAGCCGCCTTCCAGCAGGTCGAGTTCGTCGGGACCAATCATCCCCTCCGTTTCGGGGGTCAGCGGCGTGTGGATAGTGAGGAAGTCGGCACGGGCGAGACAGTCCTCGAAGTCGACGAGTTCGGCACCGAGGCGGTCGGCACGCTCCTCGGAGATGTAGGGGTCGAAGGCGACGATGTCCATGCCGAGCGAATCGAGCTTTTTGGCGACCTCCTGGCCGACACGGCCGAGGCCGACGACGCCCAGCGTCTTGCTGTCGAGTTCGGCACCGAGATACTCGCTTTTGGCCCACTCGCCGTCCTTCAGACGGATGTGGGCCTGTGGAATCGAGCGCGCGGCGGCGAACGTCATTGCGACGGTGTGCTCTGCGGCCGCGCGAACGTTTCCTTCCGGTGCGTTGGCGACGATCACGCCGTTGTCGGTTGCAGCCTCGATGTCGATGTTGTCGACGCCGATCCCAGCACGGCCGACGATGACCAGGTCTTCGGCGGCTTCGAGTACGTCGTCGGTGACCTCCGTCCCGGAGCGGACGATAAGCCCGTTGGCGGTAGACACTGCCTCAAGGAGATCCTCGCCCTCAAGTTCGTAGCCCGTTTCGACGTCGTGGCCGGCGTCTCTGAGTACGTCAAGACCCGCGTCCGCGATGGGGTCCGTGACGAGCACGTTCATGCGCGAGACAATCGCGCGCAGCAGGTAAACCCTTCCGTTGTCGCCACGGGTGGCAAAAACTACCTTGTCGGCGCTGGCTGGCGATTTTGCGGTTCCATCGCGCACCCGCCTTCCAACTCATCCTCTTCGTTCCACTACTGTGAACTGTGTTCGAGCCGCGGCACTGCCTCAACCAGCGCGGCTGTCTCGGGATGACTCGGATCCACGAGTACCCGTTCGGTCGGCCCCGCCTCGACCACCTCGCCGTTCGAAAGGACGACGACCCGATCCGAGACGTGCTCGACCACGTCCAGATCGTGAGAGATCAACAGGTACGTCAACTCGAGTTCCCGCTGCAGTTCCAACAACAGGTTGAGAATCCGCGCCTGCACCGAGACGTCGAGCGCCGAGACGGGCTCGTCGAGAACGACCAGGCGCGGATCGAGTGCGATTGCCCGTGCAATCGCAACGCGCTGGAGCTGCCCGCCCGAGAGCTCGTGGGGATACCGCTCGGCGTGGCGCTCCGAGAGCCCGACCGACTCGAGTAACTCGCTGACGCGGTCGCGCCGTCGCTGTTCGTCCCAGCCGTTCGCGTGCAAGGGTTCGGCGATCACTTGCGCGACCGGCAGCCGTGGGTTGAGACTCGAACGGGGGTTCTGGAAGACGACGCCCACGTCGCGGAGGGTGGCTGCCGTGCGTGTTTCGGCTGCGCCGACGAGGGTGCCGTCGAACCGAACTGCACCGCTCGTGGGTGTTTCGAGCCCCGTCACCAGATTCGCGAGGGTGGACTTGCCGCTCCCGCTCTCGCCGACGAGCCCCAGCGTTTCGCCAGCCGCAATCTCGAGTGTCACGTCGTCGACGGCCTGCAGGTTCCGGTCGGTTCCGAGAAGACGCCTGAGCAGCCCGCCCGCCTGCTGGTACCGTTTGGAGACGCCCTCGAGAGAGACGAGCGAGTCAGTGCCGGCGTTCGTTCTCGGCGGCGGGTTCGCTGTTCTGGCGCTAGCTGTGGCCGAGGCGGTACTCGAGTCACCCCCGCCGCACTGGGTCTCTCCGTTCCCGTACACCAGACCTGATCCACCATCGTCGTCGGACTCACCGAACACGACGCCCTCGCGACACCGAACCGTTCCGTCGTCGCGTTCGAACGTCGGCGGCTCTCCCTCTTGACAGGTGTCGACCGCCGCCGGACACCGCGGCGCGAACGGACAGCCCGGCTGCTCGCCGAGGCGCTCCGGCACCGTCCCCTCAATTGTCGGCACTCGTCGCTTTCTCGCCGCCTGACTGGTCCGGCACTCGAGTAGCGCTCTCGTGTAGGGGTGGTGTGGCTCTGCGAGCACGCGGTCGGTCGGGCCGGTTTCCATCACCTGGCCGGCGTAGAGTACGACGACGCGGTCGCAGATGTCGGCGACGACGCCGAGGTCGTGGGTGATGAGCAGGGTGGCCATGTTGCGCTCGTCGGTGAGCCGTCGGAGGCGATCCAGCAGTTGCGCTTGCGTCGTCGTATCGAGCGCGGTCGTGGGTTCGTCGGCGATCAGCAGGTCGGGGTCGGAGGCGAGCGCGATAGCCAGGCCGGCGCGCTGGCGCATTCCGCCGGAGAATTCGTGGGGATAGTCGTCGACACGGTCGGCGGGATCGTCGATACCGACCTGGTCCATCAGTTCGACGGCGCGCTCGCGGTGGTCTCGCCAGTCCGATCGGCTGGCGAACAGCGGCGCGTGCAGGTAGTCGAGCAGGCGTTGTTGCTCCGGCTGGTCGTGGACCTTGAGCGATTCAGCGATCTGTTCGCCGACATCGAACGCGGGGTTCAGCGTCTGATCGGGGTCCTGAAACACCATCGAGACGGTGTCACCGCGTAGCTGTCTGCGGGCTCGATCGTCCGCCTCGTGGACGTTCACGCCGTCGATATGGACGGTGCCGCCGACGACCTCGCCGGGTTCCTGCAGCCCGATGATCGAGCGGGCCGTGACGGACTTACCACAGCCGCTCTCGCCGACGATCCCGACGGTTTCGCCCGGTTCGACGCTGAACGAGACACCGTCGACCGCGCGGACGGGGCCGTCGTGCGTTCCGAACTGTACCTGCAGATTCTCGACGGCGAGGAGGCTCGTCACCTCGTCGTCGGGGGTGGCTGCGTCGTCAGGACCGTACTCGAGTGTGGGTGGTGTCGTGGTCATCTGGGTCTGTGGGTGGTGTGGTAGTCACGTCGGTTTCTCAAGCGTTGTCTCGTGATTCGGGTCAAGCATGTCGCGCAGGCCGTCGCCGAGCAGGGTAAACCCGAGCACGGTGCACATGATGACGACGCCGGGAACGTTCGCGATCCACCAGGCGGTACGGAGGTGGTGACGGCCGTCGGCGAGCATCGTCCCCCACTCGGGGGTCGGTGGCTGTGCGCCGAGGCCGATGAACGAGAGGCCGGCGGTGCCGAGGATGACCGTCCCCATGTTCAGCGTTGCGAGGACGACTACCGGGCCGGCGACGTTCGGCAGGAGGTGTCGCGTCGCGATCCGAAACCGGGAGACGTTCATCAGCCGTGCGGCGCGCACGAAGTCACGCTCTTTCGTCGCGAGCACAGTCCCACGGACGAGCCGCGCGTAGGAAGCCCAGCCGACGACGGCGAGTGCGAGCATCACGTTCCGCAGACTCGGGCCGAGGATGCCGGCGATCACGAGCGCGAGGACGAGTCCGGGGAAGGCGAGCTGGATATCGACGAGCCGCATCAGCGCCTCATCGACCCAGCCACCGGCGTAGCCTGCGAGCAGGCCGATCGTCGTCCCCAGCACGAGCCGGATCCCAGTGACGGCGACGGCGATGCCGAGTGAAAGCCGCGCACCGTAGAGGATCCGTGAGAGTATATCGCGGCCGAGCTGGTCGGTGCCGAAGGGATGGGCCAGCGAGGGCCCCTGCAGGCGATTCGCGAGATCTTGCGTCGCCGGATCGTATGGCGCAACGAGGGGCCCGATGATCGCGGCGATCGTGATCGCCGTCACGATACTCAGCCCCGCGACGTTGAGCGGGTTCGCACAGAACGTCGCCAGTGTTCGCGACGTTCGGAGGGCGCGATACCGGCGACCGATCGCGCCTGCGATGGACTCGAGTACGACGCTCACGCGGGGTCACCTCCGAGCTCGACGCGGGGGTCGAGGTAGCGGTAGCTCAGGTCGACGAGCAGGTTCGTTACGACGAAGGCGACCGCGGTGAAGAGGGTGATCCCCTGCACGACCGGGTAGTTGCGCTCGAAGACGGCGTCGACGAGCAGCATGCCGAGTCCGGGGCGCTGGAAGACGATCTCGATCACGACCGCGCCGTTGAGCAGCGCGCCGAGCTGGACGCCGAGGATGGTCACGACGGGGACGAGCGCGTTTCGCAGCGCGTGTTTGTAGATGACAATCCGCTCGCGCAGCCCCTTCGAGCGCGCGGTGTCGAGGTAGCCCTCGTCGAGGACTTCGAGCATTGAACTCCTGACGAGCCGGGTTAGCACGGCGGCCATGCCGGTGCCGAGCGTGATTGCAGGGAGGACGAGCTGGCTGTAGCTCCCCGCGCCGGCGACCGGGAGGACGCCGAGTGTCAGCGCGAAGACGAGGATTAGCAGGTAGCCGAGCCAGAAGTTCGGCATCGAGACGCCGATCAGTGCACCGAGTTGGCTCGCGCGGTCGATTGCTGTCCCGCGATGAACGGCGCTCAGGACGCCGGTCGGAATCGCGAGCGCGAGCGCGACGACCACCGAAGCGGCGGCGAGTTCGAGCGTTAGCGGGAGTGCGTCGAGGATGAGTCCTGTGACGGACGCGTCGCTGTAGTACGAGGTTCCCAGATCCCCGCGCAGCACGTCGGTGAGCCAGTCACCGTACTGGAGTGGCACCGGCTCGTCCATGCCCTGTTCCGCGCGGAACGCCTCGATTTCGGCCTCGGAGGGTTGGCGGTCGAGTTGCTGGCTGAGGATCACCTCGGCCGGATCGCCGGGCGTCAGAAAGAGCAACCCGTAGGTGATGATCGAGACGCCAGTGAGCACCACGAGCGATGTGCCGAACCGATGGACGAGGTAGGATGCCGTATCCATGCTACGTCGTTCGCGTCAGCTCGCCCCACTGGGCGAACTTGTCGATCGGGTGGAGGTCGAAGCCCTCGAGTTCGGCGTCCGCGGCGACGACATACTCCCGGTAGAACAGTGGGATGACGACGCCTGCATCCATAATCTCACGCTGGGCGGCGACGTACGCCTCGCGTTTCTCGTCTGGGTCGTGTGACTGGAAGCCGGTCTCGATTAGCTCGTCGACCTCGCCACCAAGGTTGTGCAGTCCCGTCCCATCGGCCTCGTACAGGTCCTTGTTCGAAATCCCCATCGTGTGGAAGTTTTCCCACATGATGTAGTCCGCCGCCGGACTGTTCGACTGCGACGTGCCGAGCTCGAGGTGGAACTCGCCGCGGTCGGTCCGGTCCCGGAGCGAGGGTCCCTCGAGTACTTCTACGTCCAGGTTCACGTTGATCTTCCCGAACTCCTCCTGGAGGATCTGGACGAGCGTGCGGCCGTCGTCCATGTCGTTCTCGACGAGGCAGCTGATTTCCTCGCCGTCGTAGGACGACTGCGAGACGAGGTCACGTGCTCGGTCACGGTCGCGCTCATAGGCCGGTAGTTCCTCGTCGGCCGCCCAGTCGATGACTGTCGAAAGCGGGCCGCGAGCGGGCTGGCCGATGTTTTCGAGAACAGTGTTGACGATTTCCTCCTGTGAGATCGCGTAGTTGAGCGCCCGTCGAAGGTCGGCATCGTCGGTCGGTTCTCGATGGATGTTGATCGAGACGAATACCGAGCCGGAGGACTGCTGGGTTTCGATACGTACGTCGTCGCGCTCGCGCAGTCCACTGATCCGGCTCGTTGCGGGCTCGTGTATGAGGTCGACCTCGCCGGCAACGAGCAGGTCGGTCCGTGTCGTCGCGTCCTCGGCGGCACGGAACGTGAGTTCAGTGGGTTCGGGAGCGCCGCCCCAGTAGTCCTCAAAGCGTTCGACGCGAAGCTGTTGGCCCTGCTCAATCTCGGCCAGCGTGAACGGGCCAGTACCGATGATTTCGGCGTCGCGGCGGTCGGCCTCGGGTGGCTGGATGTCGATCATGTTGTGTGCGATCGTTCCGGGAAATCCGGGGAACGGCTCCGTCGTCTCGAAGGAGACGGTGTAGTCGTCGATCCGATCGACGCTCCCGGGTTCGAGGTGGAGCCAGCCGTGGACGAAATCGCCGCGGTCAGTGAGGATATCCTCCTCGAAGGAGTGGACGACGTCGTCCGCGGTCATCTCCTCACCGTTGTGGAAGGTGACGCCCTCACGGAGATCGAACACCCAGGTGGTGTCGTCTGTCGCAGTCCAGTCGGTCGCCAGCCACGGCTGTGGTTGCATGCCGTCGGTCCCCCAGACCAGTGGCTCGATGACCCGCGTCCAGTACGGTGCCATCCCGCCCCAACTATCCCAGTCGTCGCCCGTTCCCGTCGGGTCCGCAGTAGGGACAATCGTAAACGTACCATCCGCTTCATCATCCAGACTGGTCTCCGCACAGCCGGCAAGCCCGGCGATTCCAGCGCCAACTCCGGCAGTAAGTAGTTGTCGACGTGTGGGTGCTGTGTCCATTGTGTTGTTAATTAGAATTAGATTTTAATAACTCTTGTTAACTAAGGGTGATGGCTAACAAGAACTCTCGTATTCGTCAATTCCCAACCGCAACCGCCGCTGATCCGATCTATATCGACTTCGTTGGTTCCCATCGTACAACCTGAGTTTATATAATGAAAATACACTTGTGAATGTTCTGGTTCACGCATCGATAGCTCCCGACGATCGTCGAGTCGAGTCGACCAGCCCCTCCCTATTCGAGTACAGCCCTTACAGACTCACATCACTCACCAGCCGGTGGCCGTCGTTGGTCGCTCCAACGTGACTGGGTCACACACGGGGCGATTCGGTACCGTGTGAAACCTGCCGTGAACCTGAACTGGTTTATCCGGCCGCCCACAATCGGCGAGCGATGACAGTCGTCGCTTTCGACTTCGACGGGACCCTTTCGGACTCCGAGATGACGGTGTTACTCGGCGAGCGTTGCAGTGTCGCCGACGAGATGGCCGAAATCACCGACCGCGCGATGAACAACGAGATCGGCTACGCCGAGAGCCTCCGGGAACGAGCGGCTCTCCTCGAGGGCTTGCCGGAATCCGATGCGTCCGCTGCCTACGGTCAGGTGGAACTCCGACCGGACGCTGCGGACCTGATCGAGACGCTCAACACCGCTGGTGTCACGACCGCCATTCTGACGGGCGGCTTCGAACGCGGCGTCGCGGCCGCACTCGAGCGCGAGGGTGTCACCGTCGACCACATCGTGTCGAATCGTCTCCCACTGGCGGACGGCGAACTCACCGGCGATGTCAATGGCCCACTAATCGAGGGTACCAAGGACGACGCACTCGAGTCGCTCGCCAACGACGTCGGTGCCGAGCTCGAGGAGACCGTCGCCATTGGTGACGGCGCAAACGACCTTCCGATGCTCGAGGTCGCCGGCCTCGCGATCGGTTTCGAGCCGAAACCAGCTGTTGAACCACACTGTGACGTCGTCGTTTCCTCGATGGCCGAGGCACGCGAGGTACTCGAGTCCAACGCCGTACTCGAGTAACTGACACGGACAGACTATTGGTGACCGAACGGAGCGTGTGACGTTCCCGTATTCCCGACTATCCAGCGTAGGAGGCTATTTCTCGACCGAGCGAGTTTTAACTCACAATCGAGTAATCGGATTCGATGATGTGGCAAGACTTCGTGTTCATGATTGGCAGCGGTCTCTCGGTGGTCTTTCTCGGCCCGACGCTGGCTAACGCGAGCGCTCGTGTGCCGCTCGGAACGAGTATCCCCTCGATGGCGATCGGCTACGTCTACACGTTCACGTTTCTGACGCTCGGAATGACGTTTTCGGCGCTCGGTACGTTCACAGCCGGGACGATGTGGGCCCTGATTACGATGTTCCGCTCTCCGCCTGCCCGGCGGTTCATGCGTGCGACCGGCCTCGACCTGCTCGGTAGCGACCTCCGACGGTGGCTGGCGCGACGGCGACCGGGCCGCAGCGTTGCTGACCAGTACGTTCGATTCGATGGCGGACAGGACGGCCCGTCCTCGCGGCAGGGGCATGTGAACACGGCCGACTGACGCGTCGCTTTTGTTGACAATAGTAGTACGGTGGTACGTTTGCTCGACTCCACTGCTGTGTGCAAGAAACCGGATTCGAACTGGTGGTCGCTGTCAGCGCTTACGGTAGTCCGTTCTCGATCAACTGGGTGACATCGTCGATCTCGCCCCAGTAGGTCACTTCGACGGTGTCTCCATCCTGTTCAACGTCGATTTTACGGAGTTCGGACTGTAGATCGTCGTCGGCCATCGATCCGCTCGCGATGGAAATCCCACCATCGATGACGTCTGCAACGTCAAGTGCCTCGTCCTCTCCCGTCGTGTGCAGAGTCGTCTCGAACCCGGCCTCGCCGTCGTCCGTGTCGTAGACGCTCGTCAGAACCTCGACGTTGTAGAACGCCTCGAAGTCGATGTCGTCGGGCGCGCTTGGATCATCGGTCGGGACCGTCGACTTCGGAAGCGTCGTCGCCAGCGTCACGTGACCGTCGCGTGTCTCGTCATAGGCATCACGGATATCGCCGGAAAGCGCTTCTTCATCGCCGTACTCAACGGCGAGCGACGCTTCAACCGTATCCTGGCTGCCGAAGACGAACGTCCCATCGCCGAGCTCACCGATGTGCATCTCTGTGCTCTGTCTGGATTCTGATTCCGGCTCGTAGTGGACGGTCTCGCCGTCGAACTCGCGTTCCTCGTACGGTGTTTCTTCAGTATCCTCTGCTGCGCTAACGACCTCGTCGGTGGTCCAGTCGCTCTGGACGATAATCCCGCTGTCATCCCACGGATTATCATCGAACGAGGTGAATAGCAAGAGTTCGTCTGCGTCTTCGAGCTCAAGTCCAGTCTCCGCCTCAAACTCAGAGACGATGTCCTCCTGGTCGTTCGTGTCGTCGCTCTCTCCGTCGGCCATCGAATCGACCAGTTGCTGATGATCGTCATCGGCCAGCATGGCCATGTCGATGTGAATGAGTGTGTCGGTGTCCGATGGCACGTATTCGGCTGGATCGGTCCCGTCACCGCTTAGCGCGCCGAGACAGCCCGCCATCAGCATGAGGGCGACAACGACGCCAACCAGTGCAAATTGTCTTGAGACGAGTCGTTCGGCGGTGCCGGATTCGTGTGTCTGTCTCCTGGTGTGTGTGTCCCTAGTAGTCATCTACGACTACACGACCGAACATAATATATAAAAAAGTACGAGGTTCACGGCTTCTAACTGCTTGGTGGCGAACTCTCATTCGGAGAATAGACTCGTGTGAACTGGCGCGAACGACTCCGACTCGCCCATCGTCTCGTCCCCATCCGCTGTGTCCGTGATCGTCCGACCGGAGAGCCCCTCCTCGAGTACGGTCGACAGCGGCGGACCGACCTTCTCCGGTTCGACGAGAAAGGCGTCGTGGCCGTGGTCGGATTCGACGACGTGGTGGGCGACGTCGACGCCAGCCTCGCGGCAGGCCTCGGCGACCGCTTCTGACTGTTCGACGGTGAAGTGCCAGTCGCCGGTGAACGACAGCAAGAGGAGTTCGCCCTCGAAGGCGGCGAGTGCGGCCGCGTCGGACTCGTATCCCGTCGAGAGATCGAAGTCGTCCATCGCGCGCGTGAGGTACAGGTAGCTGTTCGCGTCGAAGCGGTCGGTGAACTTCTCGGCCTGGTAGTCGAGGTAGGATTCGACTTCGCGGTAGGGGAAAAACGACGCTGCAGGGTCCGGTGATTCCTCGCGGATCGTCTCACGACCTGCCGAGCGCCGGCCGAACTTCTGGGCCATCGAGGCCTTCGAGAGGTACATGATGTGGCCAATCTGGCGAGCGTGTGCGAGGCCGTCCTCGGGCTCCGGCCCGCCATAGTAGTGGCCGCCGTTCCAGTTCGGATCGCTCGTGATCGCCCGGCGGGCGACCGTATCCAGTGCGAGACACTGTGCATCGAGTCTCGCTGCCGTGGCGACGGCCGCCGCGCGCTCGACATCGTCGGGGTAGCGCGAGAGCCAGTCGAGGACGTTCATCCCGCCGACGCTGCCGCCGATGAGGGTGTGCAGTCGCCCGACGCCGAGTTCGTCGAGCAGTCGACGTTGTGCGCGCGTCCAGTCTCCGATCGTGACAGGCGGAAAGTCGGTGCCGTAGGGTTCGCCGGTTTCGGGATTCGTACTCGAGGGGCCCGTCGTCCCGTAGCAGGAGCCGGGAACGTTCGCGCAGACGACGTAGTACTCGGTGGTGTCGACCGCCTTTCCGGGACCGACGACGTCGCCCCACCAGGCGCGGGCCTGTCCCGCGGTGTCGTCGCCGGCGTCGGGGCGGCGGGCGACGTGTGCGCTGCCGGTCAGGGCGTGACAGACCAGCACGGCGTTATCGCCGGTGAACTCGCCGTACGTCTCGTAGGCTACCTCGAGATTCGGGATCGACTCGCCGCACTCGAAGGTGAACTCGCCGAGCGACTGCACGTCGGTCGTCGTCATGTGCGTTCGTCGCCCTCCGTTGCCGTCCGTGTCGCGGTTTCAATCGCCTGCTCCAGATCGGCCAGAATGTCCGCGGGATTCTCGATGCCGACCGACATGCGGATCAGATCCGGCGTGACGCCGGCCTCTTCCTGCTCTTCAGGAGTAAGCTGGCCGTGAGTCGTACTCGCGGGGTGGATCACCAGCGTCTTCGCGTCGCCGATGTTCGCTAAGAACTGGGCGACTTCGACACTCTCGCAGAACGTTTTCCCACCGGCGTAGCCGGTTTCGAGGCCGAACGCGACCATCCCGCTGTAGTCGTCCAGGTAACGCGCGGCGTTGTCGTGGGTTGGATGTGACTCGAGTCCGGGTTGGGTGACCCAGGCCACATCTTCGTGCTCGGCCAGGTACTCCGCGACGATAGCCGCGTTCTCACAGTGTTTGTCCATCCGCAGCGGGAGGGACTCGAGTCCCTGTAGCGTCTGCCAGGCGTCGAACGGTGACTGCTGGTTGCCGAGGGTACGAAGCGAACGGAAGCGAGCGGCGGCGGCGAACGGTGCCTCGGGGAAGTCTTGCGAGAAGTCAACGTCGTGGTAGGCGTGGTTCTGTCCGGCAATTTCGTCGTAGCCGTGCTCGCCCCACGGGAACGTGCCGCCGTCGACGAGTACGCCGCCGACGGTCGTCCCCGAGCCGTGGAGCCACTTCGTCGTCGACTCCCAGACCACGTCGGCCCCGTGCTCGAGTGGCCGACAGAGCGCCGGTGTCGCGAACGTGTTGTCCACGACCAGCGGAACGCCGTGCTCGTGGGCGACCTCGGCCACGCGCTCGAAATCCGGCGTGACGAGCGAGGGGTTGCCGATCGTCTCGACGTGGACGAAGGCGGTGTCCTCGTCGATGGCGTCCTCGTAGGCGTCGTACTCGAGTGTCGGCACGAATCTGGGTTCGATATCGCGTCGGGTTGCGGTCTTCGCAAAGTAGGCCGTCGTCCCGCCGTAGGTGTCGGTCGAGCAGACGACGTTGTCGCCCGCCTCGGCGAGGAGCAGGGTGGCCGAGTCGAGTGCGGCCATACCACTGCCCGTCGCGACCGCTCCTGCGCCGTTCTCGAGGGAGGTGAGTCGATTCTCGAGCATTTCGACGGTGGGATTGCTGATTCGAGAGTAGATGTAGCCGTCGTCCGCCAGCGCGTAGCGCTCGGCGGCGGTGTCCGCGTCGGGGAAGGTGTAGGATGTCGTCTGATAGATCGGCGGGGCGCGCGCACCAGTAGCCGGATCGGCTCGCTGGCCGGCGTGAACGCTCCGTGTGCCGAATTCCGCCGTCTCGAACTCGGCGTTGGTCCCGTCGATCGCGTCGTCGCTCATGTTCAGTACGCATATAACTCCAGGCACATATGCACCTCAGTAACGGCAAAAACCGCTGTCTGTGACTCGTGGTGACACACCTCTGGGTATACACTCATAGAAGTTGTTGCTTCTCAAACTCTCCCATCGAGCCGGCGGCTCGAGTCCCCAGTTCGGTTCAGTCTTCCTAATTCTCGTGGTTCACTCCCTCGAACAGGGTCCGAACTGAGGCCGACTCGAGTTCCATCCCGAGCAGTTGTGGGTAAACGGCGACACAGATCACGAAATCGTCACCGTGAGCGATCGGTTCGGTGATCTGGAGGTAGACTTCGAGCGTCGTGCCCGCGTCGATCAGCCGCGCCTGGGCCAGATAGCGGTCGACGGTGGTCTCCGTCCCGAGCACCGAGACGGTGGTCGCGTCACGATGATCAACGTCCTCGAGTTCCTCGTAGCGATCCTGGATGAGTTCGATTAGTTCTGCAGTCGAGAGCTCGCCGACCGGGTTGAACGTGCGTCCGAGAAAGGAAATCTGTGGCGTCGTTAGTACCGAGGCAACCGCCGCTTGCGCGCGCCCCAATCCGAGTCCCAGGCCGTCGAGCGGGACTGCGCGGTCGTACTCGGCGTACCAGTTCGTCACCTCGATCGATCGGTCGATGCCGAAGCGCCCTACTGTGCGCTCGACGATGAGTTCCTCAACGGTGCGTTCGTCGTACCCAGTCTCCGAACGCACGGCCTCCGGCACAGTTGCCGGCCGCGAGGTGAGCGTCTCGTCGAGGATGCCGGCACAGCCAGCCAGCGCCGCAGTCGTACCCGTTGCCCCGGCCGCAAGGAGGTGTCTACGCGTGACGTTCATGTGTTTCGAGATGTCTGCAGGACTCTCATTGGCATCTGTATTCCGGTTTTTCTCGCCGGTCAGTCATTTCTCCGTTCATACATGTTGCCTATATTTCTCGACTAACCGTTCACTCCAACTCGACTCGCTTTCCGGAACCGCCCATTGATTCTTCACAGGTGAGTATACCCTCAGCTGCAGTCACTGACACATGAGTTCCGAAGTGCACCGAGACGAACGCCTTCATATTCTCCTGGTTCGAACCACCGGTCGTGCACTCGAGTGATCGTGACCGACTGGTGCTCGCGGCGGTCGTGTTCGCCGTTCTCTTCTCGCAACTGCTGCTCTACCCGGGTATCGCGACCTTGGTCGACGCGCTGGGGGCTGATGCGGCGAGTTCGCCCGTCGCGTCGACGACGCTCGATGCCAGCATGTGGTTCCTCGTGAGCGAGTTCGGAGCCTACGTCGTCTTCGTCGGCGTCTGGGGTGCGATAAGCGATGTTACGGGTCGACGGACGCCGTTTATCGTGCTGAGCGCGATTGGTGGGGCCGCAAGCTACGCCGCGCTGGCGGCAGTTCCCTCGCTTGGCACCATTCCGTTCGAGGGTGTCCTCCTGTTGCGCGTCCTGCAAGGTGCGATGACGATCGGCGCGTTCTCGCTGACGATGACGATGCTGATGGATCTCGAGGGCGGCCACGGGCGCAACATGGGCGCGGCCGGCATTGCTATCGGACTCGGTGCCGCGATGGGTGCACCGATCGGCGGCCAGCTAACCGAACTCGATCCAGTTGCGCCGCTGGTCGCTGCGGCGATCCTGCTCGTCTGTGTTGGGCTCCTGGTCTCTCGGCTGGAGGATCGAACGCCGGCATCTCGTCGGACCGTCCGTGCGCTAGTCGAAGGGGTGCGCCAGCGACCCACACTGTCGTTGCCCTACGCGTTCGGCTTCGTTGACCGAATGACTGCCGGCTTCTTTGCCCTGGTTGGGACCCTGTACTTTCAGGAAACGTTCAACCTCGCGCCCGGTGCGACCGGACTGTTGCTCGCGTGTTTCTTCGCGCCCTTTGCCCTCCTGCAGTACCCGCTCGGGACGCTCTCCGATCGGATTGGCCGCACGATTCCGGTCGTGGTCGGCTCTGCCTGTTACGGCATCGGTATTCTCGGTGTTGGTGTCGCTCCGTCCGTCGGTGCTGCTGCCGGGGCGATGATCGTCGTCGGCATCCTCGGCGCACTTGTCTCGCCCGCGACGATGGCGCTCGTCACGGATCTCGCCGACGAACGCGAACGCGGGACCGCGATGGCTGGCTTCAACGTCGCCGGCAGCCTCGGCTTCCTCGGCGGCTTTCTCATCGGCGGCTCTGTCGCCGGCTCCTACGGCTACGACTTCGCGTTCCTCGTCGTCGGTGGACTCGAAATCGCCATCGCACTCGTCACGATCCCGATCTTTCTTCGGCTGTCACTCGAGTCCGGAACGCAATCGTCACCACAGGTTGACCAGTAGGGTTGCGACTCGTCACTGCTCCCATTATACCTACACTTCAGGACGTAATTTGGTTTTTCTGCGTAGTAAACAATTGTTACTGGTCAGTGCTGCTATGGTATGGAATCGCATAACGGAACGCCGGTAGAGGAGGGCCATTTTTATGCACTGATTTCTAATGCGCTATTGATGAGTCGAAACAACCCTATCTCCCGACGTACGGCAATGAAGCTCACGGGTGCGGCGGCCGCGACCGCACTCGTCGCAGGATGTAGCGACGACGACACGGACGAGGAGAACGGCGGCGAAAACGGCGGCGAAAATGGCGGCGAGGACATCGATGTCGAAGCGTGGGAAGGCGTCGACACGATCGAACTCAACGGCGCGCTCGGCGGCTGGGAAGGCGTCGCTCCCGACATGATCGCCGGCGAGGAGAACCCAACGATCGTCCTCTTCGAGGACCAGGAGTACGACTTCACCTGGTACAACGCAGACAGCGGTACCCACAACATCGAGATCTGGGATGAGGACGAAGAGGTCGTCGAGGACTACCAGACCGATCAGGTCAACGACGACGAGCAGACCCTCGAGGGTGTCGTCGCCTCCGAGGACATGGCCTACTATCGCTGTTACCCACACGACCAGATGCAGGCACCGATTCAGGTCGAACCACCGCTCGACGATGACGAGAACGGTGAGGAAGACGAAGAAGCAAACGGCGAGGAAGACGACAACGGCAACGGCGACGAAGACGACGAGTAACGCCGTCTGCAGTTCTTTTGATCTGACTTCTTTCGTGTGCGCTCGTCCGTGAGTGACATCGGTTTGCCGTTCACTCTTCGCGCTGTTTCCCTCTCATCCTTCCTCGTCTCTCGTTTACCAACCAGCGTACAACGCCGTTCTCCCGCCTGACCCTCGGGGCCGCCCCACACCATCTCCACTCGACCCAGTAGCAGTCGTGATTCCGACTCGAGTGTCCCGGCTCAAGAACCACTCTCCGCCAACTCGTCTTTCGTCCCACACAATCAGCGATTGGCTCGCAGCCAATCGTCGATATCAACGTCTTGTACTGTGCGCTTGCTTGTCGGAATTCGGAAACTACCACGGTCTTTCATCACTGATGTTTGTTAGCATGTGTCGGCGAATTCCACGCCCTCAGGCTCTGAGGATACAAAATCAAAATACAAAAGTACCTCCGGACCATTGTATCTGAAAATGATTTCACACAGAGACATCCTGCTCTTTGTCGCCCTCGCGTTCGTCTGGGGGACCGCCTTCAGCGCGATCGAGGTCGGACTCGCGACGATCCCGCCGATCCTCTTTGCGGCGCTTCGCTTCGATATCGCCGCGCTGATCTTCGTCGGCCTCGTCGCGCTCCGGGAACTCGAGTGGCGACCACGGACCCGGACGGATTGGTACGCAATCACCGTCGCCGGCGGCCTGCTCGTCGGTGGCCACTTCGCGTTCCTCTTTCTGGGACAGTCGTACGTCTCGAGTGCCGTCTCTGCGATCGTGTTGAGTCTGACACCGATCGTGACGCCGCCACTTGCACTTGCACTCCTGCCGAACCAGCGGATCCGCGCGCCTGCGGTCCTTGGACTACTCGTCGGATTGGCGGGCATCGTCGTCATCGCGGTTCCCGGTGGCTCGCTCGACGGGCAGATTCTCGGCGTCGCATTGCTGTTCGTCTCAGCGACGTTGTTTGCGCTCGGCTCCGTACTCATGGAGGGGATCGACGAGTCGCTGCCGGTCATCTCGCTGCAGGCGTGGGCGATGGTCGTCGGTGCTGTCGTCTTGCACGCACTGAGCGTCGCCCACCCCGGCGAACGGATCTCGTCGGCGTCGCTGACGCTCCCCTCGGCGAGCGCGCTGCTCTATCTCGGCGTGGCCTCGACGGCTGGTGGCTTCCTCATCTACTTCATCCTGTTAGAGCGCGTTGGGGCGGCCGAACTCAGTCTGGTCAACTACGCGACGCCGGTCGTCGCTGCTGTCTTTGGCTGGGCGCTGCTCGGCGAGTCGATCACCGTGTTGACGATCCTCGGCTTCGCGCTGATCATCGCCGGTTTCGCACTCTGTAAGCTCGACACGCTCTGGCAGGTCGGCGGCCCGATCGTGGGCTATGGCCCGCAGCGGTCGACGTTCACGGACGGCAGCGTTGTCGTTTCCGGGAACTCCTATCTGAGTGACTGCGACCTCGGTGCCAACAACGCCACAACCGATTCACCGACGACCACCAAAGCGACACCGAACACGCACGGTACGAACGCGACTGGAGGCTCCGCGTCGGTGTCTCCACACGGCGACTGAGTCTTCCTGTCTCTCGCAGTTCACCGCTCGTTCACACCGCGTCTCACTCACGACGCCCCCTTCGTTTCCACTGCGCCATCCAAAACTACCATACCCTCTCGCCACCCAGTAGGCGGTATTCAGGTGGCTTCCGTGACTGAAAAACGCGAATACAGAGACGACTACCCCGAGCAGACGCTGTACATCCCCGGTCCGACTGAGGTACGCGAGGACGTCATCGAGGCCATGTGCGAGCCGATGTTCGGCCACCGCATGGACCGAATGACCGACCTCTACACGACCATCGTCGAGGACACCAAGCGCTTCCTCGGCACCGACAACGACGTCATCATCCTCACCGGCTCCGGCACCGAGTTCATGGAGAGCTCGATCCTCAACCTCGTCGACGACAACGTCCTCGTCACGACCTGTGGCAGCTTCAGCGAACGCCAGGCCAACGTCGCCGAGCGAGTTGGCAAGACCGTGGACACACTCGAGTACGACTGGGGCCAGGCGGTCAAGCCCGAGGACGTCCGCGAGGCACTCGAGGAGAGCGACCGCGAGTACGACGCGGTCACGTGCGTGATGAACGAGTCCTCGACCGGTGTCCGAAACCCGGTCGAGGAGATCGGCGACGTGGTCGCGGAGTATCCAGACACCTACTTCATCGTCGATGCGGTCTCCTCGCTGGGCGGTGATTTCGTCGACATCGACGAGCACAACATCGACGTCATCTTCACGTCGGTTCAGAAGGCGTTCGCCATGCCGCCGGGACTCGGTGTCTGTGTCGTCAGCGACGACGCCTACGAGCGCGAACTCGAGTCCGACTCGGCCTCGTGGTACGGCGGCTTCCAGCGCTCGCTCGATTACTACGACCGGAAGGGACAGACCCACTCCACGCCGGCGATTCCGATCATGCTCGCCTACCGAAAGCAGATGAAGCACATGCTTGAGGAAGGCCACGATGCGCGCGACCAGCGCCACCGGGAGATGGCCGAGTACACGCGCGAGTGGGCGCGCGGGCACTTCGATATGTTCCCTGAGGAGGGCTACGAGTCTCAAACGGTGAGCTGTATCGAGAACAGCCAGGGAATCGATGTCGCAGACACTATCGACGCCGTCAGCGAGGAGTATGACTTCGTCTTCTCGAACGGCTACGGCTCCGCGCTCGGCGAGAAGACGTTCCGCATCGGGCACATGGGCGAACACGACGTAGAGAGCATCCGCGCACTCACGGACGCCATCGAAGACGTTGCGAACCTGTAGCGACCGGAACGGAACCCAGCGAGACAACCGTTAGGACTCTTTTACAGCTTCCTGTGTCCTGTTTGTTTTCCGTTCGCTTCGCGCTGCTCAGTCGTGACTGTCGTCATCGCTGAAACTGATAACGACCTCATTCATTTTCGAATGTATAATCGTTTGGAAATATAGGTAAGGATTACCATGTCAGTAGTTGCAATGGCCTATACGGTCTATAACGGTTGTTTTCTATAATGGTGTATGATAGCATGCACCTATTCTTACCAGGAAAGTGAAATATTATATACGGGGGGACCGTATTTCGAATCGAGACCACCCGTCCCCCGTTCGGGGCGACGGTTGCTTCACACCATGACACAATATCCACACCTTCGCCCACGAAGCACAGATCCCAAACCACCATCGGTCACCAGCTCCCTCATCGGCGGGATCGCGTTCTTGCTCGGCACACTCTCGCTGCTCGTCGCTGTGAGCTACCCCGTCTACGCGGCAACTGTCGCCATCACGATCGGCCTCGCAGTCGTCGTCCTCCGACGCGCGCTGCCTGTCCTTGGTCGCCGCCTCCGCGGCTACATGACCGAACTCGACGTCCCCGGCTTCGGTACCGTCGAAATCCGCGTCAACAGCCAGTAATCGATTTTTCGCGTCTCGGTGTCGTACAGCACAACTACCTTGTAGTCACATCGTTGTCGGTACTCGAGTGCCGAGTCTCGACTCATCCGATCGACAAAAGGAGCGTGTTGTCTCGCTCGTTGAAGCTATCCGAACAGCCGTCCGAGCCGTTCGGCGATTGCTCCGACCAGATCAGTGACCCACTCGAACACTGACGAGACTCCCTCGCGGAGCGTGCCAACTGAGCCACTCTCGGACCAGCCTTCGTTACGCTCGGACCCGCCCGTCGCTCGGTCGTCGCCGACCGCCGCGCGGGCATCGACGAGGCCGTCTCCTTCAGCACAGGTCTCGAGCACCGGTTCTGCCGTCTCGGCGAGGATCGACCGGACTGCATCGTTGGTACCCGGCACCGGCCCCGACTCCTTGCGCGTCTCCCAGCACAGCGCCGCGACGCCGGCGACGAACGGCGTTGCGACGCTCGTTCCGCTGGCCTCGGCGTAGCGATTGTCGACGGTGCTCGAGGTGATGTCAGTGCCCGGCGCGAGCAGGTCGACACCCTCACCGACGCTACTGTAGGTGGCGAGCGTGTCGTCCTCGTTCATCGCGGTGACGGCGATGACGTCGTCGTGTGTCGCCGGGTAGGTCATCGTCTCCTCGGTACAGGAGCTGCTTCCGTTGTTGCCCTCGTTGCCGGCTGCCGAAAGGAGGAGGTGACCTGCCGAGTGGGCGGTCTCGATCGCTTCGTCGACCGCGTCACTCTCGCTTTCCCCACCGAGACTCATCGAGATAATTTCTACGTCGTTCTCTATGCACCAGTCGATGCCGGCGATCAGATCGCTGTACCGTCCGTTGCCGTCGTCGTCGAGCACCTTCACGGCGTAGAGGTTCGCGTTCGGTGCCGTCCCCACCACGCCGCGGTCGTTGTCCAGCGCGCCGGCGACGCCGGCGACGTGCGTGCCGTGGCCGTGCTGATCCTCGTAGTCGTCGGGGAGCCCAGAGCCAGTGACGTTCCGCCCGCCAGCGACCGAGAGACTACAGTGGTCGGTCTGGATGCCAGTGTCGAGAATTCCGATATCGACGCCCGATCCGTCCGGCTCGACCGCAGTTGCACCGATGCGCTCGAGTCCCCACGAGGCCTGCTGGTCAGGGTGGGTATCACAGTCCGATCGGTCCGGCGGCAACAACGACTCGAGTAGCGACGGCGACCAGTCGTCCGGGATTCCGGTTTCGTCGTCCTCCTCGACGGAGGCGACACCGGTCGCGGCGAGTAACTCGTCCAGTCGGTTCGACGGCACTTCTGCGAGCACGAAGTCGAAGTTGTCGTACTCGCGAAGCGTCGTGCCGCCGACGGAGTCGACGACGTCGAGTAGCTCGCCGAGCAGTCCGTTTTGCGGGTGGATGAACACCCGTCGGGTGTCCGACGAGGGTGACGCTGCAGACGACTGCGACGCCGCTGCCGTCCCCGAAGACGTGACGAGACTGACGGAGACGGCTGCGCCGGCACCCTGCAGGAGCTGGCGACGAGTGAGTGTCATGGGGACTGAAAGGTAAACCTGCCAGATAAGCTTTCTGTGGTGTCTGTTCACTTCGTTGGCAGGTATCACTATCACTATCACTATCACTATCACTCATCGATGCACAGAGGCGGCTACCGCGTTGACACAACTGTCTCGATAGTGAAATTCCAGCCCCACCGACCGAACTGAACCAAACGAAAATGCCGTCTCGAGTCGCTACTGAATGTGCCCTTCGCGACGCAGCTGGTCTGCGTCGCTCTTCTCGTAGCGCCAGGTGATGTCGGCCTTCTCGTCCTGCCAATCCCACGGCTCGACGAGGACCACGTCGTCTTCGCGGATCCAGATGCGCTTTTGCATCTTGCCGGGAATGCGCGCAGTGCGCTCTTTCCCGTCTGCACAGCGTACTGTCACCCGATTCGCTCCGAGCATATTCGTGACGGTCGCGAAGACCTCATCCTCCTCAGGCATTCGGAGGTTCTTCCGACCACCCTCGCCGTCGTCGCTCATGGGCCCCGGTTCGAGTTCGAACGGTTTAACCCTTTATCGATTCCGTGGGGCGATCACACCCCGCGCTGGCGAGAACCGTCCCGCGAACCACGGCGTTTATTTCGGTTGACTGAGCATGCACGACTATGCTGAAACAGCTCGGTCCTCTCGGAATCGTCGGTATCTTGATTCTCGTCGCCGGTATTGGCATCGTCGCCTACGCGAACTACGTCATCGCCGTCGGCATCGCACTCGTGCTCGCCGGCCTCGGCCTCGTCGTCAAGGCACTCGTCTCGAGTGTCCTCCAGCAGTTCGGTATGTTCTAGATCTCGTTCTGCGTGCCGTCTCAGTTCTGTCAGACCTCGTTGTCGCCAGCCCGATGCTCGCTGATCAGCTGATCGACCATCGCTGCCTTCTGATCGCGTCGCCGCTCCTGGGCGCGGTCGTGCCAGTCGTCGATCACTGCCTCCACGTCCTCTTCCCGTGCGACGGCGAGTTCGTCCACCTCCTGCATCGCCACGTCACCCGCGGGTCCGACCGGAATCTCGTGCTCGAAGAGGAGTTCGTCGGCAACCTCCGACAGCCCGCCATCCTTCAGGATCACCCGCGGTTCGAACCCCGCGAGTAACTCCGCCGTCGAGCGCCCCGCACCGCTCGCGTCGCGTACGTAGACTACGTCTCCCTCCGCGATTCCGTACTGGTCGTCGGCCTCGCGGATCGCCCCCTTCGTGAACTTCTCGACGACCTTGACCGGCACCAGCCCCTCTTTCTTTGCAGAGACGTCGCTGAAGTTCGAGTGATCCAGCTTCCAGAGGGCCTTCATTCGTGCGACCTTGTCCTCTAACTCCTCGACGCGCTCGCGGGCCTCGTCGCGTTCGTACTCGAGTCGCTCCGCCGTGCGACGGTGGCGGGTCACCTCTCGATCCTGGCGCACCTCCTTGCGTTCCTGGCGGCGGGCCGACTCGAGTTCCCGTTCCAGGTCGTCGATGCGGTCGTCGCGATCTTCGATTCGTCCCTCAAGTGTTTTGACGTGCGACTGGAGGCGTTCGACCTGTCGTTCCAGATCCTTGATCCGCCGTTCCTCCTCGCTGAGTTCGCGCGGTTCGTGCTCGGTCGTCTCCTCTTCGTCGCCGTCGTCGTCCGTGAGGTCTGTGAGGACGGCCTCGACACTCTCCTCGCCGGCGACGACGCGGGCGGTGACCTCGCCGCGGTCGATTCCCGGTGGGAGCTTCGCGGCGATGCGCTCGAACTGGTCTTCGTGGGCGTCGACGGCGTACAGCGCGGCCGCCATCGCGTCGCGCTGGTGATCGTCGTCGTAGGGATGGTCGCGTGTCCGGTGTTGTTTCTCGTCGACCGGCAGGTCCGTCTCCGGAGTCCAGCCCGCTGCGTCGAAGCTCCGGCGGAACTTCTCGACCGTTTCGGGCATCGGCGTCACGTCCGCGGCGACGATGATCGGCCGGCCGCGCTCGACGATCCACTCGATCACGTCGGCGGTGTCGCTGGTCCGTGAACTCCAGACGTCGAGCACGTCGCCCTCGAGAGAGACGATGGCAGCGGCGGTCGTCGTCCCCGGGTCGATCCCAACGACGACGTGGTCACGGCGCTTCACGAGCGGCCGGAACTCGATGCCGTCGCGGCGCTCGCGCTCGATTTCGACGCGCACGTCACCCGAGCGGTTGCGCGAGACCGGAATATCCTGCGGGCGCGCCTCGACGGTGAACACTGCGTTCGCGTAGCCGCCGTAGGCTTCCCGGATGTCCGTCTCGTACGCGAGGTTGTCCTCCTCGAGTTCGGACTCGACTTCGCGGGCGCGCTTTTTTACCGAGCCATGGATACGGCGGGTGTAGCGGTCCTCGCTCCAGCCGCCGCTGCCGGTGGAGCGGCCCCGAGCGACCTTGACGGTCGTCGTATCGGTAAAGGCGGAGACCTCGTGGCCGACGTTGTGGGCGGCGAGGCGGGCGGCGGCCTCGGCCTCCTGCATCGGCTCCTTGCCGTAGGGGATCCCGTGGCGTTTCGCGACTCGAGAGAGTGGCTCGGGCTGTTCGGCACCCGTCACCTGCACCAGTTTCGTTCCCGCCGGGAGCGAGCCAAGCAGGTGGATGAGTTGGTCCTTGTCGGCGGCCAGCTCGTACATGTTATCCGTCGCGACGATCGCCGGCTCCTCGTCGTCGATCAGCCGTCTGAGTTTTCGGTGTGAGACGACGTCCCGCGAGACCGTCTCGCCGTCGAACTCGACCAGCGCGTACGACGGTGCGTCACCGCGCACGTCACCGCTCTGGACGTCGACCCCGAAGACGACTGCATCAAGCGCACTCGTTCGCGTACTCACGGACGGTGGTAGGGGCGAAGTAAGTATAAATCCGGCGCGGGTGTGAGTCTGTGGTGGAGGTATCAGATCGCCGGCGGATTCCAGCCTAGGTTACGTTTCGTCCGCGTCCACGTACTCGAGTTCGATCACATCGCCGTCTTCGGGGACAATTACTTCGCTGTCGAACACGTCGCGCGCCTCGGCGAGGTGGTCACCAGTGTGGCCCGCGTAGCGCGAGGAGATGTGCATCAGCGCCAGTCGATCTGCACCGGCGCGGTTCGCGATTTCGGCAGCCTGCTGAGCCGTCGAGTGGGCGGTCTTGGCTGCTCGATCTGCGCGGTCTTCGGCGAAGGTCGCGTCGTGGATCAGTAGGTCGGGCTCGTCCGCGGCCTCGATCGTCGCCACTGTTGGCCGCGTGTCGCCGGTATAGACGAGGCTGCGGCCGGGCCGGGGTTCACCGACGACCTGCTCGGGTTCGACGACGGTGCCGTCCTTGAGTTCGACTGGCTCGCCGTTGTGCAGTTTCGAGAATTTCGGGCCGACGGGGACGCCGAGTTCTTCAGCGTGTTCGCGGTCGAAGCGGCCCTTGCGGTCGTCTTCGACGAGTGCATACCCGACCGACTGCGTATCGTGGTCCGTGCCGAACGCGCGCACCTCGAACTCGTCGGCACGGTAGGCAACGTCACCGTCGCCGACTTCGTTGATCCGCACCGGAAACGAGGGGCGGTTGCCGAGCGCGTTGACGAGTCCCTTGAGCTGACGGCGCGTGCCGTATGGGGTGTGGACGGCAAGTGGCTCCTCGCGGTCGTTGAAGTCCATCGTCTGGAGCAGCCCCGGAATTCCGAGGACGTGGTCGCCGTGGAGGTGCGTGACGAACAGGTGCGAAATCGAAAAGCCGGTCCCGAAACGCATCATCTGACGCTGGGTTCCCTCGCCGGCGTCGAACAGCAGTTCCTCGCCCTCGCGGGCGACGTGGATTCCGCTCGGGTTCCGGTTGGTCGTCGGAACCGCGCCCGCCGTCCCCAGGAACGTCACGCGTAGTGGCATCGGTAGTGATAGTGTGTTCGACGGTCCGGGGCTAAACCCGCTTCGAATGTTGGACCATCGGTACAGTAGCTTGCTGTGTCGCTGTCAGTCACAACTTGTCTGACGAGTGTCGTGCAAACGGACGGCGCGTTTTACGTCACTCCAGTCCGTACCCCTGGTCATCCAGTCCAACCCCCAATGAGTTCGAGACCGACTTTCGGCACGATCAAACGTGTCGTCGCCATCCTGATCGCCATCACGATCGTCCTCGCGGCGGGCATCGTCGTCGGTCAGGCACCCGCACTCTTCGGCATCGACGACGACCCTGAGGCCACGATCGAGTTCGAAGACCAACAGCAGAACGGCTCTGTGGTCGTCATCGACGAGGTCACCCTCTCCGACGACGGCTACGTCGTCATCACCGACGGTACCGACGCGACCGAGCCCCTCGCCGTTTCGGAGCCACTCTCCGCGGGCACCCACGAGGAGCTCACCATCGACCGAGATGACGATTCAGAACAGGACCTGCTCGGTCGCCTCACCGCGACAGTCCACCAGAACACCGCAGACGAGGACGAGTTCGCCTACGCCCAGACCGACGGTGCCGAGGACCAGCCGTACCTCTCGGCTGGCTACCCCGTCAGCGACGTCGCCACCGTCACTGCCGAGGAGATCGACGACGCACTCGAGGACTCCTTCGCCGTCGAGGATCTCGACGCGCCGAGCAGTGCCACGACGAACGAAACCATGGAAGTCACCGCCGAGATTCGTAACCCGACTGATCTCGACGCCCAACAGCCCGTCGAACTTCGTCTCGACGGCCGGCTACTCGAGTGGCAGACGCTCGACCTAGAAGGCGGCGAGTCGACGACCGTCACCTTCGAGGTTGACACTCGCGGGACGCCACCCGGTGAGCGCGTCCTCGGCGTCTACACCGACCGTGACGGCATCCACGAGACGATCGAACTCGAGTTCCACACGGAGCCAGCCGTTACAGTTACTGACGCGAGCGAGAGTCGCGTGATTACGGACGTGGCGATTCCGGTCGACGGATTCGTTGCGATCGTCGAAGGTGAGGATGAGGAGAATGCAACGGACGACGGTGACGGTGAAGGAGAAGACCAAGGCGACATCGACCCTGCCGACCGCGAGATGATCGGCGCGAGCGACCAACTCGAGCCGGGTGAACACGAGGAGGTGCGCGTCTCCTACGACGAGAACGTCTCGGTCGAAGACGGTGACGAACTCACGGCGGTCATCTACGAGGGAGATCCGGAGGACCGCGAGTCAGCCACACTGTACGAACCGGATGGCGACGAGATTGTGGTCGACGACGAGGTGTTACCTGACTGGGTCGAAACGACGTTCATCGTCGGCGAGGAGTCGACTGACGCGGAGTGACCGTCGCTGGTCTCGCGCGTTGCCCGTCTCTCAGACGTCACGGTGCAACCGACTGTAACCGACCGATTCTTACCCGCCCCGTCCCTAGCATTCGCCGATGGACGCGCCGCTGTGGACCGACACGCACGCCCCCGAGTTGGCCGAGTTGCCACAGGACGACGCCCGTGAGTATCTGGAACGGGCTGTCGACGAACCGATTAATCTCCTCTTACAGGGGCCACCCGGCAGCGGCAAGACGGCGGCAGCGCGCGCACTCGCCCGCGAAGCGCACGCCGACCCCGACAACGACCTGATCGAGATCAACGTCGCCGACTTCTTCGGGCGGACGAAAACCGAGATCAAGAACGACCCGCGCTTCGCGCAGTTCCTCGTCGGTCGTTCCTCGTTGTCGAAGCGGGACATGATCAACCACGTCCTCAAAGAATCCGCGAGCTACGCCTCTGTCTCCGGCGACTACAAGACGATCTTGCTCGACAACGCCGAAGACGTCCGCGAGGACTTCCAGCAAGCCCTGCGCCGGATCATGGAGCAACACCACCGGACGACACAGTTTATCATCGCGACCCGTCAGCCAACGAAACTCATCCCGCCGATCCGCTCGCGCTGTTTCCCCGTCTCCTTTCGCTCGCCGAGCAGCGCGGAGACCGTCACCGTCCTCGAGCACATCGCCGAGGCCGAGGACGTCGACTACGAACCGGACGGACTCGAGTTCGTTGCGGGCTACGCGAACGGTAACCTTCGGCAGGCGATTCTCGCGGCCCAGACGACGGTCGAGGACGCGGGCGAACTCACGATGAGCGCGGCCTACGAGACGATCGGTGAGGTCGGGCTGGACGACGAGATCGAGTCGATGCTCGATGACGCGGAGGCCGGCGAGTTCACTGACGCCCGAAAGACGTTAGACGACCTGCTCGTCGACGAAGGGCTAGACGGCGAGGAAGTCCTTGACTCGATTCTGCGGCTTTCGCGAAAGCGGTATCAGGGCGAGAAACTGGCGCGGATGCACCGACTCGCCGCAGATATCGAGTTCGAGATGCACGAGGGCTCGAGCGATCGGATTCACGTCTCGCACCTGCTGGCGGAGCTCGGTCGGGACGTCTGAGCGCTTATCATTGCTCTCACAACGCCGAAAAGCGTCGAAAGTGCATTGGCGCAGGCGAGTTTTATTGTTACCCTAGCGCATATCTGGCACGTGCCAACAGTTATCGACACCCGGATTCAGAATCGGTTTCGCGTTCAACCGAACCACGCGAACAACAACGCGACGCTCCACGGCGGCAACCTGATGAAGTGGCTCGACGAGGTCAGTGCGATGTCGGCGATGCGATTTGCTGGTGAAACCTGCGTCACTGCTCGGGTGAACGAACTCGACTTCGAGCGTCCTATCCAGATCGGCGACACGGCGGTAGTCGAGGCCTACGTCTACGACGCAGGTCGGACAAGCGTCCACGTCGCGTTGCAGGCCTGGCGCGAGGAGCCCCGGACGGGCGAGATCGAGAAGACGACCGAATCCTCGTTCACGTTCGTCGCCATCGATGAGGACAACGCGCCGGTCCCGGTCCCCGACCTGACAGTCGACAGTGACGAGGGCCGGCAACTGCGCGAGCGGGCACTGCTCAGCGACTAATCGGCAATCAGAAATCTGCCATTCTGACGACACCCACTGACATGAGCAGGGAGAGGATACAGCGTCTCTAGGAGTAATTTTGGTGTGCGAACGAGATGCTCCACGTCTCGTCAACGTCCCAGAACGGTTCGCCGTTCTGGTGTGCGCGAAAGGCTGCCAGTCTTGCGAACACTGCTTGTCCTTTATGTTCTGTCGCAGGCCCACAGCCCATGTAATCGGATGTCTTCCATGTGTGATATTCTCACCTTCTCCCGAAAGACTGGTTCAGAAACTGTTCCATTCGGAAACGGGTTTATAAGCTTCGGCGTCCGACTCGAGAAGCGTGTACGAAGCAACGTTTACGATTAGCGACTCGAGTGCGTACACCGAGCCGACCGACGGCGCAGACTGTCGGATCGAACTCTGGTGTAACGAGCACTCGGATCTGCTCTACGTCGCCGGATCGTCGATCGACCCGCTACTCTCGCAGATCCGCACGGACATCGGCATCGAGGAGCAACTCCGGCGGGACGGCGAGGCCGTCGTCATCACCAGTTCCTGTCTCAAACGGGAGGAGACGAGGTACATCGAGCGCTACCTTGCGGATCACAACTGTCTGTTGTTACCGCCGTTACGATACGAAGACGGGAAGAAACACTGCCGGATTCTCGCGCTCGATTCAAAGAGTCTCACGGCACTGTACGGTGATCTGGTCGAGGCCGGCTTCGAGATCGACGTCCGCACCAAACGCGAGATCGGCGCACCCACCCAGTCCTCGCCGTTGCTGACTCTCGACGATGTGTTGCCGGAACTGACCGCACGACAGCGAGACGTACTGACGCTCGCCGTCGATAGCGGCTATTACGATCTTCCGCGCGAGACCACGACCGCGGAATTGGCGGCCGAACTCGATGTCAGTCGGCGGACGGCCGAGGATCACCTTCGGCGAGCGGAACGGAAGCTGATTACGTCGCTCGTAGCGTATCTGTACTGACCGCCCGAGCGATAACGTAGTTCACTACTTAACCTCCTCCCACGACTAAAGTCGTGGGATTCCCGAAGGGGAGTTCAAGGTTGCGCGTTTCCTCGGTGGTCCAATTCCCTTTCGGGAGCCACGTCACAGAGCGAAGCTCTGATGCCGTCGAAACGGTGTTTCTCGGCGCGGGAACTCCGGTAGTTCAGGTTACGTCAACCAGTTGAATGGAACTTACGGGTTCATCCCACGGCTAAAGCCGTGGGCTTTCTCCTGTCTCTACTGTAACACCCGTCCAAACCGGAACATACCGAAGTCGGGGACAGCGAGTGTCGATCCTCAGAGCAGACCAACTGCCGCGAGGAGGTGTGTCATCGCGGCAATGATCGGAACGAGGATGACAGTCCGCATGACGAACAGGAGCACGAGGTCGCGAAACCGGATCGGAATATCGTTGAACATATCCATCATCATCGGTGCCGTCGCCGAGAAGAAGATCAACTGTGAGATCGAGAGGACCGCAATGAAGAACCGCGCCATCGCGTCGGCTTCGGCGACCAGCAACGCGGGGATGAACATCTCGGTGATCCCGATGATCGTCGCGGGGGCGACGACCTCGGCGTCAGGAATGCCGAGCAACTCGATGACCGGGATGAGTGGCTGGGAAATAACGTCGAACACCGGTGTGTGCTCGGCGACGACGACCGCAGCTAGGCCGATCGAGAGTATCGTCCCGAGGATGAGCACGGCAAGTTTGAGTCCGTCGACGAACCCACGAACCGACGCCCCAATGATCGAGTCACCCGTTTCGGCCTTCTTGACGGCCTCGGACAGGCCGAACCGGAAGTAATCGCCGACCGATCCACGGAACGGTGTTTCGGGGTTCGGTTCGGCCACGTACTCCTTTGGCACGTTGCTCAGTGGCGGAATGCGAACCAGTATCGCGCTCGAAATGGCGATACAGACGAGATACGCGAGGAAGATGATCGGGAACAACTCGAGTAGGTCAACTGTTGCGGCGACGACTCCGACGAAGCCGATCGACACCGTCGCGAAACACGTACAGATGATGTAGACGTCCTGTTTGGAGTACTCGCCTCGATCGAAGACGTTTCGCGTGACGTAGAAGCCGACACTGTAGGAACCGACCCAGGAGGCAACGCTGTCGAGTGCCGCGCGCCCGGGTATCTTGAACAGCGGTCGCATGATCGGCCGCGCCATCGTGCCGACGAACTCGAGGCCGCCCAGTTCGACGAAGAGGTTGATGAAAATGGCACCGATCGGAATGATCACCGCGACGCTCAGAATGAGTGTCCCCCAGACGAGTCCGCCGGTTCCGGGACCGGTCATCCAGTCAGGACCGATTCCGAGGAAGAGAAACGGTGCGAGGACGGCACCGGCGACCCGGAAGAACCAGAACGGCGTGGACGTTTCCCAGTAGGGCAGCGTCAGCCGTTCGGCGAGGCCGTCGTTGATCGTGAGCATGCCTCGCTTTCGGAACTCTGCAACCGTCGTGAGGATGCCACCGGCCACGATGAGGAGCAATGCGTACACACCCGAAAGCGTGGGGAACGACCCGGTGATCCAGTTGATGACGATGTCGAACGGAACCGTCAGCTGTCCGTCCCAGGGGACCGGGACCAGAAAGAACACGAAGCCAACGAGGAACGCTAGGACGAACTTCGATACTGGTCCCCGCCGAATATCCGTGAGGTTGATGTCGTCGATCGTCTTCGGTTCGGGTTTCTGTTCGACGCGTTCCGTCTCTTGATCGTCACGAGACCAGATCGTTCCGTTGGGCATACGATAGTAGTGTGGTAGCAACCAGCAAGACGAAGACAGTTCCATAGGGTGGGTGGTATAAATCAGAACGTAACGGACTCACATCTCTTGATTGGAAATAGCAATTGGTGTCCCTGGGCCGCTTACCGACGATATGGGGTCCTCGACAGTTTCGGCGGAACAGATAACGGCGGCGGAAAACGAGGGTTACTTCGAATCGTCCGAAAGTATCAGGACGTATCGCGTCAGCGAACGATGCACCCGCCGTTCGAAGGTGGACTCGAGTTCCCAGCCTGCCTCACTCGCCTCGCGTTCCCACGAGCGGTCGGCGATGACGACGGCTCGCGAGGCGACGCGGCGGGCTTCCGAGAGCGCGCCGGCCACTAGGTCCTCGAGTCGGTGGGTGTCGATCTTGGATTGACGACCGTAGGGTGCGTCGAAGACGACGCCGTCGACGGCGTCGTCCGCGAGCGGGAGGCGGGTGCCGTCGCCGCGGCCGACGTGCCAGACACCGCGTTCGACGCCAGTTGGCGATGGTTCGTCTCGATCCAGGAAATGGCTCAGGTTTTTCTGAGCGCCCTCGACCATCTTTGCCTGCGCGTCGGTCCCGATCACGTCCGCGCCGACGAGGCCAGCCTCGACGAGGACGCCGCCGGTGCCACACATCGGGTCTAGAAGAGTGCGGCCGAGTCGTGCGCCGGCGATGTTCGCGACCGCGCGGGCGAGCAGTGGATCCATGCTGCCGGGCTGGAAGAAGGGTTTGTCCGTTGGTGCGCGGGTGCCGAAGTCACGGATGCTCTCGGCGGCGAGCCAGCCGAGAGCGCAGACGCCGTCGCCGGTGTCTGTGTTGGTGTCGCCGTTGTTGTCCTCGCTACGACCAACGCCTTCGCTCTGGGTTGTCGTTGCCTCGTCCGTTGCAGTTGATCCAGCTGAAAACACCGCCCGCAACACGCGGTCCGGGTCGTCGAGGTCGACCCCAAAGCCGCGGTCGACTAACACCTGTCCGAGTTCACGCTCTGTCTGCGCGGTGTCAATCCCGGTTGCGCCGTGGACATCGGTCGCGCGGACGGCGACTGTCGTTTCGGATGGATCGCGCTCGAGTACCGCCGCTTCAAGGAGCGCCCGCGCACTGGCGAGGTCGGTACCGGTCCGTCCGAGCAACTCGCTCGCGCGGTGAGTGTAGGCCAGCCCGCGGACTCGTTTGGGTTTGATTCCACGCGCGACGGCAAGACCCGGCGCAATCCGGCGTACGTCGCTCGCGGCGCTCGCCGCTTCGCGGGCCGCGAACGCGTCGTCCTCGCCGCCGAGCTCGAGGAAGTACATGGTCGTTCGTCACCGCGGGGCCGGTATGAGCCTACCGCTTTGCGTGACAGATTGTGCCCCATCCCCGGACGCGTATTTCGGCGGCGTGGAATCAGTATTCTGCCCTCTACTCATGTGTAATCAAATAATAATCGGGGATGATGTAGTAGAGATAACACGATATCATCCTGCACAGAAACCAATCTTACTTGCATTTAATTAACTATATAATTGTACGATTCATCTACGAATCATGCAATATCGACGGACCTTCGTTGCAGGCATCCCTCTTGTGATCGGTGCCGGCTGTATGTCGGGGAGCGATGAGTCTGGAAACGGGACGGACGATACCACGACAGACGACCAACACGAGGATGGCGACAAGGCGGATGACGGAACCGATTCGAACTGGGAGGACGAACTTGAGCGTCCCGGCGAAACGGTTGCGCTTTCGGACGGTATCGAAACGGACGAAACACTTACTGCTGATGTTCTCTACCGCGTGACGAGTCCGCTCAATGTCGATGCAACACTGAGTATCGAGCCGGGGACCATTCTCGAGTTCGAGGAAGGTGCCGGCCTTCGTGTGCGTGGGCTCCAAGGCGGAGCAATCGTTGCGACAGGCACTTCGGACGAACCGATCGTGTTCACCGGTACGCAGGCCATTCCGGGGTGGTGGAACGGTATCTACGTCTGGGGATCTGAGAGCCACAACAACCGACTTGAGCACGTTGTCGTCGAGTACGGCGGCCGCGAGAGTGACGGAGCCGTACATCTCCGTGGTTCTCGCTTCCCGATCACTAACAGCACGCTTGCACACAGTGACGGCTACGGACTGTACGTCGACGAGGAGTCGACAATCGAGGGGAGCGGAAACAACCAGTACAGCGGCAACGAAGCCGGTGGTGTACGCCTGAGTGCGAACAGCGTCCACGCCCTCGATACTGAATCTACGTACGCGGGCAATGGCGTTGACGCGGTTGCCGTCGACGGCGAGGACATCAAGGGCGAAGACGTGACGTGGAACGCGCTGGATGTCCCATACCAACTGCGGGATCGGACGGCAGTCCGCGAAGCAACCATCACGATCGAGCCGGGAACCACCCTCGAGTTCAGAGAAGACGGGGAGTTCCGGGTTCGAGACGGTGGGACGCTTATCGCGGATGGAACCGCAGACGACGAGATCGTGTTCACCGGTACGCAGAACATTCCCGGCTGGTGGAACGGCATCTACGTTTGGGGATCCGAGGCACGAAACAGCGTGTTGAATCACGTCGTCGTTGAGTACGGTGGCCGTGAGAGCGACGGCAACGTCCACATTCGCCATGGGCGGATGCCGATCACCAACACCACGCTGCGTCACAGTGATCGTTACGGGCTCTTTCTCGACCCTAACTCGACGATTCCCGAATCGGGGACAAACACGTACACGGAAAACGCTGCCGGCGCGGTGAAGCTGGACGCACACACGGCCCACTATCTTGATAGTAACTCCACGTACACGGGCAACGAGGAGGACGCCGTTGTCGTTGATGGAGCGGACGTCGAACACGAGGATGTCACGTGGAACAAACTCGATGTCCCGTACCGACTACGGGGTCGAACCCAGGTTCGTGACATCGACCTCACGATCGAACCTGGTTCGACCTTGTTGTTCGAACAAGAGGGCGAATTTCGCCTTCGCGACGGCAGTGGGCTCATCGCGGTGGGGACTGAAGACGAGAAGATTGTCTTCTCTGCCACCGAGGAAGTCCCTGGCTGGTGGGACGGCATCTACGTCTGGGGGTCCGAGAGCCACAACAATCGACTCGAGCACGCCGTCGTCGAGTACGGTGGCCGCGAGAGTAACGGAACCGTTCACCTTCGAACCGGTCGGTTCATGGTCGCCGATTGCACGCTCCGCCACAGCGACGCGTGGGGGCTCTGGGCTGAGTCAGATGTCGACGTCAACGACGATGTCTGTGCGATCAACGAGTTCAGTGACAACGGCGATGGTGACTGTAAAATCGGGGGATAACGCGACGAAACCATCGGATTCGTCGTCGTCCCTTCAGTCGATACCACTGCGATAAACCGGATATATCAGGTGCCGGTACCAAGCTTTATAAACCTTAAATACGTCTTTTTAAGCGACTTATGACGGATCCGAAGGACACCATCAACATCGAAAACGTGGTGGCGTCGACCGGCATTGGACAGGAACTCGATCTCCAGAGCGTTGCGATGGACCTCGAAGGGGCCGACTACGACCCCGAGCAGTTCCCCGGTCTCGTCTACCGCACCCAGAATCCCAAGTCCGCAGCACTAATCTTCCGTTCGGGGAAGATCGTCTGCACCGGCGCAAAGAGCACTGACGATGTCCACGAGAGCCTCCGTATCGTCTTCGATAAGCTCCGTGAACTCCAGATTCAGGTCAACGAAGACCCTGAAATCGTCGTCCAGAACATCGTCACCTCGGCCGACCTGGGGCGCAACCTCAACCTGAACGCCATCGCGATCGGGCTAGGACTGGAGAACATCGAGTACGAGCCAGAGCAGTTCCCTGGCCTCGTCTACCGCCTCGACGACCCCGAAGTCGTCGCACTACTGTTCGGTTCGGGCAAGCTCGTCATCACCGGCGGCAAAAAGCCCGAAGACGCCGAACACGCTGTCGACAAGATCGTCTCTCGACTCGAAGATCTCGGCCTTCTCGAGTAACGGCTGGAACCGTTCCGGCTCGTGCTCACTGACGCTCTGCCGCTCTTCTCGCGGTATCTGCGGTTTGCGTTCGCGGTTCGCGGTCTGCGGTCTGCGTTTGCGTTCGACACTCTCTAATCTCGGTTCTCCACCCGTCCTGTTTCCCAGAGATGCATCTCTCTGTTTTCCGGATGCGTCCCGTCGTTCCCAAACGGCACGGTGCGTTCCGGTTGCAAGCGACGGGCACAAAACCGGGTCGTCCGTCGCCGGGCCATCGTTGACACCGCGGGGCGTCGTAGGCACTGCCCGAATCCATGCAAC
Organism: Natrialba chahannaoensis JCM 10990; assembly: GCF_000337135.1. GTDB lineage: Archaea > Halobacteriota > Halobacteria > Halobacteriales > Natrialbaceae > Natrialba > Natrialba chahannaoensis. The sequence goes on from NZ_AOIN01000035.1 coordinate 37,846, forward strand.
CGTTGTTTCTCGTCGTCGGAATTGTGGTGTTGACCGCGGTCATTATCGACCTCTTCTGGACGACCCTCTGGGTCGACGGCGGCTCCGGTCCGCTTTCGGGACGACTGACGACGGGTGTCTGGCGCGGCCTTCGCTTCGTCGCACGAGAGCGCTCCCGAACGCTCAGTATCGCCGGTCCGCTGATTCTCGCGCTCACGCTGGCCATGTGGATCGGGCTGCTCTGGCTTGGCTGGGCGTTCCTCTTTGCCGGCGGCTCAACTGCGCTTGTCAACACCCACACGGGCGACCCCGCGACCTGGCCGGGCCGGCTCTACTACGTCGCCTACACCATGTTCACCAGCGGCAACGGCGACTACACGCCAACAAGTGCGACCTGGGAACTCGTCAGCGCCGCGACGACGGCGACGGGGATGGCGTTCGTCACGCTCGCGGTCTCCTACGTGCTCTCGGTGCTCGGTGCAGTCTCGGAAAAGCGCTCGTTCGCGAGCGATGTGACGGGTCTTGGCGACCGAAGCGAACGGCTCGTCAGAACTGGGTGGACCGGCAACTCGCCCGACGGCAGCGGCCGTGGCGGCTCGACTGGTCCCAGTGGTCCGACCGGGACGGTCACTGACGGCGGCACCAATACGGACGCCCACCCCCACCCCAACGCTGACGACCCCTTCGCCGGGCTGGACCTTCCACTCGAGTCCCTCGCCACACAGCTTAGCCTCCTCGCGGAGCAACACAAGTCCTACCCGATCTTGCACTACTACCACAGCGAGCAGGCGGCCCAGGCCTCCGCGGTCGCCGTTCCGATTCTGGACGAGTCACTCACGCTCTTTCGACACGGGATTCCGGACGATCAACAGCCGAATCCGACGCTGGTTGCAGACGCACGCTCGAGCGTCGACGGCTACCTCGAGACGTTAGAGACAGCGTTTATCGAGCCGGCAGCGCAAGCCCCGCCTGCGCCGGAACTCGACCGCCTGCGCGAGGACGACATCCCGACCGTTTCGGACGACGAATTCGAGGCGGCACTCGAGGACCACGCCGAGCGCCGGCGGCGGCTCCTCGGTGTCGTACGGGCCGACGCGTGGGAGTGGCCGCCGGTCGATAAGTGACGTGATCGAACTGCCGTCCGCGGCTCATCTGCTGATCGGTGCCGGAATCAGCGACTGAGCTGCCCATCGCCACCGGTACCCGCAACTCACCTGACGATGGTCACCGGCACCGGCGACCGGCGGGTCACTGTTTCGGCGACGCTGCCGATCAACACGCGACTCACGCCGTGGCGGCCGTGGCTTCCCATGACGACGTGATCGACATTGTGGGTGTCGACGTACTCCGTAATCGTCCGCGCCGGCGAGCCCATTCTGAGCTCGGTCTCGATTTCGACGCCAGCGACGCGTTCCATCGCTCGTTTTCGATTCTCCTCGAGCAGTTCGCGACCGCGCTGGCGTAACTGATCGACGAAGTCGTCGCTGAAGAAGTAGCCCTCGTCGCCGTACTTCGTGAGGTTCCCGAGGTCGATGATGTGAAGCAACGTGATCGCCGCGTCCGGATATTCGTCGACGGCGAACGCCAGCGCTGTCCGTGATTGTTCCGACCGATCGATTGGCACGAGTACGTGTTCTGACATGCGTATTGTTAGCTCCCAACAGCCATAGTGGTATCGCTACGGTGTGCGTCGTTTGATTTAGCATCTGGTAACACACTAATCGCCCGCAGCCGGCACTCCTATCGGTTACAGCGGAGCTTCGTTTCCCCTGCTGACGATACCACACCGTTCATTTATAATAACCAATTTTATCACTGTATTACCACTTCTAGGGGCATGTCCGAATCGAACGAGCCACGTGACTCTCCGACGGCAGGTGTTGATACGCGACTGTATTTTCTAATCGGAATTGGAACGATCTTCGGAATCGGCCACCACCTCGATCACATCATTCGGGGAAATCACGTCGGCTGGCCACTGATTCCGGAGGTCACCGTATTCACGTACACGCTCCTGATTTACCCGGTCATCGCGATTGGCGTGTACTTAACAGTGACTGAACAGGTCGGGGTACGGTACTGGACTATCGTGCTTGGTGGCATACTCTTCGCGGTCGTCATCACACACTTTGGCCCGTGGGCCACGGAGCCGCCACAGGACGTGATCGACCCCTACGAATCGGTGGCTCTCGGATACGCCGCCTTTGGCTGGCTACTTGGACTTGTTATCTCGCTGGCCGCGGCAACCACCTACTCCATTCATCGATGGATCGTCGTTCGACGACACTCTTCCTGAAACGCACGTCGACACCTCAAGAACGCTACTCGGCTGATTGCCGTCCTGATTGTTGCTCTCGCTCTTGCTTCCGTTCCTGGTTCGCCAGCGCTTCGAGTCGTGACTCCGTTGGCGGGTGCGTTCCAAACAACCGGCGCTCCATCCGGTGCAGCCGCTTCGTGAGTTCCCAGTAGGCCGGCTCCCGGTCGCCCTCTGGACCGAGCATGACCTTCTCGAGTTCCGCCGGCTCAAGCGGGACGATCGACAGCGACGAGACACCCGACACATCCCGGAGATCCGTCGTCGGCGTCTCCGCAACCTCCTGATCCAGTCGCCGGAGGGCGTTCGCAAGCGCGGCGGGCGACCCGGTTACCTCGGCAGCTGCCCGATCCGCCGCTCGCTCTCTGGCACGCGAGAGGTGACTCGTGATCGTCCGTCCGACGACCAGCACGCCCGCCGAGAGGAACCCGAGCGGCACCGTAAAAACCGCGAGCCAGCCAGGATCCTCGATCTTGGCGATCCGTGAGCTCAGGCCGTCGCGAGCACGACGGGGAGGGAGACGCCGGTCATGACCATTGCGTCCCGGTTTGCAACGTGGGCGAGTTCGTGGGCGATCACGGCCTCGAGTTCGTCGCTGTTCGCACCGCTGACCGACTCGATCGTCCCCAGTGAGAGTACGAGGTGCATGTTCTCCGGCCGGAAGCCGACGACCAGCGCCTCCGGCGCGTCGCGGTCCGAGACGGCGATCGTCGGGACAGGGACATCTAGCTGGGCCGCAACCCGGGTCGTCGTCTGATACAACTCCGGGGCCGCCTCCTCGTCGACCGAGTGGGCGTCCGCCAGTCGCTCGATCGTCTCGAGTTGGGTGTACTCGAGAGACCCGATCGCTAGCAGCGTGATGATGGTGATGCCGGCGGCGTACTGTGCCGCGAACACGATGTCGAAGACGGTGAAGATGCCGTAGAAGATGGCCCAGACGCCGGCGAGAAACGCCGCCGTGACGAGTACTAGACCGGCGACGGCTGCGACCATCCGTGCCTTTAGACCGGCACGAACGGGGGACATACGGGTGTTTTTGATCGGCCCCTGCAACAGTATTGAGATGCGTGAACGACGGCGTTCGTACTGTCTGGATTCATGTTCCACTGCTCGGCCTCGATGACGACCTGTGACGTGACACTGCAGACACGTGTTTTTATTTATGTGAACGACGATACTGGTGGTATGTCCCCAATCCTTGCGAGTGCCCTGACGGAAAAACCGGTGTGCAGTGCGGACGGTCGGCAGCTCGGCACCGTCCGGAATCTGACGATGAATACACAAACTGGCCGGTTAGAATCGGTTCTCGTCGACACGGACCGATCAGCTGGTGAGCTTCGACATATCCCGCGGACGCCGGACGGCGAGCTTCGAATCGCTGCGGGCGCGATTGTCGGGGTCGACGACCAGTTGGTTGTGTCGCTGTCGGACGCCGACTGACAGTTGCTCGCCGCTGATCGTTACTTGCTGGACCATCCGCTCAGTGCTCCCGTTGAGCGGTTGCTTCGCACCGAATGACTCCGTAAAATCTCTGTTGGCCGTCGTCTGCCGGCCGCTCACTCGACCAACCGTTCGATCTCCGTCACCAGAATATCGCTCGCGCCGGCCTGTTTGACGTCCGTAATCGTCTCGAACACGTCTCCCTCGTCGACCACTACGTGAACCGCAACTTTCTCGCCGCCGCCGTTTGCGATGTCCATCACCGTCGGGCCGCCCATGCCTGGAATCACGTCGCGCACGTCGTCGAGACGCTTCTCGGGTACGTTCATCATCAGGTAGCGCTTGCCCTCGGCCTGTTTCACCGACGCCAGCGCGGTCCGGACCTCCTCGACTTTCGATTCCTCGCATACGTCTGCCCGGGCGAACAGGCGGACGGAACTCGAGAGCACCTCCTCAATAACTGCCAGGCGGTTCATCTTCAGTGTCGTGCCAGTGCTCGTGATGTCGACGATGGCGTCAGAAATTTCGACGTGGGGAGTCAGTTCGGTCGCACCAGAGACTTCGACGACGGTCGGCTCGAGGCCGCGCTCGGCGAAGAACTCGCGGGTAATGCTGGGGAACTCCGTCGCAACGGTCTTGTCAGCGAGATCCTCGACAGTCTTGATTTCGTCGTCTTCCGGTGCGGCGAGGACGAGTCGACAGGTCCCAAACTCGAGATCGAGCAACTCTGCGACGTCCTCAACCTGCGCTTCCTGAACCTGGTCGTAGCCGGTGATTCCCATATCGGCCGCGCCGTCGGCGACGTACTCCGGAATGTCGGCGGCGCGGGCGAACAGCACCGAGACGTCGGGGTCGACGGTGTCGGCGTAGAGTTGCCGATCGGCACCGTTCTCGAGATGGAGCCCGGCCCGCTCGAGAAGGTCGATCGTCGGCTCGTGCAGGCGGCCCTTGTTGGGAACGGCGATTCGCATTTACGGCGTGTTGGTGCCCAGCGGGGAATTGTCTTTTCATCTCCGTCAGCCGCTGTTTTGCTTACTTCCCGCGGTAGATACTCGAGTCGCAAGTGTCCACTGCCAGTGTAACGAGGTGAGTTCCACTGACAACGAAGTCGGGACTCGAGTACATGTTGGCCTCACACACTTGCTGGGGCCGCGTTGCTTTCGTATCTGAGTCCCGACTCGGATTCAGATTTACTTTCGAAAACGAGTGGCTGAACGAGTCGAACTTTCGAAGGCACAATCCGCTTGAAGGTGTAGCCCGTACGACTAGCCATGACTACCAGACGGACCCACCTCGAGATCACGGGCATGTCGTGTTCGACGTGCTCGGGAACTGTCGAGGACGCAGTCGCCGAACTCGACGGCGTGGACGCGGGCAACGCCAACTACGCGACGGACGAGGGAACCGTCGAGTACAACCCGACCGAGACCTCGCTGGCTGATATCTACGAGGCCATCTCGGACGCTGGCTACGAGGCCGCCTCGGTTACTGAGACGCTCACCGTGATGGGCATGTCCTGCTCGACCTGTTCAGGAACGGTGAGCGACGCCGTTGCGGACCTCCCCGGCGTGATTCGTGCCGACGTGAACTTCGCCTCAGACGAGGCACGCGTCGAGTACAACCCGAACGACATCTCATTGGCCGACATCCGTGACGCGATCGAAGACGCCGGCTACGACCCCGTCCGTGACGAGGTCGAAGAGACCCAGGGCGCGAGCCAGCGCGAGCGTGCTGTCGAGAAAGAGCTCCGCCGCCAACGCCGGCTAGTGATCGGCGGCGGCATCCTGACGCTGCCGTTCGTGCCGATCATGCTCGCGATGTTCGACCTCGTGGCGCTGCCCCACCTCGGGACCGTCGACCTCGCGATTGCGACGGTTCCGATCATGGGACTACTCGAGTTCGTGCTTGCGACGGCGTTGATGGCGACGTTGGGGAAGGAGTTCATCGCGGGCGCGTGGCGAGCGTTTTCCCACAACCGGCGGGCGAACATGGACACGCTAGTTGCGCTCGGCACGTCCGCAGGCTACGTCTACAGTACGGTGTTCCTCTTTGGGCTTATCGCCGGCGCGGGGCTCTACTTCGAGGCCGTCGCGTTCATCCTCTGGTTCATCACGCTCGGCAACTGGCTTGAGGTCCGCTCGAAAGCCCGCGCGGGCAACGCGCTGCGCGAACTGCTGGAGATGGAGGCTGACGAAGCGACGGTCGTTGAAGACGGTGACGAGAAACAGGTCCCACTCGAGACCGTCGCCGTCGGCGACGTGATGAAGGTCCGGCCGGGCGAGCGGATTCCGACCGACGGCGAGGTCGTCGACGGCCAGAGTGCGGTCGACGAATCCATGCTAACCGGCGAGTCGGTTCCGGTCGAGAAGGCAGCCGGCGACGAGGTTGTCGGCTCGACAATCAACGAGAACGGCGTGCTCCTCGTGGAGGCGACGAAGGTCGGCTCCGAGACGGCGATCCAGCAACTCGTCGACCGAGTGAAGGAAGCCCAGTCACGCCAGCCCGAGATTCAGCGGCTGGTCGACAAGGTGAGCGCGTACTTCGTCCCTGCGGTGATCGTCAACGCGGTCGTCTGGGCGCTGCTCTGGGCTGCGTTCCCGGAACCGCTTGCGGCGTTCGTCGACATGATCCCACTCTGGGGTCTCGTCCAGGGCGGCCCCGAGGTTGCCGCGGCCGGGGGCGCTGGCGTGCCGGTACTCGAGTTCTCCGTGATCGTGCTCGCCTCGTCGCTGCTGATCGCTTGCCCCTGTGCGCTCGGGCTGGCGACGCCGGCGGCGACGATGGTTGGCTCGACGCTCTCGGCGACGAACGGCGTCCTGTTCAAGGGTGGTGACGTGCTGGAGCAGGTTCGGGGCATCGACACGATCGTCTTCGACAAGACGGGGACGCTGACCCACGGCGAGATGACGCTAACGGACATCGAGGTCATCGACGCTGCTGAGTCGACGGCGACTGACGGCGGCGAACCTACACCCGACGGGGGCGCGCTCGCAGAGCAGGCGGAGACCGACGCTGACGTCTCTCCCGAAGCATTCCTCCTCGGTGCGGCGGCGACCGCCGAATCCGGTTCCGAACACCCGATCGCCCGAGCGGTGGTCGACGGCGCTGACGAGCGCGACATCGCGCTCGGTGAGGTCAGCGAGTTCGAGAACGTCCCCGGCCACGGCGTCAGCGCGGAGACGGACCGCGGGCGCGTTCTGATCGGCCGCCGGAAGCTGCTCGAGGACGAGGGGATCGACACCCAGCCAGCCGAGGAGACGCTGACCGAACTCGAGCGCGAGGGGAAGACGGCGATGGCGGTCGCGGTCGACGGGCAACTTCGCGGTGTGCTCGCGGTCGCAGACGAGGTCCGCGAGAGCGCGAAAGAGACAGTTGCAGCGCTGCACGACCGCGGAACCGAGGTTGTGATGCTCACCGGCGACAACGAGCGCACGGCGCAGGCGGTTGCCGAACAGGTCGGTATTCCCTCGGAGAACGTCCGCGCGGAGGTCTTGCCGGAGGACAAGGCGGATCATGTCGAGGCGCTGCAGGACGATGGCAACCGCGTAATGATGGTTGGCGACGGCGTCAACGACGCACCTGCACTAACCACCGCACAGGTCGGCGTTGCCATCGGGTCGGGGACCGACGTGGCCATCGAATCGGCCGACGTGACGCTGATGCGAGACGACCCGGCCGACGTGCTCAAGGCCGTTCGCATCTCCGAGGCGACGATCTCGAAGGTTCGCCAGAACCTCTTCTGGGCGTTCATCTACAACACGACGCTCATTCCGATCGCCGCACTCGGGATGTTGAACCCCGCACTAGCCGGGCTCGCGATGGCGACCTCGAGCGTGAGTGTGATGGCCAACAGTCTCTCGTTTGCGACCTACGATCCGCACGAGGATTACCGGCTCGCAGTGTTGAAGCCGCTCGATGCGCTTCTGGGTCGAAACTGACGCCCCGCTTGCACCCCTTGATCGGTGATGCAAATCAGGAACCGTGCTGAATCCAGAGGGTGAAACTCGCAACCGCGGGCCACTCATTTCAGCGAGCGCATCAGCGCGAGTAGGGTGGGGTAGTTCACAAGGAACAGTTTATTAAAATGGAAGCGATAAGTAGTATAACATCACATGCCATTTTCGTTTGACACAACCTACAAAGACCTGGACTCTAAACTCTATTCGAAAGCGAAGCCCAAAGCCATCGACGATCCAGAGGTTTTGGTTCTAAATAACAGTCTATGCGATGATCTTGGATTACATAAATCGGATTTAAATAGCCAAATTCTTTCAGGCCAAGAGCTTCTAGAAGAACCGATCGCTCAAGCATATGCAGGACATCAATTTGGAAGTTATACTGTACTTGGCGACGGAAGAGCGATGCTACTAGGCGAACATGTACACGATGGTGGCAGATATGATATTCAGTTGAAAGGATCTGGTAGAAGCCCTTACTCAGGTAGCGGCGACGGAAATGCAACTGTTAGTTCAATGCTCAGGGAGTACATCTATTCATATGCGATGCAAAACCTTGGTGTAAAAACATCCCGGAGCTTAACAGTAATCGAAACCGGAGAATCAGTTAAAAGACGTAAAACAGAACCTGGAGCTGTCCTTGTAAGAGTGATGAAAAGCCACATCAGATACGGTACATTCCAATATGTTGCAACCCAAGCAACCGGAGAACTAGAGCGATTCACTGATTATGTAATCGACAGGCACTATCCGCATCTGCGTAATAAGGATGGGAAATACTTAGACTTCTTTGATGAGGTTATGCGGTCTTCTATAAATATGGTTGTTGACTGGATGCGTGTAGGATTCATACATGGGGTGATGAATACAGACAACATGAGTATAGCTGGAGAAACATTTGATTACGGACCATGTGCGTTCATGAATTATTATGACGAGGATACTGTCTTCAGCTCTATAGATAGAACAGGTAGATATTCTTTCGGGAGTCAAAGAAGCATTTTGAAATGGAATATCAAACGTTTCGCAGAATCCCTCAAACCGCTTTTTGAAGAATCGTCTCACGGTTTTGATGAACTAAAAGCCAAGTTAGACAATTTTGAGGAGATATTTGATGCGAAATATCACAAGATGATGAGGAAGAAACTAGGGATCAAATCAGACGGAGAGAAAGAAATAGTAAATAGATTTTTAGATTGGCTTCGTGAATCTAGAGCAGATTATACGAACACATTCATAGAATTAGAAAACCCTGGCTCCTTTGATGACGTAGTCTATTCGTCTGAAGATTTCAAATATATCAGGAGTGAATTATCTACTATTGGTCTAGATAAGAAGGTCATGAATAAAACCAATCCTCGTTATATCCCCCGCAACTACCTAGTAGAAGAGGCACTAGATAAATATCTAGAAAAAGGTGATCTATCTACATTCAAGAATTTACTGACTGTGTTAAGAATCCTTATGAATCGAAAGTGTCGAATTCACAATTTCAACAACCCCCTCCAGAAGAATTCGATTCAAAGTATACAACTTACTGTAACACGTAGTAAGGGGAAGCGATGATCGCTGTCAACCCTACCAAATTTAAGCCCGCATGATAAGAGCCTACGTGTCGTAATTAACACACTATTCCTGGATTTTCTGCCACTTCTTAACAAACCTTTTTATCCTATTCTACCCGAGTTAATAACCTGATGGCGGTCAAATGCTCAACGTGCGACGAAGAGTTTGAATCGGCAGCAGGACTCACCCAACACCTTCCGCTTCACCACCACACCTGTGGAGTCTGCAGCGAGGAATTCGACGATACAGAGTCGCTGCGCGAGCACATCCACAAATCGCACTAACAGAACAGCCGTTTTACTCTCTGTCCAATCCAGCCGCAGCGTTCCTGACAGAATCCACTTCCGTGCAAGATATGCGCTCTGTATTCAGCACGTATTCTCCGTCAGACAGCTGTCATTCCAACAGAGCCAAACTGACGACATTGTCTAGACAGGGTCAACTCAGGGCGTCACCGGCCCGTCCTCCGGCCCCTCGAGTAACTCCGCAAAGAGCACCTCGAGTAGTTCCGGCGTCACGTAGGCTTCGACGAACGCGGCGAGGACGAGCAACAGCCAGGCGAAGAGGACGAACACCGCAGTTCGGACCAGATACGGCCGGGTGAAAAACACGTCCCGTGAGCCGAGCACTCGCTGGCCAAACCGCGAGAGCAACCGAAAGCCGACGCCGGCAGCCAGAAACAGCGCCGGTAGTTCGAAGATACCGTGCGGGACGAGTGCGGCGAGGATGAAGTCAACTCCAGCGATCTCCGCGGCAGCAGCGCTTACGTTGCCCACGATAATCCCGTTGAACACCATGATGAAGGCCGTGAGCAGGCCAAGCGTGAGCGCACCGCCAATCGCCATCAGGAACGGCACCGAGTTGTTCTGGATGAAGAACGTTGCGGTGAACTCGAGTTCCCCGTTCGCCTGCTCGTCCTCGAGTTCGGGCAGCAGTTCCTCTTCGAGGAGTTCGGCGACGATTTCGAGCAGGTTGACGCCGGCGAGCAGGAGGGCGATGCCGATTGCGGTTCCAACCGCGAACATGCCGGTGGCGACCCAGACCGAGCGGCGGTGTTCAACCCACGCGGCACTCAGCACGTCGAAGAGCCACGGTGTGTTGGTTCGGGCGATGCCCGCCGCTGCTGCGAAGCCGACGCCGAGAGCCGTGACGCCAAGGACCGGCTCGATGGCGTCCTGCGTGAGGACCGTGACTGCAGCCGTGAGGAAGGCGGCGACCGAGAGGCCAACCAAGATACCGAACCAGTTTCGGTGCGCGTTCGCCCCCGGTGAGGGGCCGTCTCTCACTGGGTCTTGCCCTGGTGGACCACCGGTTGGATCGGTGTCGATGGCATGTGTCTCGTCTGCGTGCCGACTCGAGTCCCCCGCAGAATCAGCGCCCGTCAGTGACGGATCGACGGTGATCTGTTGGTTTTCACCCTCACCCTCACCCTCTCCCGCGCCATTGCTACCATGCTCACGCTCGCGCTCTTGCTCGAGCTTGCGCCTGTGTGGCGGATCCTCGTCTCGGACGTGTGGCTGCTCGTCCGCCGATGACTCGCCGCCCGTGCCGCCCTCGTCGGCACCGTTCATAAACGGTAATTCGACAGAAGTCCGGATAAACCCGCCGACTCCTCGACTCTCGCTGCAAGTCCGACAGGGGGGCTGACTACGGGGTCGCCATCGCGTCCCGTCCGAGGAGCCGTTGACACTGTCGCCAGAGTTGCTGTCGACCACGAGCACTTCGTACGATTCGGGTGTAGTTCGCGCCGGACTGAAGCGCCCACAGCAGTTTGTAGCTCGGTGCCCGCTCGTCAAACTCGTCCGAGAGGGGCGCGTGAGCGGTGTACCCACGGCGGAACGCGGTCCGAAGCCGCTCGCGCTCGGCCCGCGAAAATCGGCGGGCGTGCAGGTCGACGAACCGCACTTCGGCTCTGGCGAGCGCGTACTCGTCGTGCGTGACGTGGGCGTTTCCCCAGTCGAGAATCGCCGTGATATCGCCTGCCGGCGTCACGAGCAGATTACTCGGCTGGAAATCGCCGTGCGTGAGCACCGGGCGACAGCCATCGTCCCCGGCCAGCGGAACCGGCAGCGCCGAACGGAGTCTGGCTGGGGGATCGAGCGCGTGCCAGCACTCGAGTTCGGTCAACTCGAGTGTCCCTGCGTTCTTCCTGGCTGTTCTCGTTTTCCTTCGTTGCGTTTCCGCCGTTTCCTCTGTCCCTGTGTCGCGTGCGAGCCCACCGACCCGATCGAATTCGAGTTCTGAGTCATCCTCGCCGAGGCTGTGGAGTTGGCCGAGGGCCGTGCCGGCCTGTGCGACCAGTCGTCGCCGGGCAGTGGCTCCGTGGGTGTGATAGCACTCGCCTGCGTTTTGCCCGTCGCGAAACTCGTAGAGTGCCCAGCGATCCCCACTCGCGAGTCCGTCGCCACTGTCGATCTCGATCGACCCGCTCGCAATCACAGCCGGCACGGGCAGCGACGACAACTCGCTGACCTGCCCGAGTACCAGCGGCTCGATCACGTCGCCGGTCCAGACGCTCGCGCCGCCGAGTTTGCAGACGACGCGCTCCGGGACAGCCGACGCGTGCTGCTTTCTATCACCACCCGTTTCGAGTGCAACCACGAACGTCTCTGCCACCGACCCCGCGGCTGGTCGCCAACAGGAGCGGACTGTCGGCGGCGACTCGAGGTCGAGGGTGGACTCGAGTGCGGCCGCTGTAATCTGTTCGGCGACAGTGCTCGGCTCCATTCGCAGGTGTGTACAACAGGGTGAGGGGTATCGGTTCCCCCGTGTTTCTGTGGCTGACACGTTCTCTTTCTCGGTTGCGTTCGTACCAGCACTCGCCCTCGCATACATCGAGACGCGTCCCGCAGGTACAACTCGCTGGCTCCCGTTTCCCCCGTCAATGGCACTCGGCTCGCATGCCTCTCCCTCTGTCACGACGCGAGCCGCAACCATCGCTCGCGAGGTCGCCGGGCGCGCCTACCACCGGCTGGCGCGGCTGAACTACGACCACCGGTGGGTTGCACGGACGAACCGAACGCCAGCCGGTGAGTTCCAGTGCTACGAACTCTGCAACCGCCACGGTTCAGACGCGATGCTCGCCGAACTCGACGCCGTCTGCGGGCCGTCCGCTGTCATCTACGACCTTGGCGCGAACGTCGGTATCTACACCCTCGCGCTCGCGACTGCCGCCCCGCAGCGAGAAATCGTTGCGGTCGAACCCTCACCTACGACTGCTGCGCGGCTGCGCGCGAACGTCGAACTGAACGACGTGGACGAGCAGGTAACGGTACTTGAGTACGGCCTCGGAGACGAACCAGCGCCAACCCCCAGTCCGTTCTACCGTTCGAGTAACCCGGAACTGTCGTCGTTCGACCGCGAGAGCGCCACGCGCTGGGGGGCGCGAGTCCATGAGGTGGATTCGGTTCCGGTGATGAGCCTCGACGACCTCGTACTCACCGACTCGTTGCCGGCTCCCGACGCGATCAAGGTCGATGTCGAAGGGATGGCCCCCGCCGTGATCCGCGGCGCACGCGAGACGCTCGCCAGACACGAGCCAACGGTCGTACTCGAGTACCATGAAGACGGCCTGTCAGGAAACGTTCCAGGCGAAACGAAGGGGGTTCTGCAGGATCTTTCGTACGGAATTCTGCCGCGCGAGGGCTATTGGCGTTGTGAACCCCGATGACGGGTGGAGTTTCGCCGTGCAGGACACGACGCAAGCGTGACGCAGACTGGCGACCTGGCCGTCCGCTCGCGACCGACAACCGACACCCTAACACGCTCGACCGCGAAACGGTCGGGCATGGCGACGCTTGCGATCACAGACGGGCGGGTGCTCCTCCCGGATGCGACGGTGACGCGTGCGGACGTACTGATCGACCAGGATGCGGGCGAGATTCTTGAAGTCGGCGACGACCTCGCGGGTGCTGGCGACGAGACGCTCGACGCCGCGAACGCGCTCGTGACGCCCGGGTTCGTCAACGGCCACTGTCACGTTGCGATGACGCTGCTGCGTGGCTACGCCGACGACAAGACGCTCGACGCCTGGCTGCAGGAGGATATCTGGCCTGCCGAGGCGGAACTGACGCTTGAGGACGTTCACGTCGGCGCGGAACTGGGCCTTCTCGAGATGATTAAATCGGGAACCACCGCCTTTGCGGACATGTATTTTGACGTTCCCGAAATTGCAGATGCAGTCGAAACGGCAGGACTCCGCGCACGTCTCGGCCACGGTGTCGTTACCGTCGCAGCGGACGATGAGGCGGCTCGTGAGGATGCTCAGACGAGCATCGACGTTGCACGCGACCTCGACGGGATGGCGGACGGCCGCATCTCGACGGCGTTCATGCCTCACTCGCTGACCACGGTCGGTGAGGAGTACTTAGACGAGTTCGTCCCGAAGGCGCGGGAAGCGGGCGTGCCGATCCACTACCACGCGAACGAAACGGCGGACGAGGTCGCGCCGATCGTCGAGGAACACGGAATGCGCCCGCTCGCCTACGCCGCGGAGAAGGGAATGCTTGAATCCGAGGACTTCGTCGCCCACGGGGTCCACGTCGACGAGAGCGAGATCAGCCTGCTCGCCGAGGCGGGAACGAGCGTCATCCACTGTCCGGCCTCGAACATGAAGCTGGCAAGCGGTATGGCTCCGGTTCAACGGATGCTCGACGCCGGTGTTTCGGTCGGACTCGGCACCGATGGTGCGGCCTCGAACAACGACCTGTCGCTGCTGGACGAGGCCCGCGACGCAGCCATGATTGGCAAACTCGCAGCCGAGGACGCGAGTGCGGTCTCGGCCGAGTCGATCTCGGAACTGCTCACCCACGCGACCGCGGACGCGATCGGTATCGACACCGGCCGACTGGAAGCCGGCGCGCCCGCCGATCTTGCGGTGATCGATTTCGACAAGCCACACCTGACACCGGCCCACGATCTGGTGAGTCATCTCGCCTACGCAGTTGCGGCGGCCGACGTTCGCCACACGATCTGTGACGGACAGGTGCTCATGCGCGACCGCGAGGTCACGACGCTCGACGAGGACGCAGTTCGCGAGCGAGCCAACGAGCACGCGACAGCGCTCATCGATCGCGCAGAGTCATGAGTCGTCGCAAACTCTTACAAAACCTGAACACTCAGAGGTTCCGATAAACGTTATAAACGATTTTCGGACGGTTTTATGCCGTCCAAAATACTGCGAACGACCCAGAACTGCCGGCGGGGTTTATTCGTGTCTTCCTGAATATCTCGACTCGCAATGAGTAGTCACCAATCTACCGCAGTGACGATGGCAGCCCTGTTGCTCTTGTCCGTCGTCGCCCTCCCAGGCGCGGTTATCGCAGCAGAACCGGCCGCCAACGACTCAGATGCGGCCCTCACGATCGATGTCTCGCAAAACGAGTCGGTGACCGTCACCGTTACTGAGAACGAGACGGCGGTCGACGAGATGAACCTGACCGTCACGCCCGTCGATGAGAACCAGTCGTACGCGGCTGCAGGCACGTACACGAACGTCAGCGGCGAGCAGACGTTCGATGCCCCCGCAGGTAACGAATCGATCGAGGTCGAGTTCGCCGCCGCAGTTGGCAACGAGTCAGTCTCGACGACCGAGACGCTCGTCGGCGACGAGGCCGGGGAGGAGACCGAACACAGCAACTTCGGCTCGCTCGTCTCGGCGTTCGTTGCAGAACACCAGAACGAGACTGACGGACCGCTTGGACACGTCGTCTCGAGTTTTGTTACCGAGAACAATCCGGGCAACGCGCCTGACCACGCCGGTCCGCCAGCCCACGCGGGTCCAGGCGGTGACGACGAAAACGGCAGTCAGGGCCCACCGGCACACGCTGGCCCTGACAAGGCCGACGACGATGGCGATGACGCCGACAGCGGTTCCCAGGGCCCACCAGCACACGCTGGCCCAGCCACTGACGACGACAGTGACGCCGATGAGGATGACGACAACAACGACAGCGACGACACCACTAACTCGAGTGGCGGGCCACCTGGCCACGCGAACGGGAATGGGAACGGTACCAACTAACGCCCGCTCCACACCCGAGTATTGACTAACTGACTGACGATCTGACGCCACCATCCACACCATTCGGAGCCTGCCACCGGCCGACGGCACCTACACGGTGTTTCAGAGGCACCCCAACCAATCCACCACTCGCCCCTCGCCGTCGCCGGGCGCAGGACCGGTCGCAGCGGTCATCGTCGCTGCCGTCACAGCAATCCACGGCAGCACAACCACACTACCACCACCGACGAACCACTGCGCCCGACTCCAACTCGTTTTCGCTGCTTTCCGTCGTATACCCACTGACAGGAACGAGCTCTTGAGGGCTCCGATCAGCCCACTTCCAGTCCAACCCTCGTTCTCGCTTCGGTAGGGTTTTGGCCCCTGTCGCACTCAGTCAAGGTATGAGCGACTATCCGCCGATCAGCGAACAGCTGGACGACGCCGACGAGGCCCGCGAGGACGGCCGTCGGAAGATGGACTGGGCAACCCAACACATGCCCATCCTCGAGTCCGTCCGCGAGGAGTTCGTCGCCGACAAACCGTTCGACGGCGAGCGCATCGCGATGGCGATGCATGTCGAAGCGAAAACGGCGATTCTCGTCGAAACGCTCGCCGAGGGCGGTGCTGAGGTCGCAGTAACCGGCTGCAACCCTCTGTCAACCCACGACGACGTCTCGGCAGCGCTCGACGCCCACGACAACATCACGAGCTACGCCAAACGCGGCGTCGACGACGAGGAGTACTACGACGCCATCGAGGCCGTCATCGCCCACGAGCCAACCATCACCGTCGACGACGGCATGGACCTCGTCGCCGCCATCCACGAGGACTACCCCGAACTCATCGACGGCATCATCGGCGGTGCCGAGGAGACCACCACTGGCGTTCACCGTCTGCGCGCGATGGACGACGACGGCGCACTCGAGTACCCTGTCTTCGCAGTCAACGACACGCCGATGAAGCGTCTGTTCGACAACGTCCACGGCACCGGTGAGTCTTCCCTCGCGTCGATTGCGATGACCACGAACCTCTCGTGGGCCGGCAAGACCGTCGTTGTCGCGGGCTACGGCTACTGTGGCAAGGGCGTCGCGAAGAAGGCCGCGGGCCAGAACGCGAACGTTGTCGTCACCGAGGTTGAGCCACGCCGTGCACTCGAGGCCCACATGGAGGGCTACGAGGTCATGCCAATGGCCGAGGCCGCCGAGGTCGGCGATGTCTTCCTGACAACGACGGGTAACCGCGATATCATCGTTGAGGAGCACTTCGAGAAGATGCAAGACGGCGTCCTGCTCGCCAACGCGGGCCACTTCGACATTGAGATTGACCTCGACGCACTCGACGATCTTGCGGCTGACCGCTACGAGGCCCGTGACGGCGTCGAAGCCTACGAGATGGACGACGGTCGTCGCCTCAACGTCATCGCCGAGGGTCGACTCGTCAACCTCGCCGCGCCGGTCTCGCTCGGCCACCCAGTCGAGGTCATGGACCAGTCGTTCGGCGTGCAGGCGGCCTGTGTGCGCGAACTCGTCGACAACGGCGACGCCTACGACGCTGGCGTCCATGACGTGCCCGACGAACTTGACAAGGAGATCGCCGAGATCAAACTCGCAGCTGACGGCGTCGAGTTCGACTCGCTGACGGACACCCAGCACGAGTACATGGACTCCTGGGACCACGGGACATAAGCGAGACCCGTTCTGCTGGCAGCGAATCGTTCTCTCTGTTTTTCTCTTCGCTCGTTCGGCGGAGAGGCGGTTACCGTTGACGCCTGGCGAGACGGAACTGGTACAACAGTCGGTTGCTCGGCTGTTTGAGCGGCCACCACGCTGAAAGTGGTTGGGCGTGATCGTCACGTATCGAATGCCCGAGTCGTCGCCCGAAACCGGTGGTGTGAGCGCGTCGGATGCCGCGGAGGCTGTCGAGGAGTCCGTAGCCGAGGAGGTTGTCGAGAAGGCTGCAGATACTGAAACTGGTGAAACCACTGCAACTGCCGATAACGACGACGAATCGACAGCACACACATTCCCGCCGGAACCGGACCCTGGCTCGTACTCGATTGGACCACTCCTCACCCGCTCGCAGATCGACGCGGACGGGCCACTCGAGATCAGCCTCGCTATCGAGGGCGCTGGCTCGCTCGACGACCCCGACCTCGATGTCTTTCTCAGGTGTGAACGGATCAACCCGGGCGACCAGATCGAACTCGGCGTGTTCGTTTCGGGTTGTGGCACCGTTTCTGCGGACGCGCTCAGCGTCTTTCACGGCCACGATGGCGTTCTCGACCTCCAGCAGCCGGGAACGATTCGTCGTAACGCCGCCGGTCGCGGCGGTGATCGCTCGCAGGCGGATGCTGATGCTCGCTCATCCACGTCAGAGTCACCGGACTCGTCCGTGTTCCAGTCAGATGTCGACGCCGCTGGCGACAGCGAGCACACCCTTCGACAGAAGCCACTCGACGGCAACCGGCGCGAGGAGCCAGCCTACATACTCGAGTTCAATACGCGGTCGGATGCGCCGCCGGGACGGTATTCGGTGCCGGTGGTGCTCACTTATCGCACCGAAGCTGGAATCAAGCAAGTGAAACACGTCCAGACGGTGCGGGTGAACACCGTACGTGAGCGCTTGGAGCCGTGGGTAACCCGGAGTGCGCTCGTGCTCGGTGTCGCCGGCGTTGTCAGTTTTGTCTACGCGCTCGGGCCGAGTTTCTGATCTGGTTTCATCTGGTTGTCTGCCCACAGAAAACCAGCTGTCCGATGTGGGGGTTTCTAGCCGCCTGGGAACACCCATCCTGATACAGCCTGAGAGATGAAGTGTGGGGCCAACGTTTCTCTGTAGGGTGATTCACAATGGAAACTACTTCGATGAGCACTCTTGCAGCAGATTCGTGGCTGCCGATCTCAGTCCCAGGAAATTCCTTGCGGATCGGCAGGGGGTGTGAGTGGACTCGAGGGGAGGTCGCCGCTGGGGTCAGGATCGTTGTACGCCTTCGGCGCAACGTCATTCGGGGCGGTCGGGTAGAACAGCGATGCGATCGCGTGGAGGTGTTCGCGGCCGACATCGAGTTCGAACTGTCCGCCGCCGAACAGCTGTATCTCGTGGTTGAGACAGTACTCGATCGTCTCGAAGAGTGACTGCACCGAGCCGAACCGGGACGGCTTGATGTTGAGCCACTCTGGCTCCCAGGGGAGGTCTTCGACCGTCTCGACACCGCGGATTGGGTAATCCCAGGTCACGCGCGTTTCATGGCCCTCGAACAACGGTCGCGTCTCGTCGTTCAATTCTGGATCTTCGATGAGTGCCGCAGGAAAGCCCTTGATAACCCGTTCGTAAAGTGCCGGGTCAGCAGGTTGATCGACCGTCGTGCCGTGGTACTGGCCCTTGAGGTCGAGGGTCTGCACCGCGTCGGTTGCCGCCAGCCGCTGGACGACATCGTCGGTCCACTCGGATGTCGGGTCGAGTTTGAACTCCAGGTCGGGGTTACGGTCGAGCCAGTCGAGTACTCGGTCGCCGGTCGGTGGCTCTTCCAGGCGCGTACTGACGACGAATCGAACGGAATCGTACGTGCGATCAAGCTGGTCAGCGAGGTTCGTCTCGGCCTGTCTCAGCGCGAGGTCGAGCGCGGCGCTCTCGAAGGCCCACTGCCGATAGTTACGAAAGATCGACTGATTCGGTTCGTTGCCGAGGAAGAAGTCGATCTCGGATACGTGGTCCGAAAACTCATCGAGCGTGTACTCGCCGGTGATGGGAAAGTCCGCTGCAGCAGCGCGAAGAGTGTCGTGTGCGTCGTTATCGTATGTCACGTCCTCGCCACGGCCGGTTTCGCCGTCGCCGTGTAACGAGACGATGGTCGTCGCTCGAGTGAAGCCACTCGATGTGTCTCGTTCGCGCTGTTCGAGCTTGTAGTCCTCGATTTCGAGTTCGAGATCGGCGACCTGTTCGTACAACATGTGGCTCTTCCTTTGTGCCGACGTCAGTAATAAGTGAGAGTGACAAGCAGTGAACCTGGTAACACTCGTGTCGCCCGCTTAGCAGTTCGGAGTCAGGACCGCCGCCAGAAGCCAGCGTTTTTCGTCCGATCGACGACCAGAGCACGCTTGATCCCACTCGGAGGCTCAGACAACCGTGCAAAAACAGTTTCTGCTGTGAGTTTGACCGATAGCGACCGGCGACAATCCACTGTGGCCGCCGGAAGTCGGTTCCATTGCGGTGCTGATATCGGTGTTGCCTGATATTGTTCTGGCCCGCAAGCACTTATTCAGGCTGAGAACGAACCTAGATCGGTTGCCATGGAAAACGTAACTGCCGCGCCGAGCGATCGGCTACTCACGCCCGAGAACTGCGCAGTAACGTTCATCGATCATCAACCCGAGATGGTACTCGGCGTCAATACCATCGAAACGGGGAAGCTTCGGAACAACGTCGCTGGGCTGGCAAAGACAGTCGACGCGTACGATATCCCGACTGTTCTCACGACCATCGGTAGGGAGTACAACGGCCCCTCTTCGAGGAGATCAGGGTGACGTTTCCTGACGAGGAGGTGATCGACCGAACGACGATGAACTCGTGGGAAGATGAGGCATTCGTCGACGCTATCGAAGCGACCGGTCGTGACCGGCTGGTCATTGCCGGCCTCTGGACCGAGGTTTGCGTTTGCTTCGCCGCTCTCTCCGCCCTTGAGGTGGGATACGACGTCTACGTTGTCGCAGATGCCAGTGGCGGACAGACGACTGCAGATCACGAACGTGCGATGGAGCGGATGATCGAAGCTGGTGTGACCCCAGTTACGTGGTCTCAAGTACTCTACGAACTGCAGCGGGACTGGGCAGCTGACGGCGCTGAACAAGCCCACCAGATTGCGATCGACCACGGTGGCGACTTCGGGATGGCCGTCGAATTCGCTGACTTCCTCTCCGAGTAAGACGCCCGGAGCGGCTCAGGGGACCTTGATATACTGGTATCCTTCTTCCTGGCGCTGTGTGAGCTCTCCGACGGACGTCGGTGCGGTCTCGACGGCCTCGAGAATGTCATCGTCCGTCAGTCCGGCTGCTTCCATAGATTTTCGACACGCGACGAATTGAACGGCGTCTTCGGATAGCTCGGCGATCTCGTCGGCGTACTCGGAGTTCGACTGCACGAGTTCGATCCCGGAGGCGTTCACGACGACTGCCACGGCATCCATCTCCACGGACTCGTCATCGAAGATACCGTTGGCGTACCGAATCGCTGCGTCTTGAACGTCGGTCGCTCCATCAGCTACGTGAAATACGGTCTTCATACCAGTCTGTTGAACGGGTGCCGGTAAGCGTTTTCGCTGCCGAACTAGTCGGGAGACACGTCACTCGAGAACCCGATCTTTCCGTGCGTACCGTCGCATACTGGTTTTCCCTGTGAACTCCCGCACCGACACAGTGACGCGCCACTCTCGCACGATTCCGACCCGCCGTCCTGCCCCTGCATTTCGAATCGCCCGTCGACACGGAGTGGTCCATCGGGTACCGGTGTCACCCGTACGGTCCCATCTGCGTCAGGATTGTCTGCAGTCGATTCGTCGGTCGAGATCGTTCCAGATGCTTCAAATTCGGCTTCCTCGTGGCTATTGTCACAGAGCGGTTTGTTCGAGGATGCGCCACATCGACAGAGTGCAACTCGTGTATCCTCAAGTAGAACCGTCTCATCGGAAGCGGTAATCTCGACATCGCCTGAGAGGTACAGCGGTCCGTCCGGAACGACCGTGACTGTGTTTCGTTCCGGTACCGGTTCCTCGTACTCGGCGTCAGGTTGCTCGAACTGCAGCGCACCGGTCGGACATTCCATGATCACGGACGCGAGCTCCTCGACAGCAGCCTCGCCGGGCTCGATCCACGGTCGCTTGTCAGGATCGAACACCGCCGGCAGTCCGTGTACACACTCTTTCGCGTGAATGCAGCGATTTACGTCGTACTCGACGACGATGTCCTCGCCGGCGTATTGATGAATGTCTTCCTCCATTTCGTCCTCTACTGGGACCAATGTAATCACGGGATACAATTCTTGGGGTATGTTAACAACTAAGGGGTGCTTTCGTATCACTCTTTCAACTCAACCGATACAGCGTCGTCTGCACAACAATTGATAACACGTCAATCGGAATACGAGAGAGGAACGCCCAAGAGGCCAGCGACCCAATCGCCACGATATGGAAACGTCCTCACCGCAACGGACGGACGGGCCGCTCCGGTCGACCCTCGTCGGTTTCGGCCTCGCACTCCTCGGCTTAGTCGCCGCTGAATTCGTGACGTTACCGGCGTTCTTGCTCGACCCGACGCTGCTCGAGTCGCCGGGTGACGCCTCGAACGCTGCGATCTTTGTCCTCCTCACCCTGAACTTCGTCGGCTTCTTCCTCGTTGGCGGGTTGTACCTCCGCTATACGGGTCGAGGCTGGGACTGGCTCGATCTCGAGTGGCCCTCGCGCCAGGGGTGGATCTACGTCGGTATCGGAATCATTGGCAGCATCGCGTTCGTGATGGTCGTCAATCTCGTTGCGACGGCGCTTCAGTTGCCGTCCTCCGAGAATCAGGTGATGACGCTGATCGGAGACGATCCGAACATGGTGTTGCTCATGATTGTCATCGTGTTCCTATTTAACGCACCTGCGGAGGAGTTCCTCTTCCGGAACGTAATCCAGAAGCGGCTGTACGCCGGCTTCTCCCGGATCGGTGCGGTCGTTGTCACCAGCGCAATCTTCGCGCTGGTTCACATCCCGGCCTACGCGCTGGCAGCCGATGGATCGTTTGCCCCACTCGGCGCGATCGGCGTCTCGCTCGCTGTCGTCTTCGGTGGCTCGCTGATCTTCGGCTACCTCTACGCGCGGACCGACAACCTGCTCGTCCCGACGGCCGCCCACGCTGCGTTCAACGCGATCCAGTTCGCGATCCTCTATCTCGTGCTTCGGTTCGCACCGGAGGAACTCGAAATGGCGATGGCGCTCGGTGGCGGACTCGTTGCTGCGCTTCCACTGTAACGTCACGGCCAGCCCCTGACCACTTTTGTAGCGCTCCGGGCTGGCGCTTCGCCCGGTTTATTACCACCCCTCGACGAACTACCCGTATGTCTCAGGCGAAGGGCGACCGCCGCGAACGTGAACTCGTCAACGAACTCGACGAGGCCGGCTTCGCGGTGATGCGCGCGCCCGCAAGCGGCTCGGCGACCGAACGCGAACTCCCCGACGTACTCGCCGGCGACGGCGAGCAGTTCTACGCGATCGAAGCCAAATCAAGCGCTGGCGACCCGATCTATCTCACTGGCGAGGAGGTCGAGGCGCTCATCTACTTCGCACAGAACTTCGGCGCGAAACCCCGCATCGGTGTCCGGTTCGACCGCGAGGACTGGTACTTCTTTCACCCCGCAGACCTGCACGTCACCGACGGCGGCAACTACCGCGTAAAGAAGGAAACCGCACTCGCCGACGGCACCGACTTCGCGGAGTTCGTCGGTGCCTCCGAGAAGGTCACGCTGGATGAACTCGGTGATACAGACGACGACGGTCCCGATGAAGGCATTCTCCGGGTACTCAACGCAGTCGAACAGGGCGTGATGGACGTCGAGGAAGCAGCGCGGACACTCGAGTAGCGTCTGTATTTTCACACCCCGACTCCCGTTTGCTGCGTGCTGTCCCGTCCGCTTATGTTGAGTCCGTCACAATTCCGTGCACCTCGTCGGTGCTGACTGGCCCGTAGCGGACGATCGAATCGTACGCCTCGAGTGCGAATCGACCCCCGCTCGTGATCCCACGCGCAGCTCGGTCCGCAAGTTCCCGCGAGACGAACCGGTTTGCGACGAGTACCAGTCGACCGTTCTCATCCTCCTCCAGGTTGCGCTGTGCGCGCTCGAGCAACAACGCAGCAGTGAAAACGTCGAAGACGTAGTGTGCAAGGCGCTTTGCGGACAGTTGCGCGTACTCGGTGTCCTCACCGGCGAGCGTCGCGAGCGCCCCCATCAGGTCGTGGAACTCGGCTTCGACCGTCGCGGCGGCGTCTGCCAACGCTGGATGTGAGATGTACTCGAGTCGCTCGCTGATTGCGGCCTGCAGCGGTTCGTGAGCGTCCTCGCGTTCGAGCGCCCGAAGGACGTCTAACGAGAGGATGTTCTCGGTCCCCTCCCAGATCGGGAGGACCTGCGCGTCTCGGAGCAGGCGGTTGGTGACAAAATCGTTCACGTAGCCGTTGCCGCCGTGGATCTCCATCCCGTAGGAGGCGGTGTCGACGGCCATGCGGGCGGTGCGGGCCTTGGCGATGGGGATCAGTAGCCGCATGAGCCGGTAGGCGTCATCTGCCGTTTCGCCGGCTCTTGCTGCCCGTTCACGCTCCGAGAGCAGGCGTGCTGCCTCGAAGGTGTACGTCGTCGCGGCCTCGTGGGTGACGGCCATGTCGACGAGATCCGCGCGCATGAGTGGGTACTGGTCGATAGTCTCGCCGAAGGCCTCGCGGTTCGCGGCGTAGATTTTGCTCTCGAGGAGGACACGGCCGATGATGCCACAGGAGGCGGCCGCGTTCGAGAGGCGTTCGAGGTTGAGCATCTCGGCCATCTGCCGGAAGCCGTGTTCTTCCTCGCCGACGAGGTACGCCTTCGCGCCGGTGAACTCGACCTCGCCGGTGGGGACCGAAATCGTCCCGAGTTTGTCCTTGAGCCGACGATAGAACTGGTCGTTGGTTTCCGCAGGTGCGAGCGGCCCGTCTTCTTGCCGCTCTCCCTTGGTGTAGGGTCCGTCTCCGTCTGTGTCGTCGGGATCTGCGTGCGGGACAAGGAACATCGAGAGGCCCGCGGTTCCCGCCGGCGCGTCCTCGGTTCGGGCGAGCGCGAGCGTTCCTTCGGCGTCGATGTTCGAACAGAACCACTTTTCGCCGGTGAGTCGCCAGTAGCCTGCGCTCTCGTCCCACTCGGCGCGGGTCTCGTTCGAGCCGACGTCGCTGCCGCCTTGCTTTTCGGTAAGGAACATCGCGCCCTCGATCAGGTCTTCGTAGTCGCGGTTCGTGAGGGCATCGTAGTACTCACACAGCACGTCGTCCTCGCGACCGAACTTCTCGAGGACGAGCGCTGCGCCGGCGGTCATCGCAACTGGGCAGTCGAAGCCCGGGTCCGAGTAGGAGAGCAGGTACTGCATCGCGAGGTTGTGCGAGAGCGGCATCGGTTCGTCGCGACCTGGCGGCGCTTCGAAGGAATCCGCGACGATGCCCTGTTCGTAGGTGAGGCGTTCGTTCTCGTACTGTGCCTCCGGATATCGAACCCAGTTCTGTACCTCGCCGTACTTGTCGTAGGGCTCGAGTTCGGGACCGTGGCCGTCGATGTCGTCGGCGTTGTCCGCGATGGTGTTACCAACGGTTTCGCCGAACGCCGAGAGTCGCGATTCGGCCCAGTCGAACTCGTCGTCGGTGTAGCCGCGCCGAAGCTCGCGCTGGAGCGTCTGATCGAGTTCCCAGTAGTTGACGTGCCGGCCGTCCTCAAACGTGCCGTAGTCGATTCCGGCGTCCGTGTCCATGTACGTAATTGTTACCGTATCTCAATAAAACGGGAGTAACGAAACAGTTTCTCGGTTGGGTACTGTTTCCGTTCGGTCCAGAACGTGTGCTCGGACGGCGTCTCAGGCGCGCTTCTCGAGTCGCGTCCGCGGGAAGACGTACACCCGAAGCGAGTTGGGGACGACGCCGTTCGGCCGCACGGTTGCGTGCGGGTAGACGACGCCGTTCGGCCGCACGGTTGCGTGCGGGTAGACGACGCCGACGACGGGTACGTCGGGGTCGTATGCCGAGTTCGTGCCGTACTCCGCGACGGTGCAGTCCGCCGCATCAATCCGGACCGCGTCCGCCCGCAGGTCCGACACGTCGACGACGGTGAGCCGGTCGCTCGTCTCGCGGTCGACCACTGTGTCGCCCGGCCAGAGCGTGTGTGCCTCGCAGTAGACGGGCTGTCCGGACTCCTCGTCGCCGGTGCTACTGCCATCATCCTCCTCGTCGACGAAAACCGACTCGTGGCAGTCAGTGTTCCGGCACTCTACGGCAAGCTGTCCCGGTGGCGGGGTGCGGCCGTCGGTGATCTCGATGGCGACGCGGCGGCTGTGCTTGCAGCGGACGTTACGGAAGATGTGGTCCGGGCAGGTACACCGGCCCGCGACGAGGTCGACGAGGTAGGTGTGGTCGCTTGCGGATTCGACCTCGTAGAGGCCGTCGCCGAGCGGGAGGACTGACATTGGTTCAGTCCGCGCCCGTCGCGATCGCTCCTCGAGCTGGTTCGGTGTCTGTACTGGTAGCGGTGCTTTCGGTGACGCTATTGTTTTCATGGGTGCGTCGGGTGAGACTGTCGCGGAACTGGTCGGGTAACTATTCATCAGAGATACGTGCTGGAGGGGCATAACGGCCCTGTCCCTCGGAATTCTTGACTACTGGTGTGGGTTGACCGTCGGGTTGTGTGACAGTCTCGATGCGCTCGAAGCAGTCCGATCATGATGTGGTGACGAACCGGTTCGATTACAGCGTGATGCTCACTCCTGGTCCACAATAGGTGAGTTCTAAGAGGATGGCTCCGTTCTCCCCGATATGGGACTGCTGGACGGACTCCGTGCCGCGCTCGGCCTGCGCGCCGAGACTGACGCCAGACGCGACGCCGACCCCGAGGACCTCTTCGGGATGAGCACCGCCTATCTGACGATGGAGGCGGAGTTAGGGTACCAATCACTCGATATCGGCGCGCTCTGTTTCTCCGGCGTCGACTCCCACAGCTTCCGCGACGCGGTCGCCGAAGTCGAGTCGATCCTCGAAGCCGGACAGGAAGACACCGGCACCGAGTTCACCGTCACCGACGACGACCACGGTTACCACTGGGTTGTCCTCGAGGACAGCGATCCGGAGGACCTGATCACGAGCATGCACTTCGCCGCGGACACGTTCATCGAACGTGGTTACGGCTCACGGCTACTCGCCGCGGTCTTCGCCTACGAAAACCGGGGCGGGCCGGCCTACTGGATCTATTCGTTCCGCCGCGGTGCCTACTACCCATTCGCGCCACGGTCTGGTCGAGAGCGGGACTCGAGTGCGGAGTTCAAACTTGAGGCTGCCCTCGACGGCGAGCTAGAGATCGAGCGCGAGAAGGAGTACTGGTATCCGCTGTGGCCGAGTCAGCGAGGGACGCATCCCTGGGAGTGAGCGTGGTGTGAGTGTGGTGTGAGTGTGGTGTGAGCGGGGTGTGTGCGGGGTGTGAGCCGGAAGTGAGCGCGAAGTGAGGGAGGAGTGAGGGAGGAGTGAAGGAGTGGGTTGAGAATAAGCCGAGAATACGTTGAGATTGAGCCGAGACTGAGTCCAGTCTCGTGGCTACCAAATATATTTGGCAACACGGATATGGAGTTACCACCGCTAGGAACAGATACGGCAGGCCGCCACATCATCCCCTACACCACATCATCCGAACTGCGCCATACACAGTTCGTCGCCTGCCGCATCCCACTTCCTTTCGACCCCCATTCCTTCGACGCACACGTATTGAACAGCCCCAGCAATATGCGTACGCTGGCTCACGGCCGGTCGAAGCTGAACTGCTCTATAGTACCAACTACAACTAGTTACACACTGATCGCACGTTCGCGGTTCTCGCTCAGTTCACTCGCTCCGAACCGCGCTGCCGCCGTGCGATCAGGTGTGCAGNGTTCGCGGTTCTCGCTCAGTTCACTCGCTCCGAACCGCGCTGCCGCCGTGCGATCAGGTGTGCAGTGACTTGCAGTGGCTACTATAGTTGCTGTTGTGTCCTGTGAGATGGGGACCCGAACCGGACCGAAGGAGTGTTTTGCATCGAGGACTTCCTAGACGCCAATGAGTCACCAGCAGGCCGACGCGATCGACGTCGAGGCAATTCGCGAGGAGTTCCCGATTCTCCAGCGCGAGTTCGACGGCCAGCAGGTCGTCTACCTCGACAACGCAGCGACGACCCAGACGCCGGACCCGGTCGTCGATGCCATGAGCGACTACTACCGTGAGTCGAACGCCAACGTCCACCGTGGAATCCACCACCTGAGCCAGGAAGCCTCGGAAGCCTACGAGGTCGCTCACGACCGCGTGGCAGAGTTCATCAACGCCGACGGCCGCGAGGAGATCATCTTCACCAAGAACACCACCGAGGGCGAGAACCTGCTCGCCTACTCCTGGGGGCTGGCCGAACTCGGCCCCGAGGATACGGTCGTCCTCACGGAGATGGAACACCACGCCTCGCTGGTCACCTGGCAGCAGATCGCCAAACGGACCGGTGCCAGCGTTGAGTACATCCGCGTCGACGAGACCGGCCGACTCGACATGGACCACGCTGCCGAACTCATCGACGACGACACCGCCATCGTCTCGGCGGTTCACGTCTCGAACACGCTCGGCACCGTCAACCCCGTCTCCGAACTGACCGACCTCGCCCACGAACACGGCGCGCTCTCCTTTATCGACGGCGCACAGGCCGTCCCAAATCGCCCCGTCGACGTGACGGAGATCGACGCCGACTTCTACGCCTTCTCGGGCCACAAGATGGCCGGCCCCACCGGTATCGGCGTGCTCTACGGGAAACAGAACCTCCTCGAGGACCTGAACCCCTACCTCTACGGCGGCGGCATGATCCGAAAGGTCACATTCGAGGACTCCACCTGGGGTGAGCTCCCCTGGAAGTTCGAACCGGGTACGCCACCGATCGCCGAAGCTGTCGGCCTCCACGCGGCAGTCGACTGGCTCGAAGCAATCGGCATGGACCGAATCGAAACTCACGAGGAGGAACTCGCGGCCTACGCCTACGATCGACTCGAAGCCGAGGAGGACGTCGAAATCTACGGCCCCGAAGGCGGTCCTGACCGCGGTGGTCTGGTCAGCTTCAACCTCGAGGGCGTCCACGCCCACGACCTGACCTCGATCATGAACGACCACACGATCGCGGTCCGCGCCGGTGACCACTGTACGCAGCCGCTGCACGACAAACTCGGTGTGCCGGCCTCGACGCGCGCCTCGTTCTACGTCTACAACACGCGTGATGAGGTCGACAAGTTGGTCGCCGCGCTCGATGACGCACGGCAGCTGTTCGCGTAACGCGTTACGTCTCGTCCTCTGCTACCTGTTTGCGTACCGATTCTCCGGCCGGCACACGTGGCTTTTTCCACGGACTTCTACTCGAGTACCGAGTCTCCCCAGCGTGGTAGCTGTCGACCGCCGCCTGCAGTCCTCGCCGATCGCAGGCGTGTCAACACGGAATACAACGCTGATTGCAATAGCCACATATATCTTTGACTGGTGGCGACGGTACTGGTATGCACATTCGACGAATTGGCGTTGTGGGCATCGCAGTGCTCGTTATGATCGGGTTTGTGAGTCCGCTGGCGGCGGCCGGAACGACCGGTGTGGCTGGAGTGGGATCAGCACCGACAGCTGACAAATCGAATCTGACATGCTCGTTCCCGCTGACTGTGACGGACGACACTGGCACCGAGATCGAACTTGAGGAGCGACCCGAGTCGGTCGTCACGATCAACCCGAGCGCGGCCCAGACGATGTGGGAGATTGGTGCCGAAGACCAGGTCGTCGGGACGACACAGCACGCCGAGAATCTGGAGGGTGCGGAGGACCGTACGAGCATCTCGACGGAGTCCGAGACGATCGAACACGAGATTATCATCGACCTCGACCCCGACCTTGTGCTCGCGCCGAGCTCCAACTACGTCACCGAGGAGGACGTCGAAACACTCCGTGGGGCCGGTGTGACCGTCTACTACTTCGATTCCGCGACGTCGATCGATGACGTTCGCGACCGCACACACACCATCGGCTCGCTCGTCGGCGAGTGTGATGGCGCTGCCGAGACCGTCGACTGGATGGACGAGGAACTCGCTATCGTCGAGGACGCACTCGAGGGCGAGGAGCGTCCGGACGTGCTCTACACCTTCTTCGGCTTCACGGCTGGCGAGGAGACGTTTATCCACGAACTGATCGAAGCGGCAGGTGGAACGAACGTCGCCGCAGAGGCGGGCATCGCGGAGTACCAGCAGCCGACCGACGAGATGATCGTCGAACAGGACCCCGAGTGGTTGGTCCTGAACACGAACTCGCCCGAGGTGCCGGACGCGCCGGCCTACGAGTCTACGACCGCCGTCGAGACCAACCAGACGGTGACGATCAAAACCAACCACCTGAACCGGCCTGGGCCGCGCGTCGTCCACGCGGTGACGGCGATGGCCGAGGCGTTCCACCCGGAGGCGTACGCTGAAGCGGTTGCTGACGCCGAAACAGAATCCGAGACGGACGCTGACGACGAGTCCCAAGCTGACTCTGATTCCGGTTCTGATTCCGACTCCGACTCCGACTCCACCGACGACTCGGACGGTCTCCCCGGATTCGGCATTGTTTCCGCCAGCGCTGCACTCCTCGCCCTGCTTGGCTCACTCGCTGTGATCCGTCACGGTGATAGGAACCCGTGAGAAGACTTCTCGTATGAGTCAGAACGTCATCTCAACGTCGCCGTCCTCGACGGAGATTCTGTACGCCCTCGGCGTCGAACCCGTCGCAGTCTCCCACGCCTGCGATCATCCACCCGAGGCCGCCGACCTGCCGACGATCGATGTCTCGAAAGTCGACGCCGAGGCCAGCGCCGACCGCCACGACCAGGTCCGCGCTGCAACCGCGAACGGCCACCTCTACCAAATGGATGCCGAGGCCATTGACGACGCCGACCCCGACCTGATCGTCACCCAGGGCGTCTGCGGTGTCTGCGCGGTCGACGACGTACTCGTCGACGAAACACTCGCCGACCTCGACGCCGACCCCGAGGTCCTCGCACTCGACGCCAGCCGACTCAAGGACGTACTCGAGTGCGTCCACGATGTCGGCGCGGCCACCGGAACCGAGGCCCGTGCGGACGAGCTCGTTGCCGACCTGCGAGAGCGAATCGTAGCACTCGAGGAGCGGGTGCCAGCAGCACCCCGCCCGCGAACGGCGGTACTCGAGTGGATGGATCCCGTGCGGCCTGCCAGCACCTGGGTGCCGGATATAGTCGAGCTCGCAGGCGGCGAGTATGAACTGAGTGAGCCGGGCGAGCGCTCGGCACCGGTCGAATGGGAGACGGTACTCGAGTACGATCCGGAGGTGCTGGTGGTGGCTCCCTGCGGATTCGACGCGGAGCGTACGCGCGAGCAGTTCGGTGAGCTGTCGGATCGACCGGGCTGGGAGGAGCTGACGGCGGTTCGCGAGGATCGGGTGTTTATCCTCGACGGTGGCGCGTATCTGACGCGGTGGACGCCGCGGCTGGTCGACGCTGCGGAGCGATTGGCGACGCTCTGTCACCCCGATGAGTTCGGGGAGCCACCGGCGGACGTGGTTCGGCTCTGAGTCCGATTGGGTTGTATTCGTGAACCCACCGCGGAGCGGAGCACTTATCGCCCGCTTCTGAAAACGGATGGGCTATGCTCGAGGAAGTTCGGAGTCGCGCCAGACCGTACTTCGAGGACGCGCCACCGGCCCACGACTGGCATCACGTCGAGCGCGTCGACGCGCTCGCGGAGACGCTCGTCGACCGCCACCCCAACTCGGCTGAGATCGACGAACAAATTGTCCACCTTGCGGTCGCCCTCCACGATATCGGTCGCCAGCGCGAGGACCGCGGCGAGATCGACTGTCACGCGATGTGGGGCGCACGAGAGGGCAGCGAGATCCTCCGCGAACTCGGTGTGGCTGATGAAACGATCTCGGCGGTCTCTCACTGTCTCTGTGCCCATCAGTACTCGAACGACATCGAACCGGAGACCGTCGAGGCCAGAATCGTCTCTGACGCGGACAACCTCGATGCGCTCGGTGCGGTCGGCATCGGTCGTGTTTTCGCCCACGGTACCACCATTGACTCGCCGATGTACGATCCGGCGGTACCGGTCGCGGACGACGACACGCCGGCCGGCGTGAGTCAGTATAACCATCTCCACAAGAAAATCCTTGACCTCCCCGACCGGATGTATACCGACGTTGCGAGCGCCCTCGCCGCCGAACGCGCACAGTTCGTTCGCGAGTTCGCCAGCCGGTTCGAGGCCGAGGCTGTCGGCGAGCGCTGACGAGTCGTGTTCCGTTTCTCTCGGTGACTGTTCAGCACGTCAGTCAACTGGCACAGCGTTTTTGATTTGGGCGATGTTACATCCTCTGTCGAGGTGAGAACACATGTACGAGAAACTCATCGGCAGTCCACAACAGGACCCGTTCGATGCCCTGGTCGACATTCTCGCCGCGGCCGACCGGTACGATTTCACGCTCGGCGTTATCCCGGTCGCGTTCGTGGTTGCACTGATCGTGGCGACCGTCACGAGCGTTTCGACGCCCCCGATGCTGGCTGTCGCCGCGCTTGTCGGCGGCCTCGCCATCGTCGATGCCTGCTATCTCAACCCGCCGGTCCGCGACGGCGGCGACCAGGGGCCGACGTAGCGGTATCGCTTCCGATCAGCAACCGTTTTTAACGCAGTCAGCGCTGTTCTTCGCAGCTTCATTCCCGTAATGGTTCCCGAGTATACGGAACCACGAACGTACAGAAACACAGACCAATGGAACTACGAGAACAGGAGCACGCAAGAAAATCAGAGCTCCACTCTCACACCCCGGAACCCTTTTACAGATAACTGGCATACCCATATCCACCAATGGGACTGGGCTCGGATATGTACCGACAGCAGATCCTCGACCACTACAAGAACCCGCGCAACTACGGGCAACTCGAGGATCCAACGTTCACTCACATCGGCGAGAACCCGATGTGTGGCGACGAGATTCGGATGGATGTCAAACTCGACGAGGACGGCGACGAGGAGACGATCGAACGCGTCGCCTTCTCCGGCGATGGCTGTGCGATCAGCCAGGCCTCCGCCAGCATGCTCTCGAGTGAGCTCCGCGGAAAGACCGTCGACGAACTCCTGGAGATGGACCGCGACGACGTGATCGACATGCTCGGTGTCGACATTTCCCCGATGCGGGTCAAGTGTGCGGTGCTTGCGGAGAAGGTCGCCCAGGATGGAGCGGAGATTTACCAGGGCGAACTCGACGTGGAGAAGACGACAACCGAGGACGACGAGTAAGTAGCTGGGAGTGACCTCGGGCGGTGGTTGTGGTTGCGGTTATGGTTGTGACTGTGGCTGTGGTTGTGACCGTGTCTGAGCCTGCGAATTCGACGTTGGTTCCGCCTTCGATTCCTATTTGACTCGCTTCCCGTACTCCGGCCGCCACGGAGTGAAGCTGCATTCGGAATTAATTCTTCTCCTGACGTGAACCTCGTTGTATGGCTACTCCCCGTACCAGACAGCAGGATATACTCCTCTTGCTCGCCTCCATTCAGGTCTCGATATTTGTACTCGTCATCCCGATGCTTTGGCCGCTGTTCATCGGTTCGGTGCTGATTCTCCTCAGCGTTGCGAGAGGTGAATATCACCGGCAACTTGCAGACGACGAAGACGCTACCGAGCAGTAGTGCTGTCGCTCCACAGAACGAGAAAGACAAAACAAAACGGGCTACAACGAGTGTGTCGGTATGTCTGCGATGCCGACTACTCTGGCTTCAGACCCTCGTCCTGAACGCGCATGACTGCCTCGCCGTCGGCGAGGTTCGGCGCGTCGACCAGACGAACGATCCGCTTGTCACCCTTGGACTTGCGGAGGTACATTCGGAACGTCGACTTGTGGCCCAGAATGTTGCCACCGATTGGCTGTGTCGGGTCGCCGAAGAACGAGTCCGGGTTCGAGGCAACCTGGTTCGTCACGATAACGGACGTGTTGTAGAGGTTCCCGACCTTGTCGAGGTCGTGCAGGTGCTTGTTGAGCTTCTGCTGGCGCTCTGCGAGTTCACCACGACCGACGTACTCCGCACGGAAGTGTGCGGTCAGCGAGTCGACACAGAGGAGGCGAATCGGGTAGTCGGCCTCCTCGTGTTCGCCTGCAAGTTCCTTTGCCTTCTCGGCCAGCAGCATCTGGTGGTTGGAGTTGAACGCCTTCGCGACGTGGATCTTGTCGAGCACGTCGTCGACGAGTTCGTCGACTGCGCCCTCGTCACCAGCCGAGCCCTCGATTTCGCGGTCCTCGAGTGCAGCGTTGATCGCTTCCTCGGGGAGGCCCCGTACCATGTCGTCGATTCGCTCCGGTCGGAAGGTGTCCTCGGAGTCGATGAACATCGCGCTGCCGTGGAGACCGCCGACCTCCTTCGGAAGCTGGACGTTGACGGCCATCTGGTGGGTGACCTGGGACTTTCCGGAGCCGAACTCACCGTAGACTTCGGTGATCGACTGGGTCTCGATACCGCCGCCGAGGAGTTCGTCGACTTCGTCGATCTGCCAACTCAGCTTGCCGATCTCGTTCCGTCGCTCGAGCACCGTCGAGCCGGTTTCGAAGCCACCGACGTCGGCGGCGTCACGTGCGGCGTTGACGATATCGGCGGCCGTCGATTCGCCGACGTCAGCGGTGTTCGAGAGCTCGGAGGGAGAAGCGACGGCCAGGCTCTGAAAGGAGTCAAAGCCTGCGTCGTGAAGTTTGTCTGCGGTTGCCGGTCCGACGCCGGGGAGTGTCTCGAGGTCTGCGTCTGCCATACGTCTCCGTTATCGTGGACACCCCATAAACCCTCGTTAACAGGGAAGTGAAAGTGAAAGTGGTAGCAGGCGTCGGGGTGACAATTCTGGTTACTGAACAGTTATGTATGATGGGGTGGACAGTCGCGGGTTCAGGTTGGGCTACGACAGCAGCAACTCACCACAGCAATTGTGGCGGCAGTACTGACAACAGAATCAGCGCAGCAATTACAAACTCAGGGCAGCGACAACTCGTCGCTCCACTCGAGTTGAACCAGTCGATCACCGGTCCCAACGAACAGTTCTCCATCACCGACTGCCGGTGTAGCCGTGATGGCTTCCTCGAAGCCGTGGTGCCAGAGATGGTCACAGTCGTCAGTGAGGTCGAGGCCGTAGAGCGAGCCGGTTGTGTCGCCGACGCAGAGCACGTCGCCGGCGACGACGGGCTCTGCCTGGACCTCGCCGTCGAGAGCGACGCCCTTCTTCGAGAAGAGCCAGCCTCGCAGTTTGCGCCGGCCGAAGGTGGTGTCGGTGACGTGGGCGTAGCCGTCGTTCGCGCCGATGATCGTGGTCCCCTCCGCAGTGAGTACGGTTGCGCCGGTGGTGAAACCGGCGGTAATCGAGTACGTAAACCAGGTTTGGCCAGTGCCGGCGTTTAATGCAAGCAGTGTGCCACCGGCGTCGGCGACATAGACGCGGCCGTCGGCGACCGTGAGCGCGTTCGTCGCGACGCCGTTGGTGGGCGCAGCCCAGACACCCTCGCCGTCGTCGCTTGCGAGACAGAGTACGCGCTCGTCCGCTGTCGCAACATAGATGCGGGACGAGTCCCAAGACTCGTCGCTTTCGGTGTCGATATCGATGCTGTCGTTCAGCTCCATACTGCCGTCGAGTTCCTGTCCGAGGTCCGGGTCGGCCTCGTGATTGAGTTCGGACTCAAACTCAGGTGCCGTTGATTCCTGCAGCGGCGCTGTCTCCTGCTCTCTTTCTGGCGGTCTCGCGATAACCGGTGCTCCCGTCACCGGGGCGTCGGTCTCGACCGTCCAGCGGACGGCTCCGGGCTCTTCGGCCGGCTCGCCGTCGTCGTCCAACTCGAACGCGTCCACTTCGTCACCAGCCGCCGTCGCAATTGCGGTGAGGCCGTCCTCGTGGCCGGCGTACAGATCGCCGTCTACATAGAGCAGGGCCGTCGTGAGCGGGGCCGGTAACTCGAGTTGCCAGTACTGGTTGCCGGTTGCTGGATCGACGGCGTGAATCGTTCCGTCGGCGGTTCCGAAAAACAGGCGTTCGCGCGTGACGACGGGCGCGGTCTCGGTTGCAGCCATCGTCTCGACAACCCAGCGCCGTCGACCTGTTTCCTGATCGAACGCGTAGCAGTTCCCTCGGTCTGTTCCGACGAAGACGGTATCGCGGTCGAGAACCGGCGGGCCGGCGGTGCCGATAAGGTCGGTTGTCCACCCCTCTTCGACACGCACGGGATCGGTAACGGTTCGCCGGACGCCCGAGCGTTGCTCGTCGCCCTCACACTGAATCCAGTCTGTCACTGTGGGTGGGTACCGACCGAATCGGTATAATGGATGCGACCTCCCAGCGCTGTGGCCGCCGCAGGCGCTCGTCGGTTGAAGCAGACACAGAACAAACGACGGGGAGCATGCCCCAGTACGTCATTGCTCCCAGCCGCGTCCGTACCGGCAGGCACAAAG
This sequence comes from Natrialba chahannaoensis JCM 10990, assembly GCF_000337135.1. Classification (GTDB taxonomy): domain Archaea; phylum Halobacteriota; class Halobacteria; order Halobacteriales; family Natrialbaceae; genus Natrialba; species Natrialba chahannaoensis. Next base: position 73,370 of record NZ_AOIN01000035.1, read on the forward strand.
CTGCTGTATGGCGCAGTCGATGAGGTGATGTGGTTGCCTGCCGTGGTTCTACCTTGCACGCTTGACGAAATGAGCGCACTGCCCAACTAGTACGGCCCCGTCTCCGTCTACTGTCGAACTTCGAGCACTCGCGATTCACAGTCGTTGCACGTGATCGCGTACACCTGATAGGACCGACAGCAGGATTCGACGGTCTCCTCATCCAGCGAAATCTCGCCCGTACAGCTCGGACACGTCTCGACGAAGGCTCGCAGCCCGTTCGCGAGTTGACTCTGCTGTTCGAGCGGGAGTTCTGGCCACTCCGGTACCTGCTCGGCGAGTGCGCACATACTCCCCAGATCGGCCAACAGCGCCGCGTCGGACTCCCACTGTGCAGCGAGACGTCCCTCGATGCGCGCTCGAACCGGCTGCTCCGCGTTGTCGGCCTGATCTACCGTTACTTCCGACTGGTCGACATCGAAAAACGCCGCAACCTGTTCGACTCGATCACCGTCCCGTCGCTCGTCGATGGCAGCTTGCCAGGTCTCCTCGAGTTCCGCAGTCAGACAGAGGTCCTCCTCCATTTCTGCGCCGGCTTCCGCTTCGTCTGCCCCGTCGTCCACCTCTGCCCGCGAACACGGCACGACGAGGTCGTACTCGAGTAACCACTGTTCGGGATCGATGGGCTCGACGGTGGTCTGGTCGGTGGTGGTGTCTGTGTCTGTGCCTGTTCCTGTGTCGGTGCCGGCTTCCGCCCCAGGAGCACGAGCACGAGCACCGGCCGCCCCATCGTCTGCAACGAGGGTGCCCGCACCTGGCTCGGGCTCCTTGTCGAACTTCGCCAGAAGCCAATCGGGGAAGTACCGCTTGGTCAGCGTCGGTGTACCCGGAACGAGGTAACCACGCAAGGCGATGGCGGCGACTGAGAAGGCGAAGACGGCAACCGCGAGGAGCGGTGAAACCACTGCGGCGGCGACAGCGAGTATCCCTGCAATGACGAGGTTGACGATCGTACAGGGAAGACACCGATTCTCACCGGTGTACCCCGGATTGTGGACGTGTGCGAGGATCGGGACCTGCTGGATCTTCATATTTCGATCTCTGTGTGATACGATAAAAACATTTTCCCGCCACTTGGACGACGTGAATAGATCGGCCGCTGCCCAATTTTCTGCGACGGGTCGGCTCGTTCAGTACATCCGCAACAACTGCGCGTGGTGGGTCTCGCCGACCTCGAGCACGTTCCCCTCGTCGATGAATCCCGCCTCGATCGCGAGCTCTACCGACCGGGTGCCGACGATGTTGGCCACGTCCGCTCGTGCAAGACTGTCGATAACAGCATCCTCGTCCACCTCGTCGCCGCCGTAGAACTCCTCCGTGACGGTCAGCGAGAGGTCGTCGCCTTCGAACGTCTCACCGAGGGCATCGTTGTCACAGACCGCGACGAGTAGTCCCTCCTGTGTCTGGCGTTCGTTGATGATCATGCGTCGTCTCGTCTCCGTCTGTTACTCGAGTTCCCACTCGCGGTCGCGGTCGGCTTCGCGGCCGGGGTCGGCGATGTCGCTCGTGGAGTCACCGGCACCGCCGCCCGCACCGGTCGGCTGGCCCTCCATCTCCCGTCGATCCTCCATCATCTGTTGTTCGGCGCGCTCGCGCAGTTCGTTTGCCTCCTCGGCGATCTCCTCGGCCTCGTCGTACTCGCCGAGATCTTCGAGAATTTCGGCCTTCTCCTCGAGGATCTTGGTGTTTCGCAGGCCGAGCCGGATCGCGTTGTCGATACACTGCAGGGCCTCCTCGGAGAGACCGCGCTCTGAGAGGAAGAAGGCGCGATTGAACCAGCCCTCGGCGAAGCGCTCGTCGATCTCGACGGCGCGCTCGGCGTGTTCGAGCGCCTGTGCGGTCTCGCCGAACTCCCAGAGGGCGTAGGCGAGGTTCGTTTCGGCCGTCGCGGCGTGTTCGCTCTCGGCGTCGATATTCAGTGCCTCTCGATGGGCACCGATCGCTTCGTCCCACTCCTCGAGTTCGGCGTGAGCGACACCCTTGTTGACCCAGGCTTCCTGTTCGAGTCGCTCGTCCTCGGCGTACTGGGCGGTTCGCTCGAAGGCGTCGGTCGCCTGCTCGTAGCGGTTGATCTGCATGTAGCTCAGGCCGACGTCGAGCAGTTCCGTTGCGTCGACGTCGTCGCTTGCGATCTGCTGGCTGTCGAGCGTGTCGGCGACGACGCGGGAGTCGACCGGGTCGACCTTCGAGGGGTCGACGTCCAGTTCCGGCGGATCGAGGTCGAACTCGTCGTAGGGGTCACTGAACCCCTCTCCTTCGGAGAACCGATGGTCGCGAGAGCCGTCTCCGTTTCCGTCTCCCTCTCGGTCAGTCATTGGTTGAATGTGGCGACGACGACTGTTAAGGGCTGCGACCCGGGAACAGACGGCTCGTTACATATTGCCCACCTCACCATCGCCGTCGTCAGCCGTCGTCACCGTTGAGTAGTTTGTCGTCGAACCTCCCACTATGCGACTCTTCGTCAGCGTCGACCTTCCGGACGACCTCGCGAACGCGGTCGCCGACCTCCAGGACGAGTTCAGCGACGCCAGTGGCCTCACCTTCACTGACCCCGAGCAGGCTCACATCACGCTGAAGTTCCTCGGCGATGTGGACGAGAGCAGACTGCCCGCACTCGAGTCCGAACTCGAGATGGCGGTCGACGAGGCAGCCGTTTCGCCCTTCACCGTCCGCTATGGCGGACTCGGTGTCTTCCCCGACCTGGAGTACATCAGCGTGCTCTGGCTCGGGACCGAAACGGGTGGCGACGAGCTGACGGCCCTGCACGAGACCATCGAGGAACGGACGACGGCGATGGGGTTCGAGGCGGAGTCACACGAGTTCACGCCGCACGTCACGCTCGCGCGCATGGAACATGCGGGCGGGAAGGAGTTGGTTCAGGACCTCGTCCGAGAGCGAGAGCCAACAGTCGGCGAGACGCGCGTCGAGGAGGCTCGACTGACCGAAAGCACGCTTACGGACGAGGGACCGGAGTACTCGACGGTGGCGCGATATCCGCTCGCGGCGTGAGCGGCGGCATCCGACGCACTCTCATCGCTTGCAAGCAGCAAGGCTTCGCCAGTTCCTGGCGTCGCTTCCGTGCATGCAAACCGTCGTACACCTCCTGTCGGGAGACGAAGGCGAACAGGATACGTCACTCGCGATCGCTAGAAACCTCGTCGCGGACGAGAGCGGGCGAATCGACGACGTTGCGGTGGTCATCCAGGCGTCCGGAATCGAGGTGGCCAGAGCCGGTGGCAGAGCAGACGACGACATCCAGGAGCTACTCGACGAGGGTGTCGCGTTCAAGGCGTGCAGCAATACGCTCGAGACGGTCGACTTCGACGAGTCGGATCTCATCGACGGAATCGAAACTGTTCCCGAAGGTGCCGTCGAGGTGACGCAGTTGCAGACGGACGGCTATGCATACCTTCGGCCGTAGGTGTGCCGCCCGTCGAGACTCCATCCTGGGTCCACGGTAGTCCGGTATCGGTGTCCTACAGCCCACACCCTGCTCGTGTACCGTCGTCGTACGCTGGGGCAACCTGCACATACAGCACTGTGTATGATGAGGGATGACGGGATACTGACGTAGCTGATGGGGTCACCGCCGCGGTCTCTGTCTCGGTTCGGACGATCCGCACCGGTCAGCCGCAGGGAATTCGTTGCCGCCGTCGGTGGCGCAGGTGGCGCATCCCTGTTCGGCCCGAGCGCGGACGCCAGCGAAAGCGAGCCTGATCACCTTCGCGTGCGCGTCTACCCTGGCCCCGTCCCGCCGACTGCCTGGCTCTGGTACGGTGTTGAGGGTATGAGCGACGACTGGCCAACCCCGTTTCAGGACGCGTTTGCGGCCGTCGAGGACGCGATGGACCAGATTCAGGCCTACGCAGCCGACCGATCGCTGATCTCGGATTCAACCTCCGTCTCAGAGCCGGAGCTCACCGTACGCGTCGAGCGTGGTCCACCCGTCCGTTTTCCACTCCTGTCCGTCTCGCAGCCGACTGATCTCGCGTTCCCGTCGCTTTCGGCCGTTCTCGACGCCTTTCGAGACCAACTTCACGATCGCGGTGCACTCGGCGGGCCGACTTGCCACCTGTTGCTTTGCTGGTCGCCGTTCAACTACCAGGTCGGGTACGGCGGGACGATTTCACCGAACGATCTGATCGACTCTGCAGGGAGTGATGCGGATGACCCAGACGCAGTCGCCGGCGCACAGACCGTCGCTAACATCGGTGCGACGGAGGTCTGGGACTCGCGTGCGGTCAGCCGAAACATCGCAATCCATGAAGTGCTTCATACGTTTCTCTCGCCCGATATCGTTGCCGATGTCGGGGACACACGCTGTGATCACAACCTGGGGACTGCAACCAGAACCGGACTGGAGGGACGAACGCTACAGGTGAGTCCTATGGCGACCGCCTACGCCGGCCCCGACGAGTTCGGCGGCGGAACGCGATTTCACGGCACTGGCTGCTACGATCACGATGAGTTCGCCCGCCACGACGGCTACGAGGTCAACGACACTGAACCGGCAGTCGATCGCTTCGAGTACACGACGGAACTGAGCGAGGCGACACTGGAGGCGGCTACCCGATATCTAATCCGTCTTACAACCTGAGGCAGCCGATATCGGTGCAAAGGGCCGCGACCCTCCCACACACCAGCGTCCCGAGAGATGGACAAGATTTTAAGCCAGCACGGGCTACGTCCGGCTACTATGGGTAAGAAGTCGAAGGGCAAGAAAAAGCGACTTGCCAAACTCGAGAACCAGAACAGCCGCGTTCCGGCCTGGGTTATGATGAAGACGGACATGGAAGTCCAGCGGAACCCAAAGCGACGCAACTGGCGGCGTAACGACACCGACGAGTAAGATCAATGAGTGCAAGTGATTTCGAAGAACGCGTTGTAACCGTCCCGCTTCGGGACGTCAAGAAGGGCGCAAACCACGAGGCCGCGGACCTCGCCATGCGACTCATCCGTGAACACCTCGCCAAGCACTTCGCCGTCGACGAGGACGCCATCCGACTTGACCCCTCGATCAACGAGGAAGTTTGGTCCCAGGGTCGAGCGAACCCGCCACGCAAGCTCCGCGTCCGCGCGGCTCGCTTCGACGAAGAGGGCGAGGCCGTCGTTGAGGCCGAGGTCGCCGACTAAACTTGCAGCGACTCGCCTTCGCCGGGTCGGCCTACGTCGGCGTCTTCGCCCGTGCGACCGACTCGTGCGTACTCGTTCGCCCGGACGTCGACGACGACATTGTCGCCGACCTGACCGACGAACTCGCGGTCCCCGCGATTCAGACAACTGTCGGCGGTTCTTCGACCGTCGGCGCGCTAGCGACGGGTAACGAAAACGGCCTCCTCGTCAGCTCCCGCGTACTCGAGTACGAGCGCGAACGACTCGAGGAGGCAGTCGACGTGCCTGTCGCGGAGTTGCCCGGTAGTATCAACGCCGCCGGGAACGTCGTCCTCGCGAACGACTACGGGGCCTACGTCCACCCGGACCTGCCTCGTGAGGCAATCCAGATCATCAAGGATACGCTTTCCGTCCCCGTCGAACGTGGCGACCTCGCTGGTGTCCGTACCGTCGGCACCGCCGCAGTCGCGACGAACTCCGGCGTGCTCTGTCACCCGAAGGCGACCGACGAGGAACTCGACGTACTCGAAGCGTCCCTCGACGTTCGTGCAGATGTCGGGACGATTAACTACGGTGCGCCGCTGGTTGGGTCGGGGCTGCTGGCCAACGAGTCGGGCTACGTCGTCGGCGAGGATACGACGGGTCCGGAACTCGGCCGGATCGAGGATGCACTCGGCTATCTCGACTAACTGCTGCGAACTGAGTCGGTCGGTTTTGCAGTCCGTTTTTGTGGTCGGCACTGCTCTGGCGTAGCCCTGAGTTTGCGTTTGTTCCTACTGATACTGATACTGATACTGATCCCCGCAGCTCTGGAGTTGCGTCTGTGCCTACTGGTTCACTTCGCCTGACCGTGAATCACCCCTTCCTCAAACAGCGTTTTCCTCTGCTAGAGGCCTCATACTGTACGAATCACTGTTCCGAACGGTCCTCAAGACTTATAATATGGTAGCAATATATTTCTCGTATGTTCGGGTCCCTGTTCGCCAGGTTCAAAACTGGCCTCGCAATCGCGAAAGCCTCGTTCGGCGTCCTCCGACGTGAGAAGTGGCTGCTCGCGTTTCCTGTCATGTATGGCCTCGCTTGGATTGTCGGACTGATCGGGCTGCTCGGTGGTATCGTCGCTGCGCTGTTCGGCGTCGGCTACGGGATGGCGCTGGTCGACCAGTTTGTGACCGTCTCGGAAGGGTCGGCCGACACGGTAGTCACGGCCCTCCTCGTGGCTGCCTCCGTCGGATTCATGTTCGTCGCCACATCGGTTGCGACGTTCTTTAGCGCGGCGCTCGTCCACGCCGTCGGCAGTCTGTTCGCCGACGAACCGACCAGTCTCCGGGCCGGCCTCACCGGTGCCTGGGAGGCCCGACGAACGATTCTCGCGTGGGGTGCCGTCGGTACCGCCGTTGGCCTCATCTTCCAGGCACTCGAGAGCCAGGACGGCTGGGGCGCTCGCCTTGCCCGCTCGCTGGCTGGTTTCGCCTGGTTCGCGATGACGTTCTTCATCGTCCCAGTCATCGTCTTCCAGGAAGGTGGCGTTCGGAACTCGCTGCGCGAGAGCGCTAGCCTGTTCCGCGAGACGTGGGGGCAGGTCGGAGGGATCAGCCTCGGCGTTGGCATCGTGATGGTGCCGCTCATCGCGCTTACGGGTCTTCTCGGCATCGGGGTCCCGATGGCGACGCTCGCTGATCCGTGGACGGTGCTCACGTTCACGCTCGTTCCGACCCTGCTCGTGATCGGTCTGTTGCTGGTCATCTACCAGGCTGCGACGGGCATTGCGAAGACTGCACTCTACAAGTACGCCCGCGATGGCTCGTTGCCGCCGGAGTTCGACGGTATCGACCCCGATGCACTCACGCGACCTCGCCGTGGGGGAAGCGGTATGACGGGCCAGCCCTCGAACCGCGAGCCGGGACAGATCTAGTCCGGAGCGGTCCGCTACGCCCGGTTTCGCCGAAACGCCCGCGAAACCGCGGAAATAGCTGTGGAAGGGAAGATTCTTCCGACTGCCTGCCGGAGTGAAAGCCATGAGTCAACAACAGCTCCAGCAGCTTTCCCAGGAACTTCAGGAGATCCAAGAACAGATCACCGCGCTCGAAGGCGAAGTCGAGGATATTCGAACCGAACAGGGCGAGGTCGACGAGGCTATCGATGCCCTCGAGACGCTTGAAACCGGCTCGACAGTGCAGGTCCCACTCGGTGGCGGCGCATATCTGCGCGCAACGATCGAAGACATCGACGAAGCGATCGTCGAACTCGGCTCCGATTACGCCGCGGAGTTCGACCAGGACGACGCTGTCGAGGCGCTCGGACGCAAGAAGGAGACGCTCGACGACCGAATCGACGACCTCGAAGACGAGATCGACGAGTTCGAATCCGAGAGCGAGGAACTCGAGTCCCAGGCCCAGCAGCTTCAGCAGCAGGCGATGCAACAGCAGATGCAGCAGATGGGCGGCCAGCCGGGCCAGGACGACGAGTAAGTGCGCAACTGAACGAGATGGGCGTTTGTTGTGCCAAGTATCGGACAGCAGTCAGCAGTCCAGTAGCAGTCAGCAGTCACTAACAACTCCCTACAGCCACCGTTACAATGTTCGATAATCTGAAGAAGAAACTCGGAAGCTTCCGGAAGGATGCCGAGGAAGCTGCCGAAGAGAACGTCGAGGAGGTCGACGACCCCGCCGCAGACGAGGACGTTGCCGAGAGCGATGTCGAGGCCGACACCGCTGGGTCCGAGGCAGTCGACGCGACCGAGAGTGCGGCAGCCGCCGGTGTCGATGTGGACACGGACACAGACACGGATGCCGACGCCAACACTGACCCAACCGACCAGCAACCCACTGAAACGTCTTCTCCCGCCGAGTCGGAATCGACCACAACCACGGGCGACGCCGCACTCGAGTCCTCGGCTGCGACGAGCGCCAAGGTCGACGCTGAGGCAGAGCCCAGTCCTGATGCCGAGACGGCGGGTGGGGTAGAGACAGGTGTCGGTGCTGATTCCGATTCCGGCGCGGCCGATGTCAGCGAGATTGACGAGTCTGCAGCGGAAGCAGAAACGGATGCGGTCGGCGAGGCCCAGAATCAGGACCAGGATCGGGATCAGATCGAGGCCGACGCCGAGACTGACGATGCCGACGCCGAGACTGACGATGTCGACACAGACAACAACGGCAGCACCGGCTTCGGTCGCAAGGCAAAATCCTTCGTCAAGGGCAAATTTGTCATCGAAGAGGAAGACCTCGAAGGGCCGCTCCACGAACTCGAGATGGCGCTGCTCTCGAGTGACGTCGAGATGGGCGTTGCCGAGGAGATCCTCGATAACATCCGCGACGAACTGATCGGCGAGACGCGGACGTTCACGACCTCGACGGGTGCGGTCGTCGAGGAGGCGCTCCGGGATGCGATCTACGACGTGATCAGCGTCGGTCAGTTCGATTTCGACGAGCGCATCGCAGTCGAGGACAAGCCGGTGACGATTATCTTCACTGGCGTCAACGGCGTCGGGAAGACCACCTCGATCGCGAAGCTCAGCCGCTACTTCGAGGAGCGAGGCTACTCCACCGTGATGGCCAACGGCGACACCTACCGTGCCGGAGCCAACGAGCAGATCCAGGAGCACGCCAATGCACTCGACACGAAACTCATCACCCACGAGCAGGGCGGTGACCCCGCTGCGGTGCTGTACGACGCCGTCGAGTACGCCGAGGCAAACGATGTCGACATCGTCCTCGGTGACACGGCGGGTCGGCTCCACACCGACGAGGGACTGATGGATCAACTCGAGAAGATCGACCGCGTCGTCGATCCGGACATGACCCTGTTCGTCGATGAGGCGGTGGCCGGCCAGGACGCGGTCAACCGCGCCCGTGAGTTCAACAACGCGGCCGAGATCGACGGTGCGATCCTGACGAAAGCCGATGCCGACTCGAACGGTGGGGCGGCGATTTCGGTTGCACACGTCACCGGCCGTCCGATTCTCTTCCTCGGTGTTGGCCAGGGTTACGACCACATCGAGCGCTTCGATCCGGAGGAGATGGTCGATCGACTGCTTGAGGACGAGTAGTCGCTCACTCGCCCACTTTGAGCCCGACGCACTCGTCTACTCTCATCCGATTGTTCTCTCCACCTCGGAGCAGTCGGATACGAAACATCTATTGGCGGCCTGACTGACGTGCGTGTATGCGCCCTCCCCGCTCTCGTCGGTCGCTTCTCGCGTCCGTCGTTTCCCTCGCTGCGCTGACAGCCGGCTGTTCGTCGGACTGGTTCCGCAACCCAGAGACGGCTTCGTCGAACGATAAACCCATCCCCACGAGAACTGATATCGACTGTACTGGCGTCTCTCGACCGACTGCATTTCCACCCGCGTCGGCCGACGAAGACGCACCCGAGGTTACGTTCGACGTACTCGAGTACCCACCAGAACCAGCCGAGCGTTCACGGAGTGCACTGGCGTACGTGCGTGCATTCGAGCAGGCGTATCGTCAGCAGCAGTTTCTCGTGACACAGGGTGACCAGGCACGTGACTTCGAGTTGACGGTCGGACAGCACCGGCTGTCGGCGGTAGCTGACGAGGATCGGGACCACAATCACGGCTCCGACTCCGATTCCGTTTCCGATTCCGATTCCGTTTCCGAGGACAATCGCAACCAAGATGGTGTGTTGGTCTCGCTGGTGTACGATCTGGTGACGGAGACGGAGCACACGGAACACGCCGAGTGGGACGTTCGGGTGACCTACTTTCTCAGCGACCGGGTCGCGTTGCGCGCGCAGTACGACGGGATTGGAACGGAGCCGTCGTTCGACCCTGACCCGCGAACGGACGGGGAGCTGGTCGCCTGTTCGGAGGGGTCGTAACCGGGGCGGCGAACTTATACCGACCCGCCAGAAAGCAGTGGGTGAGACGACGTATGGTCCCACACATTCGAGTTGCCACTACGGCCGATGCGGCCGCCGTTCGCGATATCTACGCACCCTTCTGTTCGTCCTCCGCGGTCACGTTCGAGGAGACGCCGCCGACCGAAGCCGAGATGGCAGACCGTATCGAGTCGACACTCGAGCAGTACCCCTGGCTCGTCGCCGAGCGCGAGGACGGAACGGTGCTCGGCTACGCCTATGCGGGTCCGCTGCGAAAGCGCTAGGCCGACGAGTGGGTCGTCGAACGCTCCGTCTACGTCGCAGAGGACGCCCGCCAGTCGGGTGTCGGGCGAACGCTCTACACGTCGCTGCTCGCAGTTCTCGAGGCCCAGGGCTTCTACGAGGCCTACGCGGTGACGACGCTGCCGAACCCGGCGACGGTGGCGTTTCACGGACGGCTCGGCTTCGAGCGCTTTGCAGACTTCCCGCGGGTCGGCTACACGCAGGGAGAGTGGCACGACGTGCGGTGGTGGCGACGGGAAATCGCAGACAAACCCGAGAATCCGGAACCGATCACGCCGTTCTCGACGGTTCGGGAGGACGAGTTCGGGTCGCTGCTCCGGGCTGGCGAGCCGTTTCTCGAGGTGTAACCTTGTCGTCGGCTCGCAGGCTCTCGAGGTCTCTCCTCGAGCGTCTCCGCGAGACCGTGAATCCTCTCGACGATCAGGTCTTCGCTGCGGACGAAATGGCCGATTGGCTGCTCAAGGACGAAGCGTAATTCGACCACCTACCGCGTCGGTCCCACTTCGCTTCGTTCGGAGATGCCCCGTACACTATTCGGTTAGCACAGCGATGACTGGAACTCACCCATTAGACTCTCTCACAATGGAGACGATCAGACCGACGAGTGTGATCGCTAGACCCCCCCAGAGTAACAAGTGGTGGAGTTCTGTGACAATAGGCGTCCCCTCGGTGAGCGTGTTTCTCATCATCCAGAACCCTGCTACTATCGAGAGGTTTATTCCAACGAGGCTGATATGCGTTCCATCCATCCCAATAGTCTTCAATGACCCTTATGATAAATATATTCTACTACCTCTGATTTAATAGGGTCTACACCGTTCCATTCACACCTCTATAGATCCCTAATTTATCAAATAGGTCAGAATTAATTCCTTGTGAAGTCATTATCAGTACACTCTATTCATTCATATGGGAAATTGATTCTTAGACTAATTCCGTCTCTACGAGTGAACGTGGTTCATCTGGTTGATCTCTTTTGGACTCCCACCGTCCATCGTCTTGCTGGATGTCTTGGCCGGTGAGGTTGTCTGGGTGGGTTACGGATTCTCTGTCAGCGAACGCTGCTTGAAGCTACCTTTTGCATTGTTTCCGCAGCACCTCCGAACCGAACCCCGCCCTCTTTTGCCCCAATACACGGAGTGAGCCATATGGATCCCTCGAACTGGCAAACGTATCTCGTCACCCAGGAGTCCGTCTCGACGGGGCGCTCGACGCTCGAGATCGTCGAGGCGACGATTGCGGGTGGGGTTGACGCCGTCCAGCTCCGCGAGAAGGACACCGACACCCGGTTTCGGTACGAACTCGGTCGGGAACTGCGCGAGCTGACGGCCGAGACGGGCGTGGACCTGATCGTCAACGACCGGGTCGACATCGCGCAGGCCATCGACGCCGACGGCGTACACGTCGGCCAGTCGGACCTTCCCGTCTCGGTCGTCAGGGATCTGCTCGGGCCGGACGCGATCGTCGGCTGTTCGACGGCGACAGTTGCAGAGGCTGAGCAGGCCGAAGCCGACGGCGCGGACTACGTCGGTATCGGGACGATCTACGGCACGACTTCGAAGAATGTCGAGGAATACAAAGACGGCGTCGGCCCGGAGCGTGTCGCCGACATCACCGACGCGATTTCGATTCCGGCGGTCGGTATCGGCGGAATCACGACCGACAACGCCGGACCGGTCGTCGAGGCGGGTGCAGTCGGCGTCGCGGTTATTTCGGCGATCACCGCCGCCGACGACCCAGCGGCTGCGACCGCCGCGCTCGCCTCAACCGTCGAAACGGCAAAGCACGTCGAGCACGGAGGAGCCACCGAATGAGTGACACTGACTCACCGGACGTTACCGGCGACGAACTGGCGGACTCGCTACGGGCCATCGCGGACGCCCCGCCGCTCGTCCAGGCACTGACAAACGAGGTGACGATGAACGACGTGGCGAACCTTATCCTCCACTGGGACGCGCTTCCAGTGATGGCCGACTCGCCCGGCGATGCCGGCGAGATGGCCCAGGGTGCAGACGCCGTGCTGTTCAATACGGGACAGGTTCCGGAACCGAAAGTCGAAGCGATGCACGAGGCCGCGCAGGCGGCAGCCGACTTCAATATTCCGGTCGTGCTCGATCCCGTCGGCGTCGGTTCCACGCCGACACGTAAGTCGGTCGCACAGACGCTGCTCGACGAAGTCTCGTTCACTGTCATCAAGGGCAACTACGGCGAGATCAGCGCCCTCGCGGGCGTCGAAGCCGACGTGAAAGGCGTTGAATCCGTTGGCGACTACGACGAAATCGAGGAGACTGCCCGCTCGCTCGCCGACTCGACCGGTTCGATCGTCGTCGCAAGTGGTGTCGAGGACATCGTCGCGGACGCCGACAGCGTCTACCGACTTACCGCAGGTCACGAGATGCTGGGTGAGGTCGTCGGTACCGGCTGTATGCTCGGTGCGACCCTCGCCGCGTTCAACGGTGCACTCGAGGACGCCCACGCCGCGGCGCTTCACGGAACACTCGCGTTCGGCATCGCGGGCGAGCGCGCCGCAGACCTGAATTACGAGGGGCCAGCGAGCTACCGAACGAACTTCCACGACACAGTTGCTGGACTCGCAGGCGGCGCGGTCACCGACTTCGACCTCGACGGGCGCGTCGACCGGATCGCCTGAGGTGGTTGTCGTCTCACCCTCTCATCTGTGACTGTCGTTTCTTTGCGCCGGTCGATCTCTGTTATCTGCCGAGTGCATTGTCACCTCGGTTTCGCCGTTACCGAAGGTTCAAGTGTGCGTCAAAACCGTCGACGAGATCGGTGTTATCCTGATGCTTCCCGAAGTGTCCGACGATCGCATCCGGCCCTTTCGCGTAGACCGGTACGTCCGTCGCGCTGTGCGTGTCAGTTCTCCAGCCGAGGCCCGCCCGGCGATTCACGACGCTGTCACGACCAGTGATCGCCGAGGGATCGTCGAGTAACTCGTTCGCCTCGTCGGTCGAGAGATCGTCGATTCCGGTCCGTGCTTCGATGTGCGTTTTGACCTCCTCGACCGAGGACAGCGGCTCGAGTTCGGCGGCGAGCACGCCCTGGGAAACCTCCTGGTCGACGATCGGCTCCCAATCCATGTGGTAGGAGTCGCGAGCCAGCACCAGCCCGCCGGTTTCGTGGTCGGCGACGGTGACGACCAGTGTATCGGCGGGCCCGCGGCCGCGACCGAAACCCGGTCCATCCGCGTACTCCATCGCAACGTTGACCGCCGCGTCGTGTTCGACCTGCTCCGGAACGACCGCGGGGTCGTTCGCATGGCCGGCGTGGTCAACCCGTCCGCCCTCCACCATCAGGAAGAAGCCGTTTCGTGAGCGGGACTCGAGTACCTCGATCGCCTTCACGGTCATTTCAGGGAGCGTCGGCTGCGTGGTGTCGGGGTCGTCGGTTCGGTCGAGGGAGTAGTCGAAGTGTCCTGTCTCGGTGAACAGGCCGAGGATCTTCTCGTTCTCGGCGGCTGCCAACTCGTCCGCGGTCTCGACGTATTGGTAGCCGTTGGCCTCGGCTTCACCGATGAGGTCGGCGTGGTCCTTGCGGCTGTCCGCCCGAAAGTGTGATCGGTCACCGCCGAGCAGAACGTCCACGTCGACATCCTGCTCCCGGACGTACTGGCGTGCAATCTCCTCCTGTTGACCACGAGATCTGACGTGCGTCGCGAACGCTGCTGGCGTCGCGTGAGTTAACTGTGTCGTCGTCACCAGTCCGGTCGCGTAGCCGGCCGCGGCTGCCCGTTCGAGCACGGTTTCTATTGGATTTCCGGCGTGATCGACGCTGATCGCGGTCGGGTAGGTCTTCTGTCCCGTTGCGATCGCCGTGCCGGCAGCACCGGAGTCTGTGATTAGCTGTCCGTCGGGATCGTCGGGGTAGGTCGACACCGAGCCGACGGCGTCGGCGCGGTCGATCCCGAGTTCGACGTCATCGATATTTGCGGGAAACGCTGCCGGGTCGTCTTGGTACGCGCTGTAGTATCGGGCCGCGGTGTCGTGCACCCGGCTGCCACCGTCGGGTACGAGGAGAATGACGTTGCGGGTCCGCCCGCCGCCAACCCCGTGGCCGTCACGGGCGCTTGCGGTGGTGCCCAACGCGCCCGATCCCGCCAGCGCTCCAAGGCCCGCCATGAAGGTTCGCCGCGCGGTCGAGGCCCGTTCGGTCGTCGGCTCGTCGTTTCGCCCGGTGTCCGTGGTGGAAGGCATCACCAATGGAACCCTCGAATCGAGGCAAATGCCTTTATAATAGCGCTATTTCTGAATACGGGTCGCTTCTGATGACTGTATAGGAAACGTACCAGTTGCGGGTGGTGGTCGGCTATCGGGAGCGGATCATAGTCATCCCGAGAGGAACGGTCGCCTACTTGTCGCGGCGTCTGTCGATCACGTTTCGCAGTTAGACTGGCAGAAACAGCCGCGATTTGACGAACTGCGACCGATTGGCTCGTTCAACAGACGGGCTTCGGATTCGCTCCCAGTTCTTCCAGATTCTCGACGTACTCGTCGTACGCAGCGCTGATCGCGTCGACCGCGGCCGCAGCCGCTCTCGCGCGAGCGGCGTCGTCAATACAGCAGTCCGCGAAGCGTTCTCCGGCGCGCTCGAGTTGGGCGTCGAGATCGTCACCGAACTCGCGGAAGACGGCCGCCGTTTGCGGGTCCGCGTCACCGATGAAGTAGCCGACGACCTGATCTTTCGAGCGCTTGCTCGCGAGGATGCGCCCAACGAGTGCGCCGATGCGTTCGTCGGTGGACTCGAGTGTCCGCAGGTAGTCGTGGAGCGCTGGGACTGCATCGGGTTCGTACGCGTCGGCGGCGGTCTCTCGACCGAGGGTATCGAGCACCGTTTCGAGGTGGTTGCGCTCCTCGGCAGCGGTCGCTTTGAAGGCCTCGCGTGTCCCCTCGTCGGATTCGTCGTCGGCCCAGGCGCTGAACGTGTGCCAGGCAGCGTACTCGGCGTCGGCCGTGGCCGCGAGGACGGGTTCCGTGTCGATGTCGCCGTCCGTCTCGGCGTAGAGGGACTTCGAGGAGCCAAGACGCGAGAGCTGTGTCTGGGCATCCTCGCGGACGGTCTCAAGGAACGTCTCGAAATCGGCTGGGCTGTCGGCGTCGGCTGGGTCACGCGCGTTGTCGCTCATACGTGTCGTGTGTGGGTGGCTGCTAATTCGTCTCTCGTCTCGCTTAGCTGCCGTCGCCGGTCTCGACGGGCGCGTTCACCAGGTTACCCCACTCGGTCCAGGAGCCGTCGTAGTTGACCGCATCCTCGTAGCCAAGCAGTTCGTGCAGCGCGAACCACGCGACGGACGACCGCTCGCCGATGCGGCAGTAGGCGACCGTCGTCTCGCCGCCCGTGATACCTTCCTCGGCGTAGAGGGACTCGAGTTCCTCGCGGCTCTTGAACGTCCCGTCATCGGTTGTGACGGCCGCCCAGGAGATGTTCTTCGCGCCCGGGATATGGCCGCCGCGCTGGGCCGTCTCCTGCAGGCCTGGTGGGGCGAGGATCTCGCCGCTGAACTCTTCGGGCGAGCGAACGTCGACGAGGGGCACGCCGCGTTCGATCGCCTTCTCGACGTCCCCACGGTAGGCGCGGATGTTCTCGCGTGGGCCGGCGGCGTCGTACTCGGTGGCCGAGAAGTCGGGCACCTCGTCGGTCGTCGGATACTCGTTCTCGAGCCAGTACTCGCGGCCGCCGTCGAGCAGATAGACCTCCTCGTGGCCGTAGTACTTCAGCTGCCAGTAGGTGTAGGCGGCGAACCAGTTCGCGTTGTCGCCGTAGAGGACGATGGTCGAGTCCTCGCTGATCCCGTGGGAGCCGAGGAGGTCCTCGAGATCGTCCTGCTCGAGCACGTCGCGGCGGGTCTGGTCCTGGAGTTGCGTCTCCCAGTTAAATCCAATCGCGCCGGGGGCGTGCTCGTCGTCGTAGGCTTCCGTGTCCACGTCGACTTCGACCAGTCGGTGTGTGGGGTCGTCGCTCTGGAACTCATCGAGGTGGTCAGCGACCCAGTCAGCCGTGACCAGTACGTCGTTGGCGTACTCGTTTGTTGCCATACCTATTCCCTGGCTCGCTGGGGTTATAGGGCCTCTCGAACCGGATAATGGAGTCGGCGGTCTGTCCTGGAGGAGAGTGTTACCGCTATCGCGGACGCCCGGTATTGATTCACATTTCCTCCCCCTGCAGGGTGTCTGCCCCCCGTCACTCGGCGGGTCGGGTGACTCACGACTGTCACCATGTTCGGCCACGAACCGGAAACGATTGCCACCATATCGGTACCGCGGGGAGACGTGCCGGTACCGGTTCGTTATCGGCCGCAGAGCGAGTTCACTCACCCGATGGACGAATCCGTCGTCGTTTCCCCCGACTGGTTGGCAGCGAACCGCGACCGCCCCGACGTCCGCCCCGTCGACGTCAGAGACGCCTGGGAGTTCGACGCCATCGGCCACGTCCCCGGTGCCGCCAGCATTCCCTTCGACAGCTACCGCGACGACTCCGACGTCGACCGCGGTACTCTCCCCGGTGCTGACGCTTTCGGTTCCCTGCTCTCTACAGCTGGTATCGACCCTGACGACACCCTCGTTGCCTACGACGACACCCATGGCGTCTTCGCTGCCCGGTTTTATGTGACTGCACTTGAGTACGGCCACGACGACGTGCGCCTGCTGAACGGGGATTACAGCGCCTGGAGCCGAGCGTACGAGACGACGACGGCCGCTACCGAGTTCGAGGCGACGAGCTACGAGCCCCACCCGCTCGGTCGGGAGGAGAGCCCACTGGTCGGCTGCGAGGCGGTCGAGACCGCCCGTGAGCGAGACGCGCTGCTGGTCGACACGCGCGAGCGCGATGAATTCGCGGAGGCACATCTTCCCGGTGCCGTCCGATTCGACTGGCGCGAGGCTGTGGACGACGAAACGCGACGGTTGCTTTCCGAGGCGGAATTCGAGGCGCTGCTTGAGTCCCACGGCATTACGCGGGATCGCGAGATTGTGCTCTACTGTAACACGGCGCGGCGGATCAGCCACACGTACGTCGTCCTGCGGGCGCTTGGCTACGAGGACGTGGCGGTCTACGAGGGCAGTCTCACGGAGTGGCTCGCGATGGATGGGGAAATCGAGACGGGAGCGCCGTAGGTAGGATGCAGTGTGTGCGTCTCGCCGATAGCTTTCAAAGTCACTCTCGGAATTATTTTAGCGTGACAGTTCGTTCGTGCAGCTATCGCAATGGTCTCCCGCCGCCACCTTCTGAGCAGTCTCGGCTGTGTCGCCTTCGCGGGCTGCACCGCGGTTCTCCCGGACGACGGCACACAACTAGGCTCGGTCGTTGCGTCGAACTACACTGACGACGAGCGGACGATCGAGGTCCGAATCGCCGCGGACGACGAAACGGTGTCGACGACGACGCACCGGTTGGACGCGATTTCCGAGCAGGTCCCATCTGACGAGCAACTCCCCTGTGAATGGGGTGACGGCCCGGACGAGTTCGTCATCGAAGCCAGACGAGAGGACTCCGAGTGGCGAACGCTCGACGTCTCTGAGCGAGCGACGAGCGACTGCGCTGCGGTGGGCGTCCGCGCACACGACCGGGACTACCTCCCACCGATCGAGTTCACCGTCCACGAGTGTTCCGAACTCGCGGACGACTACGGCTGTGGGTTTCTCGAGTGACCACGCTCATGCTCATTGAATCGATTCGATTTCGTCGTCAAGCGCCGCTGACATCCCGCCAGTTCGGTGCCGTCGAATACTCTCGCGAGGATAGCTCGTCGAACGCCGCGTAGACCACCTCCGATAGCGCCGGGTGCACGTGCACCGGCTCCGCAACGTCGTCGACCATCCCTGATCCACTGTCCATCGCGGTGACTACCTCCTGAATCAGCGTCGACGCATGTGGGCCGACGATGTGACAGCCCAGTATCTCTCCCTCGGGTGCGGCCAGCACCTTGACGAAGCCGTCGGCGTCGAGAATCATCCCCAGCGGCGCGGTCCCGAACGGGACGTTTGCTGACTGGTACTCGAGTCCTTCCGCTTCAAGCGCGCCTTCAGTCCGGCCCACGCTTGCGACCTGCGGCGACGTGAAAACCGCGTGTGGCATCGCGTGGTAGTCAACCTCCTCACCGGTCTCGTCGAGCACGTTCGCGGTGACGATCCGGGCTTCGTAGTCCGCGGCGTGCTTGTAGGGTTCGTTGGCGAGAACGTCGCCCAGCGCCCAGATGTCGTCTGCGGTCGTCTCCAGATACTCGTCCACCTCGACATGGCCCGAGTCGTCCGTCTCGACGCCGGTTTCCTCGAGATCGAGGCTATCGGTGTTCGGCTGTCGGCCAGTGGCGAACAGGAGTTGCTCGGCTTCGAGTTCGACCGATTCGCCACCGTTCCCTCTGCCGTCGCTCGGCTCGGCCGCCACGACAACTCCCTCAGTCGTTTCCTCGACCGCTGCCGCCTCGTATCCCGTGTAAATCTCACAGTGGGACTCGAGTGCGTCCGTCACAACCTCGCTCACGTCGTCGTCCTCGCGGGGGACCAACTGCTGGCTGCGGCCGACGAGCGAGACCTCGGTCCCAAGCGCGCCGAAGAAGTAGCCAAGTTCCGCGCCGATGTAGCCGCCGCCGACGATGACGAGGGAGTCCGGCTGTTCGTCCAGAAAGAGTGCGTCCTCGCTCGTGAGGTAGTCGACGTCCTCGACGCCGTCGATCGGCGGCACGACGGGACGGCCGCCGACTGCGATGACGATCGTTTCGCCGCGGATGCGCGCCGATGTACTCGAGTCCGATTGTGACGCGTTCTCGTCCGTCGGCTCGACGACGATGGTGTTGTCGTCGACGAACCGTCCCGTTCCGTGGTAGCGGGTGAGACCGTCGGTGGTGTCGAGTGATGACTCCTGGTTGTCGGCCTTCTCGTAGACGGTGTCGTGGATGGCTGCGGTGAACTCGTCGAATTCGATCTCCTGGAGGTCGGCGTGGACGCCGAACTCGGTTGCGCGGCGCAGTTCGTCGACGATGTCGGCGCGGTGGATGAGCGCCTTCGAGGGGACGCAGCCGCGGGTGACGCAGGCACCGCCGAGCGGGCCGGGTTCGACGACTGCGGCGGTGTGTCCCTCGTCGATGGCGGCGGTTGCGACCTGGCTGCCGGAGCCGCCGCCGAGGACGATAATATCGTATTCGTCGGTGCCGCCGTCTGCGGCGGCGGTAGTACAAGTGGTGCGTTCGCTGGAACCGTCAGTGCGCTCGCCAGCGTCGAATCCGGTCATCGGAGAACCGACAACGACTGTCGGCGTAAAACGAGGGGATGCGCTGGCTGGTCTGGTTCGAACACGTACCTGTGGCGGCGCAACTCACAGCCAGTCGTCGCCAGTATCGTCCGACTGGCCGTCTCTGTACGTACTGACCGCTTCCTGGAGGTTTTCGATCGCGATCTCTTCGGACTGGCCCTGACTCGAGACGCCGCTCTCCTCGTGGTCGGCGATGTAGAGTCCGTTCTCGTTGACGCGGAGGGAGACCGTCTCGTCGCGGAGTTCGTCGTACGCCGAGAGGTCGACGGTGAGTTCACGTTCGGTGTGGGTGTCGGCGTCGGCATCAGCGTCGGAATCTGCATCCGAAGGCATACCTCCGACTTGTCGCCGCACGGGTGAAATACTCACCGACGCGCTGCGACGCGCTCCTGTGGATCTACCGGTACGGTTCTCCGATAGCGTCTCTGATTTGAGACGTACACTCATACTAGACAACCGATGCCCACGAGCCGGAATCGACTATCCATCCGATTTCTGGCCGCCGAGTCCACGAGAAAAAGGCTTTAACGACCACGCCCCGTACATCCGGCAAATGGTACTCGACGATCTCGGGAGTTCTCTTCGGGGCAGTCTCGATAAGCTCCGCGGGAAGTCACGAATTAGTGAGGAGGACGTCGAGGAGATCGTCAAGGAGATCCAGCGCTCCTTGCTCTCCGCCGACGTCGATGTCTCGCTCGTGATGGAGCTGTCGGACAACATCAAAGAGCGTGCACTCGAGGAGGAACCCCCAGCCGGGACGCCGGCGCGGGACTTCGTCCTCCGTATTGTCTACGAGGAACTCGTCGGCCTCATCGGCGACTCGACGGAACTACCACTCGAGGAGCAGACGATTCTGCTGGCGGGACTGCAGGGGTCGGGGAAGACGACCTCCTCGGCCAAGATGGCCTGGTGGTTCTCGACGAAGGGGCTTCGGCCGGCGATCATCCAGACGGACACGTTCCGACCCGGTGCGTACGATCAGGCCAAGGAGATGGCCGGCCGCGCCGAGGTCGACTTCTACGGGAACCCGGACAACGATGACCCAGTCGAAATCGCACGGAAGGGTCTCGAGGCGACGAGCGAGGCCGACGTCCACATCGTGGACACGGCGGGTCGCCACGCACTCGAGGACGACCTTATCGATGAGATCGAGGAGATCGAAGGTGTCGCCCAGCCCGATACGTCGCTGCTCGTTCTCGACGCAGCGATCGGGCAGGGAGCCAAGGAGCAGGCCCAGCAGTTCGACGAGTCGATCGGCATCGACGGCGTCGTCATCACGAAGCTCGACGGTACCGCGAAGGGTGGTGGTGCCCTTACTGCCGTCGATCAGACCGACAGTTCCATCGCGTTCCTCGGGACGGGTGAGGAGGTCCAGGACGTCGAGCGCTTTGAGCCGGACAGCTTCATCTCCCGCCTGCTCGGCATGGGCGATCTCGGACAGCTCGCAGAGCGCGTCGAGCGCGCGATGGAGCAGACCCAGATCGAGGACGACGACTGGGACCCCGAGGACATGCTCCAGGGGCAGTTCACCCTGAACGACATGCAAAAGCAGATGGAGGCGATGAACAACATGGGGCCGCTCGACCAGGTGATGGACATGATCCCCGGTTTCGGCGGCGGGATCAAGGACCAGCTTCCCGACGACGCGATGGACGTCACCCAGGAGCGGATGCACACCTTCAGTGTCATCATGGACTCGATGACTGACGCCGAGAAGGAGTATCCGAAGGCCATCGGTGCAAGCCAGATCGAGCGTATCGCCCGCGGCTCCGGGACGAGTGAGGAGAAGGTCCGCGAACTCCTCCAGCAGTACAAGATGATGGAGAAGACCATCAAGCAGTTCCAGGGGATGGGCTCCGAGCAGGAGATGCAGCGCATGATGAAGCAGATGCAACAGGGCGGCGGCGGTGGCGGCGGAATGGGCGGCCTCGGTCCGTTCTGATTGCCACTGCGTTGTCTGGCACTCTGTCCTGTTGCCACTCTCGTTTCGCTCTCTCTTTCGACTCTTTTAACTCTTTTAACTCTTTTGACAGACTCTTCTCACAATTTGCTCTGATTGTCGAATCTCGGACACTCACCCAGACGTCCGTGTCCGAGAGGGAGGGTCGCATACACTCGACCCAGCTGACAAATCTACCAGCACGTTAATACAGCCACACTCACATTCTCGTCGTAATGAATCGACGCCAGCACCTCGCCCAACTCGGTGGTGTCGGCCTCATCGCACTCTCGGGCTGTCTCGATACCATCTCCGGCGACGAGACCGATGTCGCTGTCACGGACCGAACCGGACAACGCGCGCTCGATCGCGCGATTGGCCGACTGAACGAAATTGCGATCGAACTCAGTGCATACACAGGAACTGATTCTGGTACTGCTACCGGTACTGACTCTGACGCAGACACCACCACTACCGGCACCACTGACACCACTGCAACCAGTTCAGACACCGCATTTGATCCCGACCCACACCACGAGCGACTCGAGTCCACGCGCTCGTTTCTCGACACTGCGGCGACCGAACTCGAGTCCGATCGCCAGGCAGATGTCGATCTCGTCCGTGACTATGCTGACGTACTCGAGGGGCTCGTCTCAGTCACTGCAACCGTGACCGACGACGAACTCGAGAACGAGATTGAGGACGTGAGCGCCGCGTTCGATACGGACGCAGACGACGAGGAGGCGGCCGATGACAGAGACAACGCTCGCGACACCCTCGAGAGTCGATCTGGTCTCATCGGTGATGCACAGGATCTCCTCGAGAGCGCCACCCAGACAGTCGAGGACTTCGACGACTCACGCTACGAATCCCTACCGACCGTCGACCGAGCACAACTGGTCGACGGAATCGAGGCACTCGAGTCCGTCCTTGATTCTCAGGCAGTGCTGGTCGCCGGCTACGACGAGTTGCTTGCAGGCTACGACGAACTCGAGACGGGTCGGGAGTACTCCGCGGACGACGAGTACGGTGCGGCCGAAACGGCGTTCCTCGACGCGAAATTGTCGTTCGAGGCGGGGACGGAGACGATCGAGGACGGACGTGACGGTACGCCGAACGAACTCGCGGATGCCTTCAAGACGGCCCACTGTCAGGGAACACACTTGCAGACGGCTGCAGCGGAGTTTGCAGCGAGCGCAGCGGCAGCTGACGACCGAGATATTGCTGGGGCCCAGAAACATCAGGAGGGGGCAGAAGACGCGCTCGCGGCGGCTGGCGAGTGTGGTGAGTGAGAAGTCGGACCTGGTAGGGGCAGAAAGCGGTTAGCTATCGACTGGCTTTCCGTCTTCTGTCGGCGGCGCAATCTGGTCGATATACTCCTCAACCGTTGGCTCGTCGACGCGCACGCGGACGCTGATTTCGCCGAGCTCGTCCGGTTCGCCGACCGAGAAGTTGATTCGATCCTCGAAGGCCGCTTGCTTCTTAAGGGCGAACGAGAACGAGTCCCCCTCGCGCGTCGAGAAGAACTCGCCGCGGGCGGTGTCGAGAATCTCTTGTCTGTGCAGGAGCTCGGAGAAGTGATCCATCGAGTGTGTCTCGGCGTGGATCTCACCAACGGACTCCTCGAGGTCAGCGTTCGGGAAGATGGTGGCGACGGCGTCGGCGACCCGACTGGTCACCTCAGTGTCGTAGACCGGTGCCGTTGCTTCGACGTCGACGCGGTAGATATCGGTCATAGCTCTTGTCTCTGGATTCGGTGGGTACGATTTAGGGTCTAACGGTGCTGGTCCGTATCGCGACTGAGCACAGTCGGCTACGGTTGTGGCTCTTCGGGTTCTGTCTCACTCTTGCCCTCGCTACCGGTCGCGGTGGTCGCTTGTTCGGACTCGTCCGTGTCTGCGGACCCGACAGCCGATCCGTCGCGGATAATCGATCGAATCCGCTCGTGGAACGACTCGAGCGACTCGGTGTTCTCGACGACGACGTCGGCACGGTCCATCGCGTCGTCCATCCCGAAGCCGCGCTCGCGTTCGTCACGGGCCGCGAGCCCTTCGCCGCCATCCGCTTCGCTCGCATCACGTCCGCGAGCGTCAATCCGCTCGGCGCGAACGTCGAAGGGAGCCTCGATACTGACCAGCGTGAACGCCTCGTCAAATCGTTCTTCGAAGGCGTTGACCTCGACATCCGAACGAATTCCGTCCACGAGCACCGTCTCGTGATCCGCAAGGCGATCCTCGATCATCGGGAGCGAGCGCTCGGCGATGGCCGCCGGCCCGTTCTCCTCGCGTAGCGCCTGTGCGACCGTTCCGTGGTCTTTCGCCGGGTCGAGCCCGCGGTCTGCGGTTTCCTGACGGACGACGTCGCCCATCGTCACGACTGGAATCCCATCCTCGCGTGCGACGGTGGCAGCCTCTCCCTTGCCGCTTCCGGGGAGCCCCACCGTTCCGATGACGTGCATCGAGAACTCCTACCGCCGAGACGTGCATAAGGGCTGTGTTCGCTGTCGCGGGTCATCGGTCGCCGGTCGTGCTTACGGTTTGTGGCTCACAGTCCACGTTTCGCGGGCCAGAGATGATACTTGTCGCGAGCGGACTCGAGTACCGGCGGTTTCACGTGTCGAAACGGTGTTAGGTCGGGTGTAGGCAATTGGCACGGTTCTTTCAGCTATGACGCGATTTCGACGGTGGTTGTGCCGGTGTTGCAGTGACCGTCTGATTGGATCGGTTATGCCGTTTTGGCGGGGATACCTGTATGCGGTGTGTATTGATAGTCGCCTACAGCTGTTGCAGCGTTGAAACTGTGGGTGTGTTTGCAACAGTTCGTATTTAAAACCTGAAACTTTCGCAATTCGTCTAAATTCTGCACGACAATTCGAACGAACGCGGTCCATTATCTGGCACCCTCACATCGGGCCAGATGCCGATATGACAGCACCGAACCTCAACCGACGCCGCTTTACGAAGCTCGCTGGTGTCGGTATGATCGCGGCCGTCGCGGGTTGTATGGACGATGAAGAGGACGATGAGCTCGGCGACGACGATGGCGACATCGGGGCCGATGATGACGGTACGGGTGATGACAGTGACCCAGGTGACGATGATATGGGCAATGACGATGATGATGAGGATGCAAACGGTGACGAAGACGACGAGCTAGAAAACGGTGATGCTGACGATGAGAACGGAGTTGGTAACGAAGATGAAGATGGTGATGACGTGGACGGAGATGAGGATGCGGATGCCGATGCCGGTGACGATGATATCGGTGACGACGAAGACGATGCAGACCCCGACGCGGACAACGGTGCGTAATCACGTCTGACGAACACGCGAGATATCGATTTTTTCTGCGGACGGACTCGGTCACGGGACCAGTCAGTCAAAGGGTATAAATTGGCCTGACGAATACTCTCCAGATGACGACCATGGGCACGTAGCTCAGTCTGGACAGAGCGTCGGACTTCTATCCTCGTTGCGGTTGCGACGAGGGAAGACATCCGATGGTCGTGGGTTCGAATCCCATCGTGCCCGTTACGCCAGCAAACGCTAATGAGCAGCGCACAATGCACCACGAGGGATTCGAACCAGAGAAGTGCCTTGCTCCAACAGTGGTTCGAGTCCATTCTCCCTGTCCGAAAAACATTATTTCTGACCCCTTCATCCGGAGGGTAGCGCAATGGTTGCTACCGTCCGTTATCAAAGATATCACCCTCGTCAATAGTCCGGAGTTGTTGCTCTCCACAAGCGCACGAATTACCCGGGGAAACCGGTCGGATGGACCCATCGTTAAGCAACCAGATGGTGAATGTTTGCCCACAGTTGTACACATTCCAGGGACTTTTTGTTTATCGTCGTCTGTATCTGAAGGGGTCACCTAACCAAGACTATTGTTATCGTGCAACAATTGGGTAGTCGTCTTAAGTACCTGCTCATCAGTAGCACCCTCTCTGTCACTTCAATCGGGCATTGAGCAGTCCCCTCCATAATTTGAGAACTCGACATGAAATGAGGGGGTTCGAAGTGACCCGTCTCGTTGAATCTGACGAGCGCAAACGATGCAGTTGTCGAATTACCGGTCTTTGTCGGCTCTGTTCGCACTGTATACACGCCGGCCGCTCCACTGGCAGTCGAGTACGGACAGATCTGCAGGGAGAATGCAGGGACAGTGTCCCTGCAACGCGACGAAATCTGGGTGAGCAGATTCTGGTGGAGTTGGTCTCTCAGTGGTCTGCAGGGTGCATTGGAGACCAGTTCAACCAACAGTATAAACGACCATAAACCATCCAGCTGTTCCCAACATTTGCCAACTATTGACATAGGAATGAAACTGTCCCAATTTCCACTCGAGGTTGGGTAGCACCGTCGTGGCTGGTAACACGGGTGTTACGTGGTTGGTCCAGTGTCTCTGTAGGCTTCATATGTGCAGGTAACATAGGGAAACTACATGAGCGACGAGTCAATTCCAGTGACGCCGGAACTGCCGGATAGTCCCGTCCACATGCAGGGCACCGATCACATCACTATCTGGGGGAGCAACGCCGAGGACACGATCGAGTTCTATCGCGATCTGCTCGGGATGCCGCTGGTGCTTCGCCAGCCGAACCTCGATGATCCGTCCCAGACACATCTCTTCTTCGATACAGGCGACGGGCGCATCTTGACGTTCTTCGTGAGCGACGACCGTCCCTCTGCCCGCGGCCAGCGCGGCGGCGTCGGCGCGGTCCACCACCTCTGTTTCAGCGTTGATCCGGACGAGTACGAGGAGACAATGCAGGCACTCGAGGACGCCGGCTACCAGTACAACATCTTCGACCGGGGTATCTTCCACTCGATCTACACGCGAGACAACAACGGCCTCGTCATCGAACTCTCAGCCGACAAGTACGAAATTCCGAACGACCGCCGGGGCGAGATCCTGGCGAAAGCACAGGAGTTACGCGAGGCTGACGGGGCGGAGTACGCCAAGGACGAGCACCTCCGCGGTGCAATCGAGGAACTTGGACTCGAGGTCGTCGAGCACGAGTTGCCCGACGCGAGCGCTGGCACCGGTGGGTTGTAATGACGCCACCGACAGAGCGCGGGAACGGCGGCGACGGTGGCGATGGCGGCGGTGGTAGCGACGGCGGCACCAGTGGCAGCGACGACAGCGACGACAGAATCGACGGTCCACATCAGGGCCAATCGCTCGTAACAGCCGGAACGGAACTCGAATCTGCCGACGCAGCGATGGTCCTCGTCCACGGCCGCGGAGCGACTGCGCGGAGTATCATCCAGATGGGGAACGAGGTCCATCAGGACGGTCTCGCGCTTCTCGCACCGCAGGCCCAGCGCAACGAGTGGTATCCGAATTCGTTCCTCGCGCCAGTGGAGTCGAACGAGCCAGGTCGAACGTCGGGGCTGCAGGCGATTTCGGATGCGATTGAGGCGGCAAACGAGGCTGGCGTGCCGACCGACCGACTCCTGGTGCTCGGCTTCTCGCAGGGGGCCTGCCTCGCGAGCGAGTACGTCGCGCGGGACCCGCAGCGCTACGGCGGGCTGGCCGCGCTGAGCGGCGGTCTGATCGGTGATGAGATCGAGGTGACGGACTATCTCGGTGGAGAGACGGCCGCTGACCTCGATGGAACCCCAGCCTTCCTCGGCTGCAGCGATGTCGACCCCCACGTTCCCGAAGAGCGCGTCCACGAAACCGCGAGCGTTCTCGAGGAACTCGACGCCGATGTGGACACCCGCATCTACGAGGGGATGGGCCACGGCGTCAACGAGGATGAACTCGAGACGGTTGCCTCGATGGTCATCACGCTGGTCGGCGAGTAAGTCGAGAAACGTATCAGGTGTGGTGACTCTCCGGCTCGTTACAGCCACTTCTTATGGCGCTCTCGGTCCTACGGTTGTGTATGAAAACGGATCGCTGGCGTGCGAATCGACGGCGGGTACTCGCCGGTATCGGTGGCGCGGCAGCGATTACTACAAGCGCGGGCTGTCTGGGGCTGAGAACGGATCCTGAGGGAGGCGTGAACGGCTCAGACACGGGTGCTGGCGGGGACGAATCCATAGATGACGACTCGGACCCAGTCACCGAGGCGGCCGAAACGACCGTCACCGACACCGACCCAGACACCTGGGTCGACGTTTCGACGATTCGACTCGACGCCTACGTTGGCGGCTGGGTCGGCGTCGAACCAGATCATATCGACCGTGTCGAGAATCCCACGCTCGTCCTCGTCGAAGGTCAGGAGTACGAGCTCACCTGCGAAAACCAGGATAACGTCAAGCACAACCTCGCGATCCACGACGAATCAGGGGCAGTCGTCGACGGACTCTCGTCTCCGATCGTCGCGGCACTTGGCGACACCGAGACCCTCCGATTCGAGGTGCATCCCGAGATGGTGACCTATATTTGCGAGCACCAGCCGGTGATCCAACTCGGCGATATCCTGGTTGTCGACGGTTGAACGGGCGTCTCTTTCTCCATCGAAGTATCTCTCCAGCATAACTAGTCTACGTTCTGAGAACTGGCTAGCACTTCCTTCCTTGGCGGTGTAGGAACCCGGGCAATGACGAACGTACTCGAGAACGAGGTTGCAGTGGTCACCGGCGGCGCGAGCGGAATCGGTCGTTCGATCGCCCGACGATTTGCAGCGGAAGGGGCAGATATCGTTATCGCAGACATCCAGGATGCGCCCCGCGAGGGTGGTGAGCCGACACACGAACTGATCGACGAGGAGACGGACGCCGAGACGG
The DNA here is from genome assembly GCF_000337135.1 of Natrialba chahannaoensis JCM 10990. Classification (GTDB taxonomy): domain Archaea; phylum Halobacteriota; class Halobacteria; order Halobacteriales; family Natrialbaceae; genus Natrialba; species Natrialba chahannaoensis. The sequence goes on from NZ_AOIN01000035.1 coordinate 101,606, forward strand.
CCTACGTTGAGTGCGATGTGTCGTCCGTCGACAACCTTGAGAGTGGCGTCGCGGCGGCCGACGAGTTCGGTGGTGTGACGGTGATGGTGAACAACGCCGGCATCTTCCACGGAGAGGAGTTCCTCGAGACTGAAGAGGAGGCGTTCGACAGGATGATGAATATCAACGTCAAGGGCGTCTACTTCGGTGCGCAGGCGGCCGCACGACGCATGGTCGAGGCCGACGGTGGGAGTATTATCAACCTCTCGTCGGTCGCCGGACTCGAGGGCGCGGGTGAGTTCGTCACCTACTGCGGGACGAAGGGGGCGGTTCGGTTACTCACGTATTCGATGGCGGCGGTACTCGGCTCCGAGGACGTTCGCGTGAACGCGATCCATCCGGGTTTGATCGAGACGACGATGACGACCGACGACGTGTCGATCATCGGTTCGGACGACGAGGACGCCTTCCTTGAGGCGATTCCGTCCAGACGCGCCGGCCAGCCCGACGAAATTGCGGACGCGGCGGTGTACCTCGCGAGTGAGCAGTCGTCGTACGTCACTGGTGAGTCGCTGGTCGTCGATGGTGGGATGACCAACACACAATAATGCTCGATTCGGTCTCCCTCCGCGCTCATCACGCTACCGGACGACCGTCACCGGAACCGGCGCTCGCCGAACGATCTTTTCTGCGATGCTGCCGAGGAGCACCCGTGAGACGCCCGAGCGGCCGTGGCTGCCGACGACGATGTGGTCGATGCCGTTCGACTCGTCTTCGGCGAACGCGACGACTTCGTTGTCCGGCCGACCGATTGCTGTTTCCGTTCTGAACTCGACATCCTCGTTGCCCGCGAGTTCGGCAATTTCCTCCCGAAGCGTGTCTGAGACCTCGTCTTGCTTGTTCTTGAGTGCGTCCTGTATGTAGTTGACGCTCGCACCGGTGTAGCCTTCGGCGGCTTCGATGACGCGAAGGAGGACGATTTCGTCGTCAGCGTGGGTGTTGAACGCGTATTCGACCGCCTGTTGTGCGGACTCCGAGCCGTCGTATGCGACGAGAACTGCCATAGTCGCTGTTCTCTTCGCAGCGGGATAAGCGCGGCTGCTGGTTCTGCCTCAGTAAAAATGGGTCAGTACCGATCCGGACCGATCCGGTCCCGACTACTCCTCGAAACCGTCCTCAAACCGGAACGTACCGTCTCGCTGCACAACCTCGCCGTCGACTTCGATGTACGAATCCTCGCTCATGTCGACGATCATGTCGACGTGGGTCGCACTCTCGTTTTGCTCGTTGCCCTCACCGACGGTGTTGTCGTAGGCGCGCCCGACCGCCATGTGGACGGTGTCGCCCATCTTCTCGTCGAAGAGCATGTTGTACGTGAACTGGTCGATATCGCGATTCATTCCGATACCGAGTTCACCAAGTCGGCGCGCGCCATCGTCGGTGTTGAGGACTTCCGTCAGAATCTCCTCGTTCTTCGCCGCGGAGTGGGAGACGACCTCGCCGCCTTCGAACTCGAGATAGACGTCCGTGATCTCACGGCCCTGGTGGTACAGCGGCATGTCGAACAGGACTTCGCCTTCGACGCTGTCTGGCTGTGGTGCGGTGAAGACCTCGCCGCCGGGGAGGTTGTGCTTACCGTGGTCGTTGATTGTCGGGTTGCCAGCGACAGACATGGTTACGTCGGTGGTGTCGCCGCTGACGATGCGGACCTCCTCGGCGGGGTCGAGAATCTCGACCATGTTCGCCTGGTGGTCGCGCTGGTCGTCCCAGTCCTTGTTGACGGCGTCCCAGACGAAGTTCTCGTAGCCCTCGGTGCTCATTTCGGCGAGCTGGGCGTTCGCGGGCGCGGGGAACTGCGTCAGACACCAGCGCGTCGAGAGGCGCTCGTTCAGGATCGGTCGGCGAGCCTTCCCGTAGGCGGCGCTGATTTCGGGATCGACATCACTAGTCTGCGTGACGTTGTCGCTGGCGCGGATGGCGATGTAAACGTCCGTGTTCTCGATAAGTGCGAGTTCGTGTTCCGGCGTTTCGAACTCGCCGTCGCTCGCGCGGAGGAACGCGCGCTGCTCGCGCTTGCCGGTGCGCTGACTCGTCATGACTGGGTTCGCCCCCTTCTCCCCAATGAGTTCATGGAGTGCAACAACGAGGTCCTCAGCGACGGGATGGGCGTCGATGACGACGTTGTCGCCTTCCTGCAAATCAACCGAGTGATTCGCGATAATTTCGGCGTGGTTACGGATTCGCGGATCCATACTGGACAAGTATTCGCAGTATTGGGATACAGTTTTCGAATCGAAACCACAACTCAGCTGCCCGTCAGAATTTCCCCAGCGCACCGGATCGCCCCGGCACAGTCCACCTCGTGCCCGGAGCAGTTCACCATTTACCAGCTCACCGCCCCGCGCCACCATCCGCCAGGAAAATCCCCAGATAGATCGACGCAAACGCACAGCCAACCCCCGCGGCGAACGCGATGACGAACGGGGACTCGAGTACAACCTCGCCACCGTCCTCGAGGACCCAGCCGCTGAAGCCGACGGTGAGCAGGGTGATTGCGAGCAGTCGGAGGATGGAGACGAGTTGGCGGCCGCGTTTGCTCTTGTTCGTGTCTGTGGGTTCGTCCGTGTCCGCGTTCGCGTCCGTATTCGTGTTCGTATTTTTGGTGTCAGTTGGCACGGTCGGTCACCCCATTCGTGTCACTGGTCCTAGTAACGTTTGGCTGAGAGCGAGGTGGAACGCCGCCCGCGCCGCTCGTTCCAGCGTTCTGTTCGTCCATCTCGTCCAGTTCCTGGCAGAACGAGACGGTCGCAGCCGTCAGCACGAACGAGAGCGGAACCCCCACAATGAGGGCAAGTCCAAAGCCGATCACGGGAACTGTGCTCACGAACAGCGAGAGCGGGATGGAGACGATGAGACCAACCACGACATGCCAGAGTGCAAATTTGAAGTAGGGACCGCCGGCAAGAGCGTGCCGGGCGGACTGGCGAAATGCTTCGATAACTGGTGTGTCGGCGACGACCAACAGGAACGGCGTGGCGTAAAAGAGGTACGCCAGCACGAATATGACGGGAATCGCGAGAAGGACGAGCGCAGGACTGACCAGCATCAGTGGGATCGCGAGCAGAAACGCACCGAAGACGAGCAGATGATAGACAAAGAACGGCGGCGTGTACTGTTTCACGAGCGCTGCTATCGCGACTGGTTCGCCGCGAAGACGTCGGTCCAGTCCGCCGATGTAGCCCGCGGCGATCACCGACGCGATGAGGGCGTAGACGACGAGGAGCCCGCCAATGATTCCGAGCAGTGAGAGCTCGCCGATTTCGGGTGGAACGACGACCGTTTCGAACGGCGTCTCGATCGTTACGTCGGCACCAGCGGGGCCGTGGCCAGTAGCTGTGCCTGTTCCAGCACCGGGATGCACCGCACTCGACGCCCCGGTCGTCTCGGCGTCGGGAGCGTCGATGAACGCCCAGAGGTCGAGCAGCGGGTTCGGTAACGGGAATTTCGCAGAGATAGTAAACCCGTTCTGTGGTGCCATCGTCCGGGCGACTTTCCCGAGTTCGACGAGCGAGAGGGCGAGCGGAACGAGCATGAACGCCGACAGGGTGTTGAATCGGTCGATAATCCGTGAGACGTGTTCTGTGAAGGTGTGTGGTGTTGTGGTCTTCGACCAGAAAGCGGAGGGAGGGGAGTCGGACGGGGACGAATCGGGAGCCATATAACCACAACAGATGACTGACACTTCAACGTGTTGTTTGGTGGCCTCCGAGAGCGAGACACAGCACTGCAATCACCAATACGGCGTACGGGTGCCCGTATGAGACTGTCTCGCTGACCACCCGCACATGCCAGCGTTCTTTGCCGGCCGCCGGCAACTGCATCACATGATCGACTTTCGCTCGGATACCGTTACGAGACCCGACGATCGAATGCGCGAGGCTGCACGGGACGCCGAGGTCGGCGATGATGTCTACCGCGAGGACCCAACCGTCGCCGAACTCGAGTCCCGCGTCGCTGCACGGCTCGGCACCGAGGCAGCGATGTACTGCCCGACAGGAACGATGGCAAATCAGATCGCTGGCCGTGTCCACACCGAGCGTGGGCAGGAACTGCTCGCAGACCGCAAGAGCCACGTCGTGAAGTACGAACTCGGCGGCTTCGCGGACCTCGCTGGATTGCAGGTGCGGATGCTCGACACCGACCGGGGCGTCCCGACGCCAGAACAGGTCGGGGCTGGCCTCGTCGAGGAGGAACTCCACCGACCCGGAACCGGCCTGCTCTGTCTCGAGAATACCCACAACGCCCGCGGCGGCCTCGCAATCGATCCCGAGAAGATCGCCGCGGCAGCCGACGTGGCCCACGAGAACGACGTGCCGGTCCACCTCGACGGCGCGCGTGTGTTCAACGCCGCGACGGCACTTGACGTTCCCGTGACGGAGATCGTCGACCCGGTGGATACCGTCATGGTCTCGCTCTCGAAGGGACTCGGCGCACCGGTCGGCTCGATGCTCGCCGGCCCCGAGGCGTTCATCGAGGCAGCCCGCCGCACCCGCAAGCTCCTCGGTGGCGGCATGCGCCAGGCAGGCATCATCGCCGGGCCGGCACTCTGTGCACTCGAGAACGTTGAGGCACTCGCAACGGATCACGAGAACGCCCGCGCGCTCGCGAACGGATTAGATAAGATCGACGGCTTCGACGTGCAAACGCCGGAGACGAACATCGTCCTCGTGGACGTTGCTGGCACTGGACTCGACACTGAAGCCGTACTCGAGTCCTTAGAAGAACAGGACGTGCTGGCGACGGTGTTCGGGCCGACAACGGTTCGGTTCTGTACGCACCGCGACGTGTCGGCGGCCGATGTCGAGACGGCACTCGGACGGATCGAGGCGGCGTTCTGAGCTGGCTCGATCTGATTTTGGGCCGTCACTGACGACGAACGCACCGCTCTCTGTGTCTCTTGCGTTGTAATTCGTGGCTGTTGTGGGATGGACGCTGTCGCGCTGGCTACCGGCCCATGCCATCGCGGAACTCGAGTACCGTCCGCCGAAGCAGCAGGTAGGTGAAGAAGATGAGCGAGAGCAGGATTACGACGATAGCGATGATGACGGGGTCGTCAGGGATGAAGCCAAGCATAGGCGCGGGGTACTGCCCGTGTGTCCAAAGTCGTTTCGACGTTCGCCGAGTTCGAGCGGTCGACGGTCGGTGACAGTGTGGCGACTCAATCGCCGGTAACTACCACCAGCGGTTCTCGACGAGTCGGTCGACCGCCTCGTGAATCGTCTCCTCGTTTCGCGAGAAAGTGAACCGGACCCAGTCCGAGTCGGCGTCAGGGTCCGTGTAGAAGCTACTGCCCGGGACGGCGGCGACGCCGGCCTCGCGGATCAGTCGGTAGCAGAACTCGATGTCGTCCTCGTCGGTCGGGTACCGGGTCAGAATATAGTACGCGCCGTCGGGTTTGACCGGGTCGAGGCCCGCTTCCTGGAGTCCGTCGTAGAGGATGTCTCGTCGCTCTTCGTAGGAATCCGAGAGCTCTTGGTAGTACGATTCGGGTAGCTCGAGCGCTTCCACACCGGCCTTCTGGAACGGCGTCGGCGCACAGATGCTCGTGTAGTCGTGGATCTTCCGGAGTTCTTTCGAGAGGTACTCGGGCGCGAGACAGTAGCCGACGCGCCAGCCGGTGACGCTGAACGTCTTTGACATGCCCGTACAAACGATCGTTCGGTCGGCAAGGTCGCCGACCTCGACCGGGCTGATGTAGTCGTCGGTGTAGACGATGTGCTCGTAGATCTCGTCGGTGAGAACAATCAGGTCGTGTTCGAAGACGATCTCCTCGATGCGCTCGAGTTCTTCGCGCGTGAACACCTTCCCCGTCGGATTCATCGGGGTGTTGAGGACGATGATTCGCGCGTTTTCGGCCGCTGCTTCGAGTGCCTCGAAGTCGATGCCGAGGCCGTCGGTAATGTCGATGGGGACGGCGCTCGCGCCCGCGAACTGGCTCGCCGGAATGTAGCTCTCGTAGACGGGTTCGAAGTAGATGACCTCGTCGCCGGGGCCGGCAAGCGAGAGCATCGTCGACATGATGGCCTCGCTGGTGCCGCTGGTGATCGTGACCTCGGTTTCAGGGTCGTACTCGACGCCCTTCCACTCGGCGTAGCGCTCGGCGACGGCGTCACGCAGTTCCGGAAGCCCCCAGGTGATCGTATACTGACTATCGGTCTCGATAGCCTCCTGAGCGGCGGCCTTGATCTCGGGTGGCGTCTCGTCCTCGTCGGGAATTCCCTGAGAGAGGTTGATTGCGCCGCGGTCGATTGCTTCGCGAGTCATCTCGCGGATGACGGACTCGGCGACGCCCGAGGTTCGGGAACTACCGATCGCATCGCCATCGAAATCGGGTGTTCGTGTCATCGTCTCACTCCGCAAATTTGCGCTCGAGTAGCGTCACGAGCAGATAGGAGGCGAGGCGCTGGGTGCCCTCGTCGGAGTCGTACCGTGGTGCGACCTCCATCATGTCGACCGCGCCGACATCGTTAGTCTCGCCGAGAACCTCCATCGTCTTGAGCGCCTGGTGCGGGGTCAGCCCACCTGGCACAGGAGTGCCGGTTCCCGGCGCAACGCTCGGATCGACGGCGTCGATATCGAAGGAGACGTAGACCGCATCGGTTCCTTCGGCCGCGGCGGCGACCGCGTCGGAGACGACCGAGGTGATGCCCTGATCTTCGACATCGCGCATCGTGTAGAGGTTGAGTCCGGTTTCCTCGGCGAACTCGAAGAACTTGGGTGACTCGTAGCCACGAATGCCGACCTGGCTGACGTTCTCGTAGTCGGTGTACTCGGAGTTCGCGATCAGCGACGTACTTGAGCCGTGGAAATCCGTGCCGAAGACGGGACTTTCCGAGACGGTGTCCGTGTGGGCATCGATCTGGACGAAGCCGACGTTGTCGTACTCGCCACCCTCCGCGAACCCGCGGACAGCGGGGAACGTACAGTAGTGGTCGCCGCCAAGCATGACGGGGAACGTCTGCGATGCGACCGTTGCCATGTGCGCGGTGATACTCTCAGCGGTCGTCTCGCTGTCCATCGGGAAAACGGGGGCGTCGCCGCAGTCGGCGACGGTGAGGTCGTCGAAGTTGACCTGCTTTCCCGTCTGCATGTTCGTCAGCCCGCCCTTGTAGTCCGAGAGATATGCCCACCAGCCGCTCGCGCGCCGGATGGCCTGTGGGCCATAACGCGCGCCGGGGCGGTTCGAAACCGCACCGTCGTATGGAACGCCGAACGCTGCCGCGTCAACGTCGGAGATGTCACCGACATCTCGCATCTCTCCCTTCAAGAACGTCTTCGCGCCAGCGTACGCGAGTTCCACGTTCGCACCCTCGACTGACTCCCGGAACGCCGCTGCGGGATGTTGCTCGCTCATTGGTTGTCCACCGCAGCTTGCTGGCTGCCAGCCAATCCGTTCGATTGCAACGTGTCCCCTGTCACTGTTCCGACTGCTCGCGTCTGCGAGAGATCGTGTGTCATTCTAATACATCCCGGCAACTAGTTGCCACCTCATTCGTTTCGCGACAGCACTAATAAGGTTACGCACCGCGTGCGGACGTCACCCAAACACAATCCTTGTTCCCGAACACGTATGGGTTTGTCCTGGCTTTAACTGATTCCTGTTCGATGCCAGTGTTCCACGAAACCAACACAAATCCAACCCAAACCCAAAGCTTGGTGGTCTCCCTCATCCACTATCTCTCTGAATGGCACCGGAGCTCGATAGACGAACGTACGACCTCCTTCGACTCGTCGACCGCCACAGCCCCATCGGCAGCATCCAGCTCGTTGAACTCATGCAGCTCCACGGCTACGACATCAAAGACCGGACAATACGGCTCACACTCTCCGAACTCGACGAGATCGGGCTCACGGAAAAAGTCCCTGGCCAGGGTCGGCGTCTGACACAGCGCGGCCGCGACGAACTCGAGCAAGGCGACGTCAGCAGCCGCCTCGAACAGATCCGCGCCCGCATCGCCGCCCTCACCAGTCGCGTCAGCTATGACCCACTCGAGGACACCGGTGCACTTGTCGCTTCGGCCGCCTACCTCGACGAGGACGCCGTCGACGACGCACTCGACCTCGTCGCTTCACTCGAGTCCCTCCCGCTCGGTCCAATCCCGATCGCACTTGAGGACAGTGCCGAGAGCGAGCCCGGCGACCTGCGTCTACTCATCCCCTCGAGTATCACCCTTGATGGCGTCCTGCTCGCCCACGGGGTCAACGCGGATCTTGCGACGGCAGGGTTACTCGAGTACGAGCCGGTGCCGGCGTCGGGGTCGCAGGAACTTGATGATGCGGGTGGGAGCGCTGATGGTGTTGATGCTAGCGGTAGCAATGCTGACGGTGCTGGTGGGGGCGAAGCCAGTGCCAGTGACGTCGACGATGACACCCACGCCCTCGACATCCAGAGCGGCGGCCAGATCGTCCGCTACGTCGACGTCATCAACGGAGAGGGCTCGTCGATCGACGTCATTTCGCTATTGATCGAATCGGGCCGTACCGACGTTCGGAGCGTTCTCGAAGGTGAGGGATCCGGCTTGCTGGTCGGCGACGGTCGGCAGTTCCCAATCAACCGGTACGAGGAGGCGCGTGACCTCGCGGTCGCGAGCCGCGATGCGATCGGTGGCGTGCTCGACTTTCGCCGCCCGCGAGAACAGGATAAGCTTCCGAACGGTAGTTCTGCCTGGGCGTTCGGCTCGTTGACCTACGTCGGCACTGGCGAACTCCTGCTCTCGGCGCTCAGTGAGTACGACGTGACGGACGAGTGGGATACGCTGTACGGCACGGCTGAACGGAGCACGTTCGAGTCCGTTGAAACGGTAGTTCCGGCTCCGCTCGACGATTAGTACACTCCTCTCCTTTTGCGGCCAGCCAGTTTACGGCTGCTCGAATCGGTCCACAGTACTGGCTGTGGCCCCAGGCTGGTCGACTATTAAATACTGAAGAACCGAGACTCGATCCTTGTAACTCGCGTATCAACGAGAGCTCAGTACGGCGACACGGGGTGCCTCTGAGTGGACGGGAGTGTCACCGCGAGCAGGCGTTATAGTAACAACTGAACTGGTTTACACACTGACTTTCAGTGTCTACTATAGCCGTCGTAGTGCTCGGGCCGGCGAGACGCGAGTGCGTCGTCGTACGGGGTCAGCTCCTTCTTGCGCGCTCGAGTGAGATCACACGCCGTGGTGAGCGCGTGCTCGCCGTTGACCGGTGCCGGCCCGGTGAGCGGAAGTCCGTTCGGATCGAGAATAACGCTCTGGCCGTCGAACGCGATGCCACGTTCGGTACCCGCGCGGTCTGTACAGGCCATGAAGACGCGGTTCGGCCATCGCAGCGAGTTCGGATTCCGATTCGAAGACGTAGCCCGAGGTTGCGAGTTCGGGGAGGACGATTAGATCGGCGTCTGCGTGTTCTCGGACGAGAGCGACCGTGTGCTCGCGGTTGCGCTCGATCTCGCCGAACGCGGGTGTCGTCTGTGCAACGACGATCTGCGCGTCGGTAGCGGTCGACTGGAACGCTGTGTCTGCGTTCGCTCCCGCGTCCGCTTCCGTTCTTGTCCCTGTGTCCGAACTCGCATCGGTCATTACTCCCAGATCCCTCCGGAGAAGCGATCAATCGCCGTCATCACGACGACAGTGAGGGCGATGAAGACCACACTGGCTGCCGCGATGGTCGGCGAGTAGCCGTACCGAAGCGACTGGAAGATCTCGATCGGAATGGTGTCGACGAGGAACAACGATAGCAGCCACGCGATGATGTACTCGTTCAACGAGAGGATGAACGCGAACAGTGCACCCGAGATCACGTTCGCTCGGATGAGCGGGTACGTGATGGTCCGCAGCGTTCGCAGCGACGACGCGCCGAGGTTCATCGCGGCCTCCTCGTAGGTCCGGTCGATCTCGTCTAACCCCTGTGAGATCAGGATGAACGGGAACGGCGCGTAGAAGATCCCGTGTGCGACGATGATACTCGTCCGCGAGCCGGCGATGCCGAGCTCGAGGAAGAACACCAGGAACGCGACCCCGATGATCACCGGCGGCACGAGGATCGGCAGCACACCAAAGGTGCCGTAGATGGAGCTCCACCTGTAGTCGAATCGGTCGAGAGCGAACGCGAGTCCGCCACCGATCGTCGTACTCAGGAGTGCTGCGGCCCCTGCGATGGCGAAGCTGTTGATTAACGCCAGCATCCAGTCCTCATTTGTGAAGAACTCGACGTACCACTGCATGGAGAACCCACCTGGTGGGAACGTCAGGAACTCTTCGGGAGTGAACGAGACGGCGATGATGATCAGCAGCGGTACGGCGATGAACGCCATCGCAGCCGCGACGTACGCACGGAACGTCACCCAGATCACCGATTCGCGCGTGTTGGCGTCGACGCGGGTGACGACAGAGTCGATCGCGTTCCCGATCTGACTGGCGACGGCAGTGAGTCCGATCACCGACGCGGCGCTACCGAACCCGCCGCGGACTTTCGCGAGCGGGCTGGTTCCCGTCGAGCCGGGTTGCTGGGAGCCGCCGTCGGTCGCAATCTCTTCGCTCCCGCCGAGACTTCCCGCAGTGACGTTCGTCACGCGGATGAGCGCCCAGAGGAACACCAACACGACGAAGATGAGTCCGATACTCATCGCAGCGGCGAACGGATAGTTACTCTCGCTCATGATCTGCTGTTCGATCAGCACCGGGAGCGTCCGTTCGGCGGAACTCCCGAGCAGTCGTGGCAGCACGTACGACCCGAGCGCGAGGATGAAGACGAGCGCCATCCCGCTCGTGATTCCGTTTTTCGAGAGGGGGAGCGTCACGCGACGGAACGTCTTCGCCGAACCCGCACCGAGATTCTTCGAGGCCTCGAGTAGCTCGCCGTCGATGTTCCGGATGCTGCTGTAGAGCGTGAGGACCATGAACGGCAGGAAGACGTACACCATGCCGACGACCAGTCCCCAGTAGCCCGGATAGAACGACTGTGGCTCGGAGAGAATTCCGGTCGCGACGCCGATCGAACTCAGGACGCCGCCGGAGGCCAGAATAACCTGCCAGGCGTACGCGCGGATGACGTACGTCACCCACAGCGACGAGATAATGGTGATAAGCAGCAGGCTACGCAGCCACGGTCGGTCCATCCGTGCGAGATAGTACGCGATCGGATAGCCAAGCAGCAGCGAGAAGACGGCTGTCACGAGCGCCAGTTCGATCGTCAGCCACATCTGGCTGAGATAGAGTCCGGGCTCGATGAACGGCCAGGACGACGTAAAGTCGACACTGACGAAGCGGAGGTAGTTCTCGAACGTGAACCCGAATTCGTACTGTCCGCCGGGGATGTTCACCCAGAAGCTGAAGACGAACAGCAGACACAGCGGGACGAAGAAGATGGCGACGAGCCAGAACAGCGGATACGACAGCGCGTACCACTTCGCTCTGGCCTTCAGTCCCGCGCGCCCGGAATCGTCCCCGCTTGCGGTGTCGCTACCGGTCGCTGTTCCACCATCGGCTGCGAGTTCGGGGGCAGCCTCGGTTGCGGGGGTGGTGTCAGTGTCAGCGCTGGTGTCGGTATCGGAACCCATCTATGCCTCCACGAGTCGGCAGTCGTCGGCCGCGACGGAGACCGCCACTCGGTCTCCGGGGCCTCGTTTATCCATCCCGCTTCGCCGAACGACGACGATCTTGCGGCCGCTGTCGGTTTCGAGATGGAATTCGACGCTACTGCCGAGGTGTCGTTTGAAGGTGATCTCTCCCTCGAAGACGGTCGTGGCACCAGTGTTTGTGCCACCGTCGGCACTGGCGACACCGGCGTTGCTGGCGGCTCCGTCGTCAAACCGGAACCGCTCCGGGCGGATGACGACCGAGGTGTTGTCGCCAGTCGACACACCGTTCTGTACCGCCGCCTGCACGGAGACATCGTCGCAGTCGACCATCGCGTAGCCGTTCTTGACCGCTGAGACGGTTCCGTCGAAGATGTTCGCCGTCCCGAGGAAGTCCGCAACGAAGCGGGAGTCGGGGTCGTTGTACACCTCTTCTGGCGGGCCGACCTGTTCGAACTGGCCGTCGTTCATGACGGCCAGACGGTCTGACATCGTCAGCGCCTCCTCCTGATTGTGCGTGACGAAGACGGTCGTGATGCCGATCTCCTGTTGAATGCGGCGCAGTTCGACCTGCATCTGCTCGCGCAGCTGTTTGTCGAGGCTCGCAAGCGGTTCGTCGAGCAATAGTGCTTTCGGCCGCGGTGCGAGTGCACGTGCGAGCGCGATACGCTGCTGTTGGCCGCCGGAGAGCTGGTCTGGCGTGCGGTCGCCTACCCCGGGTAGTTCGACGAGTTCGAGCATCTCCGCAACGCGGGCGTCGATCTCCTCGGTGGTGTAGTCGCCGTCGGCTTCCATCCCGTAGGCGATGTTCTCGTGAATGGTCATGTGCGGGAACAGCGCGAAGTCCTGGAAGACCATCCCGGTGTCCCGCTCGTACGGTGGCGCGTCGGTTACCTCGTTCCCGTCGATGTGAACACTCCCGTCAGTTGGCGTCTCGAAACCAGCGATCGTTCGGAGGGTTGTCGTCTTGCCACAGCCAGACGGTCCGACGAGCGTCACGAACTCGCCGCTCTCGATGTCGATGTCGACACCTTTGACTGCGAGAACGCCACCCGGATATCGTTTCTTTACTCCTGCAAGTGAAATTCCACTCATAAACAATTAGATTTACGTCGATTGGCTTAGCCGATGATGAACTGTTCCCAGCGCTCACTAACCCAGTCCTCTTCCTCCACGTAGAGTTCGTACTTGGGCGTGATTGCTTCGTCCGGTCCTGGTCCAGCGATCTCCTCGTAGAAGTCGCCGTCAATCTCGGAGTACTCGCGTTCGACCGTCGGACTCGTGTACAGTCCCTGTGCGAGTTCGTCCTGCACTGCCGGCTGGCTCGCGTAGTCGATGAACTCGCGCGCCTCCTCCTTGAGGTCGGACGTCTCGAGTGTGACCCAGAGCCCGGAGTCGAGGATCGATCCTTCCTGGACGAAGTTCGACTGGACTGGCGCGCCGTCGTCCTGCATGACTCGCGTAATGTCACTGTAGAGCATCCCTGCTGGCACTTCTCCGTCGCGCAGTCGCTGCTGGAACTCCGCTTCGTTCTCGTACCAGAAGTTCACCTGATCAGTGACGCCCTCTAGCTCTTCAAAGACTTCCTCGACGCCGTCGCGGTCGTCGAGAATGTCCTGTCCTCCGAAGTGCACTTCTGCGGTGACCTCGAGCAGGAACGAGTTCGATGCGTAACCGAGCAGACCCAGCGTGTCCTCGTACTCCTCATCCCAGAGCACCTCCCAGGAGTCAACTGGCTCCTCGATGACATCCGTGTTCTGGACGAGGTTGATGTACCACGACAACGCGCCGATACTCGAGATGCCGCCGTCGGCCTCACCGACGAGGTCGTCGCTGATGTACTCGAGGTTCTCGAACTCGTCGTCGTCCCAGATGTGCCACAGATCGGAGTTCAGTCCCTGGAGGACACCGGTTTGTGCCATGATCGCGACGTCGACTGGCGCGTCGCCGGCACCGACGGCGTTCTCGTACTGCGTGAGCGCTTCCTCGGATGTTGGTTGTGCCTCTGACTCGACGCTGATGTCGGTTTCCTCTTCGAACGGAGCAAAGAGGTCCTCGTCCATGACATCTTGGAACACACCGCCGTAGACCGCAACGGTCAGCGTGTCATCCCCGCCGTCGAGCATTCCTGTACAGCCTGCGAGTCCCCCGAGGGCGGCGACACTCCCCGCTGCCGCCGTCGATCGAAGGAACGTCCGTCTCCCATGCGTGTTTTCTGCTGGCATACAATTGCCACCTACACCACGTATCCTTGCTATCCCTACATAAAGCTTCCCACAGTGCGTGGTGACGTGTCTCTTAGCGACACTGTTACTCACCTCTCTTGTGTTATTTTAATCAGTTCACCAACTGACGAGGCCGTTCGCTACCGTCTGCGTACGACTCACCTCACGACTGCTATATGGAATATCAATTAAAATTCAGGTCGTCGCGATCGTGAACCTGTGCCAGTGTTTCCCATTCCGTCGCGATTCCCTCCTCAACACAGCGGGCAATGAGACACTCGGACAGACCGACGCACGTCAGCGAGGCGAACGCCCAGCCCGGCTCATCCCATGGGAACGGACCGGGCTCCCGCGGCCGCCGCACGTCGACCACACCGCCGAGTTGGCGGCGAGTAGCGACTGCGAGCTCGTGTGCGCGGTCGTACTTCGCAAGCGGGAACTCACGATTGTCGGCCACGAGAAGGCCTGGCTCACCCGCAAGCGCCGAGCCGACTGTTGTGCGACGCGCCTCGATCAGCAGCGATACCATGTCGACCGTCGCTCGCTCGTCTCCGATCACGTCGGTGAACCGCCTGATCGCACCGCCGTGGGCGGCTGGTTCCGGATCGTCGTAGGGGACGCTCTCCGGCTCCGCGTGGTACTCGACGACACCAGTCGTCTCGAGATCGGTATCGATCCCCTCGTTGAGCAACACGCCGTCGATCGTTACACTCGAGGGCGCGGCGATCTCGAGGAACTCCTCACCGTTGCGCTCGACCGACTCGACTGCTGTCGCGGCTGGTCCCAGCGGCGAGTCATCGATCGCTGCGATGATCGCCTCGACATCCGATCGGTTCTCTGCTGGCACGGTGACGGTACCCACGACAACGTCCCCTTCGTCGATGTCTGGATTGTATGTCACGTGACTTGTCAGGTCTGCGAGCCGCTCTCGGACCTGTTCGACACGGCCGCTCACACCGCCGCGCTCGAGCTCTGCGCGGCCGGCAACTGTCAGCCGCCTTCCCTTCCCGCCCGCTTTTTCGGTCAAGCCGGCGTCATCGAGGTCTGCGAGTGTGAGCCGGACCGTTCGCTCGGTGATGGAGTATCCCCGCTCGCGGAGATGGTTGGTCAGGTGGACGCTCCCGATGGGTTCGTGGGCCGCGAGCAGGCGGAGAATATCGTACGTTCGTCGATCCGGATCGCTCGTCATCGTTTGCCACCTACTGTGCAGCGGATAAATGCGTGGCGAGATCCGCGAAGGCGTCGATGTGTGCAGCAATGTCGTCTGCCGTATGCTGGACGCTGATCGTCCACTGCTGGGAGGCGTCGTGCGGGTGGGGGATGACGCCGCGGTTGAGCATTCCAAACCAGTAGGCTTCGTGGAGTTCCTCGTCGACGTGTTCCCAGTCGCGGAACGTTCGCACGCGCTCGTCCGTGAAGTACACCATTCCCTGTGACCCTGCGGTGACGACGTAGCCCTCGATACCAGCGTCGGCCATCACGTCGCGGTAGCCGTCCGCCAGGCGTTCTGAGAGCTCGGTGACGTGATCGTATGCGTCGTCCGTGAGGATCTCCCGCAGGGTGACACCGACCGCGCGCAGCGAGAGCGGGTTCCCGTTGTAGGTGCCGTAGTGTGCCGCACCGGTCGCGACGCCCTTCTCGAGATCAGCCGCGACCAGTTCCATGAGTTCTCGCTTGCCACCGAACGCGCCGACGGGGTAGCCGCCGCCGATCGCCTTCGCGAGTGCGACCAGATCCGGCTGGACGCCGTAGTACTCGGCCCCGCCGCCGGGTGCGATCTTCGCGCCGGTCTTGACTTCGTCGAAGATCAGGACGGCACCGAACTCGTCGGCCAGTTCGCGCAGCCGATGGAGGAAACCATCTTCCGGTTCGACGACGCCGAGATTGAAGCAGGCCGGTTCGACGAGAATCCCCGCAACCTCGTCCTCGTGGGCGTGGAGCAGTCGCTCGACGCTTGCTGCGTCGTTGTACTGCGCCAGGAGGATGTTCTCTGGGACAGATTCCGGGATTCCACGGGACTCCCTGATCGGCGTTGGATCGTCGGCCGGTCCGGCCTCGTCGAGCGGCGGCATCTTGCTCACGAGCGCCGGATCGTGCGCACCGTGGTACGCGCCTTCCATCCGGATGATCTTCTCGCGGCCGGTCGCCGCCCGTGCGAGGCGCATCGAGTGCATCACCGATTCGGTGCCGCTGTTCGTAAACCGGACCTGTTCGATCGCCTCCCAGCGGTCGATTAGCGGCTGCGCTGCGAACTCGATAAGGTCACTCGGTCGCGTGTACAGCGTCCCGTCGTCGATCTGCTCTTTCGTCGCTTCGGACAGTGCTGGATGCGTGTGTCCGACGAGCTGAGTTCCGTTGTTCAGCGCGAAGTCCAGGTACTCGTTCCCGTCGATGTCGTGAATCGTCGTCCCCGTCGCCCGCTCGGCGTGAACGGGATACGGGTCATACGCACGATACGTGCTGCAAACGCCTGCGGGGACCAGCTCTCCCAGGTCCTCGGCAAGCGCCGCTGAGCCCGGTGTTTGTTCCTGGTACTGTTCGTGCTCGCTCGCGAGTAACTCCGCGGCCGACGTGTCGGATGGTCGTTCTGGCTCGGTCATCAAATCCCGGAAATACACTTCCGGTTCTAGCATCAAGGACTTGCATCTCAAATATACCTTTCGGCGATGAGGGTCTCGTTCACTGGACTCGACACGGTGTACTCGACACTATACTCCTTATTCGAAGCTCAGCGGCCGGTCAGCACCACTGTGAGGCGATCCTGTTTGTCACTAAAACCGCTTTTTCACCTTACGCTGCCTATAACTAATCGCCGGCCATTGGTGTAGATGCGCCTCGATCACGCCGCCGACGGCTCGGCGTCGTGTACTCGAGGACGATCCGATCATCCCCCCCACAATCGCCACCTCACATCGCCTGACCATCGGTTGCCCCCACTTCCCGCTTGGTCCCTCGCTGCCCCCCACCGCCCTTCCCCATCCACGCAACACCACCGTTCGCCACCCCGCTGGCGCACTCGTTGTCCTCCCCCGTGCCTATTTGCCTCCGCACTCACACGTACGTCCCCGCGTTGAGCGTTTTCCGACCACTATCGTCGTCGCTGCGCACTACGGCGACACGACGATCGACTCGAGTACCGTTCCGTCTGGTTGGCGCAGTTCGCCGGTGAGTTTGGTGTCGTCGCTGTCGCCGTTACCGTCGTCCGTTGCCTCGAGGACGATGAATCCGGGTCGATTCCCACGGGGCTGGGCATGACTGCCGGGATTGAGGAGGAGACAGTCCTCGGTTTCGATCACCGTCGGCCGGTGGGTGTGGCCCGAGACGACGATGTCGGCGTCTCGCGAGCGGCCGAACATCGCGAGTCCCATCTCGCCGCCGTCGCGGCGATGGGTGACGGCGAACCGGACGCCGCCTGCCTCGACGACGCGTGCCGTTGGGAGTCGATCGCGAACCGTGGCGCTGTCTGCGTTGCCGTGTACTGCAAAGAGGGTGTCACACTCGCGCTGGAACGACTCGAGTGCGACCGTGCTCGTGAAGTCGCCAGCGTGGATGACGGTGTCTGCCTCGCGCGCAGCGCGCAGCGCCTCACCGGTCAGTTCGTGGCCGCTGTTGCTGTGTGTGTCCGAAAAAATCGCGATCATATCTGCACCTTCGCCGGCGTGCGGGACGTTCCTTTCGACTCTGTTGAGCCTGCCGGCCCCGTCGGTCTGCTCGCTCGCTGCTGCGTTCTCTCACGACTTAGCGCTCACCGTCGTCGTACACCGCCACGATCCTCGACCCTGGCGGTCGATCGTTCAGCACCGCTGTCACCGTCGTCTCTGCCAGATCCACGGTGGAGTCGAGCGTCTCCCAGCCCGTCTCCGTCTTCACGGCAACAGCCACGTCTGTCGGACTTGCACCCGGTGGCAACCCCGCCGGGTCGTAGCCAACCTCGATCCGCATCGCGCTGACCCCGTCAAGGCCGTCCAGTCCGACGAGGTCGACCGGCTCCGAGAGCGCGTGTGCGTGTGCATGTGCGTCCGCTGGCGACGAGTGCACGCTGTCGTCAACACCGAACTCGTCCGGCACGTCACTCGCGACGACGGCCGCACGAGCGCTGCCGAACTCGAGTGCAAACTCTGCGGTGTCACTGGGTTGGTATCCGGGAATGGACATGGTCGACTTGAGGGGGGCAGCACGTTTGTCGCTATAGCGCGCGATAGCCGGCTGGTGATGACTATAGTAGCCACTGAAAGTCGGTGCACACCTAATCGCACGGAAGGTGTGCGATTAGTGTGTAAACAGCTTCAGTTGTGACTATAGGGACGCACCAACGTTACGGGGCCAGTGTCTGCAGTTGCCACCGAATCACTCTCGGTCGAGCGTTTCGACCGATTCGTGGCGTGCGAGAACCGAGATCCAGTTCGCTTCGGTCTCGACGCGCACCAGTTCGAACCCGACATCATCGACCATCGAGCGAATCGTGTCTGGGCGATAGTACTCGAAGTGTCTGTCCTGAGACTCACCGGGCGTCGTCGGGACGCGCTTTACCGAACAGAAGACGACGCCGTCGGGGCGGAGCACGCGACGGAACTCCCGCAGCGTTGCGGTCGCGTCTGACCGTGGGACGTGAAGGAACGACGCAGAGCTCCAGACGCCATCGAACGCATCATCGTCGAACGGCAGGTCGCGCATGTCGCCCCGAACGAACGCCGCGGCGGGCTCGCGTTCGCGAGCCCTCTGCAGGAACGCGGGCGTCAGGTCGAGTCCAACCGCATCGTAGCCGGCTGCATCGAACGTCGAGACGTCCGGACCGGGACCGCAGCCGACGTCCAGTAGCCGGTCGCCGGTGAGCGCGTCCAAGAAAGGGTCACCGTACCTGGCGGCAACTGACTCAGCACAGTACTTCTGGGCGTAGGCATCGGCAGCAGACTCGTACTCTGCAAGCGTGCGAGTGATATCGTCCATGCTGGCTCGTCAGCGCAATTCCGATGATGCCGATATACCAGTTCCGGTGACGAGATTGCTGAATCGAGACGAATCCTTTTATCGGAGCGCGAACCAATCACGTATCGTGTCCGAGACAGCCGGGTACATGCGCTTTTTCCCGTACGATCAGCCGTACGAGAACCAGCGCGAGGCCATGGACCGCATCCACAACGCGCTCGTGCGCGGGCAAAACGTTCTGTTCGAGGGAGCCTGCGGGACCGGCAAGACCCTCTCGTCGCTCGTTCCCGCGCTGGAAGTTGCCCACGAGGAGGACAAGACGGTCGTCATCACGACGAACGTCCACCAGCAGATGCGCCAATTCATCGCCGAGGCCCGCGCGATCACCCGCGAGGAACCCATTCGCGCCGTCGTCTTCAAGGGAAAGGGCTCGATGTGCCACATCGACGTCGGCTACGAGGAGTGTCAGACCCTGCGGGACAACACCCGTGCCGTCGTCGACGCCGAACAGGACAAACAGCAACTCGAGCGCCGTCAGCGTGAACTCTTGACGGAGAGCCAGCAGGGCGACGGCGGCGCGGCCGACGCCCGCTCTGCAGTGATGGACGAACTCGAGTCCATCGAGGAGCGCCTCGACGATCTGGAAGACCAGAACGTCTGTGAGTACTACCGGAACAACCTGACCGAAGACACCGATGAGTTCTTCGGCTGGCTCTTCGAGGACGTGCGCACGCCCGACGAAATCTACGAGTACGCAGAGCAGCGCCACCTTTGTGGCTACGAACTGTTGAAGGAGGGCATCGAGGGCGTCGATCTGGTCGTCTGTAACTACCACCACCTGCTCGATTCGACGATTCGCGAGCAGTTCTTCCGCTGGCTGGGCCGTGATCCCGAGGACGTCATCGCCGTCTTCGACGAGGCCCACAACGTCGAGGACGCCGCCCGCGAGCACGCCACCCGGACCTGCTCCGAGCGGACGTTCGAGTCCGCGCTGGACGAACTCGCAGACTCCGACGATCCACGCGCGGAAGACGCCGTCAACGCCCTCTCCGCGTTCCACCGCGCGCTCGTCGAAACGTACGAAGACTCCTTTGGCTTCGGCGAGCGCGAACGCATCGGCGAGAACTGGGACGATGTCCCCATCGCGAACGAGGGCCGTCGGGACGACCTGACACTCGAGTTCCTCCAGCGCTATTCGGGCCGCGGAATCCAGGAGGATCTCGAGGCCGCGATGAAACTCGGCCAGGAACTGGATGCAGAGTACGAGGAAGCCTACCGCGAGGGCGAGACCGCGACGCGCACGGAGTGTCAGACTCTGCAGGCCGCCGCGTTCGTCAGCGCGTGGATGAACGAGGGCTCAAAGGAGGGACTGTACCCTGTCGTCTCCGTTACCCGCGACGCGGGGACGGACGAGGTCTACGGCCGCGCGGAGATCTACTCGTGTCTGCCGCGCCAGGTCACGGGGCAACTGTTCGAGGAGGTCTCGGCAACGGTGCTCATGAGCGCGACCTTGCAGCCGTTCGACGTGACCGAAGACGTGCTCGGACTCGAGAAGCCGGTGACGATGGCCTACGGGTTGCAGTTCCCTGCGGCCAATCGCCGGACCTACGCCGTTGAGACGCCGCCGCTGTTCTCCTCGGATCGGGACAACCCTGCGGTCCAGGAGGATGTCACCGAGACTATTCACGACGCCGTTCGCATGACGCCCGGCAACACGCTCGCCTTCTTCCCGAACTACGGCGAGGCGAGCCGGTACGCGGAGCGACTCGAGTCCCGGTCGGACGTGACGGTCTATCTCGATGAACCGGGACAGTCGGTCGAGGAGCTTCGACAGGAATTCATCGCCGACGACGGGGCCGTCCTCTGCACCTCGCTGTGGGGGACGCTCGCGGAGGGGGTGAGCTTCGACGGCGACGACGCACAGACAGTGCTCGTCGTCGGCGTGCCATACCCGCATCTGGACGACCGCGCCGAGGCGGTCCAGGAGGCCTACGACGCGGCGTTCGACGGCACCGAGACGGGCTGGCGCTACGCCGTCGAGATTCCGACCGTTCGCAAAACGAGGCAGGCGCTCGGACGCGTTATCCGTTCGCCCGAGGACGTCGGCGTCCGCGCGCTACTCGACACACGCTACTCGAAGCAGGCGAAGTCTGATCTCGGTAAGTACAGCGTCAACAGCACGTTCCCGCACGAAGAGCGCGAGGAACTGCTCGATATCGGGCCGGAGAAACTCAAGTTCGCGATGCTCAACTTCTACGGCGACCACGACTGCTACGACGGCGACGCACCCGCACCCTGAGCAGTACTCTTTCTTTCTGGCTGGCTGGTCACTCGATCGTGACGTGTCCCTCACCGCCAATCAGCATGACAGCGTGGGTGCCGTCGTCCTCGACTGTCACCTCGAACGTCTCCTCGTCCTCGATCGTGCGCGTCTCGACGATCCCGTTCTCGGTGTGATCGAGCCGGAAGCCAACCCCTTCTCGCTCGTGCTCCACGTCGCTGTCGAGCGGGAAGACCTCCTCGACCTCGACGCTCACCGTCAACTCGGCACCGGCGTCCGAGTCGAACTCGATGACTTCGTCCTCGCCCAGCGACGCGTCGACGCCACTGCCAAGGAGGCTGCTACAGCCCGCAATCGGCACCGTTGCGAACAGCGCCAGGACAGACCGTCGGTTCATACTCACGCAACTCGTGACCAATGCTGAATAACTTCTGGCCGCCTGCCCGTTCAGGCCGGCAACGACACCCGACTCACCGGCAGCTTGTACGCGCCGTCCCAGAACTCGAGTTCGGTCACGGTCCAGGTCACCGGCTCGATGTCGCGCTCGGCCAGCCGCTGTGCCGTCTCAAGGTTACCACCGCGCGCAAGCGTCACGTGTGGCACGTAATCCTCGCCCTCGAGACCCTCGACGCGGTCGAACTCCGCGAGCAACTGCTCGTGGATGGACTCGAGTCCAGGGCTCTCGACGGCAAGGTAGACGACGGGCGCAGAACCCAGCGGGGGGTCTTCGAAGTAGTCGATGCCCGTAATCTGGGCTTCGACAGCGGGCGCGCCCTCGAGTGCACGGTGGGCGCGACGCTGGAGCTGGGAAACGTGTGGGGCGTCACCGAGTCGTTTGAGCAGACAGGAGTGGTCCTCACGGACGGTTTCGAAGTCGATGAGGCTGGGATAGAGCTGGTCGGCGAGCTGGCGGACGCGGCCGGGAACGGGGACGTTGACGCTGTACACGCGACTAGATGGCTGTATTCACGGCAGTTGCTTGAGGGTTGTGTTGGTGGTTGTATTGTGTGATTCGGAGCCAAACGGGCAGGTGGCGGATGAATCCTCAGAGTCGGTCGAGCAGCCAGAGCACGATGATGGCGAGGATTGCGAGCATAACCAGTGGCTGGAGGAGGCCGATAATGCCGCTGATAAGCGCGCTCAGGACCTCGATAACGAGGAGGACGACGACCAGCGCGAGGACGATTTTCAGGAGCGTCTCGACCGCGAGTGCGCCGCGTGAGTCGTTCATACATTCGCCTTGGATTACCAGTTTGAAAAACACTCCGCTACCGCGGTCGGAAAGACCTATTTAGTCGGCACCGGCAGTTGTAGGTAATGGACGGAAGGGGGCTGCGGGCCCTGATTTGCGGACTCATCGTCGTTGGGTGTGCGGTTGCGGTCGTCTGGTCCGTTCCGGTTGCTGTGGTGGCGGATGCTGGATCCGGGACAACACAGACGTTCCATGCCGTACACGACGACGACCAGCTCGGAACGCAGGGTGCCGAGCACGGACAGCAGTTGGTACAGGAAAACGACGATGATAGCGTCGGAGACGACAATGGCGCAACTGACGAGGACGACGAGGTGCCCGAACCTGCCGAAGCTAGCCAACTCGACAACGCAACCGATGTCCACATCAGCATCTCACTTCACGAGAACCGCTCGGCGATGTTCACTGTCGACTACCGGTTCGAAGACGCCGACTCCGAGGAGTGGGAACAACTCCGAGAGGATGTCGAGACAAATCCCGAGACGTACGTCGAGTACGAACTTGAGGACTGGGATTCGATCCGTGCCGACGGCGAGAACGAAACCGAACGCGAGATGTCGCTCTCGAGTGGCTCCGTGACGACGGATACCAGCTCGACACCGCAGGAGCTTGGTCACGTGACCTTCTCCTTCGAGTGGTCCTCGTTTGCCTACGTCGAACTGAATCAGATGGAGGCCGGTGACGCCCTCGTCGACTTTACGCTCGTTGAAGGGCGATCCCTGCAGGTGTTCCCGCCGGAGGGGTACGTCATCAGTGATGTCGAACCTGCCCCTGACGATCCGCGTGAGGACTCGGTCCGCTGGAACGGTGGCGAGACGGAGTTCATGGAGGACCAGCCCTGGATCGTCATGATCGAGAACGGCGACAACGAGACCGAGCCAACTGAAACCGAGAACGGCCCCGCGATGCCGTGGCTCATCGTCGGTATCGCACTCGGCGCGCTGGCTGCTGCTGGCGCGGGCGGGTGGTGGTACAAACGCCGGAACAAGACGGCTACGCCACCGGCTGGAACAGCTGCCGGGTCCACCGACACGGATACCGGTGGTGACCCACCAGCGTCGTCCGATCCCGAATCGCCAACGAGAGCCGGCGCAACGGGGACTGTCGAGACCGACGGGCCCAATGGCCCCAACGGACTGCCGCCGAACAGCCCACCGCCCGAACTGCTGAGCAACGAAGAGCGTGTCCTCCGACTCCTCGAAACACATGGCGGGCGCATCAAACAGCAACAGGTCGTCTCGGAACTCGAATGGACCGAGGCCAAGACGAGCCAGGTCGTCGGTGGCCTGCGCGAGGACGACGAGATCGACGTGTTCCGGATCGGTCGGGAGAACGTGCTGGCGTTGCCCGAAGAAGAGGACGACGAGTAACCGAAACATCACTTACCTGTTGTTATTCGCTGTGTGGTGTCTCCCGCGCGCTTGAACCTCTCGCTTGGGACGTTCTCGTCCTAACCGGTCGTCTTGTGCAACATTTGCCCGACACGAGGATTTAATACGGCTCAAGTACGTACGAGTGTGCAATGGCGCAGCCTGCCGGCCCCGCACCTGCGTTTGCTTCCTTCGGGACCGGCGGGGCTGTCTCGCCGCGACCGCGACGACCGCGACCGGGCCTTTGAGCCCATTCTATCCCTTATCCCCCCGTCCCCGACTGTTTACAAACTCGATAGGTATTCCCTATTTTCCTGGTTAGCGTCCGCTCTACCACTAATTTCCAGGACTTTAGATAGTGAAATTTAAGTACCTCCCTCGGGTTGATTCGGATACGATATGACACGCGTTGCACTTGCGTTCTCGGGCGGACTGGACACGACTATCTGCGTCCCGCTGCTCGAGGAAGAGTACGGATACGACGAAGTCATCGGCGTCACCGTCGACGTCGGTCAACCAGCCTCAGAGTTCGAGGAGGCAGAAGAGACCGCCGACGCGCTCGATCTCGACCACTACGTCGTCGACGCCAAAGACGAGTTTGCCGACCTCTGTTTCGATAGCGTCCGCGCAAACGCGACCTATCAGGGCTACCCGCTCGGCACGGCGCTCGCACGCCCAGTCATTGCCGAGGCAATTCTGGAAGTCGCCGAGGAGAACGACTGTACCGGCATCGCTCACGGCTGTACGGGCAAGGGCAACGACCAGCTCCGTTTCGAGGCTGTCTGGCGTGACTCCGACCTCGAAGTGATCGCGCCCGTGCGTGAACTCGGCCTCACGCGCGAGTGGGAACAGGAGTACGCCGCAGAGAAGGAGCTCCCTGTCGAGGGCGGCAGTGGCGGCGATTGGTCCGTTGATACCAACCTCTGGAGTCGCTCCGTCGAGGGCGACGAACTCGAGGACCCAAGCTACGTTCCCTCGACCGAGATCTACGACTGGACGGACGAGCCATCCGGCGAGACCGAAGAGATCGAAATCACCTTCGAGCAGGGCTACCCCGTCGCGATCGACGGCGAGGAGTACGACGCCGTCTCGCTCATCGAGTACCTGAACGAGCTCGCCGGCTCCTACGGCGTCGGCCGTACGGACTCGATGGAAGACCGCATGCTCGGCCTCAAAGTGCGTGAAAATTACGAACACCCCGCCGCGACGACGCTGCTCAACGCCCACGAGGCGCTCGAAGGGCTCGTCCTCACGCAAGAGGAGCGCGAGTTCAAGCAGCTGATCGACCAGAAGTGGTCGAAGAAGGGCTACGAGGGCCTCGTCGACGCGCCACTCGTGGGTGCACTCGAGGGGTTCATCGCTGAGACCCAACAGCGTGTCACCGGTACTGTCACGATCCGCTTCGAGGGCGGCAAGGCCCGTCCGGTCGGTCGCGACAGCGAGTACGCGGCCTACTCGGCTGAACACGCCTCCTTCGATACGGAGGCGGTCGGCAAGATTGCCCAGGAGGACGCCACTGGCGTCGCGAAGTACCACGGCTTCCAGCGCCGTCTCGCGAACTCGGTCACGACTGACGAGAGCGAGGACGAGCCGGAAGTCGAACTCGCAACGGACGGAGGCGAGGAGTAGTCATGACCGAGGAGAGTGCTCACGGCGGCGTCGGCGGCACTGATGGCGGCCACGGCGACGGCGACGCATCGGGTGTCGTCCGGCGAGACCGCTTCAGCGGCGGCCCCGCTCGGAGCTTCCTCTCCTCGCTTGCGGCCGACGAACGCATTTTCGAGGCCGACCTTGAGGTTGATCGCGCGCACGTCCTCATGCTCGCGGCGCAGGATATCGTCGACGACGAGACGGCAGGCGAAATCCTGACTGCACTCGACGCGATCGAAGTCGAAGGTCACGGCTCGCTCCCCGACGGCGAGGACGTCCACGAGGCCATCGAGACGGCAGTCATCGACCAGGTCGGTGAGGACGGTGGCAAGATGCACACTGCACGCTCGCGCAACGACGAGGTCGCGACCTGTATTCGCTACCGCCTGCGCGAGGACGTGCTGGACGCCATCGAGACGACGCTCGCACTTCGCGAGTCGTTGATCGATGTCGCGAGCACACACGCGGAGACGGTGATGCCAGGCTACACGCACCTTCAGCCCGCCCAGCCGACGACGGTCGCCCACTGGGCGCTCTCCTACGAGGGAGCCGTCCGCCGTGACACCGAACGCCTGCTCGACGCCTACGCACGCATCAACCAGTCGCCACTCGGTGGCGCGGCGTTCGCGGGCACCACGTTCGATATCGACCGCGAGTACACGGCCGAACTGCTCGGGTTCGACAGCGTCATCGAGAACTCGATGGACGCCTCTTCGAGTCGGGACTTCCTGCTCGAGACGACACAGGCGCTGTCGACGCACGCGACGACGCTGTCCGGTATCGCGGAGGATCTCATTATCTTCGCGAACCGCGGCTTCGTCGACCTCGCGGACGACTACTCCTCGACGTCGTCGATCATGCCCCAGAAGAAGAATCCCGACACGCTCGAACTCGTCCGCGCGGTCGCGGGCGACGCGGCCGGGAACGTCCAGGGGCTGACGACGACGCTCAAGGGACTCCCCCGCGCGTACAATCGCGACCTCCAGCGCGCGACGACGCACGCCTGGGACGCCGTCGACGCGGTGACCGAGGCCAGCGAGGTCGCCGCGGGCGCGGTCGCGACAGCCGACTGGAACGAGGAGTCGCTCGTAGCCGAGGCCGGCGAGGGATTCTCGACTGCGACTGGTGTTGCAGACCTGCTCGCAGCGAACGGGATTCCGTTCCGTACCGCACACGAGCTCGTTGCGAGTGCGGCGGAACAAGGGGCAGACTACGACGCACTCGACGCCGCCGCCGAGGACGTTCTCGGTGACCCGCTCGTAACCTACGTCGACCCCGAGGCGGTTGCCGACGCACTCGACCCCGCCCAGAGCGTCGCAAGCCGCGACTCTCAGGGCGGGCCGGCACCTGCTGCAGTGGCAGAGCAACTCGAGTACGCCCAGGCTGCAATCGAGTCCGACGAAGCGGTGCAGACGGAGCTCGTGGATGAGCTCGAGGCGGCGCACGCGGCGTTGCGCGAGGAGGTGAACGACTATGTCTGAGTGGCTGGTGTTCTGGTCGGAGTCGTGGCTGGTGCGATCGCTTGGACTGTCGCAATTGTCGCGACTCCCGCGACTGCCGCGACCGCCGTCCCCGTCCGGGGACAAAATACAAAATCTGTGATATACAGAACAAGATTTGCGGGAAAATTGTATTTTGATGCCGTTAGCGCAGAGTATAGTATTATAATTTCTTTGTCACATTCGGTGGATTTAAGGGTGTCTGGCTCTCAGGTCGAGATACAATGACAGAATGCGTCGAGTGTGGGGCCGAAGTCTCCCTGCACGACGATCTGGAAGCTGGAGAGATTGTTGACTGTACGACCTGCGGAGCCGAACTGGAAGTCGTCGACACCGAGCCGCCAGTCCTCGAGCGAGCCCCGGAGCTCGAAGAGGACTGGGGTGAGTGACCTTGCAAATAGGAATCCTCTACTCCCGGATCCGCAAGGACGAAAAGCTCCTCCTGACCGAGCTTCGTGAGCGCGGTCACGAGGTCACCAAGATCGACGTCCGCAAGCAGACGTTCGACATTAGCGAGGCCGCAGCCGAGTTCGCGGACCTCGATATCGTCGTCGATCGCTGTCTCGCCACGAGCCGCAGCCTGTACGCGACGCAGTTCTTCGACGCGTACGGCATCCCCGTGGTCAACAGCCACGAGACGGCCGACGTCTGTGCGGACAAGGTCAAGAACAGTCTTGCACTCGAGAAGGCTGGCGTGCCCACGCCCAAAACCAAGGTTGCCTTCACGAAGGAGACGGCCATGGAGGCCATCGAGGAGTTTGGCTATCCTTGCGTCCTCAAACCCGTCGTGGGATCGTGGGGTCGCCTGATGGCCAAGATCGACTCGCCAGACGCCGCAGAGGCGATTCTCGAGCACAAGGCGACGCTCGGCCACTACGAGCACAAGGTGTTCTACGTCCAGGAATTCGTCGAGAAACCTGGCCGCGACATTCGCGTGCTCGCGGTCGACGGCGAGCCCGTCGCGGCGATGGTTCGCTCGTCGGATCACTGGATCACGAACGCCGCGAAAGGGGCCGAGACCGATGTCTTCGAACTCGACGACGAGGCGAAGAAACTGGTACAGAAATCCAGTGATGCGGTCGGCGGCGGTCTCCTGGGTGTGGATCTCATGGAGACGGCAGATGTCTCCGGGTCACACTCGGAGGGCAGCCAGACGGAGTCTGGCCAGCGATACACCGTCCACGAGGTAAACCACACCGTCGAGTTCAAGGCGCTCAACGATGCCGTCGAAACTGACGTTGCCGGCACTGTCGTCGACTGGCTCGAAGCGAAGGCCACGGCAGCCAACGCCAGCGAGGCCGAACTCGAGGTGACGTTCTGATGGCGGTCGGCACCGATGTCGATGCGAGCGCAGACGCGTCCGCCGAGACCGTCACCGCGACCGTCATCGGCGGCAGCGGCTTCACCGGCGGCGAACTCCTCAGACTGCTCGCCGGGCACCCGAACTTCGAGATTGCGGAGGTCACCAGCCGCTCGAAGGCTGGCAAGAGCGTCGGCTCCGTCCACCCGCCACTTCGCGGGACGGACCTACGTTTTACCGAACCCGACGATCTGGAGAGCGTCGACGTTCTGTTCGCCGCGACGCCACACGGCGTCTCGATGGGACAGGTAGACGACTTCTTCGAGGTCGCGGAGACGGTCGTGGATCTCTCGGCGGACTTCCGCCTCGACACTGAGGAACAGTACGTCGAGTGGTACGACGGCCACGACGCGCCGGAGTACCTGGAGAAGGCGGAGTATGCGCTGCCCGAAATCAACCGCGAGAACCTCGCGGGCGCGGACCTCATCGCTGGCGGCGGCTGTAACGCCACCGCGACCATCCTCGGGCTGTACCCGCTGTTCGAGCACGACGTACTCGAGGGCGGGGAACAGATCGTCGTCGACGTGAAGGTCGGCTCCTCCGAGGGCGGTGCGGGCGGCGGTGAAGCTTCGAGCCACCCCGAGCGCTCGGGCGTCGTCCGCCCCTACGCGCCGACGGGCCACCGCCACGAGGCCGAAATCGAGCAGTTCCTCGGCACCTCGGTGGCGTTCACCTGCCACGCCGTGGACATGGTCCGCGGTGCAAGCGCGACGAGTCACGTCTTCCCCAGTTCGCCCGTCTCGAAGGGCGACCTCTGGAAGGCGTATCGCGGCTGCTACGAGGACGAACCGTTCGTCCGCATGGCCGCGGGCGGCTCCGGTGTGTATCGGTATCCGGAACCCAAGTCCGTCGCCGGCACGAACCTCGCCGAGGTCGGGTTCGAACTCGACCCCTCGAACAAACGCGTCGTCGTCTTCTCGGCGATCGACAACATGATGAAGGGCTCGGCGGGGCAGGCGGTCCACGCCGCGAACGTTGCGCTCGGCTTCGAGGAGACGGCCGGACTCGAGTTCACGGGACTCCACCCCGTGGGGGCTCCCTGAGATGACGACCGTCGTCAAAATCGGCGGCGCACGCGCCGTCGATCCCGAAGAGGCACTCGCAGATGTCGCCTCCTTGGTCGACGAGGGTGAGGAGGTCGTCCTCACCCACGGCGGCTCGACCGCCGTCGACGAGACACTCGAGGACCTCGGCCAGGACCCAACGTATGTCGAGACGCCCGGTGGCGTCGTCGGTCGCTTTACCGACGAAGACACCATGGATGTCTTCAAGATGGTCATGCCCGGTAAGCTCAACACCGACCTGGTCGAGAGCCTACACAACGAGGGCGTGAACGCGGTCGGCCTCTCGGGCACTGACGGCAAACTGCTCGAAGGCAAGCGCAAGTCCGCCGTTCGCGTCACAGAGGACGGGAAGAAGAAAATCAAGCGTGGTGATCACTCGGGCACGATCGAGTCCGTGAACGCGGACCTACTCGAGACGATCCTCGCGGGCGGCTATACGCCGGTCGTCTCGGTCCCGGTGCTCGGACGCGAAAAAGAGGGCGGCTATACGGCGGTCAACGCCGACGCGGACCGCGCCGCCGCCGCAATTTCGGGGGCACTCGAGGCCGACCTGGTCGTCCTGACGGACGTCTCGGGTATCTACGAGGACCCCGACGACGAGTCGACGAAGATCGACGCAGCCGCGACGCCCGAAGCGTTCGAGACCGTCAAGACAGCCGCGGAGGGGTTCATGACGAAGAAGGTCATGGCCGCCGAGGAGGCCCTGGAAGGCGGCGCGACCTCGGTCACGGTTGCGTCGGCGAACGCGGACGACCCGATCACGAGCGCGCTCGCGGGCGAGGGGACGACACTCGAGCCCGGCGTGCTCGGTGACACCGAGACAGCCGATGCGGATACGACAGCAACGGAGGCAACACAATGAGCGGATTCGTCTTCTCCGAGAAACCGATCAGCATCGCAACCGGCGAGGGCGCAACGCTCACCGCCGAGAACGGCACGGAGTATCTGGACTTCGGCGCGAGCTACGCCTGTACGCCGACCGGCCACTGTCATCCGGACGTGGTCGAGGCGGTCCAGGAGCAGGCCGGCGAACTGCTGTACGTGCAGGGGTCCTATCCTGTTCAAGCGCGCGCTGATCTCCACGAGAAACTGGGGGCGCTCGCGCCCGACGGCATCGAAAACGTCTGGCTCTGTAACTCCGGCACCGAGGCCAACGAGGCCGCGCTGAAATTCGCCCGGAGCGCCACCGACGGCACGAAAATCGTTGCCGCCAAGCGCGCCTTCCACGGCCGCACCGCGGGAACGCTCTCTGCGACCTGGAAACCCAAGTACAAGAAGCCCTTCGAGCCGTTGCTCGAGGAGCACGTCGAGTTTGTCACCTACGGTGATGCAGGGGAACTCGAGTCCGCCGTCGACGACGACACTGCAGCAGTAATTCTCGAACCAATTCAGGGCGAGGGTGGGATTCACCCTGCACCACAGGACTACCTCGAGACGGCCCGGGAAGCCACCGAGACGACTGACACCGCACTGATCTTCGACGAGATCCAGACCGGAATCGGCCGCACGGGCAAGCTCTGGGCCTGCGAGAGCTACGGCGTCACGCCAGACATCCTGACGACCGCGAAGGGCATCGCGAGCGGACTCCCGATGGGGGCAACGCTCTGTGCGGATTGGATCGCTGAGGCGTCGGGACCACACGGTTCCACGTTCTCCGGCAACCTCCTCGTTTCGGCTGCAGCGAACGCCACCCTTGACGTAGTTGTTGAGGAGAACCTGCCCGGTAATGCCGCTGAAATCGGCGGCTACCTGCAGGACGAACTCGCTGCGCTCGACGTGCCGCTTCGGGACGTTCGCGGCGAGGGCCTGCTGCTCGGTGTCGAGGTGAAACGCGGGGCGAACGGTGTGCTTCGCGACCTCGCACTCGAGCACCAGATTCTCGCGCTGCCGGCCGGTCGTTCGGTCGTTCGCCTACTGCCGCCGCTCGTGATCGACGAGGCGGCCGCAGACCAGGTTGTGACGGCCCTCGCGGACGTGCTCGCGCCCGAAGCCGAGGCGCAGGCGGAGTCATGAGTTCGACGATGACGGATCGCGATACCGACTCTGACTCAGACGCCGACGCTGCGTCCGTCTCGACCGATGACGCCCGCCAACTGTTGATCGATCTCGTCTCGACTCCGTCGCCTTCGGGTGAGGAGCGTGCGGCCGCAGAGCACCTTGTCGAGTTCTTCGAGGCCCACGACCGTGAGGTCTGGCTTGACGAGGTCGGCAACGTTCGCGCACCGGCTGACGACTCGGTGTTGCTCACCTCGCACATCGATACCGTGCCCGGTGAGATTCCAGTCGAAGTCGAGCCGGCGGACGAGGCCGATGTCGAGGCCGAGGTCGCCGAAGAGACCGGCGAAGATGTCCTCTGGGGCCGCGGCAGTGTCGACGCGACGGGACCGCTGGCCGCGATGGCCGCGGCAGCGGTCAGCACGGGCGTCTCGTTCGTCGGCGTCGTCGGCGAGGAGACAAACTCGCGCGGCGCACGCCACCTCGTCGAGGATCGCAAGGCCCCCGACGCCGTCGTCAACGGCGAACCGAGTGGAACGACGGGCATCACGCTTGGCTACCGCGGCTTCCTCTCGGGAACCTACGTCGCGACCAGCGAGTCCGGCCACACCTCTCGTCCCGAACCGAACGCGATTCAGCACGCGACGAACTGGTGGACGCGTGTCGAATCAGCGTTCAAGCAAGATGAGTACCAACCCGTCTTCGAGCGCGTCACCACCAAACCCGTGGCCATCAACGGCGGCGTCACCGACGACGGCCTCTCCGTCGAAGCCACTCTCGACGCCCAGCTTCGGGTCCCACCCGCGCTCGACATCGAGACCGTCCGTGAGACTGCAGAGGCCGAACTCGAGTACGGCACCGTCTCGTGGGCCGAGCCGATTCCGCCGGTGATGGAGAGCCCGCGAACCGAGGTCGCTCGTGCGTTCCGCACAGCGATCCGCGCAGCGGACAGCGAGCCACGACTCCTGCGCAAGACTGGGACCAGCGACATGAATCTCTACGCCGGCGCGTGGGAGTGTCCGATGGCGACCTACGGCCCCGGCAACTCCGACCTTGATCACGCGCCCAACGAGCGCCTCTCGCTCGCCGAGTTCGACCAGTCCGTCGCAGTGTTGACCCGCGTTGCGACGACGCTCACTGGAGGTGAGAACTGATGATAGACGCAGATACAGACACAGATTCGACCATCCCTGACTCGCAGCCGGACGCATCGCAGCCGAGACACTTCCTCGAGATCGACGACCTCTCGCACGAGGAACTGCTCACGGTTCTCGTCCGAGCGGCGGAGTTCAAGCGAGCCCAGCAGGTGGGGAAGGCCCACCAGGCACTCTCCGGCCAGACGCTCGGGATGATCTTCCAGAAGCCGAGTACGCGTACGCGAGTCTCCTTCGAGACGGGAATGACGCAACTCGGCGGGCACGCCGTCTTCCTCGGCGAGGACGACATCCAGCTTGGACGTGGCGAACCGCTGAAGGACACCTCGCGCACGCTCTCGCGGTACGTCGACGCCGTGATGGCTCGCGTATTCAAACACGAGAACATCGAGGTACTTGCGGAGTACTCGTCGGTCCCGATCATCAACGGGCTCACCGACGACGCCCATCCCTGCCAGACGCTCGCGGATCTGTTGACGATTCGCGAGCAGATGGGCGGGTTCCAGGACGTGTCGGTGGCCTGGGTCGGCGACGGCAACAACGTCGGCCAGTCGTTCGTGATCGGCGCTGCGATGACCGACATGGACGTCACCGTCGCGACGCCGGCAGGCTACGGCATGGACGACGCGGTCCTTGACCGGGCACGGGAACTCGGCGGCGATCCGACGGTCACGCACGACCCCGTCGAAGCGGTCACGGACGCCGACATCATCTACACCGACGTCTGGATCAGTATGGGCCAGGAGGACGAACGCGACGTGCGCATGGATGCCTTCGAGGGCTTCCAGGTCTGTTCAGATCTGCTCGCACACGCCCCCGATGCGTCGGTAATGCACTGTCTGCCGGCCCACCGCGGCGAGGAGATCACGGACGAGGCGATCGAGAGCGACCAGTCGATCGTCTTCGATCAGGCTGAAAATCGCCTGCACGCACAGAAGGCGCTCTTGCACTGGCTACTCGAGTAAGGACACTTTCGGAATCCCAAGCCAACTCGAGTCAACTGCTGGTTTTCCCGCCATAATACCGTATTTCCTGCTCGAGAACGACGACGGTGTCACAAACGATCAGGGAGTATTATATGTTAGAATAGTATCATGCTCGATCGGTATGTCGTTCAAACTGCTACTTGCAGTCTTCATCATGTTGATCGGTCCCGCTGTGCTGATGGGACTGATTCTGATGTAAGGGGCTTGTTCACAGATTCGCGCACGATAGGGGTGCAGCACCACGGCCGCCACCACACGAGTGGGACGGACGGCTGTTTTTTGGCCGCCGACGAACGTGTAGCGCCGCGTTTCGGGGTATCTGCCGATTCCACGCCCTTTTTGCCGGTCGCCCCCCTCCCGATGGACAGAACGATAATGAGTCTCAGTCTCTCTGCCGACCAGCCGGCAGCGCCCGCCGACGCCGAGGACGGTGTCTGGCTCGAGTGCATCGAGTGCGGTGAGACGTTCGCGCCGTTCGCGGACGTCCGCTACACCTGTGACGAGTGTGACGGCCTGCTCGAGGTACGCTACGACGACCTGCCGACCTTCGAGGACTTCGCGGCTGCCGCGGACCCCGATCAGGGCGTCTGGCGCTACGCCGACACGCTCCCGCTCCCGGCGGGCGTCTCGATTCAGGAGGGTGCGACGCCGTTGTACGAGGTTCCCGGCCTGGAAGCCGATCTGGAACTCGAGGCGCTCCGAATCAAACACGAGGGGATGAACCCGACGGGGTCGTTCAAGGACCGCGGGATGACTGTCGGTGTCGCCGTCGCGAAGGAACTCGGCGTCGACCGGTTAGCCTGTGCCTCGACGGGCAACACGAGCGCCGCGCTCGCGGCCTACGGCTCCCGCGGCGGGATGGAGACGCTGGTGCTCCTTCCCGCGGGGAAGGTCGCCGCCGGAAAGGTCGCTCAGGCGAGCCTCCACGGCGCGCGCATTCTGGAGGTCGACGGCAACTTTGACGCCTGTCTCGACATCGTCCAGGAGTTAGCCCAGCAGGGTGAGGCCTACCTGCTAAACTCACTGAACCCGTTCCGACTTGAGGGCCAGAAGACTATCGGCCTCGAAATTCTAGAGGGCTTCCTCGCGGACTACGAGACGGTCCCGGACCGGATCGTGCTCCCGGTCGGCAACGCCGGCAACACGTCGGCGCTGTACA
Organism: Natrialba chahannaoensis JCM 10990; assembly: GCF_000337135.1. Classification (GTDB taxonomy): domain Archaea; phylum Halobacteriota; class Halobacteria; order Halobacteriales; family Natrialbaceae; genus Natrialba; species Natrialba chahannaoensis. The sequence continues at coordinate 136,129 of NZ_AOIN01000035.1, forward strand.
AAGCCTTCCGGGAACTCGTGCAGGCGGGGGCACTCGAAGAGGACGAAGTTCCGAAACTGGTCGGCGTGCAGGCCGAAGGCGCGGCCCCGATGGTCGAAGCGATCGAGAACGGCGCGGACGAAGTCCGCCGTTGGGACGACGTGGAGACGCGCGCGACGGCGATCCGAATCGGGAACCCGGTCAACGCGCCGAAGGCGCTGCCGGGAATCCGCGAAACCGGTGGCACCGCGATTTCGGTTACCGACGAGGAGATCACCGACGCCCAGCGCGACCTCGCGGGCGAGGGGATCGGCGTCGAGCCGGCCTCTGCAGCCTCCGTCGCGGGACTGCGAAAGCTGCGCGCGGAGGGTATCGTCACGGAAGACGAACGCGTCGCCTGCCTGACGACGGGTCACCTGCTCAAGGACCCCGACGCGGCGGCCGCTACGGGACGTGAGCCAGAGCCGGTGCCGGCCGAGACTGAGGGCGTTCTCGACCACCTCTGAGTGGGGTTTCGGGGTTCCCGGAGCAGTCATTGCGAAGGTCTACGCGAGTCGCTACCGGATCGAACACTGCTCACTCGATTGGTGCGTTCGAAATCGAAGGCGGTTATACCCGTCTGACGCCCGACTGACTGACGCTTTTGTAGGCGTCCGGTGTAGGTGTGTGTCGCCCATGTCCGTCGAGCACCGTTCCCACTCCCGTGCCCGTGACCGCTCCGTCGTCGTCAGTTTCACGTGTGATTCCGAGATGGCCGCCGTCGCTGAGGCGGCTACCGATACCGATTCTGATACTGATACCCCAACCCACACGGACACCGACACTGAAACCGACGCCACGAGAGCTACTCGCACCGCCCGCACAGACACGCACCCCCACCCCCACCCCCACCCCCACCCCCACCTCTCCGCGCAGGCTTCGTCACCGATCACTGCGAGATTCGCCGGAACGAGCGCGACGCGACCGACGCCCACCAGAATCGAACGCACTCGCCTCCGCGCACAGATCGCTGCACTGCAGACCGAACTCGAGTCGCGCACCGACCAGCAACAGGAACTCATCACGCAGTACGAGCGACTTCTCGAGGCGTATCAGGAGGCGGCGGAGGACGGGGACGGGGATAGGTGTGAGGATGGAACTACGGGAGACAGCACAGCAGGTAGCGGATCAGTCCTCAAACGGTTGGGGACTGGGACTGGGAACGGACGTGGACGTACTCGAGTAATTCGAATCCGTCGCCGGCTCAAACAGTGGTGGCGGCAGCTCCGTCGCTAACGCCGCCGTCAGGTTTCTCCGTCGTGATGGCTTGCTTCGTACGGGTTGGTGGTTAGTCGGAGAGCCCGGCCGGCTCCGAGCCATCTCCGTCGTCCACCACACTCGGCGTCTCGTCTGCCTCGGCAGTCAGCTCGTGGACGTACTCGAGGAAGTTCTCGAAGACGAGTTTGGCCTCGCAGGCGGCCGCGTAGTTCTCGTCGGTGATTTCCGCGAGGACGGCGTCGCGCCGATCCTCATCTAGGTCCTTGCGGTGGACGAGTTCGCGGGCGGTTTGCTGGTCGTACTCGGGATGGAACTGAACGCCGAAGACGCGGTCCTTTCGGAAGCCGTGATTCGAGTAGTGGTTCTCCGCGAGCGGTGTCGCACCGGGCGGGAGTGCCGAGACTTCGTCGGCGTGGCTGGTGAAGGCGGTGAACGACTGGGAGATACCCTCGAACAGTCGCGAGTCGCCGTAGTGCTCGATCTCGCTGTAGCCGACCTCGTAGGAACCCATATCCTCGACGGTGCCGCCGAGTACGTCGGCCAGTAGCTGGTGACCCCAACAGATGCCAAGCGCAGGCAGGTATCGACTGAGTGCCTCACTCACCCACTCCTTCGTGGCGTCGATCCACTCCTCATCCCAGTACACAGACGATCGCGAGCCAGTGACGACGAGTGCGTCAAATTCGAAGTGCCTCGGAAGCTCGCCTTCCGTAACGTCGAACTCGGCCAGGGAGGCATCGAGTTCGCGCCGGAAGTTTCGCGTCGTGTTCGCGTCCTCGTGAGCCGCGTTCAGGACGGCAATACGGACGTACGTCATCTACGCCACTAGTGGGGAGGCTGGAGGGAAAGTCCTTCTGCACTGTGCCCGTCTTGCCACGATCGCTGACGCAACACGCTGGCGGCTACCGTACACTTGTGAGCCACCCAGACGTGACCCCGCGGCGAACGCCGAGCGTCGCTGCCGGAGGCCGAAACCATAACGGTACCGCGCCGTCCACACCCACCATCGACCGTGTCACTCGCGTTCATCTCGGCGACGGGGCCTGACCTCCTCCGGCTCCTCGCCCTCCCCGTCTTCGCCTGGACCGCCGTTCGCGACATCAAAACCAGACGCGTCTCGAGTACCGTCTGGATTCCGCTCACCGTTCTCGGCGCGATATTACTCGTCTGGGACGGGTGGCTCGCCTGGCACGCGGGTCCCATCGGCTGGTCGAACCAATTCGTCTACGAGTTCGTGGTGCCAGCGGCGGTGAGTCTAGGACTCGTCGTCCCGATCGCGTACCTGTTCTGGTGGTTCGGCGGCTTCGGCGGTGCCGACGCGAAGGCGTTGCTCGTGCTCGCCCTGCTGTTTCCCACACTGCCGTCGTACGCCATCGGCTCCTGGACGGTCCCGCTCGTGGAGACACCGATCGGCACGTTCTCGTTCACGATTCTGACGAATGCCGTCATCGTCGCGCTCGCGATTCCGCTCTTGCTGGCCGTCCGAAACGCGGCATCGGGCCGGATTCGACGGGAGATGTTCCTCGGCTGGCCGATTGCCTGGGAACGGCTCCCCGAAACGCCCGGCTGGCTGATGGAAGAACCAAACGGCACCACCAGCCGTGGACTCGACCTCGACGCCCTGCGGATGTACCTCCGCTGGCGTGGGTGCACACTCGAGGAGCTTCGCGCGGACCCCGAGTACTATCGCGATCCCGCGACGCTTCCTGCGGAGCCGAACCCGCCGACTGACGGTGCCGTTGCGGTCGAACCGGACGGCGGTGTCGCTGGGTCTGAACCCGAGTCGGTGGACGGCGACACGGCCGAAAGCAAGTCGCCCGAGGCGACCGAAGACGTGCCGTCCGAAACGACCACGGATGACCCCTGGGGAGCCGACGCCTTCCTCAAAGACATCGAGGGCACAGCCTACGGCACGACGCCCGAGCAACTGCGCGCCGGACTCGACACGATCACCTCGAAGGAGACGGTCTGGGTTTCACCCGGTACGCCGTTTCTGGTGCCAATCTTCCTCGGGATGCTGCTCGCGGTGCTCTATGGGGATCTGCTGTTCGGCGTCCTCGGCATCCTCTAACCTTCCAGGAATTAGTAGCACACCCGCTCAACTACCGGAACCAGCGCCGTCCAGAAGACCACGAACGCAGCGCCGACGGCAATGATCCCGAGCCACAGCAGCTCTGCTCCGCCACTCCCAACCACTGCGTCACCCGCGCTAGCCGCTCCACTCCCTGCCCCCGGAATCCCACTCGCAAGCGCCACGAACGTCCCCACGAACAAACAGATACAGATGCAAACGCTGGCTAACTCGAGTACCGCCGGAATTGAGATCGGCAACTCGCGGATGCGAGTCCGAAGCCGGTCGAGGGTGCTCATCTGTGCCGAGAGTTACGCTGGAGTGAGAAAAGGGTCACGGGCGGCGGTAGTGTTTCGGTAGTCGTGGGTGCGATCCGGTATCTGGTAGCTGTGGCTCCCTCGTCGCTCACCACAGTCGGTAATTCAGGCTCCGGACTCAATATCCGCCGCAATCGAGTCGAGTTCGTCGTCGTCAAGGTCGGGTGCCTTGCCTGCAACCGCGTGGATGGGACCGCCGCCGTCGCCCTCGAAGCGCGGGACGATGTGACAGTGGACGTGTGGGACCTCCTGGCCGGCAACCTCGCCATTGTTGAACGCGACGGTCGTCGCGTCGGCATCGACGGCGTCCTCGACGGCGGGAACCATCCGATGGATCGTGTCGTAGAGATCCGTCGCGACGTCCGCGGGAACGTCGTTCAGCCGCTCGCACTCGTCTTTCGGGATCACGAGCGTGTGCCCCGGTGCCAGCGGATTGGCGTCAAGGAAGGCGACGGTGGTCTCGTCTTCGTACACGATTCGGGCGGGAATTTCTCCCTCGACGATCTGCGTGAAGATCGTGCTCATACGCCACTGTGCGTCGGCTCGCGGTAAGAAGGTTACCGCTGGTCGGATCGCCTCGTCTCGAGTACCGAACTGTGATAGTCGCCTCCGGAACAGGTAACTGTGGACCGTTCTTACCGCTCACGTACTGCTATGAGTGATCGAGACGAGACGCCACTGCAACGACTGTTTCGCGCCGAGCGGCAGTTTCACGCAATGGTGCCGATCAGGGACATATACAGCAAACTCTTCTTCAGAACGCTGCTCTGGTTTGTCTTCTTTACGGTTGTCTACTCCATGGTCACGGGGTCGCTCTGACCGCCCACTATAGTTGACGGTCGAGTGCTCGTGTGGCCTCTGCCGCTGCTCAACTCACTCGCTGGCTCTCGTTTGAGACGGACGCCCGCACTCGTCGACTGTCTCCCGAATCGCCGCGAGGTACTCCTCCGGTTCGTACCCCAGTCGACCGATCCACACGTCCTGATACGACGGGTGCAGGATCGGCACGAGCCACGTTTCGAGTTGCTCACAGCGAACCGGCTCGAGTACCGTCTCGATGAAGCCATCCAGTTCTCGGTCCTCGGTTGCAAGCACCGATTTCGTCGCGTGTTTGCCTGTCGCGAGCAACACAGCGGGTTCGAGCGTTTCGATCTCGGTCACGAGATGGGTTCGACAGTGTGCTCGCTCTGCTGGTGTGGGCTCGCGGTTACTCGGGAGGTCCTCGGTGCTCAGGGTCTCGGCGTTCGTGGCTTCACCGCTGGCTGTCGAGGTGCGTGGCTCCTCGCTTGCGGGGAAGCACTTCACGGCGTTGGTGTAGTAGGCGTCGCCGTAACCGATGCGCTCGACCATACGACGGACGCGCCGGCCGGAGTGGCGCGAGGTGTAGGCCTTGCCGGTCCAGTTGCCGCCTTGCCAGTCCTCGGCATCGGGGTTGCCGGAGCCTGGTGCTTCGCCGACGACGACCACGTTGGCGTCGAGCGAGCCGGTGCCCCACGAGATGCAGGTGCGGTGTTCGGCGAGTGCCGGACAGCGCTGGCAGCCCGGTTCGATGACGTTTCGGGAGTCGGGGAAGGGAGGATCGGAAGCGGGCACGATCTGTCTCGAGGGTCGGGTCTCGATGGCTATAGGCGGGTCGGATCCGCGATCTAACCAGCTTTGGTCTGTGATCTGTTGTTCTCGGGGGGAACAAGTTTACCTATCTTGGCTGTCTACCGAACGTAATGGCTTCAGAACTGCTTGCGGAATCACTGTCACTGCTGTTCTATACTGTTGCTGCCGGCGCACTCACGGTTGCCGGTGTCGCTGCCGAGTATGCGAGTTTCCAGCACTTCGGCTCGGGGGAGACGATGGTGGCGCTGTGGCTCGCCGCCATTGGCGGGATCATGCTCTACGCGGGCGTTTACGGACTCGGTTATCAGAAGGTGCTCGGCACGGTTCGTGGACAGTAGACTGCGGGTTATCGAACGCGCTAGTTCGCGTTAGCGAGGGCGACTGCGTCGTACATTAGTTTGACCATTAGCGCGAGCGTCCCGCCGAACGCGAGTGTTGCGCCGACGAGGACGGCAAGCATAGAGAGTAGGTCTTCGATTCCGCGCATCGCTCCCGTGAACTCGATCCAGCTCCCCGACGTAGCGCCTGTCCAGCACATCCACCAACCGATGGCTACGACGGCGGCGAGCTTCGCTACTTCTCGATCAAACAGCAGTCCGATTGCATCGCGAGCTCTGAGCATCCCTGTGTACCTGTTTTATCTCTAACCTATAGGCGTGACGAACCGCCGGCGTTGTTCTCGCGGTCACGCATACAATGTCGTCATCGTTCCGCGCCGTCACCAGTCTGTGTCTGTACTGTTCTGCACTGTTACCTGTTCTGGCTATCTGCTGTCCGCCCGCCATCCATCTGCTGACCTGCAATATCGATTCCTCTTTACCATCCCAGGCAATTACGTGAGGTATGAGCAGGTTTAGCGAGGTCGACGACCAGTACGACCCCGATGCCGTCGAGCAACGGGTGTTCGACTACTGGGACGACGTCGATGCCTACGAGCAAACTGTCGAGCACCGATCGGACGGTGAATCGTTCTTCTTCGTCGACGGCCCGCCGTACACGTCGGGCTCGGCACACATGGGGACCACCTGGAACAAGTCCCTCAAGGACGTCTACATCCGCTTCCACCGGATGCAAGGCTACGATGTCACCGACCGTCCGGGCTACGACATGCACGGGCTCCCGATCGAGACCCGCGTGGAGGGTAAACTCGGCTTCGAGAACAAGAAGGACATCGAGGAGTACGGCGAAGAGAACTTCATCGAGGCCTGTAAGGAGTACGCAGACGAGCAACTCGAGGGCCTCCAGTCTGACTTCCAGGACTTCGGTGTCTGGATGGACTGGGAAAACCCGTATCGGACGGTCAGCCCCGAGTACATGGAGGCGGCCTGGTGGGGCTTTTCGAAGGCTGCAGAGCGCGGCTTAGTCGAGAAGGGCCACCGCTCAATCTCACAGTGTCCCCGCTGTGAGACGGCAATCGCGAACAACGAGGTCGAGTACGAGGACGTCGAGGACCCCTCCATTTACGTCAAGTTCGATCTCGAGGACCGCGAGGGCTCGATCGTCATCTGGACGACGACGCCGTGGACCATCCCGGCGAACACCTTCGTTGCGGTCGACGAGGAGGGCGACTACGTTGGCGTCCGCGCCGAGAAGGACGGCGAGGAGGAACTGCTGTACGTCGCCGAGGCAAAGCACGAGGACGTGCTGAAGACGGGCCGCTACGACGACTACGAGGTCGTCGAAGAGGTCCCCGGTGAGGACATGATCGGCTGGGCGTACGAGCACCCACTCGCCGAGGAAGTGCCAGACAACGTCGACGCAAAGGGAGCCCACGAGGTCTACGCCGCCGACTACGTCGACACGGGCGGCGACGGCACCGGCCTCGTCCACTCCGCACCGGGACACGGTGAGGAGGACTTCGAGCGCGGCCGCGAGCTCGGCTTCCCGATCTTCTGTCCCGTCGGCGGCGACGGCGTCTACACCGACGAGGCCGGCAAGTACGAAGGTGAGTTCGTCAAGGACGCAGATCCCGAGATCACGGCTGATCTCGAGGCCAACGGCGCGCTGCTCGCCTCCGAGACGGCCTCCCACAACTACGGGCACTGCTGGCGCTGTGATACGGGCATCATCCAGATCGTCACCGACCAGTGGTTTATCACGATCACGGATGTCAAGGACGAACTCCTCGAGAACATCGAGGACAGCCAGTGGCACCCCGACTGGGCGCGGGACAACCGCTTCCGTGACTTCGTCGAGGAGGCACCCGACTGGAACGTTTCCCGCCAGCGCTACTGGGGCATTCCGCTGCCCGTCTGGACGCCAGAGGATCGCGATGATGATGAGGACATGATCGTCATCGGCGAGCGCGAGGAACTCGTCGAACGTGTCGACCAGGATATCGACGCCGATACGGTCGACCTCCACAAGGACACCGTTGACGACCTCACCATCACCGAGGGTGGAACCACCTACACCCGCGTTCCCGACGTGTTCGACGTCTGGCTCGACTCTTCAGTTGCGTCGTGGGGTACCCTGAACTACCCATCCGACGACAGTCAGTTCGACGACCTCTGGCCCGCCGACTTCATCCTTGAAGCCCACGACCAGACCCGCGGCTGGTTCTGGTCCCAGCTCGGCATGGGCACCGCCGCACTCGGCGAGATTCCCTACGAAGAGGTCCTCATGCACGGCCATGCGCTCATGCCAGACGGGCGCGCAATGTCCAAGTCCAAGGACATTCTGGTTGACCCCCACGAGGCAATCGACCGCCACGGCCGGGACGTGATGCGAGCGTTCTTGCTCTCAAACAACCCGCAGGGCGACGACATGCGCTTCTCCTGGGAGGGCATGCAGACGATGGAGAACCACCTGCGAACTCTGTGGAACGTCTTCCGGTTCCCGCTGCCGTACATGCGGCTGGACGATTTCGATCCGCAGGCGACGACCGTCGAGGACGTCGAAGACGACCTCGAACTCATCGACGAGTGGGTCCTCGCCCGCCTGCAGTCCACCAAGGACGAGATGACCGCACACTTCGAAGAGCGCCGCCAGGACAAGGCCCTCAACGCGCTCATCGACTTCGTCGTCGAGGATGTCTCGCGATTCTACGTCCAGGCCGTCCGCGAGCGCATGTGGGAAGAGGAGGACAGCGCCTCCAAGGAAGCCGCCTACGCCACTATCTACCGCGTCCTCCGCGAAACCGTCGCGCTGCTCGCCCCCTACGCGCCGTTCATCAGCGAGGAAATCTACGGCACCCTCACCGGCGACGCCGAACACGACACTGTCCACATGGAAAACTGGCCCGCCGTCGACGAGGCGTTCGCCGATGAGCAACTCGAGGACGACGTCGCACTCCTGCGCGCCATCGAGGAAGCTGGTGCGAACGCTCGCCAGCAGGCCGGTCGCAAACTGCGCTGGCCCGTCCCGCGCGTCGTCGTCGCAGCCGACGACCAGCGCGTCGTCGAGGCCGTCGAGCGCCACACGCCGCTGCTCGAGGATCGCCTCAACGCCCGCGAGATCGAACTCGTCTCGCCCGACGACCGCTGGGGCGAACTGAACTACAGCGCCGAAGCAGACATGAGCGAACTCGGACCGACGTTCGGCGACCGCGCCGGCCAGGTCATGAACGCGCTCAACGAGGCTCGAATCGACGAGCCGACGCTTGAGTCGATCGCAGCGGCCGTCGCGGACGTACTCGAGTCCGGTGATGAGATCACCGAGGAGATGGTCTCATTCGTTACCCAGACGCCGGAGGGTGTCGCCGGCACGGCCTTCGGGCTGAACGGCGACGATCGTGGTGTCGCCTACGTTGACGCCTCGCTCACTGACGATATCGAGAGCGAGGGCTACGCCCGCGAGGTTATCCGTCGGGTGCAGGAGATGCGCAAGGACCTCGACCTCGATGTCGAGGAGCGAATTGCGCTGGAACTCGCAATCGAAGACGATCGCGTTGCCTCGCTGGTCGACGAGCGTACGGATCTGATCCGCGAGGAGGTTCGTGCGGACGAGTTCGGAGCCGACGTTGTTGACGACGGCCACCGCAAGGAGTGGGAGGTTGAAGGCGTGGCGATGGAGATCGCGATCGAGTCGCTAGCAGTGCCGGAAGCATCTGAGTAAGCACCGCTTCGCACACGAAGCGGCATTTTGGTCGCTTGCTGAGCGAAGCAAGGTCAGCGAGCGCGTTGCTCTCGCCAGACAGTTTTTGCGCGAGTGGTGAGAGAGGGACGACCGAACTCAAGCGGAAAAAGGTGGATGCCGAGAGTGCGATCGAGTTGCAGTCTCGTTTCGCTGTTGCCCTCTTGTCCTCTCGTCTGCATCGTACTCGAGAAGCCGAGCCGAACTGATCGCAAAGCCACAGGGTGGTTACGTACGGTCTGCAATCAGTTGTGGTCAGCTATCGTCGTCTTCTGAATCGTGGCGCTCGTCGTCGCTGCCGTGAGTGTCGTTTTCGTTGTCGGTGTCGGTGTCGTCATCGTCGGTAGCACTGCCATCGTCAGTGTCGGTATCATCGCTGCCGTCCGCTGCATCGTCTGTGTCCTTGTCGGATTCGTCATCGGCGTCTGGGTCACCGGGTTCGATCTCCTCGACGGAAACATCCTCTCCGTTCACGCCGCTCTTCGCGATCACGGGCGTCAGGTTGTACCCGTTGTTAGGGCCGCGCTTGACGACGTTGATGTCGAACACGAATTCGACGGGTTCGTCGGCCCGAATCTCGAACGAACTGGTGATCTGGAGTTTTCCGCTGGGAACGGTCACATCGACCTCCTCGCCGTCGACGATACCGTCGGTCTCTTCGACGAATAGTTCGATTTTCTCGTAGCTTCCGGCTGACAGCTCACCATCGAAGACACCGATTGCCTTGTCGCCGACGACCTCCGTCAGATCGACGGTTGCGCCGTCGAGGTCGAGAATGTAGAAGCCTTTTCGGCGTTCGCTTCCGTCGGTGTCCGCACCGGCGTCACTCTCACCGCCAGTATCTCCATCATCGCTGCCCTCCGTCTCGTCGTCATTACCGTCGCTATCGGTTGCTTCACCGTCTTCTGTGTCTTCTTCCCCGTCAGCATCGCTCTCTTCTTCGGCCCCACCGTCGAAGATGCGCGCCTGGTCGAAGGAAACGTCCAACCGCTCGAAGTCACCGATATCGGCTGGCATGTCGCTGATGAGGAGCCGGAACGACCCCGTATCAGAGTTCGAACTATCCGTCGTTCCGGTTGCCTCCTCCCCTTCTTCTCCCTCCTCTTGCTCCCCGTCGGACATGCAGCCAGCGAGCAGGGTCGTTCCAGCTCCGCCGGCGGCAGCGATAACCGTCCGCCGTTCGACGGCATCTGTCTGCCGGTCAGTTGTACTCGAGTCGTCTCGCGTCGGCTGCTTGGAAGTCATTACTGCGACCATGGTGCGAACCGTGTTTAAGAAGAGGCGGTCGTTCGTCGTTTCAGAACGGTTTACAATCGTTTTTGTCGGACTATCTTCGCGTTTGGACTGCCACTCTGTTCGATAGCTGCTGGGTCTTGTCTGCGGGTTGTCGGTTACAGTTCCGCTGCGATCGACGGCGCGACCGAGACTGCGCTTTGCTGGCGTTCGATCGTGTCCGTGCCGTAAATCGCTTCGACGCCGGCCTGCGAGAGCTTCGTGACCGCGTTGTTCGCGAGCAGTGGGTGGACGCACGTGACGAAGACGCGGCCGACGCCGCGTTCTTGCAGGACGCCGACGGCCTCGCTCATCGTCGACCCCGTCGCGATGATGTCGTCCGCGACAACGACGTCACGGCCTTCTACGTCCACGTCACTCGGCGTGATCTCGACCTCCGTGCCGGAGTGGCGCACCTTCTCGAAGTAGTCTGTTTCGCCTGCACCGTTGCCGTAGGCGTTTCGAACCGTTTCGGCGAGGTCGATCGCACCTGCGTCTGGGGAGAGAAAGACCGGATCCGTGAGGTCGTCGGGCAGCGGCTCCGCGAGGCGGTCCGCCGCGTCGACAGCGGTCGCCGTCGGTTCGAAGAACTCACAGACTGCTTCCTCGTGTGGGGTGACGGTGAGGACGCGGTCGGTGGTACTCGAGATGGCCCGTGCGACAGCGCGAGCCGAAATTGGGTGGCCGGTGTCGAAGGCCTTGTCCTGGCGGGCGTAGCCCATGTAGGGGAGGACGGTGACGACCTCCGAGATGCCGGCTTCGCGAGCGGCGTCCTGGAGTTGGAGCAGTTCGAGGTGAGCGTCACTCGAGACGGTGGAGGCGACGATGATGGCGCGGTCTGTATTGGTGCCGGTATTGGTGTCGTCGGTGCTGTTGTCGGAGTCGCCGCCGTCGCCGACACTGGCCAGATCAGGAACGCTGGCGAGCAGTTCACCATCCGGGAAGCGGTCGTACTCGGCTCTAGCGAGTGGTTCCTCGAGTTCGCGTGCGAGCGCGGCGGCGAGCGCCTGTGAGGCGGCTCCGCTGATGATCATACTCGACACCACAGGATGGGGCGTAAACCAGTTTTCGTTCCTGTTCGTTGCGAGTCCTCGGTACGTGCTGACCCGACGGCCACCCGTGGGATTGTCTTTCGACCTTACTCTCTCTCTCTCTCGGGAATTTCGACTCTCTGTGAGTCGCTGGTCAGCTACTCGTCACCCTCGTCGAAATCAGCGTCGCCGTCGCCACATGGCCCGCTGTTCGTATCGGCGTGGGTCGTCAGCTCACCGTTGCGGTTGATCGTCACCAGTAGATTGAGACAGTCCGGCTCGTTCCAGGACGTGGCGGTATCCTGTACCGGGTCGCCGTCGTCGAGTCGCAAAATCACGCGGAACTTGCCTGCGTCGTCGTCCCAGTCACGGTTAAGGGTCGCGCCGTCGCCAGCATCTAACTCGTGGGTCGACCAGTGCTCTATTTCGCCGTCGAACTCGAGTATGACGTTGACCGTGTGGTCGGAGCCGCTTAGGTTTTCGACGGCGATGTCGCCGAGGACAGTGCTGCTAGCGGTATCTGTGCTGGTTTCGTCCCCGTTTTCGTTCCCATCGCTTGGCTCGGTGCCGTCCTCGTCTCCCGTTCCGTTTGTCTCGGAGTCGTCGTCTCCGTTTGGATCGTCTTCGTTCACGCTGCTGGAACAGCCGGCAATCACTCCTGTCAGTGCGGTGCCACCGAGTGCCAGTAGCCGGCGGCGCGGAAGGTCGCTCATGTTCCGGACCGAGACAGTCACGGATAGTCAAACTTCCGCTAGATCTGCGGCCGGTTTTCGACCGCAGTTGTCATGTCCACTGAATGATTTGTCTTACTCAGGGCGGACGACGAGCCCCGTAACATCGGTGACGCCGACCGATCGCTGTCGCCACGCATCCGGTGTGGTGGACTCACCCGCCTCGGTCGCCGAGACAAGGATGGTGCCGCTTTCGGTAACGGCGTAGACTGATTCAAGGGCTGTCGCTGCCTCCTGTGCCGGCGTCACTCGCGGGCCGTAGCCGACGTCGACGATGGGGTCGCTGACTTTCTCGACGGATACCCGTTCCCAGTTCCCGTCTCCAAACGCGTACAGGTCCGGTTCGTGTGTCTCTGTGCCCGTTGCGTTCGAACCCGCTTCTGTCTGCCCGACTGCGTGTGCACGCGACAGACGCCCGGGCGCTGCCTGCGGATCTGCCGTCACTGTTTCGAACGTCCCTTCGACAACCTTCATCCAGCCGTTCCCGAGCCTGTAGAGGCCGTCCGCTGTCGCCGCGAGCGGCACCGCTGCCGCTGACACGTCGACGACATCTGTCAGGCCGGCGTGCTCGAGTACCCGCTCACTATCTGTCTCGCGAAACCGGTAGACGCCGGCGTCGGTCGCGAGCAGGTCGCCGTCGATTGCGCGGACCGTGGTCGGTTCGTTGGCGAGCGCTTCGGAGCCGCTGCGTTCGAACTCGAGTTCCTCCCAGTCGCTGTCTCGCCAGTCATTTCGTCCGTCGTCGCGCTCGTACTCTAGGAAGCCGACGGCACCATCGGGACCAGCGGCGAGGACCGTCGATTCCGTGACGCCGACCGCGGTTGCAGGTCCGAAACCGGTGTCCGTGAGGCTGAACTCGCTGGCTGTGTTTTCGTCGCCGTCGTCATCTGAGTGGCGGGGGTGTTCTTCTACACGAACGTCTTCGTCGGTTGCGACGACGACGTGGCCGTTCGGTGTCGCTGTGATGTCCCGCGCGTCACAGCGTGCACAGAGGGTGAACTCGCCGACGGTGTCGCCGGCGATGTGAACACGGACGAGGCCGAACGAACTCGCGACGTAGGCCTGGACCGCGCCGCCGCGCTCGCCGAACACGCGTTTTTCCTCGATAGAGTCCATATGTCTGGATTGGATGGCTGGGCCGAAAGCGTTCCGCTGGCGTCGTGTGGTGCGTTTGCTGTCTCGTTCTGGACCGAATGGGCGTTGTCTCGGCGTCCGCCGTCGCTCGCTCACACTGCATCGCTGCTCCGGAATCCATTTGGGTAGTCCCACAAGACTAGCGACCGATGGAAGTCTTCGGATCGAGCGGGACACGTGGCGTCGCCAACGAGGAGTTGACGCCGGCGTTCGTCCTGCGGGTGGCTAAAGCGGCGGGGACGGCCTGGCAGGTGGACCGGGTCGGGATTGCTCGCGACACCCGCTACACGGGACGGATGCTGGCAGATGCAGCAGCGAGCGGACTGACGAGTACGGGTACTGACGTCGATCGACTGGGGATCGTTCCGACGCCGGGCGCGCAGGGATACGCCGAACGCGAGGCGGTCCCCGTCATCGTCATCACTGCCTCACACAATCCGCCGCAGTACAACGGGATCAAACTCGTCGGGAGCGACGGTGTCGAACTCGCCGTGGCCGACCTTGAAGCCGTCGAGGAGACGCTGCTTGCGGGCGAGTTCGCCGTCGCCCCGTGGGACGAAACCGGTCGCGTCCGCGAGATCGAGGGCGCTCGCGATGAGTACATCGACGAGTTGCTCGCCGCTTCGGACCGCGAGACGATCGCTGACGCCAACCTGACCGTCGCACTCGACCCCGGTCACGGTGCCGGCACGCTCACCAGCCCCAAGTTTTTCCGCGAACTCGGCTGTCGCGTCCTCACAGTCAACAGCCAGCCAGACGGCAAGTTCCCCGGGCGCGACCCCGAACCAGTTCCCGACAATCTTGGGGATTTGGGCCGTCTCGTCCGGACGACCGACGCCGACATCGGCATCGCCCACGATGGCGACGCCGACCGCGCCATCTTCTTCGACGAACACGGCGAGTTCGTCTCTGGCGACGCGGCACTGGCCGCCCTCGCAGCGGCCCAACTTGAGTCCAGCGAGACGACGGTGTCTGCAGTCAACGTCTCCCAGCGCCTCGTCGACGTGGTGACCAACGTGGGTGCTGACCTCGAACTCACGCCGATCGGCTCGACGAACATCATCACGCGAATCGAGGAACTCGAGGCCACCGGCGAGCACGTCCCGATTGCAGGCGAGGGCAACGGTGGTATCTTCTTCCCGGACTACCGGCTTTCTCGAGACGGGGCCTACACAGCAGCACGGTTCCTCGAGTTGGTTGCCGAACAGCCGGTGAGCGAGATCGTCGCGCCGTACGACGGCTACGCGAATATTCGGCGCAACATCAAGTACGAGTCGACGGCCGAACGCGATGCGATGCTCGATGCGGCGGCGAATCACGCCCATGCAGCGGATGCTGAGTTGAACACGCGAGACGGTTATCGGCTCGATTACGGCGATGCCTGGGTGCTAGCTCGTCCTTCTGGCACTGAGCCGCTCGTCCGGGTCTATGCCGAAGCTCGCGACGCAGATCGGGCGACCGAACTGGTCGAGGAGATGTACGAGACGCTTGCAGACGCGAAGGCGGACTCCTGACCGGATTGCGGTTTCCTGAAAGGGACGGGTGCTGGCCGCTGTGCGAGCCGGGTGTTTCTACAGGCGGAGCAGGCCGTGTGCCTCGGGGTCAAGCCCTGAGGCAGTTCACCTGGATGATGGATCGTTTGTCTCTGGACTAGGTGTTTTGTCTTTCAGCTGTGTCTGTGTAGGGTCTCCTCTTCATCCTGTACGGGTGTGTACTAACTCCCAAATCCCGTGGGATCGACTGTAGACGACGGACGGCTGGCTCAACCGTTTACGGACACGCAGAAACGGGAACGAAAAACGGTGAGACCGTTTAAATGACGCGGTTCTGCAGGTAGTCGAGGTGCTTTGCGTTGTAGACCATCTGGACTTCGTCAGTCTCGGCGGAGCCGATGCAGGTCAGGCGGACGTTCTTGTCCTCGACCTCTTCGTCCGAGAGGATCTGCTGCATGTCCATCTGGATTTCGCCTTCCGTGACGATGGCTGCACAGTTTGCACAGGCACCGGCGCGGCACGAGAACGGCCAGTCGTAGCCCTGTGCCTCGGCGGCTTCGAGGATGTATTCGCCCTCGTTGACCTCGAGGGTGCCGTAGTCTTCTTCGCCGAAGTCGGCGTCTGCAGCTTTCTCGAAGAGGTCGTCGTCATCCATTTCCCAACCCTGGTCGTCCAGCACTTCGTAGTTGAGGTATTCTACCGTGGGCATCAACCGGCGCTTCGAGTCCCGCACTGGTATAGCTTGCTGTTCCGTTTTCAATGGTCTTTCACGCAAAATTGGTTTCCTGTCCGGACTGTCCGTGAGACGAACCTGATTGGATCGGGTCGACCAGAGTGGGAACTGTCGCAAAAAGGGTCGAGAGTCTTGGAGACGCTACCGAACGGATGATTAGAACATCTCTCTCACCGTTGCGTGCGACGCCGACAGTCGATAGTTCACTTCCATCGATCTACGTATTCGATATCTTTATGACCTAGTCAACCACGATAAAAATCGTGGTTTACGAAACTGGCAATCGAACGGTTGACGACGCAGTCCGTCGCGTACTCGACGGGGAGCACCTCGATCGAACCGACGGTCTCGCCTTGCTCGCTCAGCCTGCCGAGGCGCTCGCCGCCGGTGCTGACCTCGTCCGTCGACACTTCTCTGATGGAACAGTCGACGCCTGCAGTATCGTCAACGCAAAGGCTGGCAACTGTGCCGAAGACTGTGGTTTTTGTGCGCAGTCGGCCCATTTCGACACTGATATCGACTCCTACGGCTTCCTCGACCCCGAAGACATACTCGACGCCGCAAAACGTGCTGAGGCCGACGGTGCACAGCGGTTTGGCATTGTCGTCGCTGAAAAGGGCGTCTCGAAGACGGCCCGCCCCGACGAATGGGCCGATGTCATCCGAGCCATTCGCCTCGTTCGCGACGAGACTGCCGTCGACGTCGACGCCTCGCTCGGGATACTGACACGGGAGGAAGCACACGACCTCGCGGCCGAGGGCGTCAATCACTACAACCACAATATCGAGACCTCTCGACGATACTTCCCCGAGATCATTGGGACCCATACGTTCGAGGATCGGCTTCACACACTGCACCGCGCCAAGAAGGCAGGAATGGACCTCTGTGCCGGCGTTATTCTCGGTATGGGTGAATCACCGGCCGACCGAGTCGATGCGGCTATCGAACTCCAGGAGATCGGCATCTCCTCGCTGCCGGTCAACATCCTCAACCCCATCGACGGAACACCGCTGGGAGAACGCGATCAGGCGGCCATTTCGACGACCGAACTCATCAAGACCATCGCGGTCTACCGGTTTCTCCACCCCACAGCACGAGTTCGACTCACCGGCGGCCGCGAGGTCGCCCTCGAGAAAGCCGACCAGCACCTCCCCTTCGAAGCAGGTGCCGACGGAATTCTGACGGGTGATTACCTCACCACAACCGGACAAACACCCGGCGACGACCTCGAGATCATCCAACGCGCCGGATTGGAACCCAACCGGACGGTCAACGACTTCGATCCAGCAGCAGTCACGACCCAACACAAAACCGCGGGCTCGGATCCGGAGCCAGCAGTGAGCACGACGCCAACAGATTCGGACGAATAACCACAGACGATTGCGACACTGAGACGCTCCAAACAGTACCCATGCACGACATTCGATTCGCCGTTCTTGGAACCGGTGGCATCGGTAGACGAACACTCGAGTACGCGACGGCAAAAGACGGATTAACACCCGTCGCTGCGTGTGATCGCCACGGCGTTGCGATCGATCACGAGGGGCTCGACGTGGGTGAACTGCTCGCGGCGACGGCGTCGTCGACCATGGATGACGAGTCAAGTACTGCAGGCACCACGTCCGTCACCCACTCCCGCGAGGGAAGCGGTGTTGCGGCCTCGTCACAGGCTGAGCGGTCGGAGACGCCAATCGACGATATCATTGCTGCATCTGATCGTATCGATGCGGTGGTAATTGCGGTCCCAAACCTCGAACACGACTTCATCCCGCGTATCGCCGATCGATTTGCGGCAGCGGAGTATGAAGGTGTGCTCGTCGACGTGCTGAAACGCTCTCGCGTTATCGGTATGCTCGAGGACCGCCGCGAGACGTTCGTCGACACTGGCATCACTTTCATTTGTGGCGCAGGCGCGACGCCCGGCTTGTTGACCGGTGCGGCCGCGCTCGCCGCCCAGTCGTTCGTCGACATCGAAGCAGTCGATATCTGGTGGGGTGTCGGCCTCAAGTCCGGGTACGAGGACAACCGTGGGACCGTGAGGGAGGATATTGCTCACCTTGACGGCTACGACCTCGAAGCTGCCCGCCAACTGTCCGATGAGGAGATAACGCGCGTGATCGACGATCACGACGGCCGTCTCGAGTTTACCGACATGGAACACGCCGACGACGTGCTGCTCGAACGTGCAGGGATCTGTGACGCCGAGGACGTGACGGTCGGTGGGATTCTCGACGTGCGATCGGACGAGAAGCCGACGACCACGACGGTGAGTGTGACCGGGACGACCTTCGACGGTGAGCGTGGCACCAATACGTTCCAGCTCGATGACGCCACCAGCATGGAGGCTAACGTCAACGGTCCGGCACTCGGCTATCTGAAGGCTGGCGTTCGGCGGAACCGGAACGGCGAGTACGGCGTCTTCGGTCCGGCAGCGTTGCTGCCCGAATTCTAAGATGGCACTGCAAGATTCTCGTGGGTTCGACCTCGAGGAACGCCTTCGGGAGCGAGCGCAGGCGGGTCTCCGCCGTGATCTCACGCCGGTCGAGAGCGTCGCGTCTCGTGCTCGTGTCGCTGCTGACCCGAAGGACGAGCCCGCCGATTTCACGACGGCACAGGAGCAGGTGCTCTTCTCCTCGAACGATTATCTCGGCTTGGCCAGCGACCCGTCGGTCGTCGACGCCGCAGCCCGCGGCGCTCGCGATGTCGGAACGGGTGCCGGCGCGTCGCGACTCGTCGTGGGCGACACGCCAGCCCACCGATCACTCGAGCGAACCCTCGCAGCGGAGAAGAGCGCGGAGCGAGCGCTCGTGTTTTCGTCCGGCTATGCGGCGAACGTCGGAACGATCACCGCGTTGTCGCCGGACGTCATCTTCTCCGATGCGTACAACCATGCGAGCATTATCGACGGTGCACGTCTCTCGGGAGCGGCTATCGAAGTCTACGACCACTGTACTGCGGACGCGCTGGCGGAACGAATGGCCGATCGGGCTGGCGCTGGAACGGCAGACGGTTCGTGGCTCGTCGTGACCGACTCCG
>NZ_AOIN01000036.1 GCF_000337135.1 Natrialba chahannaoensis JCM 10990
GATGTGTATAAGAGACAGGGATCGAAGACCGCGTCCAGATCCAACTCGGGACGCTCTCGAAAGCGCTCGGTTCACAGGGCGGGTTCGTGGCCGGTTCCCAGCCGTGTATCGAGTACCTGCTCAACGCTGCCCGATCGTTCGTGTTTTCGACTGGGCTTGCGCCACCGGCAGCCACTGCCGCCGAGCGCGCGCTGGCGCTCGCACCAGACCGGCGCGATGCACTCTGGCGTGCTGTCGAGCGATTGCGAACGGGACTCGAGTCGCACGGCTACGAGGTGGCGGGCGAGACACACATCCTCCCGGTGATCGTTGGCGACCGTGAGGTGGCAGTTGAGTTGGCGGATCAACTCGCAGCACACGGCATCGCCGCACCGGCGATACGACCACCGACAGTGCCGGACGGAACGAGTCGAATCCGGCTCGCACCGCGAGCGACACACACTGACGACGAACTCGAACAGTGTCTGGCAGCCTTCGGTGCAGCGTCGATGGCGGGGGGTCGCCCGTGACACTCGCCGTCGTCGGTACCGATACTGGCGTCGGCAAAACAGTCGTTACGGCAGGACTCGTCGCACACCTCCGTCACAGCGGACGGGACGCACGAGCCATCAAACCCGCCCAAACCGGGTTTCCAGCGGACGACGACGCCGGGTACGTCCAGCGGATCTGCGGTGACGACTCGGCTGCCACTCGACTCCGAACCTTCGGGGAGCCGCTCGCTCCTGCCGTCGCGGCACGACGGAGTGGCGACGAACTTGCCTTCGATTCACTCCTCGAAGACATCCAGCACGAACTCGAGAACGCTTCAGTCGGCGTGATCGAGGGTGCCGGCGGTGTTCGCGTGCCGCTCTCGACCGACCCGCAACGCGAAATCATCGACCTCGTCGCTGCACTCGAGTTCCCGACACTGATCGTTTCCCGCCCCGGATTGGGAACGCTGAATCACACGACGTTGACCGTCGAGGCACTTCGTGCGAGAGACGTGCCGGTCGTCGGGGTCGTGCTGAATCGATACCCGTCCCAGCCACGCTCCGTCGCCGAGCGGACGAACCCCGCCGAACTGGAACGGTTGTGTGCCTGCCCGGTTCGGACCCTTCCGGAAGTATCATCCGAGGACCCGGAGTCGGTTCGTGAACTCGGTACTCGCGTTGTGGAACTCTGTGTGGAAGCGGGGGTACTGTCTGCTAGGCGGTGACTGCGGTTGGGTATAGTAGCCACTGCAAGTCACTGCACACCTGATCGCCAGCTTGCTCGGCGATCAGTGTGTAACTAGTTGCAGTTGGTACTATAGTTGGTAGCTGGATAGTGAGTCACCGGCGGTACTGTGGTCGTGTGGTACCTGTTGACTGACTGAGTGACACATCACTGCGTTCTGGATGCGTGCCAGCGGATGAGTTAGGCGATCAGAAGCCGAATATCGGTATGAATCGGAACGTGAGGAAGGCCCCGACCGTGGAGATGACGGGGACCACGTTCTGCATGAGTATGACCCGAGCCGTCGTCGATGGGTTGAACAGATCGGAGGCCGTGGGGATGTCCTCGGGTTCTTCTTCGCCGATTTCGGGGGGTGCTTCGCCTTCCTCGTCGGCGGTGAGGGCACCCACAGAGACGCGTGTTTCCTCGCCTGCTCTGGCCTCGGAGAGCGTCGTCGTTCGGGTAGCACGACCCCAGCCGAGGCCGATAATGCTCATCGTCGCGATCACGACGAAACTGGCTGGAATACCGATCCAGGAGAGCGCGACGACGATCACCGAACTGATGACGGCGACGACGATCGCTGCCGTTAGCGGCAGGTTCGTAATGTCGTTGCCGAGCGTATCGAGCGTTCGACGCGCGATGGTGAAACAACCGATTGCGACGGCGAACGACCCAATGACGATCAATGCGGGCATGCCAAACGGGATCGCCAGTGAGCCGAGTGCAATCTCGGTTCCGGTTCCGTCGACTGCGCCGTAAATCGGGGCAATCGCGTTCGCGATATTGCTCGTCTCGGAGGAAAAGCCCATCAGACAGCCAATTCCGACGACGACGAACGCGCCCGTGATCTCTCGGCGGTCTGCACCGTCGCCGAACTGGAGCCGTGGGACGACACCAGACCGATCGACGGTGATCATCTCCCGACCGTCACGGCTGGCCTCGATTGCGATCCACTCGTTGATTTGCGGGTAGAAGTAGCGACCAACCACACCGGCGACCCAGAAACCGATGATCGGAGCGACGACCCACCAGATGACGATCTGGCCGAGCACGTCCCAGGCGAGTTCGCCCGTCGCAAGCCCGAGTGCGGCGATCGCACCGACGGCGGTCATCGAGGTTGAGGCGGGAACGCCGACGTAGTTTCCGATAAACAGTGCGCCGCCGATAAAGAAGAGAACGGCGACGTTCGAGCGCATGGTAAACACCCCTGTGTCGTGGACGAGCTCGTTGCCGAGCGTGTCGACGACCTGCGGACCGATTGTCGCCGCACCGACGAAGAAGAAAATCGACATGAGTGCCGCGGCCATTGTCTTCGTGATCACGTTCGCTCCCACTGCCGGTCCGAACGCTGGCCCTGTCGTCGCCCCACCGATGTTGTAGCCGACGAAAATTGCAACGAGAATTCCTACGAGAAGCAGTACTTCCGTCACAGTGTGTACTCAGACGAGCTAACCCTAAAAGTCGTCCTATTCGGTCGGCTGGTCGACGGTCATCGATACAACAGCTCCGCCGTCATTCGGATTTCGAAGCAAAGAATTTCAACGACGGCTACCATACGTTCGGGTAATATGTGTCCTTGTCGGATTACTATCGAACGCTGCGTACAGCGGTGTGAGCCGTTTGGCCGATGTCCAGGACGTATCGATAATCTTTCAATATCGCGTTGGTCACACGAGACAGGTGCTACTCGTCCATGCTAAACCCGGTTCGTGTCGACGCTGCCGTCGACCTCGCGTACGGTACGTTGATCGCGCTCTCGATTGTTCTGATCGCAACCGTCGAGACGAACGTCGGAATCGCGTTCGGTGTGGGTGTGTTCGCATCCTACGTCGTCCACGTCGTCTGGAAGATGGCGCGGTTCGATCCGGACTGGATGACACAGGCAGTCGAAGAGACCGTCGGCGAAACCGTCGAGAAGCAAGTCGAAGGCGTCCAGACGCAGGTCGAGGAGACGGTCGAAGAAACCCTCGAGCAGACGGTCGACGAGTCGGTCGAGCGCCAGGTTGAGGGTGTGCAGGCACAGGTCGAGGAGACAGTCGAGGAAACAGTGGGTGAAACGGTCGAGCAAACAGTCGGCGAAACTGTGGAAGAAACTGTCGGTGAAACCGTCGGCGAAACTGTCGAGGAAACCGTCGAAGAAACAGTGGGTGAGACGGTTGAAGAACAGGTCGAAGAGGTGCAGGCGACTGTCGAGGAAACAGTCGAGGAAACCGTCGGCGAAACCGTCGAAGAGACCGTTGGCGAAACTGTCGAACAAACGGTCGAAGAGCAGGTCGGAGAAGTCCAGGCGAAAGTCGAGGCCGTCGAGGAACGGGTTGACCGCCGTTTGCGCGAGGACGAGATCGAAGACCTCATCGAGGAGTCGGTTGGCGACGAGTCTGTTGACGGCGAGTCTGTTGACGGCGAGTCTGTTGACGGCGAGTCAGTCGACAAGTAGTCCGAACCGTAAGCCAACGCAATCGCCTAGCGGACGATTGTCACTGGCACTGGCGACCGTTTCAATACTGTTTCGGCGACGTTCCCGACGAGAAATCGACGTGTCGCACGGTCCCAGTCTTCGCCGTGACTCCCGAGAACGACCGTCTCGTACTCATCTGCACGGTCGACGATATTCCGCGCCGGGTGTCCGATACCGACGATCGTCTTGATCTCTCGATCCCGTTCGTCGGCAATGTCGTGTGCCCGGTCGAACACCGGTTCGGCGCGCTCTGCCGCTGCTTCGCTGATGTTGTCCTCGAGTGTAAGGCCCACTGCATCACCCATCATCATCGACGGAACGCCAACAACGTGGAGGACAGTGACGTCTGCCTCGGGAAAATTTTCGAGGGCGTACTCGAGTGCATGATCGGCATGTTTGGAGTCGTCCATCGGCACGAGGATTGTCGAGAGCATGCGCTTGACTACGACGGCCAGTGGCTAAGAACCTCGTTTCACGCGACCCCTGGAAGGAGCGTGAAGAACCCGTAGGCAAGCAGCGTTGACATCGATGGGCCGATGATCCACATCGAGATGTACTTGATGACCGCTCGTGGATTGAACAGATCAGCCGCGTTGAGCACCTCTTTGGGTTCTTCCTCACCGATCGCCGGTGTCTGTTCGCCCTCTTGTTCTTCGGCGACGATCGCACCCAATTCGATCTCGCGGTCTTGGGCCTCGGTGTCGCGTGTAACGGCCTCACGGAACGTGACCGGACGGGTGGCTCGCCCCCACCCGATGCCGACGATCGTCATGACGGTGGCCATCACGAGGCTGATCGGAATGCCGATATAGGAGAGCGCAGTCGTGATCGTCGAAGCGGTCACCATCACGAATAGTGCTGCAAGCAGCGGGATATCGCTCAGTTCGCCACCGACGGAGTCCATCGTCCGTCGGGCGATTGTAAAGCCACCGAGTCCAATTGCGACGGTTGCGATGATGACTGCTTCGGTCACTGCTAAGCCAGCCTCACCGACTAACGGTGCTGCGGCGTTCGGGACGTTGCTCGCGCCGGCACTGAACGCCATGTAACAGCCAATAATGAGGACGACGATCGTCGTTGCAAGTTCCTGGGTGGTCGTATTCGGACCGAGCGCCGGTTTCGGAACTGCACCCTGCCGGTCGAGGCTGAGGAGCGGTCCTTCAGAGTTTTTGATGTCGACGCGCTGGTTGACCCACGGGTAGAGATATCGCCCGATAATGCCGCCGATCCAGAAGCCGATGATCGGTGTCACGACCCACCAGGAGATGATTTCGGCGATCGTTGCGTAGTTGAGCGTCCCGGTCGCCAGCCCGAGTCCGGCGATCGCACCGACGGTCGTCATCGACGTCGGCACAGGAACGCCGAAGATGTTGGCGACGAGAATGCCGAGCCCGATGAAGAAGAGGACGGCGACACCAGCAGAGAGCGTGAGATCGACCGTGATAATATCTTCGCTGAGTGTTCCCATGACGTTCTGACCGACTGTCATCCCGCCGAAAAATACGAAGACGGTCATGATCGCGGCTGCGGTTGTCTTCGTCACGATCCCAGCGCCAACGGACGGCCCCCACGTAATTCCCGTCGACGATCCCCCAATGTTGAACCCAACGAAGATAGACGCAACAATCCCGATCACGAGAAGCGTTTCTACCATCGACAACAGATACGATTATCTCGATAAAATAAGTACTGGACCCGTTCTGTATCGTCTGTGCCGTCTGTTGTGCTTCTTCCACTCAGTACCAGATGACAGCTTCATTTCAGATCCCCCAGAAAAACGCGATGCCAACGACGGTGACGAATCAAGGAGTAACAGACTGATCCAGCTTATCGAGGAGCAGCAGACCGACCCGACCCGACTCATCGACCAGCAAACCGTCGCCTTTACTCGGATGCGCCCCGCTCACACACGTATGACTGACGCAGACGACTCATCTTCTCACACAGACTCGAGTGACCCCGCCAACCCAACCACATTCGACGTCATCCCCGCCGTCGACATCCAGAACGGCGAGGTCGTCCAGCTCGTCCAGGGCGAGCGCGGCACCGAGAAAACTTACGGTGACCCCGTCGACGCCGCCACACGCTGGCTCGAGGCCGGCGCTGACTCGCTCCACCTCGTCGACTTAGACGGCGCGTTCGACGGCGAGCGCGAGAACGCCGCCGCGATCGAGAGTGTACTCGAGTCCGTTGATGTTCCAACCCAACTCGGCGGCGGCATTCGAACGGCTGCGGACGCGCGAGACATCCTCGACCGCGGTGTGGACCGGGTTATCCTTGGCACTGCGGCGGTCCAAGACCCCGATATCGTTGCGGAAATCAGCGAGACACACCCCGATAGCGTGATCGTCAGTCTCGACGCGAAAGACGGCGAGGTCGTCGTCGAGGGCTGGACCGAAGGCGCAGGCGTCTCGCCCGTCGAAGCGGCCGAACGCTACGAGGAGCTCGGGGCTGCCGCGATCCTGTTCACCAACGTCGACGTGGAGGGGCAACTCGAGGGCGTGGCCACGGACCCAGTCCGGGAACTGGTCGAGGCTACCGACGTGCCGGTGATCGCGAGCGGGGGCGTGGCGACGCGTGCAGATATCCGGGCACTCGAGGAGGCGGGTGCGGCTGCGGCCGTGGTCGGAAGTGCGCTGTATGAGGGGAATTTCACACTGGCGGAGGCGAAGGCTGCGGCCGACGATGGTGAGGGTCGCGACGGTGGTGTCGACGCCGACAGCGACGACGCGTAACCGACCGATCAGGATCGCCAGTACGCCGGCAACAGCAGAACGAGGACGGGAACGATTTCGATTCGGCCGATCCACATCATGATGACCATGACGGAGCGCGAAAAGGCTGAAAAGTCGTTGTAGTTCTCCATCGGACCGGCGAGTTCGAACGCGGGGCCGATGTTCATGAAGATCGAGGCTGCAGCACCGAGTGCGCCGAACTCGGTAACGTCGGTGGTGGCTCGTGCGGCGTCAACGACGAGCAGGATTGTCAGGCCGAAGAAGATGACGATGGCGAGCAGCACGTAGCCGAAGATGTCGTTGACAGTTTCCTCGTCGACGACGTTGCCACTGACTCGGAGTGGACGGACTGCCTCGGGGTGGATCGCCGTGAAGAGGTTTCGTTTGAACGCCTTCAGGACGACCAACCAGCGCAGCGACTTGATCGAGCAGGTGGTACTCCCGGCCATCCCGCCGATGAACATAGAGAGAAACAGCATATGCTTCGCACCAGGACTCCAGTGGTTGAAGTCCATGCTCGCATACCCGGTCGTCGTCACCAGCGAGACGACGTTGAACACGCCGTGTCGGATCGTCGGTTCGATGCCCATCTCGAGTTCCACGTCAAACGCGAGGATGGCGACGACAATCGCGCTGAACAGGGCGAGTACACCGAGGTAGAACCGAAGTTCTTCGGACTGCAGCGGGCGCTCGAACTCGCCTTGCGTGATGTAGTAGAGGAGGACGAAGTTGGTCGAACCGAGGATCATGAACGGGATGATCGACCATTGGACGATCGGCGAGAACGCGGCGATGCTGTCTCCCTCCGGCGAGAAGCCGGCGGTCGCCACACTCGTCAGCGCGTGTGAAACTGCGTTGAATAGGTCCATCCCGTCCGCGAATCCCAGGAGGTGCAGTCCGTAGAAGACGACGACGGCGAGGAGCGTGAGCCCGACGTACAGCCCCCAGATGAGCCGCGCGGTCTCGGAGATATGCGGCCGAAGCTTGCGAACGTTTCGCGTCTGGCTCTCGGTTTCCATCAGCTGTGCACCACCGACCATCAGGTGCGAGAGCAGACCGATTGCGACGATCAGGATCCCGAGCCCGCCGAGCCACTGGATGAGCTGTCGCCACAGCAAGATCGAGCGCGGCTGATTGTTGAAGTCCCAAGTCTCCATGACGGTCGCCCCCGTCGTCGTTAGCCCGCTCATGCTCTCGAAGAAGGCGTTGATCGGGGTGTTGATAAGCCCGGTAAAGGCGGAATCGCCAGCGGAGCCGGCTCCCGCGAAGAGGAAGGGGATCGCACCGACGAGCGCGACCCCAAGCCACGTGAGTGCAACCATCAGGAACGACTCGCGCTGGCCGAGCTCGCGGTCCTCGCTCAACTGTTCGAGTGCCAGCCCACTCGCAATTGCGACGGCGATAGCGACCAAGAACGGAACCGGGTCGTTGCCGTCGAGTACAGCGAGCAATGCTGGCACTGCGAGCGGGATCGAGAGCCACCGCAGCACCGTTCCGGTGAGGCTACAACTCGAGCGCCAGTCGACGCGAATCCTCATTCAAGTAGCCACACCTGGGATGCGGGGGGAAATAATCGGTTCGGAAGGTGTTGACGGTGACGGCGATGTCGTGCACTCGGTGACTCTGTCTGACTATAGTACCAACTGCAACTAGTTACACACTGATCGCACGTTCGCGGTTCTCGCTCAGTTCACTCGCTCCGAACCGCGCTGCCGTCGGGCGATCAGGTGCGCAGTGGCTACTATAGCTGACGATCTGTGTCCATGTTACAGGGCACAGAGAGGCACAACAACCGGGTACAACAGCCGGACAGAACACGCTGTGGCTCACCTGCGCTTGTAATCGTGGCCGATGTACAGCGTGAGGATGTTGATGCCGAGCAACCCGAGGAAGATGAGCGTTGCCCGCGGGTCGCCGAGTCCCTGTGCCAGCAAGGGAAGATAGACGAACGGTAACGCAACTGCCGTCCAGAAGCACAGGAACTGTGTTGATCCCTTGAGGACGTTTCGGGCACTGTTCGTCGCTGACTCTGCCTGGTGGTCGCCGTCCGTTCCCGCTGGGGGCACGGACTCGTTCGAAAGTGGGGAGGGGCTGGGCGTTGAGTTAGACATCGCGGGTCACCTCTTCGTATCAGCGACATTCACTGGACGTATCATATAAGCGCCCGACGGTTGGCACTATTTTGATCCGTTTCACGGTCGTAGTGACAGTAAAACCATCCTTTTAGACTCTTCCAAATGGCGCGAGACGTTTTACAAAGGGATCTAAGGGTATTTCACCCCATCTATCCCCAGTGGTCCACACTGGTGTGAGTAGGTCTCTCGTTCTGTCCGATTCGGACTCGTCTCGATTCTCTTGGCACCCAATACCGTCACGCGTGTCGAGCAAGTCGACACTCGTCTGCAGATACCAGTTCCGGTTTCTCGCGCCAACACGCTCGCCACGAGCGCAACCCCCTTGTATCGAGGGCGCAATCGCTTCCACATGACCACGAGCGAGCGACGCGCCACCGTCACGCGCGACACCGGTGAGACGGAGATCGACTGCACGCTAACCGTCGATGGCGACGGCTCGGCCACCGTCGACACCGGCATCGGCTTCTTCGATCACATGCTGACCGCCTTCGCCCGCCACGGCCTGTTCGACCTCGAACTCGAGTGCGATGGTGATCTCGAGATCGACGATCACCACACGGTGGAGGACGTGGCGATCGTGCTCGGGTCGGCGTTCGACGAGGCGCTCGGTGACCGCGCGGGGATCGTCCGGTACGCGGATCGGCGGGTGCCGCTGGACGAGGCGGTTGCGGACGTAGTGGTCGACGTGAGCGGGCGGCCGCGGTTCTACTTCGACGGAGCGTTTTCTCAGGGGAAGATCGGCGAATTTACGAGCGATATGGCGCGTCACTTCGCGGAGTCGCTGGCGATGAACGCGGGGCTGACGCTGCACGCGGGCGTGACTGGCGAGAACGCACACCACGAGGTCGAGGCGCTGTTCAAGGCGCTGGCGCGGTCGCTCGACGATGCGACGCGGGTGGACGAGCGCCGAGAGGGAGCGCCGAGTACGAAGGGGACGTTGACGGAGTAGGTGTTGGTGGCTAAGGGTCGGTAGTTGGCTGTTAGCACTCGCTGTCCGCCGTCTCAGGCGCGGTGAAGCTTCCCACCCTGTTCGGTGAACTCCTTCTGTTCAAGTGCGTGGTCGACGATTGCCTCGGCCTGTTCGGCTTCGAGGTCGTACGCGCCGGCAGCAAGCGATTCGACGGCGTTGCGGTCCATCGGCAACTCGCGATTTCGCAGGAGACGGATAACCTTGGGGTAGGCCTGCGGTGCGCTGGGTGTCGATGCCTCGCTTGTATTCGTGGCTGTACTGGCTTTGGTTGTCCCGGTCTCTCCGGTTGTCGCCGGTGTGTCCGGTTGTGCGTCCGTTACTGGCTCCGTCGCTGCAACCGGTTCCAACTCTCCTGCTGGCTCTGTGTCGGTACCCGTGTCTGGTTCTCGTTCTCGATCTGCTTCGAGCGTCGCCGCTGGCTCTGATTCCGTGGTTTCTCCCGCCTCGGCCGCAGACGCCTCCGCTGTCTCGACTGCCTTTGAGTCGCCGAACGTAATTTCGTTTCCGCGAGTTGTGGACGGGGCTTCGCTCTCATTCTTGTTCTTGTTCTCGTTCTCGCTCTCGCTTCCGTCTCTATTCTCACTGTCCTGTCCACTCCGCTCGCCAGTGCCGCTCACATCGGTACCTTCGTCGGACTCCACAGCCGGTTCGCCACGAAGGCGAGCCAGCAGCGGCTCGAGTAGCGTTCCGAGCTGGTCCTTGCAAACCGGACAGAGCACCACCCGTTGTTGTTCGGCGTCGGTCGGCTCGAGTTCGGGCGGGAAGACCTCGAAGGTACCGGCGGCCTCGCTGTCACAGAAGTCACAGTGCTGCAGTGCGCGCATGGGATGCGATAGCGGGCGGGCCGGTAATAAACGTCCGTCAGACACACCGTTAGGTGCCAGTCGCCTCTTTGAATCGGGCGGACCACACCCACTCCCGCCGGCTCGGCGAGCCGACCGGATGTCGATCACCGACCATTATACTTGGGCACTCGTATACCCACCAACGAATGTTCGACGAGATCATGGAGAAGTTCGAAGGGTCCCCGAGCCAGCAGGCGGTTATCCGGCTCCTGCTGGAGCGCGGCTTTTCGGTCAACGACGATGGCCGCGTCGTCTCGGGCGGCATCGAGATCCCGAACACCGGCATCGCCCGCGAGATCGATGTCGATCGGCGCGTCGTCGACTCGACAACGAACGCAATCCTCGACGATCCCGAGCTGCGGCGCATCTTCCAGAATATCTCGCAGGTGCCGAGTCTGATGGACCTCGCGCCCGTACTCAACTTGACGGTGCTCTCGATCGCCGTCGACAACGCCGAACAGAAGGGAATCGTCGCCCAGGTGACCGGCACGCTCGCCGACAACGACATCTCGATCCGACAAACGATCAGTGAGGACCCCGAATTCACCGACGAACCGCGACTGTACCTGATCACCGACCAGGACATCTCGGGAACCGCGATCACCGAACTTCGGGACCTCGAGTTCGTCCGGAAGATCGAACTGCAGTGAACACGAACACCGAGGACACACAGAACCCGTGAGTCGGACCTACAACACTATCGCCGAAGCCGCGACTGCCGAGTTCATCGTTCAGGGCTCCGAGTTCATCGGCCACGCCCGTCCCGTCAACTCCGTTTCCGACGCCGAAGCGTTCATCGACGCGATCAGCAACGAATACGCCGACGCGACCCACAACGTCCCCGCCTACCGCGTCCGCGCTGACAGCGACGGCGATCTCTTGCGGGAGTACTCGAGTGACGACGGTGAGCCAGCCAGTTCGGCGGGGAAGCCGGCACTCAACGTGCTCACCCAGCGCGAGATCGAGAACTGCGTCGTGGTGGTTACGCGCTACTATGGCGGGACGAACCTTGGTGTGGGCGGGCTCGTTCGGGCCTACTCCCGAGCGGTGAAGGATGCCGTCGATGAGGCGGGTGTCATCGAAGAGCGTCCGCACGAGCGCGTCTCGATCACCGTCGAGTATGACGACTCCGGTACTGTCCGTGGTATTCTCGAGAGCGAGGGCTACGAGTTCGACGCCGCGTACGAGGCTGACGTGTCCTTCGACGTTCGGGTGCCAGTTGCCGAAGCAGAAGCGTTCCGGGATCGGATCCGGAGCGCGACCAGCGGGCGGGCGGTACTCGAGTCCACCTGAGCAATCGGTCACGAGGTCGGCAGAATTGTGATTCGATCCGAGAGCTGTGTCTCGATTGTGTTACGCACATCTTCTGGCGACTCAAGCGAGTCACACTCGAGTCGCGTGTCAAACAGGCCGCGGTCGAAGACGAGTTCGTCGTCTCGCAGGCGGACGTGGTTGACGGTTTCCCAGTGGACGAACGTGCTGGTATAGGGCCGTTGCTTGACGAATCCGTGTTCGTGAATGCGGATCATCTGAGTCGTTCCGATCTCGCCGAGACGGAATCGCCCTTCGACGAGGCCGCTGATGAGCCACAGGGTTCCGAGACAACTCCAGATGAGTGCTGAGAACCAGCTTCCGTCGATCGCATTGACGACGGCAAGGCCGAGCCAATTGACGAGGAGAAACGCGTTCAGCTTTGACGTTCGTGGTGGCTGCCATCGGCATGTCTGGATTGGTTTGTCATTCGTCATTGTCTCCGTGTATCGGGTCGACGCGACAGCTAGCAGCGCGTAGCCAGTGATGACGATGACACTCGCCGATGCGATCGTTGTGATTCTGAGCGCGTTCTCGCCCAGTCCCGCAAGCGAGGCGAGCCCGAACAGTGCTGCCGGCAAGAAGAGTATGGCTTGGTGAGATCGCAGTCCGCCGAGATGGGACAGAAGGGAAGGGACACGCTGGATTGCAGCGCTACCGAGGAGTGAACCGAGTGTGAACCCGACGACTGTCGCGCTGACGAGAACGACGACAGACGAGTCTGTCGCTACGGCGGCCGTTAGCGCGACCGCCGCAAGAATCGATCCAGCGTAGACGCCGAGGACGCGTTGATCCGTCACAGATGTCGGGTTCGCTGTGGTTGCGGATACGTGAGTACGCATGTCGTCGTGTCTGTGAATATCGGTTAGGTATAGATATAGATATAGAATATGGGATATGGGTGACCTGTCTCGTCTTGGTCAGGCGTCGCCGGCGGCGGGTGTCGAGCGCTCGTTGTCGCTCACTGTTCTGGCGCGTGAGCGGTTCTGGTTCGTGAGGATGACGAGCATTGCCAGACCGAACACGCGAAGCGAGCCGGTGATTGCGAAACTCGTCATCGACATGTGGATGCCCGCCACGGCGACCAGGCCTTCAAGAATGAGCAGCGGGATTTCCGGCACCATCAGCAGGATGGACGCCACAGCGTACAGCGACCGTGCCGTCTGATTTACCGGCGAGTACTGGCACCCAATGATCGTTACGCCGAGTGCGTAGATGCCGAGGAACATGCCGGCTACTGGGACGAGGACTTCCGGCACGAAGTACCCGAGATCGGTGACGTCCGCCAGTCCGATCACATACCACTCCTCTGGTCCCTCTCGAAGCAAGAGGATACCGGGCGAGAAGACGAACGCGAACGGAACCAGGATCTTGTTCAGCGAGAGCAAGAACGCGGTCGTCGCGGTCTTGAACTCATCGGCCTTGGCGACCCCCGCACCGGCGAACGCGGCGACGGCGACCGGCGGCGTAACGTCTGCCATCAGCCCGAAATAGAGGATGAACAGGTGCGCAGCAAGGATTGCCATTCCAGTTTCCTGAAGTGGCGTTTCCAACATCGCGATCAGGATAATGTACATCGCGGTTGTCGGCATCCCCATGCCGAAGATGACGGCGGCAATCCCAGTCAGTGAGAGCAAGATCAGCATCGAGCCGCCGCTAACGGCGTCGATGAGCTGTGCGAGGTTCGGTCCAAGCCCGGAAACGCTGATGACACCGGGAACGACGCCTGCAGCGGCGACGGCCACGACGACTGTTGTCGCGGTTCGGGCACCGCTGTCCATCGATTTGAGGACGAACGTTGCGTATCGGAAGGCCGACCGTGACGCAAGGTGTGGTCGACCGAGAACAGTGGCGCTGTGTTGTGCGGTCTCGTCCACCTCTTCGTCAAACTCTACGAGCGGCGCGTCCGCACGCGGCTGTGCAAGCAGGAAGGCGACGCTGACGAGCACCGCGATCGTCCCGAGGTCGGCGGCTGCCGCAGTCGCGGCCTGTGTGAGTCCGTACGGCTCGCCGGCGGTTCCGGAACCAAGTATGACCGAGAGTGTCTCAACGAGTCCCGAGCCGATGACCGCGTACGCCACTGCGTGTGCGACGTAGATGGCTGTGATCGTTCCCAGCAACGGCACACGCGTTCGCTCGTTGTAGGCGGTGATGACGGCAAGCAGGGCGACAACGGCAACAATCGAGTACCAGCCAGCTCGATTGATCGAGAAGCGGGCGATGACGAGGAAGTACAGGAGGAGTCCGATCGGGATGAGGTAGAACCATCCACTGCGAAGCTTGGTGAGCGTGTCCGGCAGTTCGCTTCTCGCAAGGCCACCGATACCACCCTGAACAGCCTCGAAGTGGACCATGACCAGCATCCCAAAGAAGAACGCGAGCGCAGGGAGTGTCGCGCCAATGATGACGTCCGGATACGGAATCCCCGTGTACTCGACAATGAGGAACGCCGCTGCGCCCATCACTGGCGGGAGCATCTGTCCGCCCGAGGAGGCTGACGATTCGACGGCCCCAGAGAACGAGGGGGAGTATCCCGCACGCTTCATCAGCGGAATCGTGAACGCGCCGGTCGTGACAGTGTTCGCAATCGACGACCCCGAGAGCATGCCCATGAACCCGCTCGAGACCACGCCTGCCTTGGCGGGACCGCCCTTTCTGGTACCGGTCAGCGAATAGGCCAAGTCGATGAACCACTTACCCGCACCGCTCATCTCGAGGAATGCGCCGAAGAGGATGAAGATGAAGATAAAGCGGACGCTGACGGTCACTGGCGTGCTCATGACTCCTGCCTCGGTGATGTACCAGAGGTTGTAGATGATGTTCCCCCAGCTTTCGCTCGGAATCGAGAGCGCACCGATTGCAGAATCGCTTGGCACAAGGTACCCCCAGCGAGCGTAGATGATAAAGAGGGAGACGAGCGACATGAGCAACAACCCAAGCGTTCGCCGAGTCGCCTCGAGTACCAGCAGAATGCCGAGAACACCCATCAGAAAGGCGTACGAGACATCGACTGGGAGTCCGATTGTGGCCAGCGGTGCCAGGACCGGCTCAAGGACCGGATAGACCTCGTATACCGGCCGCGCCGAATCGATCCCCATGAACGCCATGCCCTGTATTTCGTCGTACTCTCCGACGGTGTAGGCCACCGGAAGCGCGGTGAGTCCGATCAGCAAGATGTCAAGCGGCACTACCCGTTCCAAATCGGGATCAAGGACAGCCCAGCGCACGCCGTCGCCGAGCCGTTCGACGGCTCGAGTCAGGACACTGTCGGGGCCGAATCGGTTCCTGACGGCGGGCTCGACTGTCGCCGCACGTCTCGCGACGAAGCCGTTCCCACGGCTCGCCGGAAACAGGAGGAACGCGAGAATCAACGCGAACGTCACGTGGATCGTGTTGACTTGCAGCTGCTGGAGCGACCCAAGGTCGATCGTTCCGACAATGGGAATCGGTAGGGTAAACTGGTAGCTGTACGCGGCGATCCAGAGCTGAAACGCCGAAAACGCGATGGCGATCAGTGCGACGAGTCCAGCGAGCAGGCCACGGTGGCTTCGCTGGCGCTCGATCTCCTGGAGGAGTTCTTCCTGTTCGTCGTCTGAGAGCGTGTCCGAATCGTGGATATCCTTACTCATAGTATGTCTTCGCGAGTGGGGGAGAGAGCCGTCGGGTTGGTCGATCGAGTTCCTGTCGTTGTATTCTCGTTACCACAGATCGGGTAGTACACGAACCCATCTCGGTCGATCAGTAACCGAGAGGATAACCGCACCGTCTGACCGAGCGACGAGATCGTACTGCTCCTCGCCAACGACGAGTTCGTGTCCGGCGATCGAACCAGGCTGGACGACGAGTTCCTCAGTCGATTTGTTAACCGGGAGGACGAATCCATTCTCGGTCGTTTTGATGGTTGAATCGGTCGGCAAGCCAGCTCCGTGAGAGTGAAACACTGTCCGCACCATTCGAAGAGATGTCCCATCAACGGTGTACACGTCCTGTATAGGGGTCTTTTCGACGCTATGGGTGTACTCCAGAGAGACGGTGGTACCGTCTTCGACCGACTCCTCGATGATCGTTTCGCCGGTTTCGGCGTCGCTGACGATGAGCGTTCGGGTGTCGGCATCCGAGTTCAGCCCGGACCCTACTCCTGCCATCGAGACAACCATGATTGCTGTTGCTGCGACGAGGAAAAGAACGCCGATTGTGGTGAGTGTGCGTCGACGAGTCGTTCGGGCCACTGTATCGTTCTGGCTGTGCGCTATCGTATGCGCGGTAGTCGTTCGACTTCGTTATTCGAAGTACGCGGCTGCACCTGGGTGCAGATCGATCGGCATCCCATCCTGTGCCGACTCGATGTCGATGAATTCTTCTTTCCGCGAGATCTGATCGAGGTTCTCGAAGATCGTCTCGGTGACCGTTTCGACGACCTCCTCGTCCTGGTCTGCGTGCGTCGCGATCATCGCCTGAACCGACACAGTCTCGACGTCGTCACCGATGCCGTCGTACGTTCCGCCGGGGATAGTGTCCTCAGCGAACCACTCGGCCTCCGCCATAACATCCTCGCGTGTTTCGCTCGCGATTTCGACGAGCGAGATGTCCTCACTCGAGTCCAAGTTCTGGATCGATCCGACCGGCCATCCGCCGACGACGAACGCCGCATCGACATCGCCGTCGCGAATCTGGTCAGCGGCTGTCCCGAAGTCGGTGTTTTGCTCGGTGAAGTCATCTTCCTCGATCCCAGCGGTTTCGAGGATCTGCAGGGCGTTGACCTGCGTGCCGCTGCCCGCGTCGCCGGTGTTTATCGTCTGGCCGTCGAGATCGCCGATGGTCTCGATCCCTGAGCCGGCCTGAGTGATGACGTGAATCGTCTCCGGATACAGCGTCGCGACGCCCCGGAGAGTGGTAATCTCGTTGCCCTCGAGTTGGTCGATTCCGGTCCCGTTGTAGGCGAAGTGGGCGATGTCGTTCTGAATGAGTGCGAAGTCGGCGTCCCCGCTCCCGAGACTGCCGACGTTCTCGAGGCTCGCACCGGTTGTCTGGACCTGCAGGGAATACTCTGTTTCCTCGTCGACGATCGATTTGAAGTCACCAGAGAGTGGGTAGTAGGTTCCACTCTCCCCGCCGGCGTGCCAGGAAAGTTGACTCTCGTCCTCGTCCCCGAGACAACCGGCTAACCCGGTAATTCCAGCAACCCCGCTTGCTACGACGAACTCGCGCCGGTTTAAATCTCGTACCATAACGCTGAGTTACCCAACGTTTTCTAATATAGGCTTCGAAACTATTTACTATTTCATTCAGAAGAGTTTTTATTTTGACAATATCCACTAGTCGACACCACTGGTTAT
The DNA here is from genome assembly GCF_000337135.1 of Natrialba chahannaoensis JCM 10990. Lineage (GTDB taxonomy): Archaea > Halobacteriota > Halobacteria > Halobacteriales > Natrialbaceae > Natrialba > Natrialba chahannaoensis. Next base: position 16,988 of record NZ_AOIN01000036.1, read on the forward strand.
TGGCACTAGTTTTACCGTCTGATCGAACTGTCACCCATTATTCCCACACCACATTCCGGAACACAAACGTCTTTCACCGTTCACTCGGTGACAGCGCATATGAACACCATTACAGCGACCGACTTCTACAACCTGCGGCAGGTTTCGGACCCACAGCTCTCGCCAGGCGGCGAGCGTGTCGCATACGTCGAACAGCTCCCCGAAGACGAGGAGTCCTCCGAGGCGTCCATCCACGTCGTCCCCGTCGGCGGTGACGAGCCCACACAGCTCACCATCAACGAGGGCGTCGACAGCCAGCCCCGCTGGAGCCCCGACGGCGACCGCCTCGCGTTCGCCAGCACCCGTGGCGAGGACGACGACCGTCAACAAATCTGGGTGCTCCCTACAACGGCCGGTGGTGAAGCCCGCAAACTCACGTCCGTTGTCGGCGGCATCACCGGCCTTGAGTGGAGTCCCGACGGCAGCCGTCTCCTGTTCACCCAACAGGTCACCGCCGACGACCGCGAGGAAGGGCGCGACCTCGCCGTCGACCCCGAATACGAGCCCGAGACACCCGATCCGCGCGTTATCGACCGCATGATCTACCGCGCCAGCACGGAGTACATGGACGGCCGGCGGAGTCACGCCTACGTCCTCGATATCGAGGCTGCACTCGAGTCCGATCCATCTGACCCGGCGGAGACGGACGTGATCGAACGGCTCACTGACGGTGACGAGGACCACAGTGGGGCGACCTGGGGCGACGACGAGACGGTCTACTATGCGGTCAAGCGTGCCGAAGAAGGTGCCAATCCTGACGACTCGCTCACGTATGACCTGTACGAGCACGACCTCGAGCACGACGAGGCCACGGCCTTTACGCAGACGACGGGCTGGGTGACGGAACTGGAGGCGACGACGGATGGTCGGGTCGCCGTCGAATTCACGCCCGAAAAGCAGTCTTCGATGCGACAGACCGACGTTCGTGTGCACGACCGCGAGACTGGCACGGAGACGACGCCGACAGCGTCGATCGATCGGACGATTGGCCATCGGTGTGACTTCACGTGGGCACCCGACGGCGAGTCACTGTACTTTACGACGCCAGACGAGGGATCGCGAGTGCTCTGGTCGGTCGACGTTCCAACGACCATCGACAGCGGCGAGGAAGCCATCGAGGAGCCGACCCGCGTCTACGGCGATGGCGTCACCGTCGCGGATTTCTCGGTCGGCGACAACGCCGTCGCGCTCGTCCAGAGCGAGTGGGACCACCCCGGCGATGTCTTTGTGACGACCCGCGGCGGAAACGAGACACATCGACTGACGCGGGTCAACGGCGACCTCCTTTCGGATCGGGCGGTGCGCCAGCCGGAGGAGATTTGGTTCGAAAGCGGTGACGCCGGTACTGAGGATGGCGACGGCGAGCGCGACCAGATCCAGGGCTGGTTGCTGACTCCACCCGAGTTCGACGCCGATGCTGCGGGCGGCCCGGACGAAACCTACCCGCTCGTCGTCGAAATCCACGGCGGCCCGCACGCCCAGTGGACGACTGCGGGGACGATGTGGCATGAGTTCCAGACGCTTGCAGCGCAGGGCTACGTCGTCTTCTGGTGTAACCCGCGTGGCTCGACGGGGTACGGCGAGGAGCACGCGATGGCGATCGAACGCGACTGGGGAGACGTGACGCTCACAGACGTGCTCGCGGGCGTCGACGAGGTCTGTGAGCGTGAGTTCGTCGATGAGGACGAACTGTTCGTCACCGGTGGGAGCTTCGGCGGATTCATGACCGCGTGGGCGGTCACCCAGACGGACCGCTTCACGGCTGCGGTCTCTCAGCGGGGCGTCTACGACCTTACCAGTTTCTACGGCTCGACGGACGCGTTCAAGCTCATCGAGGGCGACTTCGACACGACGCCCTGGGAAGAACCCGAATTCCTCTGGGAGCAGTCGCCCACCGCACACGTGCCAAACGTCGAGACACCGACGCTCGTGCTCCACTCCGACCGAGATTACCGCACGCCCGTGAACACCGCCGAACTGTTCTACCTCGGCCTGAAGAAACACGGCGTCGACACCCGTCTCGTCCGGTATCCGCGTGAGGGACACGAACTCTCTCGCTCGGGTGAGCCCGCACACGTCGTCGACCGACTCGAGCGCATCGTCCGCTGGTTTGACGGCTACGCTGACTCCCGCGAGGTCGCGCCGGCACTCGAACGCGACCGTGGTGCGGGACTCTCAAGCGCCGACGACGAGTGACACGGATCGTCTGCAACTCGAGTGTGGAGGCCACCAATAAGTGAGCTTGCTGCCGTCGGCTCAGACGACCGCTTCTCCAGGTTGAGGATTGACGTAGTTCGAGTACATCTCGAAGAGGTTGTACCAGCGGGCGTCGCGGAGCTTCCCGAAGGCGGTTGCTTCCATCCCGATTGTATCAATATGATGTGCTGGCTGCCAGATAGTCGTCGCAGCAGAACTGGAAAGTATCTCAGCACCGATCAAGCGAACGCATCAGATTTGGTTTTGTGGAACTCTGGATAGAAATCGACATAGTCGTAGCCTCGCGCAGCCATGAATCGACCTAGACCGATGACACAGAACTCTTCCGGTGGATGAACACCCATTTCAACGAATGAATCTCGGATCTGGCAGCGCAGATAGTGATCCATGAAGGACTTGAAGTATTCCAAGTCCTGTGGATCAATCGGTAACAGTTCAATAACCGTGTCTGGCTCGCGAGCTGCTGGGGCCAGATGATCATCTGCAGCCACCAGATTACTGCCACTTGGGTACTTCACGTAGAGTTCCGAGGTGTCGTCAATATACGCTGCGTCACTGAGATCGACGTCCTCGTCGATAGCACGGGCAGTGAACTCGCCAGCAAACTCGCCCCAGGCATCTAACTCGCGGCCAGAGACATCGGTGAGATCGATCTCGGCCGCATCCTTCGTCACGTCTAGATTGTGTTTCCGTGCAAGTTCCGTTCCAAGATCAGTCTCCAGCGGATCGACACCGAGATAGACATTTTTGCTGTATATCGTCGGATCGGTCGCTTCTGCTGGGGGTGTCATCGCTGGTTTGGTTCCCGCGCCATCTTCGTAGTCGAACTGCTGGTAGAGGTCGCCGAAATGCTTCTCGAATTCGGCGAGATCCATTTCGGTAATAGCCTGGCGAACAGCGTCTATTCGCACCGGGTTTTCCGGTGCTGGGACAGTGTCGTAACCCTCTTCGACGAAGACGTAATACCTAGCAAATTTCCGAGCCTGGAGTACACGCTCACCTTGTTCATCAGTACGTTGGGCTGGATCGTCTGGGTATCCGTCTTGTTGGTGACCTGTGATAGTACCATCTTTTTCCATTTCAATCACATGCTCTACGTCATCATTGTCCAACAAATTGACTCCAACGAGTCTGTCATTTTCTCCTGTAATGACGGCCTTCATTGTTTAGTCACCATCCCTGATTTGCCAACTCCATCAAGATCAGAGGAAGTCGAGGGGTCGACTTTCTTCAGTTTCTCAACCTCTTCCTTGAGCGATTCGTATTTCTGTTCGAGTTCCTGAACGGACTCAGTGTGCTTCTCTGGGAGCGTATAGTCAGTTAGTTGCTTGGCTGCATCACTGGCAGCCCCGCCGAGCAGTTCGCCACCGACTGTTTCTCCGAGTTTCGACCCGACAGCAACACCGGCGGCCGTCCCTGCTGGTCCAGCAAAGCTTCCGATAGCCCCGCCCAAGACGGCACCGAGGTTTGCACCGCCGACCATTCCGACGGCTTTTCCACCGGCACCGGCGAGGGAACCAATCGCACCTTTGGTTACTGCCTGGGAGAGATCACTCCCAACCTGCTTGGTCTTCTCCCACGCGTTGCTGAAGAATCCCCCATCATCCGTGGTCTGAGTGGATTTGCCGGCGATGTTTCCAGGCGTCTCACGCTCTGGGCCTGCCTCAAGCGGATCTTGCTCGGCCTGGTTCCTGACAACACTTTCGTAGTGGTTCTGGACGATTTCGTACACCTCGTCTTTGGTGACGTATTCCGACTCGCCTTTCGCCGACCGTTGAATGTGCACGTCTGTCCCCATCCGGTTGACGACCAGTGGCTCGTCACCAGCCAACGCCTGCGCGGCCGCCTCGTCGGCTTCACGCTCTAACTGTGGGTCGGGATCGATCTCGAGGTTGGCACACCCCTGAGACATCATAACCGGAACTCATTATCAGTTTTGAAGGCTTCCACAAGCACGTGAACGCAGTTACTGAATGACCGCGTTGTGATCGCCATCACGCAGGTGTAGTTGTGGGTACAGGTCGTAGTGGTCGTATCGACGGGCATAAATGAACTTCCCGAAACCGACCACTTTGTAAGGGTCGGGAGGAACCAGGCCCATCCCGACAAAGCAGTCACGGACCTGACACCTAAGATGATGATCGAGATACTGGCGGAACTCCGAAAGCGAACCGGGTTCGGCAGGCAACAGTTCTAGGCGGGTGTCGGGTTCGCGATTTAGAGGCTGGTCTGTCCATTCGACCTCGTGTTCGCCCCGCTCGTTCGGGAACCCAACATGGATTCCTGAGACAGCACTGATTTCGAGTTTGAGGTCGTCGTCAGCTAGGTCCGTTAGGTGATCACCAAACCCTCTCCACTCATCAAGGGTCTCGTCATCAAGGGCTTCTGCAGTGGTCATTGCTGAGCCTTCGTCGTAATCTAATCCATGTGCGTCTGCAAGCGATCTGGCCTGATCTGTGAGACCGCTCGCTTCGATATCGACACCGAGGTAGATGTCGAGTTTGTATACGACTGCATCCGGCCTTTGGACATCAGCAGGGAGATCAATCGGTCTACCGATGTCTTCGTGATGGCTGCGCAACTGGGTGTGAAGCGCTCCGAAGAAGTCTTCGAACGCCCGGTCAGAAAGAGTGTTAAGCGCTCGTCGAACAGCATCGATATAGTCCGGGTTCTCGATGTGATCGATGGTATTGTAGCCACGTTCTTGATAAATGTAATTCTTAGCAAACCGCCGAGTTTGGTTTACGTTCTCATTTTCCTCTTCTGTTCTATTGACAGCCTTGTTCGCGTATCCATCTTGAGAGTGTCCCTGAATCTCTCCTTTGAACCCAATCGCAACAGTATGCTCTATACCATTGTTATCGATTACACGGACACCCATACCTCGATCATCCTCGCCTATGATTTTTCCTTCCATAGTACTTTAATCGAACCGTGTACTGGCGGTATCTTTCCCTTCTTTAAGTTCCTTGTACATCCCTTGCATCTCCTGGTACATTTGCTCAAGTTGAGCAGGTTTGCTTTCAGGAGCGTTGTCTGCAAGGACGTCGATCCCTTCTTTGGTCAGGTCACTTGCAGCGCCTGACACGGCGGCACCAACCGCGGCCCCAACTACTGTTCCCAAACCAGGGACGACCGATCCAGCCGCTGCACCGATGGCTGCACCAGCACCTGCCCCAGCAAGCGAGCCATAGATCCCTTTTGTAGCTGCTTTTGCCCAATCTCCCTCTTTCGCGGCACCAGGTTTCGCTTCTGTCAACGTTTTCATCACGTGCTCCTGATTCTGTTTGAGTTGTTCGACCTCCTTGGCTAAAACTTCTGGATCAGCCGAAACCGAGTGTTCACTAGATTCCTCGTTCTTTCCAAGTAATCCACCAGCTGGGGCCACCGGCATGATACCACCGAACCGTTGCACGTGCACGTCGGTTTCCAACCGGTTAACAACCAGCAGCTCTTCACCCTGCAAGGCGGCTTCGGCTGCCTCATCAGCCTCACGTTCCAACTGCGGGTCCGGATCGATCTCGAGATCAGCGCCCTCCTGGGGCATCATGCTGACCGTCGCGCCACCATTTTGCTGTTTAACGTGCGCGAGTTCGTGGGCCAGCAGGAACTGCCCCTCCGAACTCTCTGGGTCGTACTCGCCGGAATTGAAGACGACATCGTTCCCACAAGTAAAGGCCTTCGCGTCGATCGCGTCGGCCGCCTCCGCTGCTTTCGCACCCGTGTGAATGCGCACGTTCGAAAAGTCAGTGTCCATGCGNGTAAAGGCCTTCGCGTCGATCGCGTCGGCCGCCTCCGCTGCTTTCGCACCCGTGTGAATGCGCACGTTCGAAAAGTCAGTGTCCATGCGCTCCTCGAGTGCCCGTTGAATAGGCTGGTCGAGGGGCTTCCCGCTGCCACTACTGAGTACGTCCAAGACGGTGTCGGGGATGTCCGAAGGCCTAGTGCCGGTGCCCTCGATCGCGCGCTGGATGTGCTGTTGTTCCTCGGAGCCGTAGCCGCGACTCGAGAGTGGCCGCCGGCTCGCGCGCGGAATCGTCGAGTCTACTGGGAGATCGGCCAGATCAACGGGCGAGCCCAGTTCCGGATAGGCGCTCTGGGCGACTGACCCGGCGGCGACCGTCNTCGTCGAGTCTACTGGGAGATCGGCCAGATCAACGGGCGAGCCCAGTTCCGGATAGGCGCTCTGGGCGACTGACCCGGCGGCGACCGTCCGTGACGACGTTCGCTGGATCGAGGACTGTGACTGACGATGCGATTGTGTTTGTTTCGACTCGCTGGCCGTTCGCGTCGACTCGTCGGCCGTCTGGCTCGAGTCCGTCTGCTTTTGATCCCGATGCTGGGGAGACGCCATGGTTAGGTCTTCCTCCGGTCGGAAAGCCTGCGATGTGCCGTCCAACCCGACCACGTTCCGTTCATTGGTCGGTAATTGTTCCTATAGGGTAATAATAATTTCTCCTTTTGATGGAAGATACGGTTGACTGGGTGTGTTCCCCGGCTGCACTGTTCCCTCCTGAACAAGATCACGAAAAGACGAAAAACCGAATAAGTTCAGTAACGAAAAATGTTAGTTACAATAGTTTGTAACGAATCACATGTACGACCATTTCGCCGATCGACTTCAGGCCGAGTTCGATCGGCTCCTTTTTGCTCTCGAGTCAATCATCACCCACGGAATCGAGACTGACGACTCGTCGTTCGAGCTGGTCGCCGAGCGGAGCAATGAATCGCTCTCGACGCCCGGCTTCGAACTGCAGTCGCTCGGATCGAAGATTCGAGCACTTAACGGCGAGACGGAGCACAGCGACGACGACGAACGCGGGCTGGCAATCGGGGAGGCTGATCGAACGGACCTTGAGGCGTATACAGCTGAGCTAGAGTCGAACATTCAGCAGGCCCGTGAGCAGGGCGTCGATCTTCGACTCGACCGACTGGTATCCGCGTTCGATCTCTCGCGGACCCACCTCGACGCATTCTTGCTCGCGCTTGGTCCCGTTCTCGATCGGAGTGTCAGCGTTGCGTACGGACGCATTCGCGGAACCGGACAACCACAGTTACCGACGGTCGACCTTCTCGAGGACCTGCTCGTCGTCCTCCACGGGAGTACTGACAACGACGATTCGGAGCCGCCCGGCGAGGTGCTGGCCTCTCCCTCTCCGCTGTTTGAGTACGGACTCCTCGAACGCCAACACAGGAGCGAGAACGTGTCGCCGGTCTACGACACCGTCACCGTCGACGAACGCATTGTCCAGTTCCTCAAAGGCGACGATAGTCTCGATCCAATTCTCTCTGAGAGAGTGTCGATCGAGCACCATGACCGCACTCTTTCGGATCTCGTCTTCGACGACGAAACTACGGCACCCCTCGAGGCGATCGAACAACGTACGAACGCCACTGACGTGCCCTCCATCTACTACTTCTCGGGCGAGGACGGCACCGGAAAGAACTCCCTTCCGGGGGCATTTTCCGACCCTGAGACACCGGTCTTGCGTGCCGATGCCACAGTCCTCGAGGACACTGATCTGACTACCCACCTGATCCGCGAAGCCGCCCTTCAGGAAGCAGCAATCCACCTCGAGGGCCTCGAGTCAGTCACGGGCGACGAAGAGGGACCGACGATCGACGAGGAAGACGGCACTCTCGAGATCACGACTGCCGAGGATCGGCCGTCGGTCGATACAATCGTCGAACGGCTAGACGATGCTCCCGGCGATGTCTTCCTCTCACACACCGATGAATGGAAACCCGACATCGACCTTGAGGCCCACGGTGTCGAGACTGCACACTGCCCGTTTCCCGAGTATGACACCCGCCTGGCGATCTGGGAAGAGTACCGGACGGAATTCGCTGAGGACTCCCTTCTCGAGAACGTTGCGACGAACTTCCGGCTCGCACAGCGAGATATTCGTCGCGCAGTCAAAACGGCACGGTACCTGTGCCGAACGGATGCAGCTACCGAGGACCTCAAAAACGTCGCTGTTCCTGACACGGACCACGAGGAGATCAGCACTGTCTTCGCGCCCGTCGATGACGCACTCGAGCGCGAGCACTGTTATGAAGCGTGCAAACGCTACTCGGCGAGCAACCTCGAGGCGCTGGCAGAACCAATGGAAACAGGATACACCTTCGAGGATATCTACCTCAACGACAAACCGAAGACACACCTCCGGGAACTGTGTGGACACCTCCAGTACCGCGGGCAGGTCACGAGCGAGTGGGGCTTCGGCGAACCCGGTGATCGGGGCGACGGTGTCGTCGCGATGTTCTACGGCCCACCCGGCACAGGGAAGACGATGGCTGCCGAGATCATCGCCAACGAGACCGGCCTCGATCTCTACCGCGTCGATCTTTCCCAGATCGTCAACAAGTACATCGGCGAAACTGAGAGTCGGTTGGCGGCGCTGCTCGAGGAGGCCGAACGCTCGAACGCCATCCTGCTGTTCGACGAGGCTGACTCGCTGTTCGGCGAGCGGACCGATGTCGGCGATTCGACCGACCGCTATGCGAACAACGTGACGAACTTCCTGCTGCAGCGTCTCGAATCGTTCGACGGCATCGCGTTGCTGACAACGAACAAACGCTCGGGGATCGATCCGGCGTTCAAACGCCGGATCGCCCATTCGATCCTGTTCGACGTGCCCCAAGAGCGCATTCGCCAGCGTATCTGGCAGGAGGTTTGGCCCGACGAGGCCACTGTTGACACCGACAACTTCGACTACGAATTCCTCGGCCGTATCGTTGTGACCCCAGCTATCGTTCGAAAGATCACGAAGTATGCCGCCTACATCGCCACCACTGAGGCTCACGACGGCCATCCGCTTGCGGACTCGTCGATCGATTTCGATGGCGTGACAATCACGTTTGATCACGTGCTCCTGGCGCTCCAGTACGCGACCGAAGCGGGCGGGGTCGCAATCGAACAGGACTTCCTCCAGTACGAGGACAAACTACGCAGCTACGAGAACCAGCGCGTCAGTCGGGAGTGGGAAGAAGAACTCAGTCGAAAGTACGGCAACGAAACCGACACCGACTCGAGTGGGCCTGAAGACGGATTGGATGGTGACTCGGATGCGGATGCCGGGCCCCTCGAATCGAACGCCGATACGCCGTCCAACAAACGGACCGCTTCGTCTACTAACCCAGACGACGGTCGATCCCCTGAAGCGGTCGTCTCCGAATTTGTCTCCCGATTGGCCGATGGTGACGATAGTGCCCACAGGTTCTATCATCCCCGGTCGATTGCAGATGAGTTTACCAGTAAAGAGCTCGCGATGCTGGAGCACGGTGAACTTGCGATCGGCAGCGATATCGAACGCGTTCGTGACGCCTCCGACAGGGTAGTGCTGGAGTTCGATCAAGAATTGAATACCGAGGATATCCCTGAACGGGTCGATGGGGTTCCGGCGAACGCGACGTACGAGTTACGCCCGGTGGAGGGAGAGGGCTGGCGCATCTTCTCGATTTCGGAGCGATAGTTTACTTTTTACTCCTTTCTAACACACCCGATCGAGTCCATCCGTCTCACGGACGTTCTCGAGCGATGACTCGACGGCGACTCGGAGCGTAACGTGTGCTCCCGTGGTGCCGCTGCCCTCGGGACCGTCGAATCCGAATTCTTCACCGGACTGCAGTCTGGCAGCCACCTCGTCGGTTTTCCGATTGAGTTGCGGACCCGTATCGATCTCGAGATCAGGGCCCTCTTGGGCATCATCGAGATCGGCGCGCCACCGTTCTGCTGTTGGACGTGGGCCAATTCGTGGGCCAGTAGGAACTGCCCCTCCGGACTCTCTGTCCACCTGACGTGACTCGAGGCAGTCACTGACCGCGAGGACGGCGCGTCACTCGAGTTCGACGGCGAGGACGACCTCGCGATGACTCCTGACACCACCCGCCTCGTCGACGAAATCGTCGAACGGCTGGACGACGCGCCAGGCGACGCCTTTCTTGGCCACACCGACGAGTGGAAACCCGATGTCGACCTCGAGACCCATCGCGTCGAGACTTCCCACTGTCCGTTCCCAGACTACGACACTCGAGTGGCTATCTGGGAGGACTACAGCGAGGAGATCACCGACGAGCACCTGGTCAGCAACGTCGCGACGAACTTCCGGCTCCCACAGCGGGACATTCGCCGCGCGGTCGAAACCGCCCGCTATCTCTGTCGGACGGGGGCTGATATCGACGACTTCGAGGAACTCGATGCGGGAGAAACGGTGGACGACTTCGCGGGCGAAACCGACGTCTTCGCGCCCGTCGATGGTAAACCTGAGCGCGAGCACTGTTATGAAGCGTGTAAACGGTACTCGGCGAGCAACTTCGAGGCGCTGGCCGAACTGATGACACTGAGAAAAAACCCGGTGATCAACAGCCACTCCCTGTCGACGATCCGTTACCGATTCTCGTCGATCACCTCCACCGCCACGTCGTCAGGTCCGGGTCCGATCACGAGGCGATAGCCTTCGTACTCGAAGCCAACGAGGGCGTTCCCGCCAGACTCGAGCACCGCAGCCAGTGCCTCTGGATCAACGACCTCGTACAGCGGTGGCAGGTCGGCCACGTCGAGGTCGTTACGGGCCGCGATACGAGTGAGTGCCGTGGAAATAGCGGGATGCATTGGTAGTCTCGAGATCAATGATTCGCGCGGCGAACGTCGACTCGCAGTCGGGACACGTGATCGCGCCCTGCGTCGGGTCCGCGCGGATGTCAGTACCGCAGTTACAGTGGATCGTCAGTTCACAGTGCATGTGTCGAGCTGATAGCGTGGCCCGACACGCAGCGAAGAACACTTCTGAGATGCTCCGAACGTATCTAAGACTCGTTCGGAAATACGTCGGCAGGTCTTTATTTCGCCACTGTCAATGGTAGAGTGCTCCCGCTACGCGGGGGCCGCGTGTGAGCCGGAGTCCACGCCTCCAAGCAGAGGACTCCGGCTCCCTTGCGCACTTTCGTGCGCGTCTGTTGGATACTCAAGCAATCGTAAAGAACGTTAGGATATTGACCGATTGGTGGCTTCTTACGCCGCCGAATGGGCGCGACTCTCGCTCGAGACTGACTCGCCAGTCGCCTCGAACAACCCCATCGAGAAACCGATCCGAAAGGACCGCAAGCTGGCCCAGTACGAGACCCGTGACGACGACTGAATCTTCACCAGCGAATGCCTGTTCAGCCGCCTCCGCAGCTTTCTCACCCGTGTGAATGCGCACGTTCGAGAAGTCGGCGTCCATCCGGGCTCTCAGCGNCAGCGAATGCCTGTTCAGCCGCCTCCGCAGCTTTCTCACCCGTGTGAATGCGCACGTTCGAGAAGTCGGCGTCCATCCGGGCTCTCAGCGTGCGCTTCCCAGGTTGCCAGCAGCAGTCAGTGGAAAGCGAACAGCCGGACATTATCGACTAACTGGACAAGGGTTTGAGACTATGATAGACTACGCTTCCGGTTTGACAGGCTCTCCGACGTGTTCGTAGGCGTCGTCGGGAGTGTGCTCTTCGAACCAGGTCGTAATCTCGGCGTCGGGGTTCCAGTACATTTCGTAGAAGTATCCAGTATTGTACCAGCCGACGGCGTCGGCGAGTCCTGGCCCTTTAATCCTGAACGGCTCTGGTGGCGCAATCCCCATCAAGATGTAAC
>NZ_AOIN01000037.1 GCF_000337135.1 Natrialba chahannaoensis JCM 10990
TCACAGAACTTCTGACACTGGAATCCCTCGTACGTACCCCAGCCCTGGGCACGGAAAGCCACGGGCGGGTTCACGCCCATCAACAGGAACCGATCGCGGATCTGGTAGGCTAGGTGGGAGACGACGAAGTGCTGGAACGAGTGGAGATCGGTCACGTCGAACGCCATAATCTCGAGTCTCGCATCTGGCTTGCGCTCCAGTGGATCAGCGCCGTGCTCGACCTGTTCGGTTCCGCGCCCGTCGTTGTACAGGACATGGATATCGGAGACAGCCTCGATGTCGAACGCGAGCGAGTCCAGTTCCCCGATGGCGATTTCGGCCGCTTCGGACTCGAGAGGAGAACTTGGTTCACCCTCGAAGCGCGCAAGAAACTGCTCCAGGACGGGTGGCTCAAACTCGATCGGGTTCGGTTCGAGGTAGATGTCCTGCTGGTAGATGATCGGATCGTCCGGATCCGCCTCGGGGAAGGGTAGTTCGATGGATGAACCGTCGTAGTGGCTCGCCAGCCTCGCTTCTAACTCGCCGAAGTAGTCGGTGAACGTCGACTCGTCCAGCCGGTTGATCGCGAGCAGGGCCGCCATCAACCGGTCGGGGTTTTCCCTCGGTTGAACCGTGTCGTACCCTCGCTCGCGGTAGACGTGCCAGCGAGCGAATCGGCGGGCCTGATCAACATGCTCGCACTCCTCGCGCGTTCGGAGAGCAGGATTATTGTCGTACGCATCGCATTTGTGATATGGTATTTTACTTGAATCTATTTCTACTGTAAGATCATGCTCAGCACCAGTATTGTCTGTGACATATATTTTCAGATATTCTCCATCTTCTCCTTTGACCTTTGCATCCATTATTCTCCACCCCCTTTATACGGATCATGGTCTTCCTCAAGCCACGTACCCTCACGGATCTCCTGCTTAATTTTCTTGGCACGCTCTGCAAAGTCGCCGTTCGTCTGGTACCATATCTCTTTGATGTCGTCCCAGGATTCGATCTTCCCTTGTTTTGCGTGTGCGAGAAGTTGCTCGCCACGGTCGTCGACACCGTGTTTCCTTTTCGCGCTATTTTTCGCGGCTTGCAGCAGTGCTGGGATTTCGGTGACGTTCAACAGAAGCGTACTGATTAGTTGCCATTGGGCCTTGTCCCACGTCGACGTATCCGTCGCCCCCCACAATTTCTTGCGCTGATCGTCGGTCAGGGCAACGTCTTCCAGTTTCTCATCGATCTGTGCTTCCAACTCCGCTAAGCGGGATTGGATGTTTCCTTGTTGGGACGCCCCTTCGACGATCGCATTGATGCCGTCTTCGCCCATCCCGATCAGTTCTCGGCGGCTGAGGCTGGCACTCTCTGCGACATCTTCCTGTTCCAGAATGCCCATTGCCACAGCGTGGAGATTCTGCAACTGCAACTCGTTCGTTCGTTCGCGAACGTCTGAGTGTTCTTCACTACGTTCTTCTTCGAACATCGCCAGGGCTTCGAAAACCTTGCCCTTCGGGACACGCTGAACGTGCACTTCAGTTCCTATCCGACTGACCGTCAGCGGTTCTTCCCCCGACAACGCCTCTTTGGCCGTCTGATCGGCTTCCCGCTCGAGTTGTGGATCGGGGTCGATTTCGAGATCAGCACCCTCTTGGGGCATCATCGAAATCGCGGTGCCTGTCTGCTGTTTGACGTGGGCGAGTTCGTGGGCTAACAGGAATTGTCCCTCTGGACTCGACGGATCGTACTCCCCGGAGTTGAACACGACGTCGTTCCCGCAGGTGAACGCCTTGGCGTCGATGGCGTCGGCGGCCGCTGCAGCGTTCGCACCGGTGTGAATGCGGACGTTCGAGAGGTCGGCGTCCAGCCGGTCTTCCATCGTGCGCTGGATAGGTCCATTGAGTGGGCGGCCGCCACTCCCCAGTACGTCGAGCACCTGGTCGGGTACCTCGTTCTGGGTGGTGTCCGTGCCGTCGAGTGCTCGCTGGATGTGATACTCGTGGCCGAACACGCCGCCGTCCTCCCGGTCAGGTACGATGTCGTGGGGGTCGTAGGCGAGTTCCGCGCCGTGCAGACTCGTCCGGACCTCACGGCCACCGGAGTAGCGAACCCCGGGTTCGGTCCGTTGGTGTGTCTCCTGGCTGCGCGTTTTGGTGCTTGAGCGCGTCCTAGTCGAATCCTCTTTCGAGCCTTGGCTCTCACACGGAGTGGTACCTGACCTCCGATTCCTGGGATCGAATACGGAGTGGCAGGCCGATTCAGCCATTCCTCGTGAACAATTTGTCTCGAACCCGCCCGTAGAGGGAGTTTTCGTCGTTCTCAGCCATCGCGTCCGTCAACTCTGATAGTGGAACCGGTGAACTCGGCGTGAATTCGTAGTTGTACCCCGGAATGTCGGCGTGCTTATCGTAATACTCTGGGAATCGGTCTGCGGCGTGATAGCGGCGCGTAAAGCGGTCCTGTCCGGGACCAAGCACTCTGTATTCTTCGGGCGGCTCAAGTCCCACGCAGATATAGCAATCCCGGATCTGACACCGAAGGTTGTACTGGAGGTACTCACAGAGCACATCCACATCGACAATTGGAACCGGTTGTATCTCGATCCGGGCATCCGGCTCGCGGTCAGGTGCGTTGCCGTGGCGGTCGGTACGGCGTTCGCCCTTTGCGACGTAGTAATTGACATGGATGCCGGAGACGGTCTCGATTCGACCGTCCTCGTCGAGATAGAGTTCCTGACAGTAGAGCACCGCATTTTCGTGCGTGCTCATACTTTTGGGTAACTCGATGGGGCGGGCGATATCACCCGTATCAACTGATGAATCACTCTCGTAGTGGCTCAGGCTCTGGCGCAGTAAGTTTCCGAAGTGCTCTTCGGCTTCCTCTGTTGAGAGTTGGCTAAGGGCTTCCCTGACGGTCTCGAACCGGTTGGTCTGAAGGTCCCACGGGAGCGTGTCGTATTTGGTCTCGTGATGGACGTAGTACTGTGCGTAACGGCGCGCCTCTCTAACGGTATAGTTCTCGTTGTCTGTGCGCTTGGATGCGTCATCCGCGTAGCCGTCTTGCTCGTGGTAGACTATCTCTCCTGATTCAATTTCAAGAGTGAGGTTGTGTTCAGTACTATTATTGTCGGTAACATGTATTTTCACATATTCACCGTCTTCCCCTTCGATCCGTGCTTTCATTGTGAATTGCCTCCCTTATAAGGATCTTCACCCGCGCCAGAGTTATCTGCGGGTGCCTGTTCATCATTCTCCTCGAGACGCGCCTTCAACCACTTTCTGGCCTCCTCACCGATCTCATCGCCGTAGCGTCGTAAGATGGCTGCTACGGAGACGCCGACGGCGAGTGCGGCGACTGCCTGTGGGGTAAAGCCAAGCGCCAGTAGTCCGAACACCGACGATGTCGCCCCGGCGGCCCGATACCCTCGCATCAGTGGATTATTGATCCACTGTTCGAGATCGCTTGACGGTTCGATATCTCGTTCCGCGGGGTAGGCGTACATATCCTCAATGGTATCGACACTCGTTACGAGCGCTTCCAACTCCTCAACCGGAAGCCGAACCTTGGTATCCGTGAAATCTTTGAGGAATCCTTTGATCTTCCCTTGCTGATCTTTCATCGACTGCTGTTTACCAACGTTCGGATTCCCAAGCGTGATCACTTCTCGGCGGCTCATCTTCGAATCTTCCGCACTTCGTTGAATGTGCATCTCTGTGCCCATTCGGTTGACAGTCAACGGCTCCTCTCCTGACAGCGCCTGTTTGGCCGCCTCGTCGGCTTCCCGCTCTAACTGCGGATCAGGATCGATCTCGAGATCCGCATTTGCTTGAGGCATCATCGAGATTGGCGCGCCACCGTTCTGCTGTGTGACGTGTGCCAATTCGTGGGCGAGCAAGAACTGCCCTTCGGGAGAGTTCGGATCGTACTCGCCGGAATTGAACACAATCGCGTTGCCGCAGGTGAACGCTTTGGCGTCGATCGCCTCAGCTGCTTCGGCGGCTTTCGCGCCCGTGTGGATCTGGACGTTCGAGAAGTCGGCGTCCATGCGGTCTTCCAGTGTCTGCTGGATGGTACCATCGAGTGACTGGCCCGGGCTTGCGAGGACATCCAGCACGGGCTCCGGAACACCATCTGGGTCGGTGCCAGTGCCCTTGACCGCACGATAGATGTGAGATTGGGCCTCCGGGCCGTAGCCCCGGCTCTCGAAGGGCTGGGGAGTTCGCTCGGGAAACTGCAGTCGCGTCGTCTCGGTGGACTCCGAGGACGCGGTGTCGGACCCGCCCCAGTCTACGCCGGGATACGTGCTTGGAGAGTCGGTCAACGGGTTTCGCGTTTGCGGTGGTTCGAGAACAGGACTGCTGGCCGCAGGCTGTCTCGTAACTGTCTCCCCGTCGCTTGAGCGCGTTTTCGCCGACGCGGTCGACTGCCGCGTTCTCATCTCCTGGTCCGATTTCGTCTCGGTACGAGCGCTGGCTCTCGGCCCCATTCCGGTCTCCTGCGGGGAGAGGGTTTGTGACACACGTTGGACCGATGTATCGGCAACCTTCCCGTTTGTGTGGATGTCTTTCATCGCGAACTGGATGGTCGAGTCTTGGGTCCCTGAACTCCGGTCTGCAGAGTCTCGAGGCGCAAACAGTGAGCTGTCCACCATTGGACCAGCGTCAACGGTTGGAGCATGATCTGGATATCCCTCGATCACTGCTCTTCTCGCACACCATCCCATTGATGCTCAACTCAGGTTGTTCTCCAACCAATCATAGCTAATGCAATCCTTTCGTCTGCGGACTATTGTTACGGTAACGTTCCCGGATCCCAAGTCCCTGCAGCACTGTCAGCCAGGAAGTAGCGGTCGTACATGTCTAACAGTTGTTGCATTTTCAGTCCGTCGAACGAACCAAGCCCTTGCTGCTGGAAGACCGCCGGAGGCTCACAACCCATCAAGAGGAAGCGATCCCGAACCTGATTCCCCAGGTGAGAGAATAACAGTTGCCGACGGGAATCGAAGACGCTAGGATCGAGTGGGAGCAATTCGATCCGCGCATCTGGTTCACGATCCGAGACTGCAGGCTCGTTGTGGGTCTGCTTGCTTCCGCCATCGTTATACAGGTAGTGGAGAGAAGACACTGTCTCGAGATCAAAAGCAGGGAGTTGGGTTGCTGGTCCTGCCTCGCCGCTGAGAAGCTTATTCAGGCGCTGATCAGGGTTGTCACCCAGCAGGTTCTGTAGCGTCTGCACCGGATCACTGAAGTACTCGGCAAACTGCTCAGCCAGTGGTTGCTCTTGGTCAAGCGGATCTGGCTCGACGTAGATATCCTGCCGGTAGACGAGAATTTGATCCGTCTCAACACCAGCAACCTGTACATCCGCGTAGTCACCCTTGTTGTGGGTTTTGACTGTATCCAGAAGCTCACCGAACTGTTCGTCGATAGCAGGCTCGGACATCGAACCAACTGCAAGCATCGCACCAACGATGGCATTTGGGTTGTGATATCGTGGTAGTGTGTCATAGCCCCGTTCTCGGTAGACGTGCCATTTAGCAAAGCGGCGAGCTTGGTTTACGTGCTCGTTCTCATCTAATGGCCGGTTTGCTGCTTTATCCGGATAGCCATCCTGTTCGTGGTACCTGATTTTGCCCGACTCAGTCATCTCGATGAGATGTTCGATATCGTTGTTATCGATAACACTGAGACCAATACGTTCAGATTCTCCAGTGATGATTGCATCCATATTTAATCCCTCCTGCTCTTGGCATCACCAGTCGAGTTACCCTCGCCAGTATCGGCTTTGATGGCATCCTCTCTGATAATTTCCATGATCTCCTGGGCACGCTCTTCGATGTCGCCACTCGTGTTGTCCCAGTTGTCCGTAGCATACGAATAGATGAGGCCTGCCCCAATACTCAACGTCGCTCCGCCGGCTGTCGATGTCGTCAACATGGCCGCGATCGCAGTTGCCCCAACTCGAACACTGACGTCGGTCCACATGTTTGTCCCCATGCCAGACTTGACCTCGTCTCGCTGATCATCTGTCAGCGCTATTTGATCGAGGTCCCGCCGGAGTGACTCCTCTAGATTTGTTCTCGCATCATCCAGTTCCGATTTGCTCGGAACCGCTATCTCTTTCCATCGCTTCCCGTGCTCGTTCAACTCGTCCACATCAGCCGCTTCAATCTCCGCACTTAGATCGGTGGCATTCTCCATCTCGGCCAACCGGCCACCCGTTTCGGCATAGGCCTGGATTTTCTTGAGAAGGAACTGTTTCTGACGCTCGTTTTGGTCCTCTCGGAAATTCCCTGCACTATCGTCGGTGTCGAATGCCGCTAGTGCGGTGAACATCTCGTCTTTTTGAATCCGCTGAATCTGCACGTCGGTTCCCATCCGACTCACCGTCAGGGGCTCTTCCCCCGACAATGCCTCTTCGGCAGCCTGGTCGGCTTCCCGTTCTAACTGCGGGTCGGGATCGATCTGCAGATCCGCATCCGGCTTCGGCATCATCGAAATCGCGGTGCCTGTCTGCTGTGTGACGTGCGCAAGTTCGTGGGCCAACAAAAACTGCCCTTCTGCCGATTCAGGGTTGTACTCCCCGGAGTTGAACACGACGTCGTTCCCGCAGGTGAACGCCTTGGCGTCGATGGCGTCGGCGGCCGATGCAGCGTTCGCACCGGTGTGAATGCGGACGTTCGAGAGGTCGGCGTCCAGCCGGTCTTCCATCGCGCGCTGGATAGGTCCATTGAGTGGACGGCCGCCACTCCCCAGTACGTCGAGCACCTGTCCGGGAACCTCGTCCTGAGTGGTGTCCGTGCCGTCCAGTGCCCGCTGGATGTGATACTCCTGGCCGAACACGCCGCCGTCCTCCCGGTCAGGTACNCGGACCTCACGGCCACCGGAGTAGCGAACCCCGGGTTCGGTCCGTTGGTGTGTCTCCTGGCTGCGCGTTTTGGTGCTTGAGCGCGTCCTGGTCGATCTGTCTCTTGAGTCTTGGTCCTTCGAACGACGCTGTGCCCGTCGATGCTTTCGACTGTTCATCTAGCTACCCTCCCAGCCGTCCGATCCCGTTTTTCCGGGGAACGACGGCGCTCGACCTGTCATATTCTCACAGTCGAGTGCAAAATAATATAACCCTTTGCCTTGTCGAGTTCTCACCAGTCTCCTCGCCGTGCACGGGGGGAGTCGTCGCGGGTCCGCTGCGGTCAACCTGGCACGATGCCAACCTTTATTCTCCAACACAAGTAGTCACAGCTAATGTACGAGTCCGCGGGCGATCACCTGGTTGCAGAGCTAGCACGGATCGAACGAATCCTCGGTGTCGCCCTGGAGATGTACGATGAACACGGTCAGTTGATCCCCGTCCCGTCGACTGGTGAGACCGACCGTGAACCGCAACTGGAGCCGAACGAGTTATTCTCCGGCGTTACCTCCCGCGTCCGGGCGGGTTCGACGAATACAGACGAATTGACAACGGCAGGGGAACCACTCACCGATGCCCGCGAGGAGGCTGCTGAGCTGGCAGACATTATTGATTCGACGGTCGAGGACTCGAGTGACGCAGCGAGTGCATTTCCACTGTACTCGCTGCGGACCAAATTCGACCTCTCACGTCGGGAACTCGACGCACTCCTGTTGACGATCGCTCCTGAGTTTGACGAACGGATTCTCTCGATCTACGGCCAGCTTCGTGGCCTCTACACCGGATCGTTGCCAACGTATGGACTCCTCGAGAAACTGCTCACCCTACTCGGCTACGGCTCGATCGATGGGAGTCACGACGCGGGGACGCCACTGCCCCGATCGTCGGCTCTGTTTGAAGAGGATATCCTGCAGCTTCGGACCGAATCACCGGATCAACTGACGAGAGACAGTTTTGTTGCAGTCGATGAACGCATCGTGGAGTACGTCCTCGACGATGACCGATTCGACCCCCTTCTCGAGGGTATCGTCTCTCTGGAGTACCATAATCACAGTCTGGATGGGTTGGTCTTCGACGACACCACAGCCACGACCCTGGCGGCTATCGAAACACGTAGCACCGCCACTGACAGGCCAACCATTTTTCACTTCTCCGGCGAGGACGGCACCGGTAAGGACCGTCTTCCCGGTGCACTCACCGACGACGAGACCCCCATCCTCCGGGTGCGAGCCGCCGACATTCTCGGTGGTAGCGGAGCGCGACGCACCACGGACACTCGAGCGGCGACGGTGCGAGGCGAGGATCTGCTCACCCGTCTCCTGCGCGAAGCGACTCTCCAAGAAGCAGCCATCCATCTGACTGGACTCGAGGCCGTCACCGAGCGCGAGGACGACGCGTCACTCGAGTTCGACGAGGAGGACGGCCTTGGGATGGCATCTGACGCCACCCGTCTCGATGTCGACGCCATCGTCGAGCGCCTGGATGACGCTCCCGGCGATGTCTTCCTCAGCCATACCGACGAGTGGACTCCTGACGCGGACTTCTCGGCTCACCGTGTCGAGACTGCTCACTGTCCGTTCCCCGACTACGACACTCGGCTGGCAATCTGGGAGGAGCACGCCGACGAAATCGCCGATGACTACCTCGTTGGCAACGTCGCGACGAACTTCCGGCTGCCACAGCGTGACATCCGTCGAGCAGTCAAAACCGCCCGGTATCTCTGTCGNGACTACCTCGTTGGCAACGTCGCGACGAACTTCCGGCTGCCACAGCGTGACATCCGTCGAGCAGTCAAAACCGCCCGGTATCTCTGTCGTACGGGGACTGATGTCGACGATATCGACGATATCGACGAACTCGAAGCGCTCGAAGAGACGGACGCCTTTGCGGGCGAAACCGACGCCTTCGCGCCCGTCGACGGCGCACTTGAGCGCCAGCACTGTTATGAAGCGTGCAAACGCTACTCGGCGAGCAACCTCGAAGCGCTGGCGGAGCCGATGGAGCCGGGGTACACCTTCGACGACATCTACCTCAACGACAAACCGAAAACCCATCTCCGGGAACTGTGTGGCCACATCCAGTATCGCGGGCAGGTCACGAGCGAATGGGGCTTTGGCGAACCCGGCGGTCGGGGCGACGGCGTCGTCGCGATGTTCTACGGCCCACCCGGCACCGGGAAGACGATGGCCACCGAGATCATCGCCACCGAAACCGGTCTCGATCTCTATCGCGTCGACCTCTCCCAGATCGTCAACAAGTACATCGGCGAAACTGAGAGTCGACTCGCGGCACTGCTTGAGGAGGCCGAACGCTCGAACGCAATTCTGTTGTTCGACGAGGCTGACTCGCTGTTCGGTGAGCGGACCGATGTCGGCGACTCGACTGACCGCTATGCGAACAACGTGACGAACTTCCTGCTACAGCGTCTCGAGTCGTTCGACGGCATCGCGTTGCTCACGACGAACAAACGCTCGGGGATCGACCCGGCGTTCAAACGCCGGATCGCCCATTCGATCCTGTTCGACGTGCCCCAAGAGCGCATTCGCCAGCGTATCTGGCAGGAGATCTGGCCCGACGAGGCCGACGTTGACACCGCCAACTTCGACTACGAGTACCTCGGCCTGCTCTCGCTGACGCCCGCGGTCATCCGCAAGGTCGCCAAGTACGCGGCGTACATCGCTGCCACCGAGGCCCATGACGGCCATCCTCTCGAGGAGTCGGCTGCCGACCTCGCGGACGTGACGATCACCTTCGATCACGTTGTCCTCGGGTTGCAGTACGCTGAGGAGGCCGGTGGCGTCGCCATCGAAGGGGAGTTCTTCCAGTACGAGGAGAANACCTTCGATCACGTTGTCCTCGGGTTGCAGTACGCTGAGGAGGCCGGTGGCGTCGCCATCGAAGGGGAGTTCTTCCAGTACGAGGAGAAACTGCGCAGCTACGAGAATCAGGCCGTTGGCCGCGACATCGAGACGCTGTTCAAGCTCAAGTACGGTGTCGGTGAGGACGATGCCGAGATCGATTCAGGCCGGTCCAAAGAAGCCGGAACCGAGCCCACGCTGGCCGACAACAACGGGACAACNGGTGTCGGTGAGGACGATGCCGAGATCGATTCAGGCCGGTCCAAAGAAGCCGGAACCGAGCCCACGCTGGCCGACAACAACGGGACAACTACCGACACACTCTCGAGCGCTGCAATGAATGATGACGGCGCTACCGATGACGTGTCTGCGGTCGATACCAAACCCGGTGAGTCCACGGGAAAACCGGATACCGAACTCGGCGGGCACACGGGCGAACCGAATACCGTACTCGATGATGGTCCCACGAGTGAATCGGATACCCATACCCAACCCGACGATACGGACGCCGCCACCCAAGACGTGGGTACAGCCGACGCCACCACAGACTCCGTTTCCGACTCCGGCGTCGCTCCTCCTGGGCTTGCGCCAGAGACGATCGTCGAACGGTTCTACGACGGCATCGACACCAAGAATCTCCAGGCCGTCCAGGCGCTGTATCACTCCAGCACAGCCGTCGACGAACTGTCNCACCTGAACGACGCCGCAATCGTTACCTCGCCGCGACGCACTACGGACGAAGCGGATCGCATCGTCCTCGAGTTCGAGGAGGAATCAACCTCCCATCGCATTCCGATGGTCTTCGAACTCAGGACTGACGACAGCGAGTGGCGGATTTACTCGATCGAACACGGCGACCCTGTGGCACTCGACGACACGGCGTGACGCTGCCGATTGCGACGACTNATTTACTCGATCGAACACGGCGACCCTGTGGCACTCGACGACACGGCGTGACGCTGCCGATTGCGACGACTTGCCTGTGTCGACCGGACTCAAGTGTTGCTGAACTCTCGTATCCGGTTCGCGTCGATCGCCATTCCAATTCAGCTATAAATCGATATTCCGGTTCAGTTCAGAATCAGTCCAGAATCAGCAGTTGGTGCCAGTCAGGGTTGGAATCGGTCCTCGGGACCGTCGTCTTCGGTACTCTCGAGTCGAACGTCACGGTCGCTGACGCGCTCGAAGGCGGTCTTTTGGGTCGAGTCGATCATGACTGGGCCAACTCGGTAGCCCGCACACGGCTGTTTCGGTACGTCCGGAAACGTGTTCCAGACGTCCAGCACGTCGGTGGAGTCCTGTCCCTCGTGAGCGATCGTGAGTTGCTGCTCACCGAGCGAGTTGGGCGTCTGTTCGGGTTCGATGATGCTGTTGTCGTACAGCGCTTGCATCGCCAGTCCCAGTACCTCGTGTTGATCGTAGATAGCGGTCGTCTCGTTTTCGGCGTTCGCGTTCGGAAACGCGGTCAGGAGGTAGTGGGCATCGAGTGCTAGCGGCGGGCGAATCTTGTGTCCGCTTTCGATAGCCGGCGAGTCGGATGAACGGCCAGATTGTCCGGAGACATCGTACAGGTAGAGGCCGAGCCGAACGTTCGAGTCGTCCTCGATGGCTGTCGGCGGTAGCGGCTGGATTTGGTGGGCGTCTAGCCAGTCATCATCTTCGGTACTGGCCAGCCGAACGCGGAGGAGGTCGACCAGAAGGCTGGTCAGTTCCTTGAACGCCGTTGGTGACCCCATCAGTTGCTCACCTCGTGTCGGTGACCGTTGCTACACTGTTCGCCACTGTCGCTCGATCGAACCCCCTCTTCACCTCTGCCGATCGCGAGTCGGATACACTCTCGAGAGCCCATGGAGTTACGTAATACGTCAATCGGTTACTTTGTTTGGATTTATTGAACTGCCTCCGAACACTCGTGTGGTTCCTGTACAATTCTCGTTCCTGACGGCTGTTTTGCATATCGGTTTGAAACTCTTCGTTAACTGGCGATGCAGCCTCTGGTTCGACGAACGATAATTCAGTGGGGTCGGTTCTCGAGTAAACAAAAAAGCGAGCGAGAGTCGATCCGTGCTCGGCGGTACGGTTCAGGTCGTCCGGAACGCTCGGTCGCCGGCGTCTCCCAGCCCGGGAACGATGAAGCCGTCGTCGTCGAGGTAGTCGTCGATCGAGACCGTCAGCAGGTCGGCTTCGGGGAACTCGTCGCCGACGCGGAGGAGTCCTTCGGGTGCCGAGACGGCCGAGAGCACGATCAGGTTCTCCGGTTCCGGCGAGTTCTCGATGACATGGTCGAGAACGGTACACATCGTGCTCCCGGTTGCGAGCATCGGGTCGGCGATGATGACCGTGTCGTCCTCGGTGATCTCGGGTAGCTTGACGTAGTCGACTGTAATCGGGAACGAACCGTCGTCCTCGCGGCCGGCTTCTTCGTCGCGGCTCGCGCTGATGACGCCCTGCCGTGCGCGTGGGAACGCCTTCAACAGTCCCTCGACGAACGGCGTCGCCGCACGAAGCACGTTGATGATGACAACATCGTCGAGTCCGCGCATCTGCTCGCCCATGGTCGGCTCGAGTGGCGTCTCGATCTCGACGTACTCAGTTTCCATGCGGCCGTCGATGATCTCGTAGCCACAGATTCGGCCGAGTTTGACGAGTCCCTTGCGGAAACTGACCTGCTCGGTCTGGACGTCTCGAAGCTGTGAGAGCGTGTGTTTTGCGAGTGCGTGCGTGACGAGATACGCATCGTCGCGGTCTTCGATCGGCATATTCGTATGGCCACCCGCGGGATAGTTCACACTGTCGATCAGCCACGGCGAGTCGCTGGCTCTGATGGTGTTCGTGGGCTGTTCATGCCTATCACTCCCAACGGAACGTGCACAGGCGCGATAGCTGACGCAGCGAAGAAGTTTATACCAGTCCGCGTCTTACTACCCGCTCACTCGAATGGAAGAGAGTATCTCGGGATTCAAAGTTCGCGGCGAGTGGGCCGCCGTCGTCGAACACGGCGAACGCATCACGCACGCGCTACGCGACGAGGGAGTTCACGATCCCGACCACGACTACGGCGCACGGTTCGCGCGGGCGTTTGAGGAATGGGACGAGTGGCGTCCCAAAGCCCACGAGACCCTCGAGGCCGATGTCAGCGAGAAGACCGCAGATCAGGCCAGCGTCGAAGAGGGCAAAGGTGAGAAGGCGGGGAAAGAACCCGATGAGGACATCAAAACCGCGGGTGAGAAGATCACCACGTCCTACGAGCAACTCGAGGAGGACGACGCCGAGGCGGCGATGGACAACTGGAAGGAGTCGATCGACTACGTCGCTCGTGCGGCCGATTCGGCGGGACGGAAGGCCCTGCGCCGGGTTGAGGACACGGTCTACCAGAACGTGATGACTCAGCTCGCGCCGTACTATTTCGATAACGAACTCATCAGTGCGAATGTCCAGCAAACGGCGCGAAACGGCGACAACGGTGAGCGGTTCGTTTTCGAGGTCAATGTGAACGACGACGACCTCAAAGACCGTGTCTCGGACCGCCTCGCAGAACTCGACAATGAGATCGACCGCTGGCACGTCGAGGTAGAGAAGGATACGGACGCTGCGGAGGCGATCGAAGGGGGGGAGCCGCCACCGGAGACGGAGAACGGATCGAAGTCGACGACGAACTGAGCGGCGAACGGTACATTCGATTCCCAATGGAGCGTGTGAACGACGATGTGGTCGTAAGCTCCGGTAATCATATGTGTACTTGGTTAGATAGTCAAGGGCTAAGATAGGTCATTCTGATATCGATAGAAATAGATAAAATATCATTCTTTTGAATGAAATAAGCGCCAAGAGGAATGCAGTCGTAGAGTCCGATGTACGATGTCCAGTAGTACACCAGTGATCTAGAAGTAGAATATTAGGATGAATAATTTATAATACTTCTCTGCCCAATAAACATTTAACATTTTAACTCTGTTGAGGTAGAATGTATAAAAGACATATGGCCACCAAAGTCACATCTCAAGTATGGTGTTTAATCTACATAGGCCAGGAAAATGGCTTCTTAAGCCGAACGCAAGTAGGGCACCACTCAGCGTCGGAATACTTGGATGGATTATTCTCTTCAACGGGATCCGCATCGCCCTTCGAGGTAGTAGCGGAGAAACTACGCTCGGAATGGTGTTACCAGTTATTTTGGGCATAGTTGCAGTCGGTGTCGGATGGCTGATTATCACCGGCCGTCCGATCGGTCTCGCGGCGGGTTCCTTGCGTGGAGTTTCCACATCATCGTTGGGTTTCTCGGGGTTCTGGAGTCCGGTCCCGTCAAGGATGAGGGCAACCTTCCGTTAGGTCTCGTAGCCGCCATCGCACTGTGGATGGTTGGTCTCTGGGTTCTATATAGAAACCGAGAGTTCTTCCTCGAACACGCAGCACCGAATTCCGAATCAGGCGAAATATAGCCACGGACTCGTTTCTCCGTATTGACTCGAGCGGCGGGGCGGTGGCGGACCGCTATCACCGATGCAGTCCGATCGCGGGCGCTCTCGGACGTCACCGCTGTTCTCGTTCAGTCCGTGTCGAACCGAGTCCACCCCTCGCACCAAACGAGTCCACTACTCGACCCATCGGGACCGCGTTCTCCAACAATCGTAGGCCGGCACACACTTGTAGTACCCGCTAGAAACCCCGAACAGATGGTCGAAATCGCGACGATCGCCACGTTCCTGATCGCCGCCCTTGCGAGCCTCTTTATGGCCTGGGCGATCGGTGCCGGTTCAAGCGGGTCGACGCCGTTTGCCCCCGCTGTCGGCGCGAACGCGATTTCGGTGATGCGGGCGGGTTTCTTCGTTGGTATCCTCGGATTTAGCGGTGCAGTACTACAGGGTGCGAACGTTTCCGAAGCTGTTGGGACGGAACTCATCGGCGGCGTCGTCCTCTCGCCGAGTGCGGCGACGATCGCACTGATTATCGCGGCAGCATTGGTCGCAATCGGCGTCTTCGCCGGCTACCCTATCGCGACGGCCTTTACCGTCACCGGGGCTGTCGTCGGCGTCGGGCTCGCGATGGGAGGGACTCCTGCCTGGCCGAAGTACATCGAGATTGCGACGCTGTGGATCCTCACGCCGTTCGTCGGCGGCGGTCTCGCCTACGCGATCGCCCGCTTGCTCCGGAGCGAACCAATCGCAGAGACGTACCTGATCGTTGGCCTGGCCGCCTTCGTCGGCGTGCTCGTCGCCAACATCGAGTTCGCGATTCTCGGGTCCGCTGAGGCAGGCGGTGCGTCGATTGCACAAGCGTCGAGTGGCTGGGTTCCCGGCCCCGACCTCGCAGGCGTCGTCGTCCTGACGTCGCTCATCGCAGTGCTGTGGGGCGGTGCAGTCGGTTTCGATCTCCGTGGCGATGTCGAACGCGGTGAACGACACTTCCTGCTCGTGCTGGGTGCACTCGTGGCCTTTTCCGCGGGCGGCAGTCAGGTCGGGCTGGCGATCGGTCCCTTGATTCCCCTCTCAGACGACGTTGGCCTGCCGCTGATCGCCTTGCTCCTCGGTGGCGGGTTCGGCCTCCTGCTCGGCTCCTGGACGGGCGCACCCCGGATGATCAAGGCGATCGCACAGGACTACTCCTCACTCGGCCCGCGGCGGTCGATCGCCGCGCTCATCCCATCGTTCATGATCGCCCAAGCGGCGGTCCTGTTTGGAATTCCGGTCTCGTTCAACGAGATCATCGTCAGTGCGATCATCGGCAGCGGCTACGCCGCGGCTGAGGCCGGTGGCGGCGTGAGCGCGCGCAAGATGGGCTACACCGTCCTCGCATGGGTTCTCTCGCTCGCCGGCTCGATCCTTATTGCCTACGGCGGGTACACAATTTTCGACATTCTCCTGCTGTAGCTCTCCTACCCCCTGTACTGCCAGGGCCAACAGCCGGGCAGACATCGAACAGTCTTTACACGACCAGCGGCGAGTTCAGCTATGGAGGAGGACGCGAACGCACAATCGAACTCGAGTGCGACGCCGAGCACTGATGCCGGTTCGGGCTCGAATCCGCAGGCGAACGGGGAGCAGGGCGCGAGTCGGGGTGCGGCCCCGGTTCCTGACGACCCCGACGGAGTCGACTCCGAGCCCGACCGCTCCGGAGACGGTCCCATTCAATGGCGGCGCGATGCCTCGACCTCGCGGACCGTCTGGCTCCTGTGGTCACTGGGTGTCGGTACGTTCTTCGCTACCATCTCGATCATCGTCTTCTGGCGTGTCTACGACCTTGCCGGCCAGACCGCCGGCCAACCGATCGTCGTCGCGTTCACTGCCGCACTCGTCGTCACCACGCTCGTCCTCATACTCGCCGGGAACACCGAACAGCGAGTGCGTGCACTCGCCGACTCGCTCCCTGTTCCGTTGCCGTCTGGCCGCGGCCTCGAGCGCGCGATCGACGCTGCGACCGGCACCCTGATCATGGCCAGCGTCATCGCATTGCTAATGCTCGTCGGCCGGTACGTCTCGCAGAACGAACTGCTCGTCACCGGTGCTGGCCCGTTCACCGGTCTGGCAGCACTGTTGATTCCACTCGCGCTCGTCGCACTCGTTCTCGCCTCCTTCCTGCGATCTATCGGCGCACTCGACCGCGAGGAACGAGCGATCTACCTCTACGACCCCGAGCAGGCGATCGACCTCCGGCTGATCGAGTCGGTGTCGTCCCGACAGATCGGCGACACGGTCGTCCTGACACTCGAGTACGCCCAACCCGACGGCACGTACGTGGCAGGGCCGCGGCGACTCGCGGTTCCGCCGGCCGTTGCGACGGAGGTTGAGGAGCTCGTCGCCTCGTCACGGACGGAGTCAGCGGCGTAACGCTCGGATATCGCCACTCATTGTTGTAACGTGACTTCGAAGCCGATCGGTCGACGGATATCGACAAAACAGAGATGTTTCCGTACCTCGTCGTTCTACCCTGCCGCTACTCGCCGTTTCTATTCCCGTTCGCGTCACCTGCAGCCGTTGACTGCTCGCCGTCGCCATCGTCGTCCTCCTCAAGCTTGCGCAGCCGCGCTTTCATAATTCGCGTGTTCTCGACGTTTTCGACGGTGATCCGGACGCCGTCGTAGGTGATCTCCTCGCCCTCTTCGACGAGGCGGCCCGCACGATTGAAGATGAAGCCGGCGATCGTTTCGAACTCCTCGCCCTCGGGGAGGTCGATCTCGAGTGCTTCGTTGACGTCCTCGATGTTGACCTCACCGCGGACCATCACGGTGCGCTCGTCGAGTTCTTCGATCGGGAGGTCCTCGCCGCCTTCCAGGATCTCGCCAATGATCTCTTCGACCATGTCCTCCATCGTCACCAGCCCCTCGGTGGTGCCGAACTCATCGATGACGATGGCCATGTGCATCCGATTCTCGCGCATCTCGGTCAGGAGTTCGTCGACGTTCTTCGACTCGGGGACGTGTAGCGTCGGCTGGATGAGATCCGCGAGTTCGAGTTCGTCGGATTCGGTCTCGCCGTAGTTGAGATCGCGGACGAGGTCGCGGATGTGGACGATCCCCTGGACGTTGTCGAGGCTGCCCTCGTAGACGGGGACACGGGCGTGACCGCTCTGGATACAGGTCTCGATGGCCTCATCGATGCTCGCATCCTTTGGCACTGCCGTCATGTCAAGCCGGGGTGTCATCACTTCCTTGACGATGGTGTTGTTGAAGCGGAAGATTCGGGTGAGCATCTCGTGTTCTTCCTCCTCAAGAACCCCTTCGCGCTCACCGGACTCAATCATCTCCTGAATCTCGTCGCGGGTGACGTACGGTGATTCGATCGCTCCGGACGAACCCGTGAGTCTGTTCACCTGCCGGGTGAGGTAATCGAAGAGCACGATCAGCGGAAAGAGCACGTACTCCGTGGCCTTCAGCGGCCGCGAGATGCGGACGGACCAGGATTCGGTGTTCTCGACGGCGTAGGACTTGGGAACGCTCTCACCGAACAGGAGGACGATGGCGGTAATCCCGAACGTCGAGAGCACGACGGCGGTCAGCCCGCTGAAGTAGAGACCGAGCAGAGCGGTGGTGATCGCGGTCATCGCGATGTTGACGATGTTGTTGCCGACGAGAATCGTCACGAGCAGCCGGTGTGGGTCGTCCTTTAACTCTTTGACCCGGGATGCACCCTCGATCCCATCCTCGACCATCCCCTCGAGCCGGTGCTTCGAGAGATTAAACATCGCAATCTCCGAGGAGGAGAAGAAACCGGAGAGTCCGATGAGAACCGCAACTGTGAGTGCGCCGAGAATGGTGACCGTCGTCTGCTCGAGTTCGAGTCCCACGACTGGTACCTCATACAGCGCGACCCAGACCTCAGCGAGCGAAACCAGCGCCATTGATGTACAGCCTTCTCACCCGATCGGTTAACCGTTTACCATTTCCACCCTCGTTTGCCCGCTGACGACACGTTTACCCGGCTGTTTCCCGAACAGCTGCACATGAGCGACACCACCAGCGTTGGTGATGCGACTACCGGTGGCGAGGCACCGATCACCTTCTACCGTCTGCAGGCCTGTCCCTACTGCGAGCGCGTCGCTCGCCTGCTCGAGGCGTTCGAACTCGAGTACCAGTCACGATTCGTCGAGCCGTTGCACTCGAAGCGCGATGTCGTCAAGCGAGTCGCGGGTGTCCGAACAGTCCCAGTGATCGTCGACAACCGAACCGGCGTGACGATGGCCGAGAGCGCGAATATCGTGGAGTATCTGGAGTCGACGTACGGCTCCGGTGACTTGTCTTCGTCCGAGACCAGCGCAGTCGCCGGAGGTGACGACTAGTGGCGGACTTCGACGTTGTCGACCTCGGTCCGGCGGCCCACCCCGCTGTCGGTGAATCGGCACCCGATTTTATTCGGCCGCTCGTCACGGACGAGTTCTGGGAAGATCGCACGCTCTCCGAACTCGTCGCCGAGGGCGGCCAGACGATCGTCGTCTTCACGCCGATGATCGGTTCGTTCGTCGGCACCTACGTCTGGGAGGAACTGCGCGACCGGGACTGGGCCGAGCGTGCCGACCGTATCGTCGGCGTCACAGCCTCGACACCGTACGCCGTCTCGGCGTTCATCACCGAAAACGATGCCCCGTTCGACCTCTTTGCCGACCCGGCAAACGACGTGGCAGACGCCTACGGGATTCCACACGATCTTGACGGGATGGCTGGTGTGAGCGAGCCGCGAGTCGCCTTCTTCGCCATCGACGACGACATGGTGATCACTGCCTCGTGGGTCGCCACCGACTGGCCCGAGTTTCCAGAGTACGACGAACTCGAGGACGAGTTCGGGCTCTGACGCTGGTTGATAAACACCGACCAGCCTGACGCGGTATCCTTTTTGCGGTACCGGCCCCAGTTCCCGCCAAATGTCTACTATTGACCGCGCCGCGGACGCAATCCGCGACGGCGACCTCGTCGTCTACCCCACCGAAACCGTCTACGGCCTCGGTGCAGACGCACTCGATCCCGATGCCGTCGAGCGCGTATTCGAGGTAAAGGGTCGGGACCGCTCCAAACCAATTTCGCTCGGCGTCCCTTCGGTGCCGGCGGCGTTCGACTACGTCCGTACGACCGAGCGCGAGCGGCAGTTCATGGCTACGTTTCTCCCCGGACCCGTGACGGTTCTCTGTCGTCGACTCGAGAATGTCCCCGACGTACTGACCGCGGGCGAGGACCGCGTCGGGATTCGTGTTCCAGACCAGCCGACCGCACTGGCGCTGTGTGAACGCGCAGGGACGCCGATCACGGCCACGAGCGCGAACGTGAGCGGCACCGGAAGCGTCCGGCGACTCGCAGACCTCGACGACGACCTCCGTGCGTCCGTCGCGACGGTACTGGACGGCGGCGAGACGCCAGGTACCGAGAGCACCGTTGTCGATCCGTCGAGCGAGACGATCCACCGTCGCGGTGCGCTGGCCGACGAGATCGAGACCTGGTTCGCGACGCACTGATTCCTGGCGAGATATCCGCTTGCCCCTCAGCCGAAGCCGAGCAGCGACCGCAGCGTCCGCGTCCGCACGCCACACTCCTCCGCGAACTCACAGGACTCGCACTTCGACCGGTTCGTCGTCCGCGCCGGCGGGCCGTCCAGTTCGCGAACCGTCCGCAGCGCGCGTCGGTAGCGTGCTTTCCGACGGGTCGTCAATCGAATGTTGCGGATGACGCCGTGGGCGGGGTACTCGAGCCAGACCCGTTCGATTGGTTTCTCGTGCTCCCAGGCGAGCGCCTTCGCGGCCGCGACGGCGTGAACCGTTTGTGGTTCCCAGATTCCCTGCTCTGGGGGTGAGCCAGTCGAAACCAGCACGGGCTCCAGCGGCTCTGTGAGTACCTTGTGCACTCGTCCCCGACACTCTCGTCCCGTGAGAAGCACGTTCTGCTGGTGTGGGGTACAGAGGCGCTCCCAGTCGTCGTTTTCTGTCTCCTCGAGTCGGTCTCTCGTCGCGGCCAGCGTTCGTCGGTAGTCGGCTGGGGTGCTCGCGATCGGTTCGGACTCGAGTACACCCGGACCTGCCTCGAGCAACTGCTCGTACCGTGTCGCCAGCGCACGAATCGCTTGGATATCGGGTGGCGGGTTGCGGTCGCAGTCGCGTGTCCGCTGGTAGTAGCACTTTCGTGGGCAGTAGGCGGCGGTTCGGAGGTCGCTGAACGTGACGTGGGGGTGGCTCATGGCTCGTCTGGTCGGGTCTTCGTATAAAAACCCGCGCAGCCTGCGGGGACAGCCAATCGGAACGGCGCAGTTGGTGGGAGCGTTAGAAGTCGACGTTCGTCTCCATCCCTTCAGTCGCGTCCTCGAGTCCGTCCTCGCGCACGTCGGTCGCCATCTGTGTCGAGAGGTCGGCGTCGGCGAGGATGCTGTCGAACTCGTCGCGGTAGCGATCGTTTGCGGCACGGGATTCGTCCTGTGCGGCCGCAATGCGTCGGAACCGACGGATCTCTGCGGCGCTCACGTCGTACTCTGTGGCGAGCGTCTCGTCGTCCTCGTCGCGGTCGCGAATCGCAACGAGGTCCACCTCGTCGGCATCGTCCTCGCCGACGAGGTGGAGGGCCATGCGGGCTTCGAAGACGACTTCGGGAGCAACGCCAAGGTCGTCGGCGATAGCCGCATCGCTGTCGTCGTCGTAGAACGCCTTCGCGACTGCGATCAACTCCTCGTCCGACAGCGGCGTCTCGAACTCGTAGCGCTCGCGCATCTGCGCGACGACGCTCTCGAGTCGCTCGTCGTCAGTCTGCTCGTCCTTCTCGAGTGACCCACGGGTGTCTTCCTGGGATTCGGTAATTGTCTCTTCGCCGTCGGTCACGTCGGTGAAGATCTCGCGGAGTTCTTCGGTTTTTTCGTTCATGGGTGGACACTCCCGATGGGAGGCTATTTAAGGCTGTTGCCAGATAGCGTCGAGTGCCATCGACCTATGGACAACAATTATAAACCTGAAAACGCAGGAGTAATTTTCGCAAGAGGGCGTAGCGGTCGTCTCTCGTGAAGTGTGGCAAGAATTAAGTTACGCCCCAACCCCTGATTGAACATGAACGTCATAGCACAGGCGAACGCAGGGAGGGAGACCTACCTGGGGATCAGCGACGTTGGGTACGTTCTGTTCTATCTCCTCGTAGCGATTACTCTCGCTGTCTTCGCGTATGGCGTGTATCTTCGATTTAGCCGGTACACGCAGGGCGACGACGATCCGTTCGCCCGTCTCAACGATCTGCCGAGTCGCATCGTGAGTTCTGCGAAGATCGTTCTCTCGAACGAGAAGCAGTTCAATCGGGACCTCTACGGCGGGTTGATGCACTCGTTTATCCTCTGGGGCTTTCTGACACTGTTCATCGCGACGCTGATCATCGGCTTCGAGCAGTACACGACCGAACTCATCTTCGGCATCGTCTTCTGGGAGGGTGACTTCTATCTCGCCTACCAGTTCATCGTCGACGCGATGGGGCTGCTGTTCGTTGTCGGGATCGGGATGGCGATGTATCGGCGCTACTGGGTCCGCAACCACCGCCTCTGGGGCCGTCACACCTCGAACGAGGACGACATCTTTATCTGGACGCTGTTCGCTCTCGGTGTCGGTGGCTTCCTGCTTGAAGGCGCACGAATCTACGCAACCGGTATGCCTGACCACGAGGTCGTGAGCTTCGTCGGCTACGGTATTGCAATGGTCTTCCAGGCGATCGACGTGCCGACGACCGGTGCCGCACTCGAGGCGACGGTCAACGGCGTCGACTACAGCGCGGCGGGAGCCCTCGGCTACAATGCCGAGACGATCCACTGGCTGTTCTGGTGGTCTCACTCGCTGCTCGCGCTCTTTTTCGTTGCCTGGATTCCATACGCCAAGCCGTTCCACATGATCTCTTCGTTCGCGAACGTCGTCACGCGCGACGAGAAGGCCGGTGCACGCCTGCCAAACGTTCCGTCGGATCTCGACGCGACGAACGCAGAATCCATCGACGACTTCACCTGGAAGGAAATTCTCGACCAGGACGCCTGTACCAAGTGTGGCCGCTGTTCGTCGGTCTGTCCGGCGAAGGCCTCCGACCGCCCGCTCGACCCGCGTAACGTCATCCTCGACCTCAAGAAGTATCGCGAGGAACTCGACGACGGCGGCGAGGAGAAGCCGATCATCGCCGACGGCGGCACGAGTGTCATCAACACCGAGACGATGGAGTCCTGTATGGCCTGTATGGCCTGTATGGACGCCTGTCCGGTCGAAATCGAGCACCTCCAGTCCTTTACGCGACTCAACCGCCAGATGACCGACCAGGGCGACATCGCCCCGAGCATGCAGGATGTCTTCCAGAACGTCATGCAGAACGGCAACACCTTCGGCGACTCGCCTCGCGACCGTGCTGACTGGGCCGACGAACTCGAGTTCGATGTGGCCGACGCCCGCGAGGAGGAAGTCGACTACCTCTGGTACGTCGGCGACTACCCGAGCTACGACGAGCGCAACAAGCAGGTTGCTCGCTCCCTCGCAACCATCCTGCAGGAAGCGGACGTCAGCTTCGGCATCCTCTTCGAGGACGAGAAGTACGACGGCAACGACATCCGCCGTGTCGGTGAGGAGTTCCTCTACGTCGAACTCGCCGGCCACCACGTCGAAACGTGGGAAGACTGTGAGTTCGACAAAATCGTCTGTACGGACCCACACTCCTACAACACGTTCAAAAACGAGTATCCGGAGGTCGACTTCGAGGAGTTCGCAGACGATCCGATGATGCCGTTCGACTACACGGACGAGTGGAACGCAGACGGCGACATCGACGTGCTCCACTGGACGCAGGCGGTGGAGGAACTCGTGCAGGGCGGTGCACTCGACCTGAGCGGGACCGAACTCGATTACACCGTCACGTACCACGACCCATGTCATCTGGGCCGGTACAACGACGAGTACGAGGCTCCACGTGACCTCATCCGTGCGACGGGCTGTGAGCTCGACGAGATGCCGCGCAACCGTGACAACTCGTTCTGTTGTGGTGGCGGTGGCGGTGGTCTCTGGATGGACTTCGAGGAAGAGCCAAAGCCGAGCGAGGAGCGCATCCGCGAAGCCTTAGAGGACACCGACGCCGGCGCTGGAGTTGAAAAATTCGTCGTCGCCTGTCCGATGTGCATGACGATGTACGAGGACGGCCGCAAGACCGGCGGCTACGAGGACGACATCGAAATCGTCGACATCGCCGAACTCGTCGTCGAGGCAATCGGCGCAGAAGAGGAAGCGAATCTCGAAGTCGCTGCCGACTAACGCGGACGATCAGCGTAGTGGTCCTCGAGATAGGCCACGATCTCGTCACTCTCTGTGATCGTTTTTTCACGGTCCGTATCGACCAGGAACGGAATCGAATCCTCGTCGCTGAGCGCCGTCATCGCCTCGTAGGTCTGTTCGTTCAGCACGTCCCCACCCCCTCCGCCCGGACGGCGTGGATTGTGAATTACGTACGAGATGCCGAGATCAGTGAGCGTCTCACGGACGTCTGTGCTGTGTGGACAGCCGTCTGCTTGGTACAGTTCGAGCATTTCGTACACTGGTTCGCGGCGAGTGTCCGTAAACAGTAGACTGGCACAGTCACACTGGGTCTCCGCTACTCCCGTCCACACGCGTGAAATGGGTCCATCAGCGACGTGATTGACTGGTTCCCCTGTCTTTCTCTCTTTCTTTTGTTTTTCTCTTCCTCTTTCTCTCCTTCTCCGTACCGGGCCCGTCACTGGTCCCTCCCACCGACTCAAACCGCCATTTGACCACCCGGATACACTTTTGTCATCGAGTACGACGGTTCAGATATGGATCGACTTGCCGGCCGGCTCGTGCGCCGATTTCGCGAGGACGCCGACGAGCCAGCCGTCGCCGGACTCGAGGGCGAGGATGCAGACCAACTCTTCGATGCCCTCGGCTCCGAAACCTCTCGTGCTGTGCTAGCCGCTTGCTACGAGGAGGGCCGAACCCGCTCTGAACTGGCCGCGAAACTCGAGACGAGTCTGCAGAACGTCGGCTATCACGTCGACAAACTCGAGTCGGCGGACCTGCTGGAGCCGGTCGAAACTCGGTATGGCGAGAACGGTCGCGAAGTCACGGTCTACGAGCCGTCGAAGCAAGCGGTCGTCATCGCGGCTGGCGAACCGGGATTCGTCGAGCGGCTCGCAGCCGCTGTCGACCGGTTGTTCGCACCGATCGCGCTCGTGAGTCTCGTCGCGCTGGTTGTTGGCGTGTTCGTCCGCGAACCGGCGCGGATCGGGATGCTCGCTGGCGACGACGCCGGGACGGTCGACACAGCGACCACTACCACGACTACAACTACAACTACAACCGTCGTCTCGCCCGCCGTAACCGTCGCCGTCGCGACGTTCCTGTTCGGTTTACTCGTCGTTCTCGTGGCCGATCGACGTGGCGTGTTTAGACAGGACCGCGACTGGGAGTGGGGCCGTGGCAACAACCGTGCCGACTGTACTCGCAACCATAACCACGCCCGTGCCGACTGTCCCCGTAACCGTGATCACGACCGCGCCAACCACACCGGAACGGCGAAACTGCTCGTCGGCCGCCAACCAGACCTGACGAGACGATACGCGACCGTGATGCTGGCCGGGATGCTCGCGACCTTCCTCGTCCTCGATCTCGTCGCCGTCGGCACTGGCAGGTGGCTGACGCTCGCCTCGTGGGTCGTCGTTCAGTGGGCGATTCCAGCCTGGCTGTTCGCGGCCGTCGCTGTCGCCGCGAGTAACGACGGTTTGTTCGCGAGCTGGGGCGTCGCGAGCGTGCCGTTCGTCGGCATCTGGGGCTACCTCGTCGCCGGCGACATCGTCAGGGGCGGTCCGGACACGATCTTGCTCGCGCTCGGCCCAGCCATTGTCGTGCTCGTCGCCATGCCACTCGGCTCGATCGCGTACCTCGTCGGTCGGTTCATCGCCACGCGGCGACGATCGGTGACATTGCCTTCGAGACGGGCGCTCGCGATGATTCTCGCCCATCCAGTCGCCGCTGTCGCGATACTCGCGGCGTGGCTCTCTGTGGTCGGCTGACTTGATCTGGTGACTCCATCTCTTACCGTCCAGAACCCAGCGGTACGATTACAGCCGCCGAACTCGACTCCGAGGACGCGGCTGTACTCGAGTTCGAGTCGCACACCGTGCTCGTCACTGGGGGCCGGACAATCGGCGTGTGCTGGTAGTGCTTGCACTCCTCGGTAGACGAACTCAGCGCCAAGACAGTTCGGAAACGGAACACGAGCCACCAGTGGAAGAAACGGACGCGAACACTACTTGCTCCGGGTAGCGTCGCGGTTCGCAGTCAGTCTTCGATCTCGATTGCCGGCCGTCCCGGCTCGGCGTTCTTCAGCACGCTCTCGTCGACCGCGTCTGCGTGGACGACCGAGACGGCTGCCTCGAACTCGCGCTCGAGGAGCCACGCGGCGGACTCGAGTGCCTGTCTCTTATACACAT
>NZ_AOIN01000038.1 GCF_000337135.1 Natrialba chahannaoensis JCM 10990
TTTCGGTTTCCTCGTCTGCGTCGCTCTCGATGGCGATCTCGAGTGCGTCGTACTTCCAGTCGGGTGCGACGACGACGTCAATCGCTTGCGGGTCCTCGATGCCGGCGACGTCGATGATGTCGCGAACGTCCTCGCGGGTGTTTGTGACGAGCTGGCGGCGTTTCGTGACGTAGTCGCGGTCGACCGTTGCGGTCGGCCACGGTGCGTCGACGACGAACTTGTCCTCGTCCTCACCGGTGTCGAGTTCGGCGTACAACTCCTCCGCCAGGTGTGGTGCGACGGGTGCGAGCAGGCGCACGACGGCGGAGAGGCCGCGCTCGTAGGTTTCTGCGTGGGGTTCGGTGTACGCCGCATACTGGCGCAGCGTACGGACGAGATCCTGCGTCTCGCGCAGCGCGCGGTTGAACGTTAGATCGTCGTACTCGCCGCCGGCGATGGCAACCGTCGCGTCGATTTCGTTCGCGACGTAGCGTGCGATGGCGTCATCGTCGCCGTCAGGCTGTTCCGTGGCGAAGTCTTCGACCATCTCCTTCAGTCGCGTCAGGAAGGCGTTCGTCGAGCGCACGCCCTCCTCACTCCAGTCGAAGTCTCGCTCGGGCTGGGCGGCCTGCATCATGAACAGGCGCGCGGTGTCCGCTCCGTACTCCTCGACGATCCGCTGGGGCGAGACGGTGTTCCCCTTCGACTTGGACATCTTCTCGCCTTCGAGCTGGACCATTCCCTGGGCGAGCAGGTTCGTGAACGGCTCGCGGTGTTCCAGGCCCTCGTGGTCCGCGAGCACCTTGGTAAAGAACCGCGAGTACAGCAGGTGCATCACGGCGTGTTCGATGCCGCCGACGTACTGGTCGACCGGCATCCAGTCGTTCGCACGTCCCAGATCGAACGGTGCCTCCTCCAGGTCGGGCGAGACGTACCGCAGGAAATACCACGAGGAGTCGACGAAGGTGTCCATCGTGTCCGTCTCGCGGGTGGCGTCGCCACCACACTCGGGACAGGTGGTCTGCTTCCACTCCTCGGCGGCATCCAGCGGGTTGCCGGTGGTGTTGATGAACTCGGGCAGTTCAACGGGGAGCGCTTCGTCGGGCACCACCACTGAGCCACAGCTACCGTGGCAGTGGACGATCGGAATCGGTGTTCCCCAGTAACGTTGACGGGAGATGCCCCAGTCGCGCAGCTGGTACTGTGTGGTGTGCTCGGCGCTCTCGATGTCCTCGGTCAGGCGTTCGCGGGCCGTTTCGCTGTCGAGTCCGTCGTACTCGCCCGAGTTGACGAGCACGCCGTCCTCGGTGAACGCTTCCTCGCTGCTGTCGGGAATCTCCGGCTCTTCTCCCTCCTCGGGTTCGGGCGCGATGACGGGGACGATTTCCTCGTCCATCTTTTGGGCGAAGGCGTGGTCGCGCTCGTCGTGGCCGGGAACGGCCATCAGCGCGCCCGTTCCGACGTCCGAGAGGACGAAGTCCGCGACGTAGACGGGAATCTCCTCGCCCGTTACGGGGTTCGTCGCCGTCAGGTCGGTTGCGATTCCGTTTGGCTCGTCGCCCTCGGGGTCGGCCTCGTGCTCGATGAAGTGGCGGACATCGTCGTCTTCCTCGGCGGCCTGCTCGCTGATCGGGTGGTCCGGCGCGAGCGCGAAGAACGTCGCGCCGTGGATGGTATCGAGGCGCGTCGTGAAGGCGGTAACAGAGCCGTGACCACCGATTTCGAACTCCACCTCGGAACCGTACTGGCGGCCGATCCAGTTGCGCTGCATCTGGCGGACCGAGTTCGGCCAGCCTTCCAGCTTGTCGATGTCCTCGAGCAGTTCGTCCGCGTACTCGGTAATCTTCAGGAACCACTGCTCGAGTTCGCGCTGCTCGACGGGGGTGTCACAGCGCCAGCAGAGTTCGGCCTCACCCTCGACCTGTTCGTCTGCGAGGACGGTTTCACACTCGGGACACCAGTTCACTTCGGCGTCGCGGCGCTCGACGAGGTCTTCCTCGTGGAACCGGGAGAAGAGCCACTGGTTCCACTGGTAGTACTCAGGCGTACAGGTCGCGATTTCCCGATCCCAGTCGTAGCCAAAGCCCATTGCGCGCATCTGGTCGCGCATCGTGTCGATGCAGTCGAACGTCCAGTCACGCGGGTTGGTGTCGCGATCCTTGGCCGCGTTTTCAGCGGGGAGGCCAAAGGCGTCCCAGCCCATCGGGTGAAGGACATCGTCGCCGCACATTCGTCGGTATCGGGCGTAGGCGTCCGTAATGGTGTAGTTTCGGACGTGG
The DNA here is from genome assembly GCF_000337135.1 of Natrialba chahannaoensis JCM 10990. Taxonomy (GTDB): domain Archaea; phylum Halobacteriota; class Halobacteria; order Halobacteriales; family Natrialbaceae; genus Natrialba; species Natrialba chahannaoensis. Next base: position 2,259 of record NZ_AOIN01000038.1, read on the forward strand.
CCCATGTGGAGTTTCCCGGACGGGTACGGATACATCCCGAGGACGTACGTCGGATCGTCGACGTCGTCCGGTGTCCGATACGCGTCCGCGTCGTCCCACGCGGCCTGCCAGCGTTGCTCGACTGCTGCGTGGTCGTATCCCGCGTCGCTCATTTGCTTATATAGCTCTGAGGGCGTCGAGGCCGTATAGCTTTCCATCACTTGCCGGCGATCGACGCCGTCTTCGTCCGTTTCTTCGCTTCCTGTGTTCGAATCCGGGTCAGTTCATGCAATTGAGCGACCATCCGATCAACTGGCCAGAGGACGGGATACTGACTCAGTCAGTGCGACCCGTCGAACCGAAAAGAGTGTCCACGGTGCTGTGTTCGCCGTTGGGGCCTCTCGAGTACTTGTTCACTCGATATCGATCTGCTTCGACCCCTCGTCAGTCGACTCTTTCGGAAGCCGAACGGTCAACACGCCGTTCTCGTAGCCGGCGTCGATCGCGTCCTCGTCGACCGGATCCGGTAGTCTGATCTGGCGGTTCGCCGACTTTCGCGTCCGCTCACGTCGGAGATACCGCCCCTCGACATGTTCTTCTTGTTCGTCCGCGCGGGTCGCATCGAGACGGAGCGTCCCGTCCGAGAGCGTGAGATCGATATCCTCGACGTCGTAGCCTGGGAGATCGGCCGTCACCACGTACTCGTCGTCGCGATCGGCGACGTCCACAGGGACGGAGCCGGGTACCTGCAGGCCACCGCCGGCCATCCCCTCCTCAACCTGCTTGCTGACGCGGTCGAGCATCTCCTCGAGTTCGTCGAACGGGTTTCGGCGCATACCCGTTCATAGGCGTTCAATAGGGATAAATTCTGCCCGCGTACGAACAACAGAACGAGTTCGGGAACCAGATCCACATTCAAATCCAGGGCTCACTCGGGCAGCGTCACCAGCCCCTCGTCCATCGCCTCAAGCAACACATCGCGCGCGTGACCGTCTGGATCGACGTTCTCGTAGACCGCCTGCACCTCGCCCTCGGCGAGCAGAAACGTCGTTCGCGCGGCCGCGCCGCTCTCGACCTCGACGCCAAAGGCGTCGGCAACCTCGCCATCCGGATCCGCGAGCAGGTCGAACTCGAGTCCCTCCGCCACGGCGAACGACTGGTGAGACTCGACATCGTCGGTCGAGACACCGTAGACGTCAACGCCGGCCTCTTGATAGGTCTCCCGTTCGCGCTGGAACTGGGTGGCCTCAGTCGTACAACCGGGGGTGTCGTCGCGCGGGTAGAAGTAGAGGACCGTTGGGTCGTCGAACGCAGGCGCGACTGCCTCGCCGTCCTGATTCGGTGCGGTCACGTCGGGTGCGTCGTCGCCTGTCTCGAGTGGCATGTCCGGTCGTACTTCGATGGTGCGGAAACGCGTTTCGGTGTGTCTGACTGGTTGGTTGCCTTGCGTGAGTCGATAGATGTCAGTCGCAGCCTGTCGTCATTACGCTGCGCGAGGGTTCACTGACGTAATAGGCCTCTTGCTAACAGTGTGAGGTCGTTCTCTCGCTGCTCGAGTTACTCGACGACGTGCTCGAGATCGTACGACCCCAGTCGGCGAACCCATCCCTTCTCGGCGAGGTCCTCCAACTCGGCAATCGCCTCGTTTGTCCGCGCCTCGTAGAGCCCTGCCTCAATATCGACGTGGAAGACGTAGTCTCCCAGACGCTGGCCGCTCGGTCGGGATTCGACGCGAGTCAGGTTGATATCCCGGTCGGCAAACGGCTGGAGCAACTCGAGTAGCAGGCCGGGATAGTTCGCGTTCGGGTAGACGACCAGCGTCGTCTTGCCGCCGCCTTTCGAGCGGTCCTCGGCGGGCGCGACGGCGAAGAATCGCGTCGCGTTGGAGTCCTGATCCTGGATGTCTTCGGCGAGGACCTCGAGTTCGGTGCCGTTGTCTGCGTTGGCGGGATGGCCGATGCCGGCGATAGTGGGATCTTCGCGGGCGAACTCGACGCCCTGTGCCGTGCTTGCGACGGCTTCGAGCGTGGCGTCGGGGTACTCGCGCTCGAGATAGGACCGACATTGGGCGAGCGCCTGGGAGTGGCTGGCGATCGTCTCGAACTTCGGCCCCTGTGCGAGCAGGGCGTGTTTGATCGGGGTGACGATTTCGCGGACGACGGCGACGTCGTATTCGGCGAGCGCGTCGAGACTCTCCGTAACGCTGCCCTCGATACTGTTCTCGATGGGGATCACGCCACGGTCGTGCTCGCCGGTCGCGACGGCGTCGACGATCGAGGTGACGGACTGGCGAAAGTCGATAGCGTCCGCGTTGGCGATCGCCTGAGCCGCCCGGTGAGAGTAGGTGCCTTCTGGGCCGAGAGTCACTGCAGTCATCGCCTGCTGATTGCCGAGAGAACGTGAAAATACCCGGGGTTCGAACGGACGATTGCCGGTGTTATACGTGGAGCAGGCGCAATACCACGGCCTTCAGGCCGTGGATACGCGCCGTCACTCAGTGACACGTTCTACCGATAATCCCATATCTGAGTTTCCAATCCTAATGCTCAAGTCACAGGAATCACTATACGAGAGCAAGGTCAGGTCGGAACGGAGCGGATTCCGAACGACCGTCGGAGACGGCCTGTCCGCCCACGTAACAAGGTCGTTTGAAAATCGAAGATTTTCGCGATCACGAGAGACGGAGTCTCTCGGACGACAGTATCCGAAACGCCGACGCGGTGAACGTGAATCCTCGAAGGGTTCGCCTTGTGCCCGTCGGTCGAGCAAGCCCAAGATAACTCCGAGTCCGTCGAAGTCTGCCGGACTCACCGTGGTAAAAACAACACGGTGAGTCCGGGCACGACAGAGGATAGGAGTAACGGCTACTTGGCATGGCCAGACAGCCACCGACCACGATGTCTGGGTTAGACGCGAACTCCCGTTAAGTGGCGGAGTCATGGTTGCAAACCTGAAACTCCCACCGCTCGGGATTCCTCCGCGTTCACGCGGAGGAGGATGTCAAGGCAGTGGATTCTCACGTCGGAACAGCCACCTGTGAGGTGATACGACCCTCGATCGGTGTGAGTTACCGCCGCTATCTGTGCCGGCAGCCTCCCAAATCGGCGATAACAGTTATCCGGTATCGAGACAGTCGTCTGTACATCCCGCTTCCACACTCCCTCTGGAAACGATCACAGATGAGACGACTGCAGTTCACACCGAGACGCCAACCGCTGAATCGTACTCGCCTCTCGAACACACGTGATGCTTTCTGGTGTCGTTCCAGTGCTAGTCCCAGCTCACGGTCTCGATCCCGATCCCGATCCCATCCGATCGAAGGTGGATCACCGTGATCGATTCGATACTGATGCTCGCCGTTTCGAGTGCCGTGTTGCTCGCAGCCGCTGCAGCGTTCGGCGGCTACGCACGATCGCTCCCGTCCGGCCCCCATCGCTACGGCTACGCTGCAGCCGTCGCCGCCAGCGCGATGGGGCTCGCGTACCTGCTGATGGCGATCGTGAGCGGTCTCTTTGGTGCCGAAACCGATGTACTTCGCTTCGTCGGCTACACGGCCATGTGGACCGCGATCATCCTCGTTGTCTGTGCAATTGCTGGCGTCGGCCGACGGCTGACGCTGCTCCTGTTCGCCGCGGTTCTTGGCCGCGTCTGGATCACCCTTGGAAGCTGGTTCGTCGACGGCGCTCTCGCGCTCCTCGCAACCCTCGGGACGTTTGCAGCGCTCGGGCTCGGCCTGTACCTCTTGTTCGGGCCCTTCAGCCGCGCCGCCGAGGCACTCGAGTCAGAGCGACGATTGCTGTTTACCAAGCTCAAGTATCTCATCGTCCTCAGTTGGGTTGGACTGGTTGCAACTGGACTCCTGTCCGAAGGAGTCGGCCTCGTGGACGGCTTTGTCAGCCAGCTCGTCGTTATCTACGTGGAGATCGTCCTCCTTCTCGGATTCGGCGGAATCGTCGTCCGGAGTCAGCGAGCGCTCGCACAGACTGCCGAGGCGACCAGACTCCTCTCGCTTGGAACTGACCGTGGACCGGACCACGGTGGGGGACAGGGCGGATCGGATGGCCTGAACAGTCCACCGGACCCAGCGGAACACGCAGACTAGTCTCGTCGGCGATTGTCGCCACTCTGCGTCCGTTCACACGAAATCATCACCAATAGCGTTACTCGTCTAAGTGATCGATTCCTTTCTTGGAGACGTTGGCCTCCGTGATTTCGTTGGGCATCCAGTCTGGTTTGTCGTCGGGTGCCGTCTCTTCCCAGGCCCAGCCGTCGTAAATGTGGACCTTGTCCGTTCCTTTCTCGCGCAGTCGAAGCTCGGTTCGGTCAGCCTCGTCCCCACTCGAGCCCGGCTCAAGTCGCCGGGCTGCCTTGAGGGCTGCCTGACGTGGTGTGTTCCCGGAGAACACACTTTCTTCCTCGCCGTTCGATGACCGCAGTGCGAAGTTTCGCTTACCGTCTTCTCGTACCATGGTTTTGCTCCGTGCGAAACCAGCACACGGCCCGACATAAATATATCCCCAAAAACCGACCGACTGCGCCGGTATCTTTAAGTGCGTAGGTCAGCGACGTCTCCGCAGTCTCTGCCGCTACTGAGTCCGTTCCCTCGCACGGTTGATTGACCAACCGGTGTGTCAGACGGTCATTCGCCGAGGCGTCGAAAACACTTAAGTATATCCTACGACGAAGTTCGTCATAGAATCCCGCGATGGTACGGAAAAAGAAGCTGAGTCCAAGCGGTGCGAAAGACGAAGATGGCAACTATCACAACGTCCACCTCAATCTCCACGAGGACGAACTCGCAGTCGCGGGGATGGATATCGGTGACGAAGTATTTGTCCGAGTCCGGGACGGTAAAATCATCATCCAGAAGGCCGACGAGGACGATGTCGAACACGAATTCTAGCTGTCCGGTCACCGCTATCGTGTACCGATTCTGACTATCTCGCTCGCGCATCGCCGTTCACCGTGTCCTCGCCGACGGGTTCATGGCTGAACGCCTCGATGCGTTTTAACGCTTTGCCGGTCGAGCGCCCGCCCTGTTCTGAGCAAGCGGCATCCGACACATGACTGCCCACGCAGTCGTGTAGCTTGCCGCCTCTTGGCCGTCGAGTGGACCGCCTCTGTCCAGATTACGATTCCACAACGGCCGGTGTTGTAAACATACGCGTTCCAGTGACTGTCTCTCCTTTCATACAGTACTTGTGTGGGATTGTTGTCGACTATTTCCGCGGGCAACACCTGCACGATCGAGAATGTCACGCAATGTAGACAACAAGACTGATCCACGGAGTACTGCTGCCGATCCAACCGTCAAAGACGACACCTCTCCCCAGTCGACTGACGGCGACTCACAACCACCGCTCTCGTCCGACACAGCCACTGCAGACACGCTTGCAGGAAGCATCGACAACGACTCCTCCATCGACCGTCGAACGTTCCTCAGCCTCTCCGCAGCAACCGGCGCTGCCCTTACTCTTCCCGGCAGCGCCACCGCCGACGTGAGCGACGACATCCTCACCGACGAACTCGAGTACGTCCTGAATCACACCCCTGAAGAGTACGAGGCTGCGACGAGTATCGTCTTCACCGATCAGGACACGTTCGACGCGTTCGCAGACGAGTACGAGGAGGACCCAGACCCGGACCTCTCTCGCGCCCCGAAGGCGGTCACCCGCGAGTTACCGACACTGTCCGCACACGCACACCTCACGGCGGCGGAGGTCGAGGACGTACTCGCGATGGGAGATGGCGACGACGGTGATGGTATCGGCGCAATGAACTTCGCACCCGGTGCGAATCCCTGGTGGACACTCGAGGAGCCCTACGCGGACGGCGTCTTCCCACCGATCGAAGAGGCACGCGAGTACATCGCCTACGAGGAGACGGTCCAGGCACTCGAGTACATCGAGAATACGCATTCGGACCGCGTTCACGTAGAGTCGATTGGCGAGTCGCCAGGCTGGACGAACCTGTACACCGGCGAGGACCCCGATCCACGCGATATCTACGTCGCGGAGGTCACGAACGACGTCCACGACGACGCGTCGTTCGCCGCGAAAGAGAAGGTCGTCTACTCACTCAACATTCACGGCGACGAGCGGGCGGGAACGGAGGCTGGCTGTCGGCTGATCGAGGAAATCGCACGCGGCGAGGCGGCCGATTTCGAGCACCTGCTCGACGATATCGTCTTGCTGTTCCTGTTCACGAACCCCGACGGCTGGGTTTCGCGCAAGCCTCAGACCGAGGTTCCATGGGTCGCCGACCACAATACCAACTTCCAGCGTGGCAATGCGAGCACGTTCGAGGGACAGCCGGTCGACACCAACCGTCAGTATCCGACGATGGGGTGGACGAATCCGAGCTTCCGGCCGGCGGAGCCGGAGGGTGCGCCAGAGGAGTTCCACGACCTCGTACCTGACTCGCTCGCCATCGTCGAGCACTTCCGCGAGTACGACAACGTGGCGTTCCTCTGTGACTACCACGGGATGTACACCGCGGATCACATGGTGTTCAACCTCGAGACGAACGCGCCGTTCGACCACGACGGCACGCACGACCTGGACGAGGTCAATATCCAGATCGGCGAGGGGATGCAGGAGTTCTGGGGCGACATCGACGCGATCGCGGACGATATCTCCACGGCCGGCGAGGAGATGTATGGATTCCCGTTCGTACCGGACGGCGACAGCTGCGACGGCTTGTTCGACTGGGGGACGATCTACGACTCGCTGTCCTACCAGATCACCGGCGGCTTCCTCGGCTGGGCCGGCCAGCCAGAGGAGTTCGGCGGACTCGGTGCGATCACGGTTGCACCGGAGATCATCCTCTCGAACCACTACACCGCCGCACAGAAGAAGTGGAAACCATACTGGACGCGCCACTACGAGGAGGCCTACCGGATCTCGATGCGCGAGTACGCCGCGATGACGGCCCGCGAGACGCACGCGACCGTCGAAACCGGTGGCCAGGACACTGCCTACGTCACGACGGACGAACTGACGCGCTCCTCGGCAGATCTGCCACACACCGACGACCAGCCCGGTCGGGGAGGCCCTGGCCGTGGCGGCCCAGGACGGGGTCGCGGGCAGGGCCAAGAGCGCGCAACGTCGGTCCAGCGCCGCCACGAGGTCGTCCAGCCGGGCCCCGGCACCCAGTCCCAGCTCAGCGCCGAGACGACTGCGGACTCACACTCGTTGTTCGTCGACCTCGAGGGCGTCGGGAACGCGACCGAGGGGGCCGTTCGCGTCCGAAACCCTGACGGAACCGTCGTCCACGAGATCGATATCGACGCGAAGGCAGACCCGCGAAACTCGGCTGCGCGAACGCACGACTTCGAGGAGGTCTTCGTGCGCCGACCCGAGGCCGGCCAGTGGACTATCGAGGCAGAGAGCGACGCCGAACTCAACGTCCTCACGACGGTCGTCGACGTCGCGGACGACGAGGAAATCCCGGACCCAGTGGAGGTGCTCGGCTACGAACAGCGCGAGTACTCGGTCAACCCGATGCAGTTCTTCGCGGACCTCGACGACGATGTCGTCGACGGCGACATCGAGGGCATGAGCGTCCACCACGTCAGCGTCGGCCGACTCCTCCGGGGGAACTCCGGCATGCGCCACTACGACAAGGTCGTCGTCTCGCACGACGACGGCATCGACGACCCTGACTACGTCGGTGCACTCGAGGACTTCGTCGAGGCCGGCGGCGACCTCGTCCTCACGGATTCGGGTGTCAACCTGCTCGCGGTACTGGAGACCGGTGGGGCCACAGACATCGCAGGAGACGACATCGCGAACATCCTCGTGCCGTTCGCCAACCTCGAGGATCGGGACTTCGACCACCCGCTGCTGGCCGGCATCAGAACCCGTCAGCAGGAGATCTGGAAGGGGTCACAGCTTGGGTATACGACCGGCGTCGACCAGCCTGCGACCATCGTCGATGTGGACGCCTTCGAGACGGCTGGCGGTGCCGTCGCCGGGACGTTCACCACGGCCGCGCTGCAGGACGGCGAATCGACCCAACTCGAGTCGGGTGTCGCTGCGGGGCTGCTTCCCGCCGATGGGGGCGACGGCGAGATTGCCGTCGTCGGCTCGGTGCTCCCGCCGGCCCAGCAGACCGAACTCCATCCGTTCGGGATGGCGGACTACGCGGTGTCGTTCATGGGTCACACCCTGCTGTGTAACGCACTCGGCTTCGAGCAGCGCCGCTATGCTGACGGAGAACTGGTGAGAACGTACGGTGAGATACGGTAGACGGTAGCCGCCGAGAAACGTCGGCGACGATCTACTGCAGCGCCGCCAACTCGAACTCGAACGCCGCAACCGGCACCTCGAGGTCGTGCTCGACGAGCACCTTCGGGTGGACCTCACCGATGACGCCGACTTCCTCGCCGTCGATGACGACGGACGCCGTCCGACCCGAGATGAAGGTCGGGTGCTCGGTCGGCGGCGTCTCGAGTTCCACGTCGAAGCGCCGCGCCAGCGCCTGCAGGCGCGCCTTGGCGTCCTCGTAGCCAGCGTCGTGGTTCGCGAGGGCGGCACCGACGTGGCGCTGTTCGGTGACACCGGTGTTCTCGCGTTCGTCGACGGCAGCGGTGAAGCCGATCTCGGCGAGGTGCTGTGGGTACGCGCGGTGGGTGTTTCGTTCAAGGACCATCAGGAGCGACGGCATGACCCACGTCCGCAACATTGTGAAGTCCTCGCTGTAGGGTTCCTTGATCGTCGCGGCCTCGCCAGCGCCGTAGGCGTCCGCGTCGGGAGCGATATCGAGGCGCTCGTAGTTCTCCTCCTCGCTGATCATGTGGAAGTTGAGCAGGTCTTCGAAGCCGAGGCCAACGAGTTGCGTGCGCGCGGCGTCCTCGAGTCGGGAGCGCTCGTGGCGACCGCCGACGGTGCCCACGTCTGGGTACTCCGGCTCGAGTTCGTTGAAGCCGTAGGCCCGGCCGAGGTCGTCGATGACGTCGAGGGGATGGAGAACGTCGACGCGGTAGGGTGGGATGGTGAACTCGTAGACGAGCTCGTCGGCGTCTTCGCCGTCTTCTTTTGTGGCTTCGAGTCCGGACCGTTCTGCCAGGTCGATCACTTCGTCCGGATCGAGGTTGAGTCCCAGAATCGTCTCGATGCGCTTGTGCGGGACGGATTTCGTCTTCGTCGAGAGATCCGGACGGACGATTTCGTGATCGTCGTACTCAACGGTCACATCTTCGATCGTCGCGCCGCGGGCCGCGAGCGCGTAGCAGACGATGTTCAGCATCTTGTCGATCGTCCACTGGTCGGTGCCGGTCATCTCGACGAACAGGTCCCGGGACTCTGTCGACACTTCGGTCCGGCGGCCGTTGATGACGGGCGGGAACGAGAACAGGCCGATGTCGTCGTAGATCGCCGGGTAGCGCTCGTACTCGCTGACGAGATCCGCGTAGGTGCGGCCAGTGTCGTGTTCCTCTAACACTTCGGCAGGCGTCAGTTCGGCGTCCGAATCGAGCGGGACGAAGCGGTCCTCGTCGGGTTCGACGCCGACGTACTCGATAGTGGGGGTATCGGCGTCGGTAGCCGACGCCCCTTTCAGCATGGTTAAGTCGTGAACCCCAATCGCGCCCTTCGCGCGCTTTCGCCCCATCGTCGCGTGCAGTTTCTCCTGTAACTGGATGAGCGAGTCGAGTCCATCCTCGTCCAGACTCACGTCGCGGATCACCGCACCGGTCACGTACGGTCGCTCGTCGGGGACGGAGTCGTCGACTTTGATAGTCCACTCCGCCGAGTTTGTCGAAGGGACGTGCACGCCGCGGGCGTCGCCGTACTGGTAGCGAAGCGACCGCGCCACGCCCTCGACCGAGAGGCGGTCGAGGCGATCCGGCGCGAACTCGAGTTCGAACGCGCCGTCCTCGGTGCGGCCCTCGAACTCGAGTCCGAGGCCGAACAGATCGTCTTTGAGCTCCTCGTCGTCCACGTCGTCGTGGCCGGCCAGCGCTCGCAGTTCGTCGGGGTCGATGTCGACCGTTGGCATCAGTAGGTCACCTCCGTCTCGCGCAGCAGTTCCAGGTCACACAGCGTGCCGTGGATGTCTCGGATATCCTCGAAGCCGTACATCAGCATGAGCAGTCGCTCGAGGGCGAGTCCCCAGGCCATCACGTCACACTCGACGCCCAGCGGTTCGAGCATCTCCTCGCGGAAGATGCCCGAGTTGCCGATCTCGACGAGTTCGCCCGTCGTCGGGTGGGTCCCGAACAGTTCGAACGACGGCTCGGTGTAGGGGTTGTAGTGGGGCTTGAACTGGATGTCCTCGATGCCGAACTGGGCGTAGAACTCCTCGAAGGTCCCCATCAGGTCACGGACCGAGAGGTCCTCGGCCATCACCCAGCCCTCAATCTGGAAGAACTCCAGCAGGTGCGTCGGATCGAGGGTGTCGTTGCGGTACACTTTCTCGACGCTGAAGAAGCGCGCGGGTGGTTCGATCTCGCCGATTTCCTCGCCGGATAGATATCGGGTCGACAGGGATGTCGTGTGACCGCGAAGTGCGAGTGCGCGGGCGAAGTCCTCGTCCCACGGCGAGTGATACCCCTCACCGTCCGGGCCGACGCCTTCCTTGTGTGCGCGCTCGACGTCTGTGACAAGCTCCTCGGGAAGGTCGTCGATGTGCGTCGGCTGCTCCAGGGCGAATCGGTCCCAGTGTGTGCGGGCCGGGTGGTCCTGGGGCATGAACAGACAGTCGTTGATCCAGAAGTCCGCGTCGACGTGTGGGCCTTCCATCTCCTGGAAGCCCATGCCGACGAGGACGTCCTTCACGCGGTCGGCCGTCTGGCGCAGGATGTGCACGCGACCGCCTTCGAACTGCTCTGCGTCGGCTTCGACGTTGTACTCGGCGAACTCGACGTCCTCCCACTCGCCGCCGGTCAGGAGGTCGGGCGTCACCTGGCCGACCGTCTCGGCCGTCTCGAGTCCTGCCATCAGTTCCGTCACACCGTCGTCGGTCACTGTGGCCTCGCGGATCGTCGTCTCGCTGATTTCAAGGAGCCCGCGTCGTTCGAGTTGGTCGCGAACCTCGGCGTCGTCGAGGCCCTCGCCTGCAGCGAGAGCCTGGAGTGCACTCGCCTCCTCGTCACTCGCGGGATCGGCGTCTGGGTCCGCGGTGATCTCACCGCTGTCGATCTGTCCGTACCCCTTGCGCGCGTAGTTCGAAAGCGCGATGTCGACCTGCGGACCCTCGAGTCCGGACGCGCCGATGACCTGCCCCATCGAGACCGGGTCGTCGTCGGCATCGGCCTCGAGTGCGGCCTCGTAGAGGCTTATTTCGGGCAGTTCGATCTCGGCGTACTCGCGTCCTTCGTCGGTGAGCGTGATCGTTTCGTCGACGCGTTCCGAGACGGTGACAAGCCCCTCCGCTTCGAGTTCGAAGACCGCACCGGTGACGGTCTCCGGGGGCAGGTCGGTCGCCTCGGCGAGGGCGTCGACGAACGTTGCTTCGTCCGCGCTCGCGGCCTCCAAGACCGCGACCTGTGCTGCTGGTAGTTGCATTCGCTTGTATAGATGGCTGCGTGGTGGTCAGTTAGCGGTTCCGACTCGGACCGATGCTGCAGTGGCGCGGTTCGAAGCCGAGGGGCTGGCGATGTCCCTCTCGACGCCGAACGATGCGCCTGCGGCCGGTTTCGCCGCGTCAACCCGGTGTGGGTCCTCGCGGGTCCGCCGACCCGTACTCAGTCCGCAAAAACGAACCCGAATCCCGCACACGAGAGCTGTGGCTTTCGCACGACGCTGGCACGAGCGGTGGATTCGGGTGCCATACCCGTTCGATACGATGCGCGGTGCAAAAGCGTTGCGGGACGGTGACCGTGGTCGTCCGCTGTCTCTTAGGACATATTGGTGACCCTGATATACTCTGAAGCAAATAGGTTTCAAGACACCGGCCGCCGAAGCAACCCTATGTCGTACTCGAGTGACCCTGATCGGAACGCTGGTTCGGATCATCATTCAGATTCAAAGTCAGATTCAGACTCTGATTTCGGTTCCAACACAGACACCGGTCCCAGGTTCGATCACAATTCCAAACCAACCGCCGGTTCGCATCCTCGGCCAGGCCCCGAAACCGGCCCGACTGCAGCCGAATCGTCTCGGTCCCCGCTGGTCAACGGACTGATCGGCGGCCTCGTCGCGACAATACTGACGTTCATCCCGTTTGCGTCACTTCTCGGCGGGACACTCGCAGGTTATCTCAACGGACCAGATCTGACAGCGGGAATGATCGCTGGGCTCGTCGCCGGCGTCGTCTATGCGGTGGCGACTGTTGTCATGAGCTTCGTGTTCGGCGGATTCTTGCTCGCGCTCGTCGGCGCGCCGATGGCGGGGGGAATGGGTGGACTTCTGTTCCTCGCTGCGATCTTCGCCATCTTCTACGCCATCGGCTTCGCTCTCGTCGGCGGTGCGCTGGGTGCGTTTTTGAACCAGGAGTTTGGCGGCGACGCTGGTCGTCTCTAAGTGTTCCCTGACGAGTTCGGAACTAGACGGCACTCACTCGCTACGAGTTTGACACCCGCGTCGTCTCCAGCGATCCCGACTCGACCCAGACGAACCCCGACTGCTCGGCCGCAGCCTTCGCTCGCGTCACCGCCGCTGGATCGAACGCGTCCGCGAATTCGATGCGCGTCTCCGCCTTCTCGGCTGCCGGCAACTCGGGGAGGAACTCGTCGTCCTCGAGTAGCCCCTGAACTGACACGGTGCCACCTGCGCCGAGGGCAGCACCCAGTGCACGATACTGGTCATTTTCGGTCTCCCACTCGACATCGCTGCCGAAGGAGTCGTTCGAGACGCGTGTCGTGGTGCTGGTGCCCGAGAGCGAGCCGAAGCCGTCGGTGTCCGTCGTCTCCTGGCCCGATTCATTTGACGGGCGATCGAATCCCTTGAGTGCAGTTCCAGCACTCGTTTCGGCTCCTTGATTTCGTGCGCTGCCCTTCTTGTCGCTTCCGTCACTTTCGGTACTCCCGCCACTTCCGCCACTTCCGTCACTCTCGTCCCTCCCGTCGCTTCCGTCTCTCCCGCCGCTCACCCGCGACACACTCGGCGAGCCGCGGAGTTCGAACTCGCCACCTTCTGTTGTCCCAGTTGTTTCCGCTGACGACTCATCAGCGGACGGGGTGGGTGGCGACTCCGTCGATGAATCCATCTCTTCACCCCCTCTCCCGTCGTCCTCCTCTGCCTCCTCGATCAGCGACCCAAACTCGTCTAGCGTTGGTTGGACACTGTCTTCGTCCCGACTTCGGTCGCCGTCTCGGTTACGCTGTTGTCCGCGTCCATGCCCCTGTCCCTGCCCACGACCCTGCTCCTGTCCCCGCTTCCGCCCCCGTTCTCGTTCGCGCCCCTCCGCCCAGTCAGGCCATGGCTCCTCGCCATGGGGAACGGGACTCGAGTCCCCTGCCGATTCGTCGGGCACGTACGCCGCCACCCCGTGCTCGGGGAGCAGCGACTCGCCATCCACGCCCACGTCGATCCGCTCGCCGTACCGATCGCGAAGGGACTCGAGTGCAGTCACTTCAACGAGCGCGGCGCGCCAGCGATCGACGCCCGTCGAGAGGAGGACGAACTGCGCGTCGGTTCCCGCCAGAATCGAGGTGTTGATTCCCTGCAGGATCGCCGGCAGGTTGTCGGTGCCGAGCGGCGTGTCGGGATAGTCAACCGTCGTCTCACGCTGACGGCCCCGGTAGTCGGTCGCCTGGAGCTGAAGCCGCTCGGCCGACCGCAGTCCTGCGGTGAGTTGTTCGCACTGGAACGACCAGCCGATGTCGTCGAAGACGGCGACGAGTTCGCGCTCGAGAGCCTCCTGTGCGTAGCGGGCCGAACAGGTGACCCCGCGCTTGCTCTCGGTGATTAGCTGGCGGAGCACGGCGGTTCGATTTCGACCGGACTCGAGTTCGGCGGCCAGCGCGTTCGCGAGGTCGTCGGTTCCGGTGCTCTCGTGAGGCTGTGCTGGCCGGAGATCAGTTGCCGTCACGCCAAAGGTACCGAGAACGTCCGCACAGCGCAAGAGGTCGTCCGCAGCATCGGCAGAATCGGACGAACCGGGAGGGCGAGAGGCGGGCATCCGTTAGGGGTGCTTTCACGAACGTACCTATATAACTTCGTCAGACGCCAAAACATAACGCTGCTATCGAAAGAAACAGATGCCAGCCAACTGGACAGCGTCGCCTTCTCGAGTGCGACGAGATCGTCGTCCGCTATCGACGCCGCGGCGACTCGAGTTCGATGTCGGCCTGCTCGAGTAACTCCTCGACTTCGGCGCGTTTCTCCTGGTGCTCTGCGAGGAACTCCTTCATGAGCTGTGCGGCCTGCTCCTTGCAGTCGCCACAGAGGCGCTCGCCGCCGACACACTCGTCGTAGACGCGCTTTGCGAACTCGTCGTCGTCGCCGGCGAGCAGGTAGGCGTACAGCTCGTAGACGGGACACTCGTCGGCTTTCCCGCCCTTCTCGCGCTGTTCTTCGGCGGTTTCTCGGCCACCCGTCGTCGCCGACTTGACCTTGTTGTAGCCGTCTTCGGGATCGTCGAGCAGCGAGATGTGCGAGGCCGGCACCGAGGAGGACATCTTGCCGCCCGTCAGGCCGGTCATGAAGCGGTGGTAGATCGACGACGGTGGCTGGAAGCCGTAGCCGCCGTTGTCGACTTCAATCTCTCGTGCGAGTTCCGCCGCGTCGGCGCGGTCGATCTCGAAGGCGTCGATGTGGTTCTCGTAGACGCGCTTCTCGCCGTCGATGGCGTCGATGAGGGCGTCGAAGGCGTCCTCGGTCGCCCGCCGGTCGGAGAAGCGGATTCGCGGGCGAAGTGGTTCCATTCCGGCCTCGTTCAGCTTCGTCAGGACGGAGTCGAGCGTCTCCGCGTCCACCGCGAGTTCGGCGAGCGGCGTCTCCTCCAGCGTCTCGGCGACGTGGACACACCGGAGCTGATCGTCGTCGAAGTCGGCGGGGTCGAGTTCCTCGTGGAACCGGGCGACGAGTTTGCGCTCGTCGTCGTCGAGTTCGAAGCTGGCGTAGGCCGTTGAGACCTTGAAGAAGCGCATCCGTTCGGCGAGGTCCCGCGCCAGCCGGACGTGGGGGTCCTGATCGGGGCCGACAGGAATCACGGTCGGCTTGGGCTCCTCGAGTTGCGGGTAGAGAATATCTGCCATCTGAGTGACGACCGACTGCATGTGCGAGACGTCGGTTTCGCCGTCGAAGCCGTAGATCGCCTGGAACTCGGAGAAGTTGGCTTCTGCGCCGAGATCGAACGCGAGGTCCTGTACCTCGCGGTTGGTCGACTGGCGGTAGAGGTCGCCGTCTTCGGGGTCGAAGCCGAGCGCGAGCAGGGAGAGCAGGTAGCTGCGAGAATGCTCGTCAATCTCCTCCCAGGACATGCCCCGGGCCGAGTTCGCCTCCAGGTCGGCGATCAGCGCGTAGGCATCTGCGCCCTGTTGCTGGTGCCAGATGATCTCGTCGAAGACGAGTTTATGGCCGATGTGCGGGTCGCCGGTCGGCATGAATCCGGAGAGGACGGCCGCGGGCTCGTCGTTCTGGAGCGCCTCGACGACGGGTCGGTAGTCGCGCTGGCCGAAGATGACGCCCCGTCGCATCAGATAGTGGGGGTGGGGAACCTCCGGCAGCACGTCGTCGAACTCCTCGATGCCGAACTCATCGAACAGCTTGCGGTAGTCGGAGACGGCCGAGGAGCCCCAGGGATCGAGTGCGACGTCATCGACACCTGCCGCGCCGCCATCGGTTCGAAGGCCTGCGCGTTTGTCTTTGCCTTCGCCTTCCTCCTCGAGATCGGAATCGGAATCGAACTCGAACTCCGGTCCCCGCTCCTCGCGTGGGTCGTCTCCGGTCATTATCACCGTTTTGGCGCGCCGGCGCGCAAAAGCCTTCGCTTCTGCTCCACCCTGTCCGCCGACTGGCATCTGTTCGGCTGCCAGTATCTTCATGTGACCGCATCGACAACGCCAACCGATGGCAGACGACGTCTCAGCCGTCTCGACGAGCGAAACCTGCACCGAAGTCATCTCCCGCATCGGCGACGCAGTCATCACCGACCGCGAGTTCCTCGAGCAAGTGCTCACAGCGTCCCTCGCACGCGGTCACGTCCTCCTGGAGGACGTTCCCGGCACCGGCAAGACGCTCACCGCGCTCGCGTTCGCGCAGGCACTCGGCCTCGAGTTCTCCCGCATTCAGTTCACCCCGGACCTGCTGCCGAACGACATCACCGGCTCGCACGTCTTCAACGAACAGCGCGGCGAGTTCGAGTTCACGAAGGGGCCGGTGTTCGCGAACGTCGTCCTCGCGGACGAGATCAATCGCGCGCCGCCGAAGACCCAGGCCGCGCTGCTCGAGGCGATGGACGAAGGCCAGGTCACCGTCGATGGCGAAACCCGCGACCTGCCGGACCCGTTTCTCGTCATCGCCACACAGAACCCGGTCGAACAGGAGGGGACCTTCGAACTGCCGGAGGCCCAGCGCGACCGCTTCATGATCAAGACCTCGATCGGCTACCCCGACAGAGACGGGGAACTCGAGTTGATCGAGCGCCGGAGTGCTCGCGAGACGAAGATGCCGACGATCGAGCCGGTGCTCAACACGGCTGGCGTCAAGCGCTTACAGCAGGTTCCGGAGCGGATTTCGATGGGTGAAGCGGTGCGTGGCTATCTCGTCGATCTGGCGCGAGAAACGCGGCGGGATGACCGTGTGAAGATCGGGATTTCGCCGCGCGGGATTCAGCGCTACTTCGAGGCAGCGCGTGCGAGAGCGGCGATTTCGGGTCGCGAATACGTTGCGCCGGACGACGTCAAGCGGATCGCGGAGCCGGTGATGCAACACCGACTCGTGCTGACGACGGATGCGCAGATCGAGGGTGTCGACGGTGCGACGGTGGTTCAGAACGTACTCGACCGCGTCGAGGTGCCGGCAGTCGAGCCGTAGCCGGGGTGACGTTCGTCGACACTGCTGAGATTTTGCTATCTTCCCTGCTTCTCACTGCTGGTTGTCACTGTCGCCGTTGCTGCTCTCAGTCGCCACCGTCACTGCTGTCGTTCTCGGCCGTCACTGTCGCTGCTGTTGCCGCCAGTGGTTCCAACGGTGCTCATTTCGCCTGTCAGCGCTTCCACCGTCTCGCCGTCTAGTCCGTCGATGTCTGCGAGTTCGGCCCGCGTTGCGGCCTGCACGTCACCAATCGTCTCGAAGCCGGCGGCCTTGAGCGCGCGTGCCTCGGCGGGGTCGACGCCGGGCATCGTTCCGGCTGCGATGGGGAGCCGAGAAATCTTGCTTGCACTGGAACTCGAGGCCGATGCCACTGCGCGGCGCTTGAGCACGATGAACGTCGCGAGCAGCGCGACGACGAGCGCGGTGGCAATCGTCACACCACTTCTGATCGTCAGTTGACTCCCCAGTTCGGCGAGTCCGAGTGCAATTGCGAGTCCGGTTGCGCCGACCAGTACCGTCCCGATCGCGTGCGTCAGCGCGGGCCGGCGGGCGTTGACGCCGCGGCCGAGTTCCTCGGTCACCGAGACGCCGTAGAGGCTGGCGTCCCAGGCGACAATCGCACAGACGACGACAACCCCAACTACGAGCGTCGAGGCACCGGTGAGCGCTGCGAGGATTCCACCCGCGACGAGCGCGCTCGCTGCAAGCGTACCGGGTGCGCCACGGTCCGAGAGCAACTGCAGGGAACCAAGCAGCCAGATGCAACACACCAGCGAACTGATCGTGCCGATGACGCCGATTATCGCGACGGCAGCGATCGCGACTCCCTCCGGTGGCGAACCGACGCTGAGCAGTTCGTCCGGCGGAATCGTTCCCATCCCTCCCGGCAGCGGGACTCCGTCGCCCGCCGCAGCCATGGACTCGAGTGCCGGTCGAATCCAGCGCTCGAACACCGACGGGTAGCCGACCGCGACGAGCGTCGCGACCAGTATGCCACCAGTGAACGCCGGGAGCAGTCGGAGCACGCGGCTGCGACGGAGCCGGTGAAGGTCGGGCAGCCGGGAGAGGAGTGCAGCCACACAGAGGGCTGCGATTCCACCAAGGACGACGAACCGGGCGACCGGGTGCATGGCGATCGGAATCACCGTCGCCTCGAGATGACCGTACGCCGTCGAGGTGGACGCCGCTTCCTCCTCCTGTGCGTGGAGTGCGATTCCGCTCGCGGTGACGGTTCCCATCAACAGCAGGAATCCGCCCATGCCGGCCCACGACGCGAGCCGGTCGATCCGTTGCTCCGCGGCCGCTCGCCGATCCCGCGGCAGCAACTCGACGATCGGGAGTCGCGGCACGATGAACGTCGTTAACCACAACAGCCCGATGAGCAACGCAGCGAAGCTCAACACACCCGCGGCCAATTCGTCCGGCCAGAGGAGCGAGTCGAGTATTTCCGTGCTCGACCATCCCTCCCCTACTTCGGGGACGCCGGGAAGGAACTCTCGCAGTGGGTCGAAGTACGCGGCTGCGACGAGTGCAATAGGGAACGGCGTCACCAGGACGATCGGCAGCGCCGAGCGGACAGCCCTGTTGCCGACCGCGCCCGTGACTGTGGCCGTGGCACCGAAGGCGGCCGCCGCAATCGCGAGGACGACGCCGGCACGGAAGCGCGTCTCGAGTGCCATCGGATCGGCACTGGTCGCGAGGGTGAGCCCGAGCGCACCTGCAAGGCTGAACGCAGCGAACACGGTGAGGACACTGCCGACGGCTCGCCCACCCGGCGTCCGGCGCTTCGTTGCTGTCACGGTCATCGTCAGGATTGTGCCACTGACGACCGCGAGGAGTGCCGGGCCGACGAGATCCAGGGTAGTCGCGAGAACGATCGAGCCGGCGAGGACCGCCACCATCGCGACTGCTGCGGTCGTCGGTGCGCTGACCGTTTCGCTCTCTCGGACGGACCCGGGCGGCTCCGTACTGCTCATCTCGGTGCCGGTATCTGGTGGTCGACCCTCGCGTCGTTTGTGTTCGTGTTCGCGTTCTCGTGGTCGTTCGGTCGCCATTAGCGGATCACCTCGTCGAACGCGCGGCCGAGCGCCGCCGTGAGTGGCTGCTCCGGGTCCCAGTCTGCGACAGGGATGTCGGTTCGCCGGAGGCGCTCAAGGCGCGCACTGCGACGGACGGCCGCCAGCCGCGCGCCGATCTCGTCCCGCGTCGTCACGTCCGGAGAGACGACGGTGAGCCGGTAGTCGCGCCGCCGCAGCGCCGCCGCGAGCTCGACGATTTCGTCGTCGACGGCCGGCGTACAGACCACAAGCTGGGCGTCGGACGGGAGCAGTGTCTCAAGGTGATCGGCGACCTGTGTCGGTGACCGGCCGCTCGGGATTGTCGGTCTGCCGGTTGCGCTCGTCGCACTCCCCGCCTCGGTCCCGTCCCCATCGACTCGATCCTGTCGCTGTCCCTGTGGACCTACCCCTGCTTCGGGGCCAGTTCCACCCGCATCCGATGAACCAGCCGAAACCGAGCCACCGGTTCCGTGCGTGGCGACGGTATCACAGACCCGCGCGATCCGGCCACCCACATTGGCCCCCGTTCCGGGCTCGACGTACGCCGGCGGGCCGGTATAGACGCCCGGCGTCTCCGCCCGAACACCCAGTCCGACGACGCCGACGCTGTGATTAGCTTCGGTCAGCGCCGCCGTCGAGACGATCCCCGCGTACGCCGAGAGCGTGACTCCGTCGGGGTGTCCGTCGGCCGCTGCGACGCCCGACGCCGGCCGCCCGTCGAGAACGAGCACGATCTTCGCCGACTCCTGCTCGCGGTACCGAACTGTCCCCAATTCGCCCGTCCGGGCGTACCGCCGCCAGTCGATCCGACTCAGCGGGTCTCCCTGCTGGTAGTCCCGCGTCGAGTGGAACTCATAGCCCGCGCCGCCGCTGTCGCTCGCCACCGCGCCGACGAACGGAATCGTCTCGCGGTGGATCGGCACCCCATCGAGCGGCACCGAGCACTCGAGTCCCGCCTCACCAGCGGCGTCCACGCCAGCGCTTGCGACGGCGGTCGCGCTCAGGCTCCGGAGGCGGACCCAACAGCCCTCGAAGGTGTAGCTGCCGCGGCGTGGACGTAGCGTGTAGGTGAGTTCAGTGCCCTCGCCGGGTCGGAGCGTCGTCGCAGTTTGAGCGCTGCCGTCGACGACATCGAGTTCTGGTGGCACCTGGTCGCCGATCCGGATGTCAGGAAGCGTCCGCTCGCCTTCGTTTCGGACGGTGAGTGTCACCTCGACGCGCTCGCCGGGGAGCGGTGTTCGCGGTGTACAGTCGCGTTCAACGGCGAGCACGTCGTTCGGGTCGGGAACCGACGAGAGCGCGGCGTAGCCGAGGTAGCTCACGGGAACTACTGCGGCGAGTAAGAGCGCGGCCGAACCAAACAGCACGCCACCGGCGATGAGTACGATGGCGGCGACGACGCCGGAGTGCCAGCGCGAGACTCTATGCATGGGACACCTCCGTCTGTTCGGCGGCAGGGTCTGGTTCACTGTCGCCCGCGGCGTCCTCGTCCTCGCTATCGTCCGCGTCGACTTCCGCGACGGACTCATCAGTTTCACTATCATTACCATCACCAGCATCATTATCGCCATCACTGTCAGCTTCACCGTCACCGTACTGTCCACTCTCGCTGTCCGCAGGCGACACCTCGGCCGGATCGAACTCGAGTGCGTGTCGTTCGATTTCGTCGACGGTTCGCTCGAGCCGATGCTCGAACGTTCGGCCGGGGAACAGCCACCGGCGCAGTCGGTGCCAGATTGAGAGTCGGCCCGCCGAGTCGCCGCCCAGGAACGTCGCCGCGATCCGATCGTCGGTCCACTCACCGCGTCGGAGTCGCTCGTCGGCGTGTT
Source organism: Natrialba chahannaoensis JCM 10990 (assembly GCF_000337135.1). Classification (GTDB taxonomy): domain Archaea; phylum Halobacteriota; class Halobacteria; order Halobacteriales; family Natrialbaceae; genus Natrialba; species Natrialba chahannaoensis. Next base: position 23,046 of record NZ_AOIN01000038.1, read on the forward strand.
CGGTGCAACCCTGTGCCGCCTCGATCGTCCGTACGGACTGGCGAAGATCGTCGACGATTGCGTCCGTTTGCTTGGGCCGCTTGTGGCCGTGTGTGAGTGCGTGGAGTGTCTCCTCGACGCGCGCTGTTGTCTCGCCGCCGACGATGCGACCGACTGGCGGTTCGGAGTCGGAATGGCGGTTCTGGGACGAGTGGGTCTGTGAGTGGCCTGTTCCTGTCTCCGCGCGATGTGTGCTCTGTTCGTCCGTGTGTATGGGGCTGGAATCGCCCGCCGAATCGGCATCTGTCGCGCCCGAGAAGTACGTTCGCCACAGCGCGAACAGTCCGACGACTCCGCTAATAGCCAGAACCACGTCTTGCGGGTCGCTTGCCTGCTCGAGTTCGGTGATCTGCTCGAGTACCGGCGTCGGAAGCGACTCCGGTGTGATTGCAAGAACGGCTCCAAACGCGAGTGCAAAGGCCGCGAACAGGCCGAGAAGAACGTTCCAGATCGATCTATCACTCATTGCGATCCTCCGTGCCCGTTAGCGCTGATTCATCCGTTGACGTGGGTTTGTCCGCTGGCGATGGCTCGTCGGACTGTCTCGTATCGTCCTCGCTTGTCATGTGGTCCTCAGTCGTCGAGTCGGTCCGCCGCCCGGGGAGTAGATCCTCATCGACTGCTGTGTCGTTGCGAGAGATCTCATTGTCCGAACCTGGGGTTTTGGCGTTCCTCGTGGACTGTTCGTCCGATTTCGACTCTTCTTCCGGTTCAGTTACCGACCCGACCGCGCGTTCGACCGACTCGAGTTGCGTCTCCGTGGGTGGGGACTCGCCGTACTCCGCGTCCCGGAACGCATTGACGACGGTTCGAACCGGTGGTTCTGGGAATCCCCTGTCGACCGCGTAGCGGCCGATCTCGCCCGGGGTTTTCGTCCGAATCCGAGGTGGACGAACCGCTCGGACGAACTCGTCCCAGAGTGTTCGTAGTGTGCGAACTGACTGGTCGGCGTCGGCCGTCGATTCGGCGGCTGCGGTGTCTGTCTGTGCCGAACCGGTCATCGATGCTGCCCGCTCGCGAGATGACTTGCCGAGCGATCGCAGTAATGCGAGAAGCGCCCTGACGAGCCGTGCAGGGTGTATCGCCGCCAGCGCGGCGAGCCCTCGCTCTGCTAGTTGGCCGCGGAGCGCGAGCAGCCAGCGCCCTGCTCGCCATGCTGCCGCCAGCGCGTCCCTGCCGCGCTCGACGAGCCAGGAACCTGCCTGCTCGAGGCCGCGTGCGAGTCGGACGACTGCTTCGACTCCCTTTCGGCCGATCAGTTGTGCCAGCGTGCCTGCGCGGCGGACTGCACGCCGGATAAGCGACGGGACCGATCGAACGATCTCTCTCGAGAGTCCGAATCGGCGAACGAGGTGCCAGCCGAGTGCGGTTACGAAGACGAGCACCCCGAGTACGACGAGCGCGGCGTTTCGATAGAGTCCGCTGACGGTCGTTACCGCCGTGGATTCGCCGACCTGCGCGCCGAGAGAAGCTTCGTTCGCGAGGGGGAGTGCAACCGAACTGGTTCCGTCCGCTCCAGTCTCGCCGACGGCGGTTCCATCGAGGAACACCGTCGCGTTGGCGACTGATTCTGGCGTCTCTCTCGTGCTGTCGTTCGTCTCGGAATCCTCGCTAGTCTCGTTCTCTACCGGCGGGCCGACGTAGGAGACATCGGCGGTTACGGTTCGGCCGGGCAGCGGAATCCGTTCGGCCACGTCCACCGCGAGGCCGTAGACCGCGAGCTCGCGCTCAGCGCGGATATCGTCGCGCTCGACGGCGATCGACATTTCTCCAGTCGTCTCGGGAATGGTGACCTGTGTGGCTCCGCTCGCGTCCGTGGTTCCGACTTCCTGGTCATCGATCAGCACTGTTCCGTCCGGGATGGGATTCTCTGCGACCGTTGCCGTCACCGTCGCGTTCGTTCCGGCGACTAGGGCGTCCTCGTGTTCCATTGGTGCTTCTCGGTCGATCGAGAGCTCGGTTTCGGCATCCATCTCGACGGTCCGTTCGGTGCCCGGATCGCGCTCGGCGGTTTCATCTTCACCTTCGGTCTCGTCATCACTGTCGGCATCCGTCTCGTCGTGATCGGACACCGGGACCACTCTACTCCCGCCGTAGAAGTGAACCGGTGCACCGGCGGGGCCACCGACCGGGCCACGGATCGACGGTTCGGTCGTCGATTCGGCGGCTGTGTCGGCCGGATCGACCGCGACTGTCAGCGTATCCGTGAACGGGACCGTTCCAGTAACCGTGCCATCGGCGTCTGTTTCGCCGATCAGTTCACCATTGAAGGCGACACCTGCGTTCTCTCGCGTCTCGTCGTTTTCGGTGACGGTTACCTCGACGACGCTGCCAGGCGTCGGCGATTCGTTGAACGCGATGTCGTAGCCGCTGTCGGTCTCGGTGTGGTCGTCGTCGGTTTCATCCTGTTCGTGTTTGCCGTCCTCGTCCTGCTCGAGCTCGGTGTCGTCACCCGCCTCGATCTCGCTGTCTGCATCCGACTCTTCCGCAGTCGCGTCGTCACTTTCGGCCTCTGACTCCCCACTTTCGTCGCTTTGTTCGCCGTCCGCATCGTAGTCACCGTCGACCTCCCCGTCGTCAGGATCGGCTCCGATGTCGGCTGCGTCGTCCTGCTCTTGCCCCTGTTCGGGCTCTTGCTCGCCTTCCCCTTCATCATCTGCGTTCGGGTCTGTGTCGATCTCCGAATCACCCTCTGCGTCTCCATCCGCATCTGTATCCGTATCCGTATCCGTATCCGTATCTGGGTCCACCTCGTCGCTGCCTTCGTTGGCTTCACTGCCCCCATCCCCTCCAGCATCGTCGCCACCTGCTTCGCCTACATCCCCGAGTTCCGCCAATTCAGCGGGTAGAATATCGCCATCACCATCGCCAGGCGTACCTGCGACGCCACCGAGCGCGGGAACGGTGAGTGCGGCGAGCGTGAGCGCCAGCACGGCGAGAGAGACCAGGAGAAACTGCCCCCAGTCTGGCCGTTCGGCAGCCGTCGAGCCCGCCTCCCTCTCGACTGATGGTTCTGACTCACGACTCGCTACCTCATCCGTCTCGCGTGCCGGTTCTGTCCCCATTCGAACGTTCCGTTCGACGTGACATATTGAGTCGGCTATTATAAACGTATGGACAGATGACATGCGTGCGGCCAAAATATTCATACACTGCTTTCCGCCTTCGGCGGAGTGGCCGCAATCAATCCCGCTATCTCTCGCCGCTCGCTCTCGGTGCACCCGCCTCACGCAACGCTTCGATGCGCGCCACTGGCTCGATTCCCGCCACCACCGCCAGCGCAAACACCTCATCGCCCCCTGGCCGCGGCGCGTCCCCACCAAGCGTCTCCGTCGACTCCGTCACCGACTCGAGTCGCCGCCGTCCATCGGCGACCGCCGTCTGATTGAGCCACGCCGGCGGTCCACCAACGATCAACAGCGCTCGGTCGACCGCCGTCCGGTCGCACTCGAGTGTCAGCTTTCCCTGAATCGCCTTCCCGACAGCCGTTTCGACGGCGCTGACGGCGGCGCTAGTCTCGACGTCGTCGCTCGAACTGAAGGGGCCAATTCCGAGGTCGAGTCCGAACAGCGGCCCTGAGTCGTCGGTGTCGACCTGCTGTGCGCCGTAGCCCAGCGAGACGAGCGCGGTTTCGTCGCCGAGGATGCGCGCCACGTCGTTCGCGTCGACGACACTCTCGGCGTTCGGCGCGCCGTCAGCGGTCTGGGCTGTCGAGCTGAAGAAGGCCCCCATATGCGTGGCTATCTCACGGTTGAGTCGGTCGCGGCCGTCGACCAGATCTTCGCCGGTGCGAAGCCACGGTTCAGTGTCGAAACAGAAAATCGCGTTCGCGAGCCCGTCGAGTCGCGAGAGCGTTCGCACGGCGTTCTGTGCAGCCATCGGCCGCGTCGCGCCGTCGGCGTCCGCACCGGTCGGGCGTGTATCGTCACTTGGAACCGACGGATCGCCGTCTGGCAGGCGCTCGCGGTCCGCCGGCAGCGTCGCGAGGACGTACACCGGCACGTCGTACAGCGTCTGGAGGTTCGCGACGAGCGCGGGTGCGGCTCCGCCACCGGTTGCACCTCCGAGGCCGACAGCGACGAGGAAGGCATCCGCAGCCGAGGGTGTGCCCTCGTCGAGTTGCCGGCTCAGTTCGTCGACGTGTTCCTCACCGATGGTCTCTCCGCGCTGGAGGTTCCCGTTGAGTCCGTTCTCGATCTCCGCCCCGTATCGATGCCGGTGCTCGTCCGGGATGGACTCGAGTGCTTCCAGACTGAGCGTGTCCGTATCGAACGCGAACGTATCGCAGAGAAACGGCTGAGCCGTCGACTCCGCAGTGTGGATCGCGTCCGCGATCCGACAGCCCGCGCCACCGATCCCGATCACCTCGAGTTGCATGGCTGAACCTATCGTATGGCGGGACTTTCATGGTTCCGTTTGAGACAGCGCTGACGTGATGTGGTCAAGAAGTCTCTGTGGTGATGATTTTCAGGGCGTTAGTCGCTCGAGTGACCACCACTCAATGTCGGTAGTGGCGTCGCTGGCGTCGCTGTTGTCGGTGTCGTCGGTAAGACCAGTCACCATCTCTCTGTCCCCGTCAGACTCACCGACAAGCGCGAACACCATCGTCTTCCGAACACCGTGGGCCAGCCGCACGTCGAGTGCGAGATCCCGCGGTTCGAAGACGTGGTCGTCGGGATGGACACGCACCAGCAACTCGGAGTGGCTCAACTCCGAGACGGACTCGACGTTCGCGTACGTCCGGAAGTCCGCCCCGAACTTGTAGCCCGTCTTGGGCACGATTTCGCGCTCGCGTAATTCGGTGTACACTCGTAGTCGCCGGTCGAACCGCTCTCCCTCGACTTCGCGACCGCGCTCGACTACTGTCTCGAACCCGAGGTCGATCACACCCCGCTCAGCGAGGTAGGCCGCCTCGAGCAGCGAACACTGCAGCGTCGGCCGCTCGTACTCGCGTCCCTCGAGTGGCTGGCCGTAGAACGCATCCTCGTAGAGGTCGATCGGCGGCTCCCAGAGAACCACCCGGTCCTCGAGTAGCGCTGCCTCGACCCCGCTCGGGAGGTCGGTGTCCGTCTCGCCGCTCGGATCTCTCGCGTTCACGTCGAAGTACGTGATCTCGCTCTCCTCGTCGACGACGGCGAGGACACCGTTGGTGAGTTCGGTCGCCGGAATGTCCGTTCGTTCGCCGATGACGCGAAGCGCGTATTCGATTTCACCATCACCGGGACCCTTGCCGCGGGGGAAGACGGCGAAGTCGATCCGCTCGTGTTCTGCGTCTAGTAGTGAGTCGTCGATCCACGGTTCTCGTGCGGGTGAGAGATAGAAGCCGCGTTCACGGAGATCCGCGTAGACGAGGAATCGAACACCGAAGTCGGTGCCGGGCTCGCGGCTGACGAAGGCCTGAAAGTCGAGGTGGTCGCCGGTCGATTTTTCGACGACTGTGTCGAGGTCGCCGCGATAGAGCAGGTGTGCGGCTTCGACCGGTGCGAGCGCGATTTCGTTGCCCTCGAGTGGGTAGCCGTAGCCGCGCGAGTCGTGGTAGCGCTGGCGTGCGTCGTGGCCGACGCGAACGACGCCTGCGTCGTCGTCGAATCGCCCCTCCAGTGACATACTCGTGTTTTGCGAGCGGGCATTAAGTGCGTGTGGATGTGCTGGTGGTGTGAGTGGCGTTGCTGGTGTCGGTAGCGGCGGTCGGTTGATGATCTCGATGGTGCCGATAGCGGTAGCGGTGGCCGGTTGATAATCTCGATAGTGGTAACGGGCTAATACTACTGGTAGTAGCCGTCAATCGCCACTCGCCGCCTCCACCTGTCTACGCTGGTGGCGCTCACACGTCGCGTCGAGACACCGCGAGCCGCCCCGCGTTTCGAACGTCGGGAGACCACAGGCACACTCGCCGTCGACGACGCCGCCAGGCATGGCGAACCCGGTGTCACAGTCGGGGTAGTGCTCACAGCCGGCGATAAGGCCGCCACGGCGGAGAATCCGGAGATCGCCGTCACAGTCTGACTCGGGGCAGTCCCACTCGCGGTCGAACGCCTCGCGGACGGCCTCATCGAGTGACTCGCAGTTCCGATCGAGACAGACATCGAACGCGAGGCCGCGCTCGACGCGCATCCGGGGGAGGCCACACTCACAGTGGGACTGATCGTCCTTGATCGTCGCATCGGCGGGCACGCCGTAGCGTGTTCCGCAGTCGACACAGCGGACGCCCTTCGAGCGCACGAGCGAGCCGGTGCAGTCGTCGTCCGGACAGGTGCCGACGGGCGTGCCAGCCGCGGAGGCTGGGTAGTGAGCGAAGCCGTCCTGGTCGTGGGCCGCGATCCGAAGCGTCTGGGTGTCTTTCTTCGCGACGAGCGTGAAGTCGTTTGTGCGGTCGCTGGAGACGCTGTCAGCGCGGGTGAGCCAGGCGACTGGCTGGTAGCCGTCGATGTCGTGGACGAGAACGGTGTTATCGGGCTTGACGATCGTCGTCACCCGGCCGCGGTACTCCGAGCGGTCGGTGCCTTCGGCGATGATGGTGCAGTCGCCAGCGAGCACGCGAATCGCGTCGTCGATCATAGGGAGGGTGATGCGGAATCGTATTTAAAGTCGCGGACGGTCGGTGTCCGGCTATTGTCTTGTTGGCGGCCAACACTGTTTCTCGACCCACCACACCTTTACCGCCGGTCTTCGATCCACTCGGATATGACCAGCGAGAAGAGTGCTGTCTCAGACGGGACACAACACCCCGACGAGGGCCACCAACAGCAAGCCGGGCCCCAGGAGATCCGCGACGCGTTCGACGCACTCGAGTCCGACCTGTCTCGACTCGAGGTTGCCGTTCGCGAGTTCGAGGGCGCACCTCGTGATGAACTCGAGAGCGATGGCGAGCAGGACACGCGAATACGTCCAACTCGAGACGAGTTCGAAACCGCCGCTGGTCGGCTTCAAGATCTGTTAGCCGAACTGAACGGCGGCCACGGCGCGATCAACAGCCATTCGGGTGGAACAATCACGCCGCTCGATCCCGAGCCGGCCGCGATCAACCTCGACGATATCGCGCACGCGCTTTCGAACCTCTGTCGCTTCACCGGTCATGGCAAGCGCGTCCACAGTGTCGCCCGCCACGCCGTCCACGTCAGCCACGAGGTCGAAGCCCGTGGCGGGAGTCTGTCAGCCCAGCGCTGGGGACTGCTCCACGATGCCAGCGAGGCCTACCTCGCGGATGTTCCCGCTCCTGTCAAACAGACGCTACCGGGCTATATGCACGCCGAACTGCGGCTGCAGCGTGTTGTTCGTGACGCCTTCGGGATCGACCTCGCGATCGAGGACGAGCGCCTCGTCGACGCCGCAGACAGCGCTATTGGGCGTGCGGAACTGGCAGCGTATTTTCCTCAGTGTGAGTTTACCGCACCAGTACTCGAGTACCCACGAGCCGATCTCGACCAGGACACGGATGCGATGTCGCTGTTTCTATCACGGGCGGAGGCGCTCGGGCTGTAGCGCTCGGTGTGATCAGAGACGGAATCGCAAAAAAGCGGACAAAATCGGGTTACTTGAGCGCCGATTTGGCCATTCGCTCTGGGAAGCCAACGATGAGGCTGATGAGGCCGTCTGCTTCCTCGTCGTCGCGCAGGTACGATCGGAGGCGCTGACTGACCATCTCGACAATGATGATCAGTAGCAGGACGACCACGATCGCGGCCATCATGTTGTCGTAGTTGCGCAGGCCCTGCTGGACTTCGATGGTGTATCCGATCCCGCCACCGCCGAGCAGACCGAGCGTGACTGCGGTTCGGACGTTGACCTCGAAGATGTACAGTGTCCACGCGATGAACGACGTTTTGACCTGGCTCAGCATGCCGAAGACGACAGTCTGTGACTTCGACGCACCAGTCGTCTGCATCGCCTCGATCTGTCCTGGTTTGACCTCTTCGAGTTCGTCGGTGAACAGGCGGCCGAGGTTTCCGATGGTACTGACTGCAACGGCGATGGTTGCCGTCACGGCCGACAGTCCTGCGAGCGGCAGCAGGATGAGGAACCAGACGAGGGCAGGAATTGCGCGGGAGACTGCCATGATCGTCCGGAAGAGGAAATTGAACGGGAACGGCATAACCCGTCCGCTACCGAGGACACCGAGCAAGAGCGCGAGCGGAATCCCCATCACGGTCCCTGCAAACCCGATTGCAAGCGTCACACCTGCCTGCCTTGGCAGGTTCTCCTCGACGATGAACCACCACTCTGGGTTGTAGTTCATCACCCGATCGGCGAAGATCGGGAACTGGTTGATGAGATCACCAAGCGAGAACTGGATGAGCAGCAAGGAGCCGTAGAACACACCGACGAATCCGACCGAGAGCAGCGCGTACAATAGCCACCGAACCCGACGGGAGAGTCGGATCTTTTCGAGTTGTTGTTCGACTGGGCTGGGGGTATCCGTACTCATTGGGTGACCCCGTTTTTCGCTTCGGATCCTGTCGCCGTCGCTGACGCAGATCCACTGTCACCGCTCTCGTCAGCACCGTTCTTTCCCGAGAGGAACTGCTCCATGTCGATGCCGCCGTAGAGCTTGTCGATCACGTCGAACGTGAGATCGTCTCGGTAGCCGTCGAAGACGAGTTTGCCGTCTGCAAGGCCGATAAATCGCTGGCCAAACTGCCGGGCGAGGTTAACCTGGTGGAGACTGATCATCGCGGTCAGACCGCGCTCTTCGGCCGCCTCGCGCAGGTAGCGCATGACGGTCTGTGCGCTACCGGGATCGAGGCTCGCGACCGGTTCGTCGGCCAGAATGATGTTTGGGTTTTGGACGAGTGCGCGGGCGATGCCGACGCGCTGTTGTTGCCCGCCGCTCATCCGGGCAGCGCGCTGTTCGGCTTCGTCGAGGAGTCCAACCGTTTCGAGTGCATCGAGCGCCTGCAACTTGTCTTTGCGGTCGTGAGTCCGCAACACGCTGGTCGTAAAGTCGGTGCGACCGAGCGCGCCGCTCAGGGCGTTCGAGTAGGCGCTCATCCCGTCAATGATGTTGTGTTGCTGGAAGACCATCGCCACGTCGTTTCGCGGCTTCGTCACGGTCTCTCCCTGTATCGTTACCTGTCCGTCAGTCGGCGCTGTCAGGCCGTTCACACAGCGAAGCAGCGTCGATTTACCGGAGCCGGAGGTTCCGAGGACGACGGCAAACTCTCCTTCCGGAATCTCGAAGGAGACATCGTCGAGTGCCACCGTATCCCCGAACTCTTTCGTTAGGTTCTCTACACGTATGCCGGCCATCTTTGAGTGGTAATTTGGTGTCTCTGCTGGCTGCTTGTTTATTCGTCGAAGTCCGCGAACTCGAGGCCGAGGTCGTCGAAGACGTCGTAGACGACCTCGTAGTCGTCACGATCCGCTTCTTGGATGCCTGTGAACCAGAGTTCGTAGTCATCGTCGACATCCTCTGGAATCAGGTCTTCCTCTTCGGCGTCGATGAGTGCCTGCTCGATGTCGTCGCGGACGGGATCGTCCCAGTTGCTTCGGGCCATGATCGGTGCACGGAGCATCGGCTCAGAGAGTTCGATGAGCTGCAGTTCCGGGTTTTCGTCGTCGATATCCTCGCCTGCACCATCGTACTCGGCCGACAGCTCGACGAAGTCGTCGTAGTCGTCGAACTGCTCCTGTGGGATCTGCGGTGCGCTCGCGAACGCGCCCGTCGCTGCGGCGACGATTTCGTCGTCGTCGATGAGCTGTTCACGTGCAGTGTCGTGATCGCCCGCGTTTCGCAGTTCCAGATCGACGGCGTCGTCGTTCGGGAAGTCGCCGATGTCGAGGCCAGCGTCGTTGACCATCAGCGCCGGCACGAGCGTGCCGCTCACGGAGAGTGCGGAGCCGACGGTCATGACTTCGCCCTCCAGATCGGAGAGCTCGTTGATGTCGCTGTCTGCGAGCGTGACGATCGTCGAGAAGTACTGATTGCCACCGAAGGCCGTCCGAACGCCGACGACATCCGCAAAGCCTTCGCCGCCGGGAACTCCGGTCGGTGACGTGTCCGCCAGCTCCCCCTGTTCCGTCTCGAGTGCCTCGAGCGTCTCGACGTAGCTTCCGGCCGGCTCGAGATCGATGTCCTCGCCCGTCTCGGCCTCCAAGTACTCTTTCATCGGCGTGTACTCCTCAACGATGTTGGTCTGCTCTTCGGCAGGGTTGAGGATGAACCGAATTCCGTGATCGGTACTGCCGAGACAGCCGGCAATACCAGTCATCGCGGCGGCACTGGTCGCGCCAGTCGCCTTCAGGAATGTTCGTCGGGTACTGTCCCCACAGCGTGGTGTCTGCGCCATATGTAGTACGAAAAGTGTATCGTTATAAAGACGATGATAATTTGTCTACAGCCTCGTATATATGCATATTTATTCACATAGAGTGCCATGAAAATCCCCTTCTTTCCCACACGAATATGCACAACATGTCTCTCCAAGCCCGACAGCACGATGCCCGGCGTGTCGAGGACATCGGTTGCCGTACCATCAATGTGAATCCGGTCGCGTTTAGTACGAGTAGAGCAACCGTGACACGTGGCTCGTCCAATGCTGATCGTCTACTGTGGGCTTCCGGGTGTCGGTAAATCGGCTGCATCAGGGTACACTGCCGAACAGACCGACGCAGAACGCTACCGAACCGACCAGGTACGCAAGCAGCTCTTTCCCGACCCTTCCTACACGCCTGAAGAGACCGACGCGACGTACGACACCCTGCTCGAGCGCGCCCAGTCTCCACTCGAGTCCGGCTCGAACGTCGTCCTCGATGCGACGTTCCAGTCCCGACCGTATCGCGAGCAGGCCGCGACGATGGCCGAAGAACTCGGCGTCGACTATGAGTTCGTCTACGTCGACTGCGACCTCGATGTGGTCAAGGGACGCATCGAAGAACGCACGGACACGATCAGCGACGCGCAGTTCGAACAACACCTCCAGTTGCGAGAGACGTTCGACCCGATCGAGCGTGACCACGTCGTCATCGACAATTCGGGGACACTCGAGGAGACGTATCGACAGATCGACGAGCACGTGCTGTGAGGGTGTGAGGGCCTGTGCCCTACCGGCGCACGAGCGATTCCCTTCCTGCCGTACTCTCACACATCCCACACGAACGCGGGATCACCGTATCTAAGAACCACTGCTGCAGAGTAGGGGGTATGACCACGACGGCGACGACGATCAAGGACAGCGTTCACGACTATATCGAGCTCTGTCCCACCGCGGAGGCGCTGCTCGACACCGCGCCCATGCAGCGCCTGCGCTACGTTCGGCAACTGAGTACCGTCCAGCTCGTCTACCCCTCCGCGAACCACACTCGCTTCGAGCACAGCCTCGGCGTCTACCACCTCGCCTCTCGCGCCGTCGACCAACTCGAGCTCGACGACCAGCTCGCGGACCGTCTCCGGGCCGCCGCGCTCGTCCACGACGTCGGCCACGGTCCCTTCGGCCACCAGACCGAGGCCGCGATCGAACGCCACGTCGGCCGCCACCACGACGAGATCGAGTGGCTGCTCACCGACAGCGAAGTTGGCGACGTTCTCGAAGAACAGGGGCTCGATCCCGAAGCCGTCGCCGCCACCGTTGACGGCCGCGGCCCGCTCGGTGAACTCGTCTCCGGATCGCTCGATGTCGACCGGATGGACTATCTCGTACGGGACGCTCACCACACCGGCGTCCCCTACGGTACGATCGACCACTCGCGGCTGCTCTACGCGCTCCGGACGGTCGACGGCGAACTCGCACTCGAGGCGGGTAACGTCGCGACCGCCGAAAGTGCGCTGATCGCTCGAACACTGATGAACGCGACCGTCTACGGCCACCACGTCTCCCGAATCGCGGGTGCAATGCTCGACCGTGCGAGCGAGCGCGTGCTGCGCGACGAGGTCATCTCGCCCGAGACGTTCGCCCGCCTCACCGACTCGGAACTCTTCTCGTTGCTCGCCGAACACGAGCCGACGGCCGACCTGGAGCGCCGACTCCGGGAGCGAACGCTCTACAAGCGCGCGATCTGGGCACCTCGCGGCGACGTGACAGACGAGTTCGTCGGACTCGAGTACGACCGCACGCGCAGCCTCGAACGAGAAATCGCCGAAGTCGCAAGCGTCAACCCGTCTGCAGTTGTCCTCGACAGTCCGTCTGAGCCAAGCTCACCCGAGTCGCGCACCAAAATCGTCGTCGACGGCGACCTCCAGCGACTCGAGGAGCGCTCTTCGCTCGTCGCCGGCCTCGATGCCTGCGCCCGGGAAACCTGGCGGCTCGGCGTCTACGCGCCGGAACCGGTGCTCGCCGATGTGCAGGACGCAGCGGCAACAGTACTCGAGACGGACGCGATCGTCGCACCGTAACTGAGAACTGCCTGTTCTTTCGCCGTCCGTTATTCTCCAGAACCAGGCGACTCAGCTCCGTCTGCTGCCAGTCGATCGTCATACTTCGCGAGCGCCTCGTCTAGCGCCGCGTCGGCGTCGATATCGACCGACTCCGCGAGCGCGAGTAGCGCGAACAGCACGTCGCCAATCTCGTCCGAGGAGAGGTCAATGTCTGCAGGCACCGAGCCGTACTCGGTCGACGTGTTCGCGTCCTTCGCGAGTTCGCCGACCTCGGAGGTGAGATCGAGCAGCCTGAACTCGGGCGGGGCTTCGAGTTCGTGGGTAGCGATGAACTCGGCGACGCGTCGCTGGTGGTTGCACTGATCGTCCATACCCACGGCGAACGATCTGTCGGTGGAAAACACAATCGAAATATGACTGGTGATGCTGTCGTCGGTATGAACACTTCGCTCGACCGCATCGAATCGACCGCCATCGAGGCCTGTACGGCCGGTGGCTCGTACCTCCGCGAGGCCTATCGCACCGAAGACACCGAAGCCGACCGACTCGAACACGACGTGAAATCGAGCGCGGACACCGCATCCGAAGCGCGGATGCTCGGGGTCATCCAGTCGCAGTTCCCGACACACCGAATCGACGCCGAAGAGTCCGGGACACACGCGGGTGCGGGAGACGACGACAGCCCATACGAGTGGATCGTCGACCCCCTCGATGGGACAAACAACTTCGAATCCGGGCTTCCGTCGTTCGCGAGCGCCGTCACCGTCTGTGAAAGCGCCGACCCCGTTCTCGGCGTGGTCTACGTGCCGCTACTCGACGACCTCTACGTCGCACGGCGTGGTCGAGGCGTCCGCTACAATGGGCGTCCGGTGGCAGCCACGCAGGCACCTGAGGCAGGGACAGAAACAGACACTTACCACGAGCCGTCGACCGCGACCGTCGTCTCCGTTATCGGCCACGATGTCAAGCGAGATCCCGATCACCGCGCCGTCTCCGAGTCGATCAACCGGGCACTCGAGTCCACCTGCAAACGCCGCCTCGAAAGCTGGAGCCCGACGGTTCACTGGGGGCTCCTCGCTTGCGGCCGGCTGGACGGGATCGTCTGCTACCGTCCCGACCGAGAGGAGCAGTTACTCGGTGAACTTCTCGCCGGTGAGAGCGGTCTTCGTGTCGAGCGCGGCACCGACTGGTACGTTGCCGCAGTGAGCGACGTGCTCGCTGACGAACTCGAAGACATCGCCACGACACGCGTTGACTCGTAACCGAGGCGGCAGGATGTGGCGCGCGGAGGGAACAGGGAAAGAGACAGGAGAAGACGGGAACGGGAAACGCAGACGCGAACAGAAAACGCAGGGCGTGAACTGAAGACGGGGACGTAGACACAGAGAGACAGCACCCGTCGGCACGGTATCGTCCGGCAAAACACGTTTCTTCCGCGCCCGTGACCACTCTAACATGGTCGACATTACCGCTGAAATCGTCCTCTTCGATGGCTTCGACGAACTCGACGCGATCGGTCCCTACGAGGTACTCGAGAACGGCTCGCAAGCCGGTGCCTCGATCGACACAAATCTCGTGACACTCGAGGAGACCGACCTCGTGACCGCCAGTCACGACCTGCGGGTCGAACCCGACGGCACGCTCGGCGACCCTGACCTGCTGCTCGTCCCCGGTGGCGGCTGGACGACCTCGACCGGCGGCGTCCGACTCGTCGTCGACGAGGGTGAACTGCCGGCCGCAGTCGACGAGTGCTACACGAACGGCGCGACGGTCGCTTCCGTCTGCACTGGTGCGATGATTCTTGCTGCGGCGGGCCTACTCGAGGGCCGACCCGCGACGACCCACCCTGCCGCGGTGGAAGACCTTGGTGAGACGGCTGCGAACGTGGTGGACGAGCGGGTGGTCGACGACGGTGACGTGCTCACCGCGGGTGGGGTTACGTCGGGCATCGATCTCGGACTGTGGCTCCTAGAACGCGAGTTCGACGAGTCCATTGCGGACGAGGTGGCGGCGGAAATGATTCACGAACGGCGTGGAGAGATTTTCGGATAGGTCAGCTAGCGGTCTGGTGGTCACTCTCTTCTCTTCTTTTCTTTTTGCTGTCACCCTCTTCCTTTCTTCTCACCTTTTTTCCTCTCCCCTCAGCCGGCCAAACAGCTATACGGAACCGCCGGGTAGCCTGACGCATATGGATGACGCGACAGACGTGACGGGACAGACCGACGAGTTGATCGCGGACGGCGAGCGCGCCGAGGCGGTGCTGTTCGATATGGACGGCGTCCTCGTCAACAGCGAGGACTACTGGGTCGAGTTCGAGCGCGAGGAGATCTTCCCTGCTGCGGTCCCGGACGAGGATGTCGATGTCGCCGAGGTCTCCGGGATGAACTACCGCGAAATCTACGACTACCTCGACGACGAGTACGGCACGGCGATCTCGCACGAGGAGTACATCGACCGGTTCACCGAGGCAGCCGAGGAACTGTACACGGAGCGGGTCGATCTTCTGGACGGCCTGCACGACTTGCTCGCCGAACTCGAGGAGCGAGGAATCGAGACGGCAATCGTCTCCTCTTCTCCGCACGAGTGGATCGGCTGGGTCACCGACCGGTTCGACCTCGCGGAGTCGTTCGACGAAATCATTAGCGCCGACGATATCGAGGCGGCGAGCAAACCAGAACCGGACGTGTTCGAGTACGCCGCGGACGAGATCGGCGTCCCGCCGGAGGCGTGTGTCGTCGTCGAGGATTCAGCGAACGGTATCGAGGCGGCCGACCGCGCCGACACGGTCGTGATCGCCTACCGGATCGATGCCCACGGTGACATCGACCGCTCGTCCGCGGATGTCGTCGTCGATTCATCCGACGACATTCGGGCAACGGTTCTGGAACTGACCGACTGAATCGGGCTCAGCCGGAATCAGTCCATGCCAGTTGATGCCGGTCGGTATCTGCCGGAACCTGTTGGTGGAGCCGCATGCTCACACGGTGCGCTCACTGTTGACGTAGCCATCCACGAAAAACAACAGTGCGAGGACGCCGATCGCAAGGATGAGCACGACACCGCCGTTCAGGTGCGAGAAAAACGCGCGCCAGCCGAGCAAACCGACTCCAGCGGCGACGAGACACATCGCGAACAGACGGCGATCGGAGGGGAGGGACATAGTAGATATTGAACACTACAGAACAATAATTTATCGAAAGACCCTCCAGCACCCCCGGAATTCCGTATCACCGACCAGCTACTGCACATCCACTGTACGGCTCGCCTCCACTGGAACCAGCGGCTCCTCGGGGAAGGCCACGCTCACCGTGTACTCGAGTACATCCGCATCAGCGCCAAACACCCCAACCGGCACGGTTTCAGTATCGCGGAGATAGGTGCTGGTGCTGGTCATCTCGACGCCGTTGACGGTGACTCGGACGCCGGCCCGTGCCGGTTCGCCGACGTTTCGAATCGTGACCTCACAGACTTCGTTCTCGCCGGTGCCGATGGCGTCGGGGAAGGTGCCCCAGTCGAACTCGATCGAGGGGAGTGTCTGTGCGCCCTCGTAGATCCGTTCGGCGATGCCCTCCGAGAGGCCGGCTGCTACGAGGCCGTCGATATCGGCGTCGATCACGTCGCCGGGCGTCGAGAGGCCTTCTTTCGCGAGTTTGCTCGCACGACCCGCGGCGACGCCGTCGATGGCCGTCAGGCCGACCGCGTCCTCGGCGACGCCGTTCTCGATGCGCGCTTCGGTCCGTCGGGAGAGATTCGCCGCGTGCGGCCCGACGAACCGGTCGAGGAACGCGCCGAGTGCGGAGATGAGTCGCGTCGCGTTTCGCTCGATGACCCAGGCGTCGCTGCGTAACGCACCTGGTGTCGTCCCGCTCGCGGAACTGCGAAGGATGGCGAGCACCTTCCGCTCGCCCGCTTCCAGATCGCCCGTGTCTACGCCGACGAGCACCGCATCGATCGCGTCTCGTTCGTCCTGCCGGGACGAGACGGAGTCGAACTCCTGAGCGGTCGCGACGGCCGTCAGAATGTCGTCCATCTCGAGTGCACCTGCATGTTCCTCGGCGCGATCACAGAGAGTGGCGAACTCGGCTGCGGTCTCGAGTCGCAGGTAGTACTTCGAGGCGAGCACGCCCCGCGGTGTCGCCTCGATCGAGAGGTCGTCACCGGTTTCGACGAAGCCGCGGTCGACGAGTTTCTCGAGGCAGTCTCGGACGCGCTGTCTGAGATTCGGGAAGTCGTAGTCCTCCGGGCGAGACTGGCCGCGGACATAGTAGAAGGTCGTCTCGAGCCAGTCCATCACGTCGTCCAGATCGGTGATGGTCCCCATTGCGATTTCGGCGTTGAGGTGGGTCTCTAAGCTCTCGGCGAGTCGGGACTCGATCTCTTTCCCGTCCCGCAGCAGGCGACGGTACTTGTCTGCCTCCGACCCGTCACAGACCACCCAGCCGTAGCCCACGTCGTCGTACCCCGGTCGGCCCGCGCGACCGAGCATCTGGAGCACGTCGAGCGGGCTCATATCGACCTCGCCCTCGAGTGGGTCGTGCAGTTTCGTGTCTCGAATTACGACGCAGCGAGCGGGGAGGTTCACCCCCCAGGCGAGCGTCGAGGTCGAGAACAGCAACTCGACGATGCCCTCCTTGAACCACTCCTCGACGAGGTCGCGGTCGTTCTTCGAGAGCCCAGCGTGGTGGAAGGCGACACCGTCGAGGACCGAGTTTCTGAGCGTGTCGTTCTCGAGTTCCTTCGATTCGGTGTGGAAATCGTAGTTCCCGCGCGCGCCCATCGGAATGTCGCGCTCGGCGATCTCGTCACGAGCCTTCTCGGCCGCCCGGACGGTGTCCTGGCGCGACGAGACGAAAACGAGCGCCTGACCGTCCTCGTTCAGGTGCGGTTCGGCGAGGTCGAGCGCCCGGTAGAGCCGACGGTACTTGTCCGCGAACGAGTTCTCGCCGTGCGTGTAGGTCTTGACGCCGGCGTTCAGGTCGACCGGGCGGTACTCGTCGCCGAACTCGAAGGTGGTCTCGTCGGGTGCGTCGAGCCACGCGGCCACGTCGGTGACGTTCGGCATGGTCGCCGAGAGGGCGACGACCCGCGGCTCACAGAGCCGTCGCAGTCGCGAAATCGTCACTTCGAGAACGGACCCTCTGCGGTCGGCGTCCAGCAGGTGGACCTCGTCAATTACGCAGACGTCGATATCCGTCACGAAGTCATAGCGCCGGGAATCGTGCTTGCGCGTCGCCGAGTCGAGTTTCTCGGGCGTCATCACGAGGATGTCCGCGTGGCGGGCGCGTCTCGAGTTCAGTTCGCGCTCGCCGGTGACGACGTAGACGGTGTAGTCGAGTTCCTCGAAGCGATCCCAGTCGTCCTCCTTTTCGTTCGTCAGGGCCCGCAGCGGGGCGATAAACAGTGCAGTGCCGCCATCTGCCAGGGCCTTGCAGATCGCGAGTTCTGCGAGCGCGGTCTTGCCGGATGCGGTGGGCGCGCTCGCGACGACGTTTTCCTCGCGCTCGAGTAACGCGGGCAGGGCCTCGCGTTGCATGCGGTTGAACTCCTCGAAAGCGAAGGCGTCTGCGAACTCGGGGAGAACCTCGGCAACCTCCATCACGCGAAAACGGGGAGCGGGTGGTGAAAGGCGTTTCCTTCGGATCGTCTCGTGGCTGTTCCGTGATTGAGTGGTTCCTCGTGACTGAGTGCCATCTCGTAACGGACTATCAGCAGGGAAGTGGCTCCGCAACCGCCTCAAGCTCGGAGCAGTGCCGCCGTCACTGCACCGGCCGTGGCGAAGACGACGGGGTAGATGATCCCGCCGAGGATGATCGCCGGCACGAGTTCTGGTGACATCGAGCCGGCCGCTTCGATTCCGAGGAACGACGCCTCGGCGCTCGATTCGGCGACGACGGCACCGAGAGCCATGATGATGGCGTAGCCGATCGTCACCGGTGCACCGACGATAACTGCCTCGCCGAGATTGCGAGCGTCGAGCTGGTACGCAAGCACCGCGCCGAACGCGAAGAGCACGAGCGGCGGGACGACGTACAGCGCCGTTGCGCTCGTAGCGTCGGCCTGGGCGATGAAGTCGACGGTATCGGTGCCGCTGAAGCCCCCGATTCCACCGCTCGCTTCGATATCGACCAGGTGGGCGTTGTAGTAGTACCAGGCGACGCCGGTCCATTCGGCGACATGATCGCCAAAACCCTCGCGGACCTGGTCGACAACCATCACGTAGGTGATCAGGTAGCCAACCACAGCGGCCAGGACACCGAGTCCGGCGCTCGCTGCAATACTTGCTCCGCGCGATACCGACGCTGCTGGTGTCGCCAGTGACTGTTGGGTCATCGCATTGGCTCCCCACCCGAGTTTGTGTAATATGCTTTGTGATTCAAGCGTTCCAATACGGCCTTAGTATCCTGTTAAACTCGGTCTGTGGGTCGACACGGTACCCAGTTTCAACCGCCTGTCCCTCGATCAGGAACGTCCTGGTTCGCTTGCTCACCACTCGAGTGGGTCTCAGATGGGTGAACTGCTGTGTGTAATCTCGCCTAGCTCGTCGCTGAGCACTCCCGAGGCTCGTTGGGGTTGTGGAACGCGTTCGAACGTCAGTTCTGGATCGCCGGAGCCAGCCGTGTAGACGGTCAGCGTTCCGTATCCCAGTACGCGACCGACAACCGACTGCTGGAGCGTCGCGTTCTGGACGCGGTCAAGGCGAAACTGGGTCACGTCTCGCGAGACGACGCCGTGTTTCTTGTACAGTTCCGCCGACGTGATCACGTAGTGGGTATTTCGCCAGAAGACGTACTGGATGAGGGCGACAATCGCGCCACCGAGTGCCAGCGCGATTCCCACGTAGGTGAGCAGTCCCATTCCGTCGGACGCGCTCCATCCTGTGAGGATGAAGCCGACGAGTACCAGTCCCACCGCGATCGGCATCCTGATCCCCATCGTGACCGGGTGTGGTCGGCTCTCCCAGACGATCCGTTCACCGTCCGAGAGGTGGAGCCAATCCAGCGTCGACGGAGTCATACAATCGTCTACTTCATTCGGCTCCGTAAAGCTATCGCGCGGTATTTTCGCGTTTCATGGGGTATCTCGGGTTAATCGGCTGCTTCAGACTGGGCCACCTCGACTGCTCGCGTGTTCATCCCGGTCGCCGTCTCATACCAGTAGTAGACGCCTAGTCCGAGTGCGGCGACGATGTTCGAGATGGTTACGGCCCAGAAGACGCCGTTGACTCCCATTTGGAAGAGGTACGCCGCGGCGAGTGCGACCGGGATGCGGACGATCCAGTACTGGAGCAATGTCGCAACCAGGCTCGTCCGCGTGCGCCGCGCGCCGTTGAACCCGGCTTGCAGGAGATACGTCGCACCGATGGCCCAGTAGCTGTACGCGAGAATCTGCAGGTAGTCCGCGGCGACTGCAATCTCTGTCGGCGTCGCGTCGGGAACGAACAGCATCGACAGCGTCTCCGGTATCAGCCACTGGATCACGCCGACGACCGTGAGCCCAACGCTCGCCATGACCACACCGGTCCACGTCGTCCGTCGCGCCCGCTCCGGAAGTTCTGCCCCGAGGTTCTGCCCGATCATACTCTGTGCGGCCTGTTGTAGCCCGATTGCAGGCACGAACGCAATTGCTGCGACCCGCGCCCCGATCGTGTACGCGGCGAGTCCCGGGTCCCCGCCGACGAGCGTTACGAGCCAGACCATCCCAACGCGGGCGGATTGGCTCGAGACGTACTGTCCAGCCGTTGGCCAGCCGATGTCGATAATCTCGCGACAGTCCGTCCGGGAGTACGTGAGTACGTCCCGCGAAAGGACGAACCCGTTACGGCCGGCCAACGCCAGTGCGAGTCCGAACGCGAAGCCGATCGTGTAGCCAATACCGGTCGCGAGCGCCGCGCCGGTGACGCCCAGTTCGGGGAACAGCCACCAGCCGAAGATGAGGAACGGGTCGAGGACGATGTTCACGGCAACTGCGACGACGTTGATGTACAGCGCTGCGCGCGTATCTCCCCAGCCGATGAAGCCCGACTCGAGTGCCTCACTTGTGCTCAGGGCGGGAAAGAGGAGTGCGCTGACGGCGAGGTAGGCGGCCGCGTACTGAGTGACGAGGTCGCTCGCACCGAAGAGGGAGACGATGTCGGCGGCGAAGTAGGCGACGACGAGGCCAGCGAGGCCGCCGGCAGCGAAGCCGACGACGATACCGTTTGCTGCGCCACGTCGTGCACGGCGGTCGGCGTCCGCGCCAACCCGCTGTGAGACGAGGACCTGCGTACCGACGCCGGCACCGATCGAGACGGCGGCGAGGAGGCCGGTGAGTGGAAACGTGAGGCCGACTGCGGCGACCGCTTCGAGGCTGTGTCGACCCAGCCAGAGGGTGTCGACGACTTGCTGGACCACCTGCACGAGGTTCTGAACGAGCAGCGGTGCCGCCAGGATCGCGAGCACCTTGTGAATAGGCCCTGTTGTGATCTCCGTCCGATCGAGATCGAGCATCTCGTACCCACGGTGATTGGTAGGGGAAATAAACATTGCTATTAGGTAGTATGGGGCGCGGTGATCACTACCAGACACCACTGCTGGGGACACCCGACCACCACCATTTTTCCCATCTGGCCGCCTCGGTCCGGGTATGAGCAGCGCTCGGAAGCCCGACTGGCTCAAGATGCGACCGCCATCAGGTCGGGAGTTTACCGACATTCGGGAGACACTCCGCGAGCGGAATCTCCACACCGTCTGTGAGGAGGCCAACTGTCCGAACCTCGGCGAGTGTTGGTCCGGCGGAGCCGGCACTGGCGAGGGCGACGGTGGCACAGCGACGTTCATGCTCATGGGCGATCGGTGCTCCCGTGCGTGTAACTTTTGTGACGTAACCACGGGCGGCATGGAGCCACTCGATCCCGACGAACCGGCCAACGTCGCCGACGCCGTCGCCGAGATCGGTCTCGACTACGTTGTGTTGACCTCAGTCGACCGTGACGATCTGCCAGATCAGGGTGCGGGCCACTTCGCCGAGACGATTCGCGAGATCAAGGATCGTCATCCGGGCATCCTCGTCGAGGTCCTCATTCCAGACTTTCAGGGCGAACCCGAGCTCGTCCGCAAGATCATCGACGCCGATCCAGACGTGATCGCACACAACGTCGAAACCGTCGACCGGCTCCAGTTCCCCGTTCGTGACCGCCGCGCCAGCTACGAACAGTCGCTTTCGGTGCTCGAACAGGTCGAGCGCGAATCCGACATCTACACCAAGACCTCGATCATGCTCGGCCACGGCGAGTACGACCACGAAGTCTACCAGACGCTCGCCGACTGTCGCGAGCACGGCGTCGATATCGTCACGCTCGGTCAGTACCTCCAGCCCTCGCGCAGCCACCTCGATGTCCAGCGCTACGATCATCCGCACAAGTACGAGACGTGGCGGCAGGTCGCCGAAGACGAACTCAACTTCCTCTACTGTGCGAGCGGGCCAATGGTCCGCTCCTCCTACAAGGCCGGCGAGCTGTTCGTCGACGCCGTCCTCCGGGAAGGAACGAGCGTTGACGAGGCACGACAGCGCGCTCGCCGTGCAGACACCTCGGTTTCCGTCTCGGAGTGAGTTCAGACATATCCAGCACCGCTGGGCGCTGTCTAGTTTCTCACTGTCCCTCTCTCACCGATAACGCAGTCCCTACTCGAGTACGAGCTGTCTTTCCCAGTTCATTACTGGTTTCCTGTTCCTCCGATCGGTGCGTAGCTGCCCAACCGTTCACTGTTCACGGTACCCGACGGGTATTTCTGGAACTATTACAAAACGAGGTGTCTTGGTGAACGTTTGAATTATTTAGCCCGTACTCGTACTGTGTCCCACGGTCTGTCTCGCAAGAATTCCTCTGATAGTAAACTATTTACGAAAATCCTTTAACACAAGCGATAATTCATTAGAGTATGCGCAGGTGGGACTCTCCGTGAGCACGATACAGCGCGACCCCCGAGAACGAGTACAGATCCTCGATGATGCCGGACGCGTCCGCGAGGGCGTCGAAGTGCCGGATATCGCCGAGGACAAATTGCTCGAGATGTACGAACAGATGCGGCTGGTTCGTCACTTCGACGAGCGCGCCGTGAGCCTTCAGCGACAGGGGCGGATGGGAACGTATCCGCCGTTGTCGGGTCAGGAAGGTGCGCAGGTCGCAAGCGCACACGCACTCGACACCGACGACTGGCTGTTCCCGAGCTACCGTGAACACGGTGCCGGACTGGTTCGTGGGCTCTCGCTCGAACGCACCCTGCTGTACTGGATGGGCCACGAGCAGGGCAACGAGATTCCGGAAGACGCGAACATCTTCACCGTCGCTGTCCCGATTGCAACGCAGATCCCCCACGCAACGGGGGCTGCCTGGGCCTCGAAGCTGAAAGACGAGGAGAAGGCATTCATCTGTTACTTCGGCGACGGTGCGACCTCGGAGGGCGACTTCCACGAGGGGCTCAACTTCGCCGGTGTCTTTGATACGCCGAACATCTTCTTCTGTAACAACAACCAGTGGGCCATCTCGGTCCCGCGCGAACGTCAGACCGCAAGCGCGACGCTCGCCCAGAAGGCGACCGCCTACGGCTTCGAGGGTGTCCAGGTCGACGGGATGGACCCACTCGCCGTCTACAAGGTCACGCGCGACGCTGTCGAGAAAGCGAAGAACCCTGGCGAGGACGAACTCCGTCCGACGCTGATCGAGGCCGTCCAGTACCGCTTCGGTGCCCACACCACCGCCGACGACCCCTCCGTCTACCGCGACGACGAGGAAGTCGAGCGCTGGAAGCAAAAGGATCCGATCCCGCGCCTCGAGACGTACATGCGCAACCACGGCATGCTCGACGACGAGCGCGTCGACGCCATCGAGTCGCGCATCGAAACCGACGTTGCAGACGCAATCGACGCCGCAGAGGCCGTCGAACGACCTGACCCTGCCGAGATCTTCGCCCACGTTTACGAGGGCATGCCCAAGCGACTGCAAGAACAACTCGAGTGGTTCGAATCGATTCGCGAGGAACACGGCGACGACGCGCTGCTGGAGGGATAATCTATGGCTGCAGAATCTCACATCGACACTGACACCGAAACTGACAACCTGACGCTGGTACAGGCAGTCCGAGACGGACTCCACAGCGAGATGGAACGCGATGAGGACGTCGTCGTCATGGGCGAGGACGTCGGCAAGAACGGCGGCGTCTTCCGCGCGACTGAAGGACTGTACGAGGAGTTCGGCGACAATCGCGTCATCGACACGCCGCTCGCGGAGTCGGGTATCATCGGTACCGCGATCGGGATGGCCGCCTACGGAATGCGCCCGGTCCCCGAGATGCAGTTCCTTGGCTTCATCTACCCCGGCTTCGACCAGATCGTCTCACACGCAGCACGACTGCGGACGCGCTCGCGCGGCCGATTCACGTGCCCGCTTGTCATCCGTGCACCCTACGGCGGCGGCATCCGCGCGCCCGAACACCACTCCGAGTCCTCGGAGGCAATGTTCGCCCACCAGCCTGGACTCAAGGTTGTCGTTCCATCGACGCCGTACGACACGAAGGGGCTGCTGACGAGCGCGATTCGTTCGCCTGACCCGGTGCTCTTCCTCGAACCGAAGCTCATCTACCGGGCGTTCCGTGAGGAAGTCCCCGCAGAATCGTACGAGGTGCCACTCGACGAGGCCGCCGTCCGCAGCGAAGGGTCGGACATCTCCGTCTTCACGTGGGGGGCGATGACCCGGCCGACGATCGAGGCCGCAGAGAACCTCGAAGGTGAGATCGACGTCGAGGTCGTCGACCTCCGGACGCTTTCGCCGCTCGACGAGGACACGATCATTGAGTCGTTCAAGAAGACCGGCCGTGCAGCGGTCGTCCACGAGGCTCCCCAGACGGGTGGCCTCGGCGCAGAAATCGCTGCGACGATTCAGGAGGAAGCACTGCTCTACCAGGAGGCACCGGTCGAGCGCATCACCGGCTTCGATACGCCGTTCCCGCTGTACGCGCTCGAAGACTACTACCTGCCCGAGGCCGAACGCATCGAATCGGGCATCCGCGACGCGATGGGGTTCTAACATGGTCCGTGAATTCGAGCTGCCAGACGTCGGTGAAGGTGTTGCAGAGGGAGAACTCGTCACCTGGTTCGTCGAACCGGGCGACGAGGTCAGCGAAGATCAGCCGGTTGCGGAGGTCGAGACGGACAAGGCGCTCGTCGAGGTCCCCGCCCCGGTCAACGGCAGTGTCCGCGAACTCCACTTCGAGGAAGGCGACGTGATCCCCGTCGGGGACGTGTTCGTCACGTTCGACGTGGAGGGCGAGGAAGGGACAGCGGAGGCGGATGCAGGCGCTGGCGAAGTCGAGGCCGGAGCAGACGCAGACGCCGACCCCGCCGGCGACCCCGGTGCAACGGGTGCTGGCGAGGACACCGAACCTGCGGAGACGCCAGACGATCGGATCTTCGCGCCCCCACGCGTGCGACGGCTGGCCCGCGAGGAGGGGATCGACCTCTCGCAGGTCCAGGGCAGTGGTCCCGGCGGCCGGATCACGGCTGCCGACGTCCAGGCTGCAGCGGGCACCGCACCAGCAGCCGACGCACAGGCACAGGCCGGGAGCGGTGAGACTGGTAGCAGTGCCACCACGGACGAACCGACCACGGCTGCAGCGGCCGACTCGAGTACCGACAAGTCCACGGCGGGTGGGTCGACTGGTCAGACTGGGACGACCCAGACACAGCCTCCAGCCCAGGTCGAGTCCGCCGACCGTGACCGGACGCTCGCCGCACCCGCAACGCGGCGCATCGCAGAAGAAGAGGGCATCGACCTCGATGCCGTCCCCGCGACCGAAGAGCGCGACGGCGAGGCGTTCGTTACGCCCGAGGCAGTTCGGGAGTACGCCGAGGCCCAGCGACAGGCCCAGGAGGCTGACGCGGCTGCCATTGAGGCCGGCGAGGCCTTCGCCGAGGGCGAGCGCGAGCGTCGCGAACCGTTCCGTGGCGTCCGCAAGACGATCGCCGACGCGATGGTCGAGTCGAAGTTCTCGGCCCCACACGTCACCCACCACGACGAGGTCGACGTCACGGAACTCGTCGACGCTCGCAAACGGCTCAAGCCCCATGCTGAGGAGCAGGGCATCCGCCTGACATACATGCCGTTCATCATGAAGGCCGTCGTCGCGGCGCTACAGGAGTACCCCGAGATGAACGCGGTCATCGACGAGGCAAACGAGGAGATCGTCCACCGCAACTACTACAATATCGGCGTCGCAGCGGCGACCGACGTGGGCCTGATGGTCCCGGTCGTCGACAACGCAGACGGCAAGGGCATGCTCCAGCTCTCTTCGGAGATGAACGAACTCGTCCAGCGCGCCCGCGAGCGCTCGATCAGCCCGGACGAACTTCGGGGCTCGACGTTCACGATCACGAACATCGGCGGCATCGGCGGCGAGTACGCGACCCCGATCCTGAACTACCCTGAATCGGGCATTCTCGCCGTCGGTGAAATCAAGCGCAAACCACGCGTCGTCACCGACGAGAACGGCGACGAGTCGATCGAGCCGCGATCCGTGATGACGCTCTCGCTGTCGTTCGACCACCGACTGATCGACGGCGCTGTCGGTGCACAGTTTACGAACACGGTGATGGAGTACCTCGAGAATCCAGAACTGCTGTTACTCGAGTAACGCCCACGTCTCACACTCGACACGACTTCAGTCGATTGAGACGAGAACTGATTGCACCGAACTTGCCCAACTCAACCCCACCACTTGCAGACCCCTAAACGTTAGACGCTACTCACCGTACTAATGGCTATGTACATGCACGCACCTGTCGACGGAGACGGACACGCACACACCGCACACACGCTCGAACCGCACGAATACGGAGGGACCAACTAATGGTCGTTGGAGACGTCACCACCGGCACCGATGTCCTCGTGATCGGCGCGGGTCCTGCCGGCTACGTCGCCGCAATCCGGGCCGGTCAGCTCGATCTCGACGTCACGCTCGTCGAGAAGGAGGCCTACGGCGGCACCTGCCTGAACCACGGCTGTATTCCCTCGAAGGCGCTGATCACGGCGACCGACGTGGCCCACGACGCCCGCAACGCCGAACAGATGGGAATCCACGCCGACCCTGCCATCGATCTCGCGGGCATGGTCAGCTGGAAGAACGACGTCGTCGACCAGCTTACCGGCGGTGTCGAAAAGCTCTGTAAGGCAAACGGCGTCAACCTCATGGAGGGGACGGCGACGTTCGCCGACGAAAACACCGTCCGTATCTCCCACGACGGCGAGGGCCAGGGCTCGGAGACACTCGAGTTCGAACACGCAATCGTCGCGACTGGTTCGCGCCCGATCGAGATTCCGAACTTCTCCTACGGCGACGAGCCGATCCTGAACTCGCGCCAGGCGCTCTCGCTCGACTCCGTCCCCGACTCGCTGGTCGTCGTCGGCGCGGGCTACATCGGGATGGAGCTGGCGAGCGTCTTCGCCAAACTCGGGACGGATGTAACGGTCGTCGAGATGCTCGACGAGATTCTGCCGGGCTACGACGACGATCTCAAGCGCCCGGTCAAGCAGCACGCGAAGGGCCTCGGCATCGAGTTCGAGTTCGGCTACACGGCCTCGGAGTGGCACGAACGCGAGGACGGCGACGGCGTTCGCGTCGTGGCAGAGCCAGCGCCGGAGGTCGCCGCAGACGGCGGGGCCGCAGCAGAGGAAACCGAGGAAGCGGACACGCTCGACCTCGACGCCGAGAAGGTCCTTGTCGCCGTCGGTCGCCAACCAGTCTCGGATACGCTTGACCTCGGCGAGGCCGGCGTCGAGACCAACGACAAGGGCTTCATCGAAACCGATTCGCGCGCACGCACGAACGTCGAGCACATCTTCGCCGTCGGCGACGTGGCCGGCGAACCGATGCTTGCCCACAAGGGCAGTATGGAGGGAGAAGTCGCCGCCGAAGTCATCGCCGGCGAGCCGTCGGCCATTGACTACCAGGCGATGCCGGCGGTCGTCTTCACCGATCCCGAAATCGCGACCGTCGGGATGTCCGAGACCGATGCCGAGGACGCCGGTTTCGACACTGTCGTCGGCAAGTTCCCCTTCCGCGCCAGTGGTCGCGCACTGACCACTGGCGAGAGCGACGGGTTCGTCAAGATTGTTGCTGAAGAAGATGAGGGCTACGTCCTCGGTGCCAGCATCGTTGGCCCCGAGGCGTCTGAACTCGTCGGCGAACTCGGCCTCGCGATCGAACTCGGCGCGACACTCGAGGACGTCGCCTCGACGATCCACGCGCATCCAACGCTCTCCGAATCGGTGATGGAAGCTGCGGAGAACGCGTTGGGGCACGCGATTCACACGTTGAATCGGTGAATCACTGAACTGCTGAACTGCTGAACTGCTAAACCGTTACGCGCTGCGCGCTGCGCAGCTCAGGACGCCGCCTACGCACACCCCTTCGTTTCTTTCCGTATTGACGTCCTCTCTGTCAGCGACCTGTCTCCATTGCTGACGTCGGTAGATTGACCACTATCACGCCTGGGCGAATGTGCCGATTGCTGTACAAAGAAGTCAGATGACTTCCCGTTCGTTGGGAAACCCCTCCACTATCCTTTAGGTTACCGTCCCAACGATCAGCTGTACTATGACTGCATCCAACGGTCCTTCCACGCTGCGGCGACGAACGGTTCTCTCGACTGCCGGAGTCGGCGCACTGGGCGCACTTGCGGGCTGTCTCTCCGTCTTCTCTGAGGACGACCCAGCGTCTGTCGGGGACCCGGACGCAGCCGATGGGGGCGAGCCCGGGGAGACGGACGAGAACGAGGACGCCCCGCTCACCGACTACCAGTATACCGCACCGCCACAGATCGTCGACATTGCCGAGCAGGGGTACGAATCGACGCTTCGCACCGTCCCCGCACGCCACGCACTCGTCACCGAGGACGGGGGCGGCGGTCCGGTCGAGCTCCCCGAGGTATGGGCCTGGCAGGCCGACGACCTCGCCCCCTCCGTTCCCGGCCCCATGTATCGGATGACCGAAGGCGATACCTTCGAACTCACCTACGACAACACCGAACACAACCGACCCCACACGGTCCACGTCCACGCCGTCAGCAAGTCCTGGGAAGACGACGGTGCTCCGGTCACGAATCGCGATCAGGTCAACGCCGGTGAGAGCCACACCTACACCCTCGAGGCTGACGTGCCAGGAACACACGTCTACCACTGCCACTATCAGACGCACAACCACCTCGACATGGGGATGTACGGCATCCTCCGCGTCGACCCCGTGGACTACGACCCACCGGATCAGGAGTACTTCTTCACGCTCCGTGACTGGGACACGCGTCTCCACGATCGCGAAGCGGGCGGTGACGCGGACTACGACCCTGTCGAGCGCTCCTCGGACGCCTACACCCTCAACGGCCGCAGTGCTCCCACTACGTTCCACCCCGAACTGGGCACGCCGCTGCTCGTCTCCGAAGGCGACACTGTCCACCTCCACATCGCCAACAACGGCTACGAATCCCACCCGTTCCACACCCACGGCCACCGCTTCGAAGTCATCGAGAAGGACGGCTCACCGATCCCCGACGCAGCGCGGTACGAACAGGACGTGCTCAACATCGCCCCCGCAGAACGATACACACTCGAGTTCACGGCTGACGCCGAGCCAGGGATCTATCCGGCACACTGTCACAAGGTTCACCACGTGACGACTGAAGGCCGTTATCCTGGTGGGATGGCGACTGCAATCGTCTACGAGTCAGCGATGGAGTCCGACGAGTTCGGCGAGATTATGGACGACGCGGGATACGACGGCTGACCGGCACCAGCCGGTTTTTGCTCCTTGTCCGACCAAGGGAGTACACTGCACTGAGAAAGAGACGCGCCCCCTACTGCACGTACAGCGAATACGCGATCACGAGAAAGCCCGCGAGTACCAGCAGGCTCTCGAGCAAGATCCCCGTCGCCAGATGGACGTTCAGCAGCTCGTAGAGCATCCCCGCCAGAAAGAGCCCGAGCGTAACCAGCCCGAAGCCAAGCGTTAGATACCCGAGTGCACGCTGTCTCGTCCGCCGGTAGGCCTTGAACGCAAAGTACGTGATGAAGCCACCGACGATCAAGACGAGCGTCTTTACAATTGCGAGTGCGAGCGCGATCTCCGATGCACCAGAAGCGTACGGACTCATGTTTCCTTTCGCACCTCGGACCAGAGTTCTGCGAGCCGCTCGTCTGCCGTCCGGGCCGGCCGATCGATCTGCACCGTCAACGACTGGTCGTCGTCCAACCCGATCGAGATTTCGTCGAACGCAACGGCGTACTTGCTTGCGTGATGCCCGTCGCGCCGAATCTCGGTGGTCTCCTCGAGTAGGGTCGAGTCGGTCAGCAACTCGAGTTTCCGATACAGCGTCGACTGGGGTATCTCACACCGGTTAGTAAGTTCAGAAGCTGTCATGGGTTCCTCGAGATTCCGGATGATCTCACGGCAGTCAGGGTCGTCGAGTGCAGCGCAGATTTCCGCTGCAGACGGTGTTGACTCCGAACCGATCGGGTCCCGGACCATTCATCAGTTACTTGCAACGCCGTCGGTTTATTCGCATCGGTCACGTCGCAGCGAACTACTCGAGTACTGGTTTCCGCCGCCCGTTCCCAGAAGCAAGTTTCTTACACGCGCACCACCGAACCCGACCTACGCGGGTATCATTCGGTTCGACCGTGTCTACAAGGACGGGATGACCGGCCGACCTCCGCCCGCGTGACAGCTTGTCCACTCGCGTGTTACGATTGTCCTCGTCGTTGTCGCCATCGTTATCATCACCGAGTGCCTCGCTCGTTCGCAGCGAATCGATAACGTCTGTTTGCCACGTTGTTCTCTCGTATTAGCTGTTAGCGTTCTTGGACACAGTTTCCTTTCGTCAAAATGCTGTAGACGTGCCAAGGAACCTCTCCATCTCCTGTATTTCGCTTCCACCATCAATTCACTCATAGGTGGAACATATTCTCATGGTATCGGGTTCCGATGAGCGTCTCGTTCGACGGCCTTATGTATGCACCCTCTCCTCGTCATTAATGCGAACGACGTGGCGCACGCCGACACGTCCCCTCTGGCCGGTTTCCGGCACGGAGGTAGGCACTGTATCCATCTCCCAGTTATCTGGCTTCTCTGAAGCCAGGTCGCTTGGGGCAACTGGATCGAGCGTAGGTGGCGTCTTCGACGCCATGGAACAACGCCCTTATATACACACGGGGCGTACCCATTACTACGCAAATCCCGTTCCGGCTATGACTTCCGGGACGGAATCGATCCGTTGCCCTTAAGTACACACGGGGATTCGGATACGATTGCAAAGAACGCGTGATTGGCGAAGTGTTCATTCACTTTGTCGTCGGACGGTTCTGGTCCGAAGGGGTTAAGTGCCCCAGATGACCTACGAATACGTCCGAAGGAAATGAGGATCCTACCCCTGCGGTCCGCCGTACAGATGGGATCTGATGTTAGCCTTGGTAGTTCGGTGACGCCCGATCGG
>NZ_AOIN01000039.1 GCF_000337135.1 Natrialba chahannaoensis JCM 10990
GCTGGGGAGACCATTCCGGTTGATCCTGCCGGAGGTCATTGCTATTGGAGTCCGATTTAGCCATGCTAGTTGTACGAGTTGAGACTCGTAGCAGATAGCTCAGTAACACGTGGCCAAACTACCCTATAGATCCAGACAACCTCGGGAAACTGAGGCTAATCCGGAATAGGGCTCTCATCTTGGAGTGGAGAGAGCCTGAAACGCTCCGGCGCTATAGGATGTGGCTGCGGCCGATTAGGTAGACGGTGGGGTAACGGCCCACCGTGCCAGTAATCGGTACGGGTTGTGAGAGCAAGAGCCCGGAGACGGTATCTGAGACAAGATACCGGGCCCTACGGNGGGGTAACGGCCCACCGTGCCAGTAATCGGTACGGGTTGTGAGAGCAAGAGCCCGGAGACGGTATCTGAGACAAGATACCGGGCCCTACGGGGCGCAGCAGGCGCGAAACCTTTACACTGCACGCCAGTGCGATAAGGGGACTCCAAGTGCGAGGGCATATAGTCCTCGCTTTTTGCGACCGTAAGGTGGTCGAGGAATAAGTGCTGGGCAAGACCGGTGCCAGCCGCCGCGGTAATACCGGCAGCACGAGTGATGACCGCTGTTATTGGGCCTAAAGCGTCCGTAGCTGGCCGCACAAGTCTATCGGGAAATCTCTCCGCTTAACGGAGAGGCGTCCGGTGGAAACTGTGTGGCTTGGGACCGGAAGACCAGAGGGGTACGTCTGGGGTAGGAGTGAAATCCCGTAATCCTGGACGGACCACCGGTGGCGAAAGCGCCTCTGGAAGACGGATCCGACGGTGAGGGACGAAAGCTCGGGTCACGAACCGGATTAGATACCCGGGTAGTCCGAGCTGTAAACGATGTCTGCTAGGTGTGACACAGGCTACGAGCCTGTGTTGTGCCGTAGGGAAGCCGTGAAGCAGACCGCCTGGGAAGTACGTCCGCAAGGATGAAACTTAAAGGAATTGGCGGGGGAGCACTACAACCGGAGGAGCCTGCGGTTTAATTGGACTCAACGCCGGACATCTCACCAGCATCGACAATGTGCAGTGACGGTCAGTATGATGAGCTTACCTGAGCCATTGAGAGGAGGTGCATGGCCGCCGTCAGCTCGTACCGTGAGGCGTCCTGTTAAGTCAGGCAACGAGCGAGACCCGCACCCTTAATTGCCAGCAGCACCCTTGTGGTGGCTGGGTACATTAAGAGGACTGCCAGTGCCAAACTGGAGGAAGGAACGGGCAACGGTAGGTCAGTATGCCCCGAATGTGCTGGGCGACACGCGGGCTACAATGGCCAAGACAGTGGGATGCAACGCCGAAAGGCGACGCTAATCTCCGAAACTTGGTCGTAGTTCGGATTGAGGGCTGAAACTCGCCCTCATGAAGCTGGATTCGGTAGTAATCGCGCCTCAGAAGGGCGCGGTGAATACGTCCCTGCTCCTTGCACACACCGCCCGTCAAAGCACCCGAGTGGGGTCCGGATGAGGCCCGGTTTCCGGGTCGAATCTGGGCTCCGCAAGGGGGCTTAAGTCGTAACAAGGTAGCCGTAGGGGAATCTGCGGCTGGATCACCTCCACAGATCGGGACTGGGGCGACGCCCCAGCCCACCTTTCAGTCCACGTTCGGTCACACCA
>NZ_AOIN01000040.1 GCF_000337135.1 Natrialba chahannaoensis JCM 10990
TTCGTATAGTACGAGAGGAACTACGAATGGGTGCCACTGGTGTACCGGCTGTTCGAAAGAGCACGTGCCGGGCAGCCACGCACCACGGGGTAAGAGCTGAACGCATCTAAGCTCGAAACCCACCTGGAAAAGAGGAACCATTGAGGCCACTCGTAGAAGACGAGATCGATAGACTCGGGGTGTACGCACCAAGGCAACGAGGTGTTGAGCCCGCGAGCACTAATCGGCCAAGCCACACATTCATACATTACATCGCATTGGATCCGTGACGCGAGAACGGGTCCGGACGTAAACTGGACTACACGTACAACACGGTCAGGAGAGACCACCGATTACGGTTTGACGGCGGTTCGATTCCGCTGATCGGCGTTTAGGCGGCCATCGCGGCGGGGTTCCTCCCNATAAGCCCGCCTGCGTATTGGTGAGTACTGGAGTGGGAGACCCTCTGGGAGAGCCGATTCGCCGCCCCTACTCATACTTCAACTTATACTTACGCCCTGCAGAGCCATCGCTCTGCGGGGCGTTTTGCATGTATGCAGTCAGCGGATCACGGCTACGCCGTACCGCTATGCTTAAACGAACGCAGTAACAACAATCAGTTGCGCCAAGGTGGCAGAGTCCGGCCGAACGCAGCGGCCTGCAGAGCCGCCTACCGCCGGTTCAAATCCGGCCCTTGGCTTATACCAAATCCCTTACAATCCAACTGGGTTGTGGGATTCATCGACCGCACAACGCGGTTGATGAGTACTTTTCCAACACTCAAACATGTAGTAATCATCAATCGTGTACTGTGATAGCGACGGCTAACGGTGGTGTCGCGGCATGAGCCGCTCCTACAAGGGTACTCCGCTTGACGGCACCGTCCAGAACATCACCGAGCGTCCCGATCTCAAGAAGCAAGCCGAGCAGGTTGAGTACGCTACCGAACCGGAACCCGTCGGTGGGGAACGCACTGAGGGCGTTCCGGAAATTGGTGACGACCAAGACGTCGAGCGGCCGAATGTCGACGGTCAAACATTGTCAAGGTATCGTCGCTCTGGCGGTCTCGGCACACGACTTGCCGAACTCGCTGTTCGGCACTCCAACTGCGAGGATCTCGACCACTACGCCGAAGCGCTGCTCGAGGAGGTGTCCAACTGATCGGCGATCGGTCGGCTGGCATCGACGTGATCGAGCGCTACAAGAATCAGTACGACCGTAAGATTACGTACGAGCCGCGGTCGGACGGCCGTGTCGAGAAGACCGAGTACGAATGGAGTAGTGCTGACCGGTGGCGCTTCGTCGGGTCCGAGACTCTCGAGGATGTCGACCTCGAGGCCGTGACCGGCGCGACGAACAGTCAGACCGGGCCGTAACGGACCGGCTCCTTTTCTACTCGATTTCGAGCGATCAGCCCTCAACGAGGTGGACACCTCCCGGACCTAGATGTCCTCGGTGACCTCTACGAGGTTGAACCAATCAATTTTATAAAATACTGATAATGGGTTCTATCCGCAACTGCTTGCGTGTGTTAGTAGTGTCTGAACTTTACGTTCACGTCCGAATCTGATTCACTTGAGACCACTTTGTCAAGCTCGTCAAATCTGATGAACACATACTCATTCGGGTCACTGTTTGGATAGCCATTGACACGTCCTTCGAGAGTCCAGACGCCGTCGTTTCATCCAGTGTGAGGGTCCTGCCATCAGATATTACATCAATACCGCTCCCTTCAAACTCTACAGTGAACGAACCGTAACCTGTTATGGAGAGTGATCCATCAGCTGAAGAGGGCGTTGCATCAGATTCTGAAGCTGATGCTGACCCACCAATGGTAGCTACACCACCGAGGGCAACTGCTGTTGCCGCCGTTCCCTTTTTAAGCACGTTACGCCGAGTCGGCTGGGTGTCTTCCGACATATGCAGTTAGTGAATATACATGATTGCTATTAATTCTTTTCTAGGAAACCAAATAATAACTACGGAAGTAAAGGACTAGATGAGTGTTTGCCTATTTTAACACCTATTCAGTTGATGCTCAACTATCGACTACTGGTGCGATTGATCACGGATATAGTGATGTCTCAAGTCTCGAAAAGGCCGAGTACGAATGGAGTAGTGCTGACCGGTGGCGCTTCGTTGGGTCCGAGATTCTCGAGGCCGTGACCGGTGCGACGAACAGTCAGACCGGACTGTAGAACTCCTTCCCTTTCTGGCGTACTCTGTCGGAACTGTTTCGAAATGACCCCCGTCAGCCCTTTTATATCACCCATTGAAACAGTCACGTATGATTCAAGATCGGTGGGTCTTCGACGACGAATACCAGACCACGATCCTCCACCGGAACGAGGAACTCCAGTCACGTTCGCGACTCCTCGAGCCGTCGACTCACGGCTGTCGCGCAGAGGTCGTCCTCATCTACGGCCCTTCTGGTGTCGGGAAGACAGCAACCACTTGTTGACTGCTTCGCGATCTCTACCAGCGGGCGAGCGACCAGTCGGTTGGCATCGAGTGCTCGGAGGCGACGCCACACGAAATCGTGTACAAGCACCCGGGCACTGGGACCGTCCACCAGAACCAGTCTCGTAGCGCGCTCCTTGAGCAGCCTGACGTGGTTCCGGAGCTCAATTTCCTCGGCGACCTCCTTGAGGTGGAGATGGCTCGGTGATCGCGATTGCCTACCAGCAAGTCGAGTGGCTTGCCCGACTCAGCGACGACGTTGAGCCAAACTTCGCTGCGGATGCACAACTCGAGTTCCGCAAGTACGACGAAGCCGAACTTGTGGATATTCTTGAGCCGAGAATCGACCGCGGCCTGATTGGACAGCCAGCAACGACCGAGCAACTCGAGTAGATCGCCGACGAGACTGGTGGGGTGGCTCGCTGGGCAATCCAGTCGGTGCTGGCCGCTGCGGAGTTGGCCGAGGAATGCAACCATGACCGGTTCCGAGAGCAGGATGTCTGCGATTCGTTCGAACGTGCGGCTCACAAGATCCGGCAGGCGAATCTACGCAGTCTGCCCGTTGTGCACGGTCGGATGTGCGAGTTAGTGCGTCTGGTGGGGCCGGTTACAGGTGAGGGGAGGAAAGCGGCCTATCGCGAGCACCAGGTGGCTGTTTTCGTGAGACAGAATCGGAGTCCAGTCACCTGGCGTCAGGCCTGGAATAGTGACCTGCTATCGAACGGACTGTGTCGATTTTGAGTGGCCTTGTCGTGACCTTTCCCTGCGTTCGAATCGCGCTGGTTCCGTTACCTGTTGCTCACGGATTTGTTCGTGACAGGGAAACGGGCCGGGCGCGATTTGAACACGCGACCGTCTGGTTAAAAGCCAGACGCTCTGCCAGACTGAGCTACCGGCCCCGTGTATTCCACTATTGGTGAGTAGTGGTTAAACGTTTCTTTCTTCGGTGCCGGACGACGGGCTATGAGTCGATATTAGAACGCTGAAACTCAAGCACCCGCTCGTTACTCGAGATACGATTCAAGTGCGGCCGTGACGATTTCACCGGGACCGACGCCGTCGAGAGAGGCTTGTCGCCGGAGGTCGCGGTAGCTAGCTGGCGAGAGCGTGAGTTCGAGGCGACCGAGTTGGGAGCCGTGTGTGGCGAGTGCGTTTTCGATCGAGGTGCCGTCGTTGACGGCGCTCGCGATGCTGCGGACATCGCGGACGGTGAGATCGTCGTCGATGGCGGCCCAGGCGAGGAGGAGTCGGGCCTCGCCGCCGACGCGGGCGATGTGTTTGGCGGCAGTGGGGGCGATCTGTCCGAGTGCGACCTGTTTGCGCACGGATCGGGGGAGGTCGTGAACGCGAGCCCACTTCCGGATGAACGAAACGGTGACGTCGTCGCCGGCTCGTTCGGCGGCAGCTTTGTACGATCCTTCGCCGCGAACCAGTGCTGCGCAGGCAGCGGCCCCGCGGAGCATGTAGAGGTGGTCGTCGTCGCTGGCACCCGTTGCGAACTGTGCGACGGTCTCTGCGGCGTCCTGAAGGCTGTCCGGATCGTCCGGATCAAACTGCACAGCCCGGGTCGCGTGCTGGCCGGTGACGGATTCGTCACCGCGGATAACTGGCGCGCCGACGGGGGATTCCCGATCGGTCGGAATCGACCGGCTGCGATCACGCTCGTCACGGCGGTGTCCACGAGACGTGTCGCCGGGACCGGGATCTGTCATGAGTTAGTGCCGTGTATGTCCTTGAACGCTAAAAGTGTCGCTACCTCACAGACCGGAGCTCGTTCACCCGTCATCCTCGCGCTGTTCGGCGAGGTGTTCCCAGATTTCGGTGCAGCCTGCACCTTCCTCGATGTCATCCAGGTGGGCATCGTCTCGCTCTTCGTCCTGTTCGATTGACTCCGGACTCCGTTCTGCCGCATTCGTCATACCCACCAGTACGAACGCGGTCCGCATAAGTAGCCTCTCGCAAGCAAGCGATACCCGTACTCTCCCCTAGCGGGGATTATTGCCGCTGTCTGATTCGGTGAAAATCCCGAAATTACGACCACGTGCTGCGGTTTCCTCGACAAACTCCGTCATCGGCGATGCACAACGTTGCGACCAGCGATGCACAGAGGGTCACCGAGCACATAGTCCGCCTATGACCATCGCACTGCGAACGCTCGACGATGGGGCCTGGATCAGCGTCAACGACTCTCGAGAGGTCGGTGTGAGCGACATCTGGACGCTTCCTGGGCACGAGTTCTGCAACTGTGAGACCCCGCATGTGCTGCTCGAGGCGTTTTCCGGTGTCGATCTTCGCGGTGTCGACACACACGTCATCGCGGACGCTGTCGGGATGTGCATCGACTGTGGAACGCGCGACGGCATCGACTCACTCGTGGTCGGTCGAATCGTCGACGGCGAATTCAAACGCTACGAACCAGGGTCGGTACAGAGACCGTCTGTCGCTGCGTCTGGTGACCGATAATTCTATTCGCTGGCGTCCCAACCATTGGTTCGTGTTCACATTCCTCTTCTCTGGCAAGATGTTCCGCAACCAGTGAGAGGCGGCCGGGTCTGACGCGACACACGGGCGTATATGGCCCTCTCTCTATCTAGTGAGCAAATGCCTACTGACGTCGAGGAGTGGAAGGACGAAATCTACGGCACAGACATTCGAGACCACATCGAGCGGTTCGCCGAGGACGGCTGGGAGTCGATCCCGGACGACGAGAAGGACGCCTGGTTCGAGCGGTTCAAGTGGTACGGTCTGTACCACCAGCGGGCCGGACAGGAGTCGTACTTCATGATGCGGATTGGGCCGCCGGGTGGCGTGCTTGAGCCAGGCCAGTTCCGCCGAATCGTCGAGATCGCAGACGAGTACGCCCGTGGCCCGGTCTCGAACCCCGAGTTCGGCAACGGCTGGCTCGACGTGACGACGCGTCAGGCGATCCAGTTGCACTGGATTCG
Organism: Natrialba chahannaoensis JCM 10990; assembly: GCF_000337135.1. Classification (GTDB taxonomy): domain Archaea; phylum Halobacteriota; class Halobacteria; order Halobacteriales; family Natrialbaceae; genus Natrialba; species Natrialba chahannaoensis. The sequence continues at coordinate 5,385 of NZ_AOIN01000040.1, forward strand.
AATCGAGGACGTACCGGACATCTTCGAGGCACTCGAGGACGTCGGGCTCTCGACGGTCCAGGCCTGCGGTGACTCCTGGCGAAACATCGTCGGCTGTCCGGTCGCCGGGAAGGACAAGCACGAGCACGTCGATGCTGCCGCGCTCGCGGACGATCTTCATGACACGTTCAAGAAAAACGAAGCGCACTCGAACCTGCCGCGTAAGTGGAAGGTCTCCGTCACGGGCTGTGACGAGGGCTGTGGTCAGGGCGATATCAACGATCTGGCGTTCGAGCCTGCGGAGAAGGTGATAGATGGTGAAACCGTCACGGGATACAACGTCCGCGTTGGTGGCGGACTGGCGCGCAACGAGCCGCGGTTCGCGAAGAATATTGACGTCTTCGTGACGCCGGAACGGGCCGTCGAGGTCGCCGGAGGAATCTCCGCGCTCTTCCGTGATCACGGAGACCGGGAAAACCGCTACAACGCGCGTATCAAGTTCCTCGTCGACGAGTGGGGGCCAGAGAAGCTTCGTGACGTCCTTCAGGAGGAGTACATCGACTTCAAACTCGAGACGGCAGGCGAAGACCTGCGCCATTCCTACAGCTACAACGCTGGCGACGCGGACGGGAAGCACGATCACGTTGGCGTTTACGAGCAGGACGACGGGAACAACTACATCGGATTGAACGTCCTCATGGGCCGCCTCGGAATCGACGACGGCTACGAAATCGCCGACGCAGCCGAGGAGCACGCCTCCGGTGAGGTTCGTTTGACCCAGCGCCAGAACATCATCCTGACGGACGTGCAGGACGACAAAGTCGACGCGCTGCTCGACAACCCAGTCTTCGACGAGTACAGCCCGGATCCCCACCCGTTCCAGCGCGGGTCGATCGCCTGTACTGGCAGCGAGTTCTGTTCGCTCTCGATCGTCGAGACGAAGAACCGACAGGTGCGTTTCTCGCGCTGGCTGGTCGACAACGTCTCGCTTCCTGAAGGCGTCGAGGATTTCCACATCCATCTCTCGGGCTGTACGGCATCCTGTGCCCAGCCTCAGATCGCGGATGTCTCCCTGCGTGGCATGAAGACCCGCAAGGACGGCGAACCGGTCGAGGCGCTCGACATCGGCCTCGGTGGTGGCCTCGGCGAGAATCCGCAGTTTGCCTCCTGGGTATCAGACCGCGTGCCGGCCGACGAAGTGCCGGGTGCGATCGAGAATCTGCTCGCCAACTTCGACGACGCGCGTGAAGACGGCGAGAGCTTCCGTGAGTTCGTTGCTGCCCGCGACGACGAGGAACTTGCCGACCTCATCGAGCCCGAGGAGACGAGCTACGAGGATCCGTTTATGCACAACACCAAGCAGACCTGGTACCCGTACGCGGAGGAAGACGGACTCGACGACAGTCCTGCGCCTGCCCGCGCGGACGGGACGCCGATCCCATCCGACGACTGAGTCTTGGGTACTGCCCACGTCTGCTACTTGCTCCCCTCGTCGGTACCCACCCTCGGCATCCGCGGTGAACAACTGCTCGTATATTCTCACAGAACGCGACTGAGTCCGTTGTATACACAGACTGCCAGCTGTTGGAAGTCCCTAAGTGCCCGTAGCGCGAGGCCCTAGCCATGTCCGACCGACTGATGCGGGTCAACGCCTACACCACGCTCGACTACGTCGAGGCGTCAGCGAAAGGCCACGAGTTCGAGTTCGACTCTGTTGCCGTCCTCAACGCCACGACCGACCGCGAGGAGCCCGACTGCGTCCGCCTCCAGTTCGAACTCGACAACGCCACCGAGCAACACCTCCCCAAGCACATGGAGGAACTCGAGTTAACGCCGGATCAGGCGCGCGAGCTTGCGGGGGAACTCGAGACGTATGCGGATCGTGTCGATGCGGAGGCAGAGTGAGCCAGATCGCCACGTGATCGTTGTGTAGTGGTGGCGAAACGGGGTCGTTGACTAGCCTGCTACTCGATGTCGATATCGATAGTGTACGTATTTGTATTAGTTGCCATGGATGAGACGTTGAGTATGTAGCTATCGGGTTCCGCAGCTGTCATTGACACTGTTTCGCCGTCGCCCTGCGTCTCAGAGCGGTCGAGAATTGATCCGTCTTGACGACGGAGTATGAGGGAGAGTGGGCCGTCATCGTATGTGTACTGCAGTGACGCTGTTACTGTCTCTCCCTCATCGAGGTCGATGCTGAAATAGTGGTCTCCATCTTCCTCGATCGAAAAGTCACCGTATGTGTATCCTTGTAGTGGGTCAGGGTTCTCGAGAGACGTATTACTAGGGGTAACGAACTCTTCGACAGGTTCTTCGTGGCCCTGATTGCAGCCTATCAGGAGTAGTGTTCCACACACACTGATCGTCTGCAGGTATGTTCGCCGTTGCATACACTACTATTCAATCAAGTGTTGCGTTGACAGCATCGAGGACGTACTCTGCTTGCGTCCCAACATCCCATGCATCAGGTGGATACTCTGAATATCTGCATGCATTATTCATTGATACTAATTTTCCATCGAAGTCAACATATGGTGCACCAGAGTCACCCTTCTCTGCTTTATCTGACCCATATACAACTTGGTGATCGACATAGGATCCAGTGTAGGAAGTACTATTTGCGTAATTTTCTTTTATTTTGGTCCGTGCACCAGCGACTAAACATTGTACACTATTCCTGATTGTGTAATCGCTCAAACCTTCCCACGTCCAATATCCTGTAATATTCGGAATCTCATCGACTGTTTCTCCGATATCCGCAGATGCCGAATCTGAATCTAGCTTTGCAGCCCAAATATCATCGTCAGTATCATCATCATCATATTCACCTATAGTTTTAGAACTTGAACATGTGTATGAAGGGTGATGGATATTATTTGCTGACTCATCCATTACATGCTCTGCGGTGATTATCTTCTTGTAGTCCTCATCTTTGTCTTTTGCAACTAAACATAATGTACCGAAGGAACTCATATCGCTTATTTGTGACCCGCCTTTTAACCCATCGAATTGTTCACAAATGCGTGCCTCATTTTTTGGATTGTCACAAGGTCCGTCATCTCCGTCATCAAATCCGCAGTATCCGACAGACTTTTCTTCATAAGAAACAGGCACGTTGTATATTTCATCTGGCAATTTCTGTTGTTCTCGTGCGCTGTTTTCGTCCACCTGTAATTGAATACCGATGTCTTCTTCCTTCTCAGAATGTTGTACAAGGGTAATCTCATTAACATTGCTATGGTGTTCAAAGAAAGATTGCTGATCCAGGTCACAAAACACTTTTAGGCGTCTATACCTCTCTTGCGGAACCAATCGCACTTGTTCTGGCCTGCCTTGTTTATCACGTGTATACACAACTGGGACTCCATCGTGAGATTCACCAGTTACCGTTTCTATTGCAGACTTGAATCCTGTAATCCCTACTCCAGCTCCACCGAATGTTTTCAGCAATCGCCGCCTGGAGGTATCTAACTTGATCACGTCGCCCTTGTTGGATTTGTTATCGCTCATGCATTTTAATAACCAATCCCTTATTATATATAATTTTTGTAGATATTATTAAATTTATAATATCCTATTCATATGTATGGGTTTCGGTGGTTTTAAAATAGAACAATAAAATTAGGAGAGAATTCAATTGATAGCAAGATTATAAACAAAACCATCTATTGAGACGACGCCTGCGACGGCAGGCGTCTCGCTTTTTCACACGCTTGGCGAAGCCGTTCGTGATCGTCTCATGACCGTCGATACCATCCACGACCTGTTCGAGCACGGCCTCGAAGACATCTACCACGCAGAACACGAACTCCTCGATGCGCTCTCCGAACTGGAGTCGAATACGGAGCGCGAGGAGATTGCGGAGGCGTTCGCAGAGCACCGTGCGGAGACGGAAGAACAAATCGACCGTCTGGAGGAGGTCTTCGAGATGTTCGGCGAGCCACCCGAGAAAGAAGAGTGTGAGGGAATCAAGGGTCTGATCGAGGAGTACGAGGAGTTCGCCTCGATGGATCCCTCCCAGGAGGTGATGGACTTTCACAGCATGGCAGCCGCGGAGAAGACCGAACACTACGAAATCGCGGCCTACGGTAATCTGATCCCGCTCGCGGATCAGCTCGGAATGGACGACGCAGCAGATCTGCTAGAGGAGAATCTCCGTGAAGAACAGGCGGCGCTCGACGAGTTGAAGGAGCTGACGGAGTCGTACGAGATGGACGCCATTCCGGCGGAGTAATTCCCGAGGCTAACTCCGCTGACGAGCGGAAAGCGAGAATGAAGGCGGATTCGAAGACACTGACGAGAGCGCGTGAGATGGGCTAGGGTACCGTCTGAACGGGTCCCTTTGCCCACCTGACGTGTGGTTCTCTGTGACGTTTGTGTAGCGAGATTGGTAGCACTGGTGTACCGTCGACGACCCGAGTTAGCAGATTCGTCCTCGGACAACGGCATAGGTGTCTTGTACCGCAGAAATCAGTTGTTGCCGCTGTATGTCAGTTCCGCGCGCAATATACTTATACGATGATACAGTGCATTGACACAGTGGGTGTTAGATAATGGCAGACGCACCAGCAAAAACTGCACGAGCGGAGTGGGGAACACGGTTTGGGTTCCTCATGGCGATGATCGGTGCCATGGTCGGTGCCGGGAACATCTGGCGATTCCCGTACGTAATGGGAGACAACGGCGGTGGCGCGTTCGTCCTCGCGTTTCTGGTCCTGTTGTTCCTGCTCGCAGTCCCTGGCCTGATGGCTGAGGTCGCGCTCGGTCGCTATACGAACAAAGGTGTCATCGGCGCGTTCCGGGACGTTCTCGGACCCGGCGGGATGGTCGGGCTCGGTGTCATCGTCCTCCTGGTGAACATCGCGCTGATGTCGTACTACTCGCCGCTGATCGGCTGGACGCTGTACTACGCCGTCCACTCGCTGCTGTTTACGTTCACGGCGAGCGGCTTCGAAGCCGGCGCGTTCATGGACACGTTCTTCGCGAACTCGGCACTGATGATCGGCCTCCACACGATCGTTATGGGGTCGATTGCGGCGATCCTCATCCTCGGCATCCGTCGTGGCGTCGAACGGCTCGTCGTCTACGCGGTGCCGGCGCTCGTCATCGCACTCGTCGTGATGACGATCCGTGGGCTCACGCTCCCCGGCGCAAGTGAGGGGATTACGTTCATGTTCAGCGTCGACTGGGGCGCACTCGCCGCCAGCGAGACCTGGATCGCCGCCCTCGGCCAGGCGTTGTTCTCGACCGGGCTCGGCTGGGGGATCGCCCTGACCGTCGGCAGTTACCTGCGTGAGTACGACGACGTACCGCTCGGCGGCGGCGTCTTCACGGCGCTCGGCGAGTCGAGCATCGGTATCCTCGCCGCGCTCGCGATCTTCCCGATCGTCTTCGCCGTCGGCGTCGAACCGGACGCCGGTGCCGGACTCGCGTTCGTCTCGCTCGTCCAGGTCTTCCCCGAAATTCCGCTCGGTGGACTGGTCGCGATCCTGTTCTTCGTCGGGTTCTTCCTCGCAACGTTCACGTCCGGGCTGCTGATCACCGAAGTCAGCGTGACGACCGTGAGCGAGGAGACCAGACTCGATCGCACACAGACGGTGCTCGCCGTCTGCGGTGGTATCTGGCTCCTTGGCATTCCGAGCGCCTACTCCGCGGACATCCTCGACTTCCTCGACTTCGTCTTCGGAAACTGGGGGCTGCCGCTTGCAACGCTCGCGATCATCGGCGTCATCGGCTGGGTTCTCGGACCCAAACGACTCCGCATGCTTGCGGTCAACCGCAACGCCGGCATCTACGTCGGCAAGTGGTGGGACCCAGTCATCAAGTACGTCATCCCGGCTGTCATGCTGTTCATCATGGGCTACTTCGCCTGGGAGAACTTCCGTGAACCAGAGATGATCGCTGGAATGTTCGTGCTCGTCCTGTTCCCGATCATCGGCTACGCCATCATGTCGGTCGTCGAGGGTCGTGGCGAGAAACCGGGTACCACAGAGGTCACCGGAGGTGATGACTGATGCCACTTCCAGCCGAGGTACTTGGCATGCTCGCGTTCACGTTGCTTGCCTTCTGGGGAATCGCCCTCTGGGCGCTGACTCGCACGCTCCGTCAGGAGAGTCGGAAGGTCGAAATCCTGAAACATCAGGATCGGATGGACACCTACTCACCGAGGGCCCTCGCCGACCTCCGTGAGTGGATCGAAAACAATCCGGACGATCCGCTCGCCGACCGTGCGAGAGAACGGTACAACGAGTGCGTTGACGTCCTCACGCAGACCGACCGGCACTTCTACGACTGGTCGGACGCCGAAATCGAGCGGCTCGAACGACTCTAAGTCACGTCTTTCCCTCTTCGATCGGTTTCCAGACACACCGCTTTTATCACTCGGCATAGTAGCACACTCTGTGACGGTACCGGTACCCGAAAGTCACGGCGACGGCGCTGACGACGACCTCGCTATTCGTCCAGCCGAGCAGGCAGACCTCCTCGCCGTCGTCCGAATCGAAAACGAGTCGTTCTCCCAGCCCTGGCCGTACGACGCGTTCGACCGGTTCCTCGGCGAACCTGGTTTCCTCGTCGCCCTCGTCCACGACCAAATCGCCGGCTACGTCGTCGCTGATGTCTCCGCTTCGTTCGGCCGCCAACTCGGCCACATCAAAGATATCGCCGTTCACCCCGACCGACGCGGAATGGGCGTCGGCTCCGCGCTCCTCTCTCGGTCGATCGCCATCCTCGCAGCCCACGGTGCCGACTCGATCAAACTCGAGGTCCGCCGAACCAATGACGGGGCCAAACGACTCTACCGCCAATTTGGCTTCGAACCGATCCGACACGTCCCCGGCTACTACGGCAACGACGAGGACGCGATTATTATGGTCCGCCAACTCGAGTAACCCGGTATCTGTTGTCCCGGATGTGTTCTCTTGCTCTCTCGCTCCCTTATCTGCTCATCCTCTCATCCTCTCATACTCGAGTACGAGGTGCATCCGCCAGTTACGGCTGGAGACGTGGCCGTTTTACTACGCGCGCTCCTAGTGGGTGGTATGGGATACGCCTGCCCCGTCTGTGCGGCCGAACAGGCCGACGCGGAGCACCTCGCGAATCATCTCGCGATTACGGCCTCGCTCGGCCGTCAGGAACACCAGGAGTGGCTCGCCGAGCACGCGCCAGAGTGGGAGGAGTGCTCACCGCCGGAACTTGGTGAGGTCGTTGCAGAGCACGCACCGGAGATCGAGACACCGTCGTTCGAGGGTGGGTCGGGTGGGAATCGGGGTGGGGCTGGTCACGATCATAGCCACGGCCACGGTCACGGTCATGGTCATGGTCACGACCACACCCAGGGCCGCCCAACCGGCCTCGAAGCCGACCTGGCCCGTCAGAGCCGCCAGCGCGGCCGCGGCTCGATGACCGCCGAAACCGAACACGTCCTGCAGGAAGCCTCCGAACTGACGCGACAGATGGCCGAAAATGCATCAGATGAGGAGGAGGACTCGAGTACCAGCACAGAATCGGGTGCGGCCTCGGAATCGGAGACAGACGAGTAGCTGACGAGTTTTAGGCCTCACTCCCAGTAGACAACTGCGTTGAGGAAACACGCAATTTGTAACTTGCTCCCGCCACCAGAAATGGGTATGCACACCGTTGGAACAGCGACGTTCTCGTCGATGGACGACGCGCGCGAACGCTATGCGGACGCCGGGCCGACGGCCCAGACGGTCGTCCGCGAGGTCGCCAAGGCAATGGCGTTCGACCGCGAGGAGTACGGCGAGCGCGTCACGAGCGACGTCGTCGAGACTGCACGCGACGTGCTGTTTGCGAGTTCGCTCGCGGTCACCGTCGGTACTCGTGAGGAGTTCGACGACTGGCGGGAGTCCTACGAAGGTGAGGTGTCCGTCATCGGTAATGAGAACGTTGACCGCGTCGTCTGGCATGCCGGGCCGGACGAGGAGGCGGTCGCCGCGACGTTCCAGAACGAGGAAGAAGCGGCGGTTTCGACGTTGCGCCGGCAGGCGTTCGGACGGCTCTACCGCGAATACGTCGAGCGCAGCGAGTCGTAAGCACTGTTTTAGTTCTCGAACCAGCGTTCCTACAGCTACCCTCGTTCCTACAGCTACCCTCGTTCCTACAGATACGGCCGGAGCAACGCCCCATCGTGGAGATCTGTTGGAAGCGTTTCGAACCACGACGCGGCCGAGATTTCCGCTGGCGTTATCCCCAGGTTCTCGGCGTCGGCGAGTGGCCCGTCGGCACTGGCTGCAAAGACGACGTACGTTCCAGTGTACGTCTCGTCAGTCGACGCCGAGCGGTAGGTTTGCTCGAGCACAACCAGCGGCTCGTGAATCGTTGCATCCAGTCCGGTTTCCTCACGGACCTCGCGGCGCGTAGCGGCACGCACCGTTTCGCCGGATTCGACGGCACCACCGGGTAACACCCACCCGTCGGACCAGCAATTCGAAACGAGCGCGATTCTGCCGTCTCCATCGTACACTCGAGCGGCTCCCGTACAGGCCGTTCCGTTCACCGCCCAGTCGCGAAACGACTGGAAGCGAGCCGCTGAGAGACGGATGGTCTGTTGCTCGCGCGGGACTCCATCGAATTCGTCGTCGAACATCTCACTCTCCACCATCTCCTGCCATGTCCGGCCCGAAAAAATGCGTTCCGGCACGCAACCCGCACCTATTACGGCTCTGACCCGGTATACGCCACCAATGACGATACCCGACGAGTGGACGCTTCTCGAGGAAGTGACCGAGTACGAAACACCGTGGTACGACGGTGGGTACGATCTGCTCGAACAACCCGACGGAAGCGACCAGCGCTACTTCTGGGCCGACCTCCCGCCAGCCGTCGTCATCGTCGCATGCGTCGATGGACGAGTACTCGAGTCGGCGTCCAGTGTTGAACTCGGGACCGGGGCCGAGTCCGAGTCAGTCGACACCCAGCAGAACCGCGATCACATCCTCTTCGTCGAACAGTACCGCCCAGCAATCCGCGAAACGCACCTCGAGCTCCCGGCGGGAATCGTCGAGGACGGGGAGTCCTACACCGAGGCAGCGGCTCGGGAGTTGGAGGAAGAGACCGGCTTTCGACCGACGAGTACGGTACTCTTACAGGAGTATGCGGTCGCGACGGGAGTACTCCGACACGATCGGGGAATCGTCTACGCAGACGGGCTGGTTCCTGGTGAACGTGAGTTAGATTCGAACGAGTTTCTCGAGGTGACGACCGTGCCGGTCGACCACGCACTCAAGCGAGCACGCGAGCAGCCGGCGAACGACGCAACGCTGACAGCGCTTTTGCTCGCTCACGAGGACGGGGTGCTGTCTGACTCTGTTGTCGAGTAATATGGAAGTTGGACTGGGCAAGCGCAGCGACTAGTATGAGGTACGACCGCGTTACCGGCTTGCGCTGTGGCCCGCCGGTTCAGAATCCTGGCCGTGATCTTGCTCTCCGCCTGGTTCGTCGACAAACTCGTCGCGTTCGAACTGAACTGCAGCGATGACATGGCCGACGATTGCCGCGAGGATGATGAGCCCGCCCGCGACTGTTGTCATCGTCAGCCCGCCCATGAACAGCCCCGCGACGAGTACCATCGTACCGACGAGCTGGACGCCGAACAGCGCTTCATATGTTACCAATTCACTTACCATGCGTATATCTACGCAATCGAGGATGATAACGCCTTGTTGCGGTCTCCCTGTCTGTCACTCGCGCTGGTCTGTTCGTAATGGGGAGACAGCCCACTACAATCTGTCCGGGTTGCGATCCGACCCATGCTCTTATTCTTCCGGCAGCCCAACGCGAGCGTAATGGACGGCGAAATCTCTCCCGACGAAGTCAAGGAGTTACTCGAGTCGGACGCCGACGTTCGCATCGTCGATATCCGCGATCAGCACAGTTTTTCCCACAGCCAGATTCCCGGCAGCGAGAACGTGCCCTTCCAGGAACTCACGAGTCGCGTCGAGGAACTCGAAGATGCCTCGCGTATCGTCACCGTCTGTCCGCACGGGAAGGCGAGTGTACAGGCAGCCCAACTGCTCAGTTCGTACGAGGGAACCGCGGATGCACAGATCGAGAGTATGGCTGGCGGTCTCGAAAAGTACGGTATGAAGTTCGGGCTCGTCTCCGGTGGCACCGAGGCGAGTGCTGACGGTGGTGCCAACAGTGAGAGTAGCGCTGACGCTGGTGCAGAGTCCCCGTTCTAACTGTCGGTGTTGTCGCGCCGCTCGTCGTAACCACTCTCCAAGCGCGAAGAAAGGGTCAGACGACCCATACGACACCGCTCGGCACCGCGAAAATACCGGGCCGCGGTTACTCATCGTCCGATTCGAGACCGGCGAGTTGCCGGTCGCCATTGCGTCGTGGGTTCGGAAGTCGTCTCAGATCATCGCGGGCATTAGGCGACGTTGAAACCGCGATCCCGAAGGAACTCTTCGATGCGTCCGGTGTGATTGCCCTGCAGCTCGATCTGACCGTCTTCGACGGTCCCGCCACAGGCAAACTTGGACTTGAGATCCGACGAGAGACTGTCCAGATCGACGTCCTTCGGATCGAATCCTTCGACGATCGTTACCTCCTTACCGTATCTGCGCTCGTCAATGCGGATGTTGAGTTGCTGTTGTCCCTTGGCCACGTCTTCACAGACGCAGAGTTCCTCAGGCAGCCCGCACGTCGAGCAGACTTCCGACATTACGTTCCTTGCTACGAAATGGCCATATTAAACACTATCGGGACCTACATGCTGTCGTGTGGTTCTTTTTGAGTGACCCACCCCGTACGGTACTCATTTTGGAGCGTCTCGAGCGCTGATCAGTTCCCGGAGTGGGTGGTGTCGTCATCGTCACAGGTACTCTTGTCACCGTTCTCGCTGCTATCGTCACCACTGCCACCACCGCCATCCCCATCGCCAGTATCGGCACCTATCCCACCCATCGGCAACTGTTCGCGCGCAAGTTCGTCAACGGCCTCGATCGTCTTCGCTGCCTCTTGCCGGCTCACACCGCCGCCGTAGACGGCTCGCTCGTAGGACTCGAGTACCGTCTCGATTCGATCGTCTGCGGGATCCAGGCTGCCTTTACCATCGCCCGTGACCTCGTCCCGAAGCGCTGCGACGTACGACCGGGCTGACTCACCCGGTCGCCGAGCTCGGTGAGTCCGGCCGAGCAGTCGCTCGAGGCGGCGATAGGCGCGCGCCGCGTCGTCGTCGGGGTTGTCAGTCGATCGTTGCCAGAAGAGGCCGACGAGGTGCTGGAGGCGCTTTCGGCCGTCCGTGCGATGGATGCCAGCTGCGAGCCCAATGAGGACGACTGTTGTGAGTGCAAGCAGTTCGCGTGAGACGGTAAATGGAAGCGAGAGTGCGCTGCGCTCGTCGCCCGTGTCACTGCCGTCATCGGAGCCGGGATCGGTTCCGTCGGTCGTTCCATTGTTTCCGTTTTCTGGGTCTGGATCAGGATCGGGTTCTGGATCACGTTCGTCACCGTTCGTCTCATTGTTGTCCTCTTCTTCGGGATCTGCTGGATCACGTTCGTCCTGTTCGTCTTCGTCGTCATCATCCTCGCGGACCGGCACGTCTTCGCTCTCTTCGATGTCGACGTTCTCGACGCCATCTTCGCGTGCGTCCTCGAGTTGGTCGGCGTGGACATCGTCGCGTTCACCGCTTGGCGTCGGTTCGAAGGCGACCCAGCCGTGATCGGGGAAGTAGACCTCGACCCAGGCGTGAGCGTCGAGTCCACGGACGACGTGGGTGGTGTCGTCAACCTGCTGGCCACTGGTGTAGCCGGTGACGTACCGTGTCGGCACCTCCTCAGCGCGCAGCATCTGGGTCATCGTCGTCGCGAAGTAGATACAGTAGCCCTCGTCCATCTCGAAGAGGAACTCCTCGGCGACGTTGCCACTCGGCTGGTCGACGTCGAGCGAGTACGACTTCGACGTCCGGAGGTGGTGCTCGATCGCCGCCGCCTTCTCGTACGGCGTCTCGGCGTCAGCCGTTACGTTCGCGGTGTACTCGGCAAATTCGTCGGATGTATCCTCGGGCTGTTGCAGGTAGCGATCCCTGACGTGTTCGGGATAGTCGGTTCCTGCCTGTTGGAGCTCGCCATGCCCGGGGTCGACGATGGCGCTCTCGGCGACGTAGCTGTCACCCTCGATCAACGTGGTCGAGGGGTGGACCTGCCCGTGTGAGGTGACCTCTGCGTACTGCGCTGCGCCGTCGGTGACCGACAACGGCTGTGGCGCGACCGGCATGACGCCGATATCGGTCTCCGCGGTCACGAGTTGCTGCATCGTCTCGTGGTCGCCCGGCGGCTCGTTTATCGGCCCGTCGAGTGGCTGTTCCTGTCCAGTTCGGACCCACTCGTCCCCTGTGAACCGGTCATAGACGCCCGTCCGCCAGTAGGAGGGGCGTTCCGATTCGACCGTAAAGCGAACCTCCGGTGAGAGGTCGACCTGCCCGGTGAACCCCGAGCGCTCACCGGCCGAATCGATGGTGCCCTCAAGTGTTCCCGCGTCCGTTGCCCCGATGCTCGCTGGCCCCGAATCACCGCCGGGGACGAACGAGACGGACAGCGAGAGGACGATGATGAGCGCAAAGAGGACTGCAAGCAGGTCGGCCTGGCTGATCGAGCCGCCGCGGCGCTCGAGTTCACCGAAGCCAACTGCACCCAGCCCGGCGAGCGTGCCAAGCAGGGTGACGTTGAGGTTGGCGTCACCGGTGAGCACCAGGAAAAGGAGGGCGAAACCGCCGGGGAGGACACTCAGCGCGTAGCGACCGCGGAGGGCGAGATACCACGTGAGGAACACCGGCGCGGGGGCAAAACCCAGCGTCCAGATGCCGGCTTCGACGGTGCGGATGAGCTGGTGTCCGGTCGCGAGCGTACCGATGTCAGCGGCCAGCGCGCCGGTCTGTGAGAGCACGATACCGACGCCGACACCGCTGCTCTCAAGGTAGTAGGCGAAGCCGAGACCGGCGACGGTGAGCGCCGCGAGCAGTGCGGTTCGTGGCCGGATCAGCCGTGCCAGTAGCGTTCCGGCGAGGAGCATCCCGACGACGAGTGCGAACAGCGACGGCGTTCCGCCGACGGCCTGGGTCACCTCGTGGAGGACGCGGACGAACGACGCAATCAGCAACAGCGCGCAGCCAAGCGCGAGGATACGGAACATGTCGGGGCCGATCGACCGGGACTGGGATGCAGTGTCGGTGACACCGAGCGAGATCGTCCGCGCGTTTCGGCGGTCGCTGCTGGTTCCGGTGGCGCTACCACTGCCGGTATCTGTGCTCACGGCAACACCCCCGATTCTTCTCCCGTGCCCGTCCCAGTGCCATTGTCGTGGTTGTGAGGGCCGTTCGTCGCCTGGCGCTGGCGATCCCGTCTCCGTTCTTGGTCGCGTTCATGTTCGTGCCTGTGCCTGTTCCCCTGCCCGCGACCTCGTTCCGACGTTCGATCTGCACCTCCCTCGTTTCGAAGTCGATCGAATTCGAACTCGAACTCGAGTGCACGCTCGCCGTGGGCTGCGTGCCCTTCCCCAATGATGACGGTCGTGCCGGACGTCCCGGCCACAACGCAGACATCGGCGTCAGCGCGTTCTTGCTCCGTGAGTGTGGCTGTCCCTGCGCGAGGCTCGAGTGCGGCGAGGACGCCGAGCAGGTCGTAGTAGTGGTCCAGCCCGGTGTCGGGCTGGCGTTCGGTGCCGTCGACGAGGAGGCCAACCTGAATGTTCGCCTCGTGAATTGCCGTTACGACGCTCGCGACTGCGCTCGCGAGGTCGTCCTCACGGCCGGAGAGACACTCTGCAGCGACGGTGATCGAACCGAGTCCCTCGTCGGCGGCGTACTCCGTGACGACGAGATCGTCCTCGGGCTGTTTGGCGGCGGCCTTCCAGTGGACGTCACGCAGCGAGTCACCGCGGCGGTACTCCCGGAGGTGGTCGAACTCTTTGCGGCTTCGGCGGGCTGTTGCATCTGCGATGGTTTGCAGTCGCTGTCCCAGTTCGCCGTCGAGGCTGCAGATCGCTGGATACACCGTGATCTGAATTCGCTCGTCGTACTCGTAGCGGCGTGCGAACAGTCCGAAAATATCGCTAACGGTGATCGAGACGGGACCGACAGCACGTTCACCACGGCTGGTGAGCTCGACTTCGTAGCTCACGTGCGTCTCGCCGTCGAGAATCGCACGTGTCGAGAGTTCGTCCATCTCGTCGGTGGCCGTCGGTCGAAGTCCCGTCCCAACCGCATCGCGAACCGTTGCGGCGATGTCGCTCTCCGTCTCGATGACGAACGCTATTTCGCGTGTCTCGCCGACGAAGCCGTCGTCAACGGGCTGTCGTCTGACAGCCGGTCGGTCGCGCCGAAACGTGATGAGGAAGCTGGCAGCCAGGACGATGACCAGCGGTGCGACGATGGCGTTCAGTGCTCGTGGACCGTACTGCCAGCTCATTGCAAGCGAGCCGACGATTGCAACAAGGACGACCCACCCGCGAGCAGTGACTCTCATGTGTGCGGTGTGGGTGTCGTGGCTGTTCCTGTAGTTGTACCTGGTACTGCTATCGGTCCCGGTACTGGTGCTGGTACCTCCATCATCGCCACTGTCATCCGTCAACCGGAACCTGCTCGAGTGCGTCCGCGACGATTGCTTTTCCGTCCCGTGTGCGGTTGTTCGTCTTCACACGGTGGCTCAGCACGACGGCAGCTTCGGCCTGCACGTCGTCCGGCGTCACGTAGTCGCGACCATTGATGACCGCGCGAGCCTGCGCCGCCCGGAGTAACGCGATCGTTCCGCGTGGACTCGCACCGATATGGGCGTTTTCGCGTGTATAGCCTGCTAACCGGGTCACGTACGCCCGAACTGGCGCTGCCACCTCGATGCGGGAGACGGTTTCCCGAGCACGCACCAGCGTCTCGCGGTCCGTGACGGACTCGAGTTCCTCGATCGGATGGGTGCCGACGGTTCGGCCGAGCAGTTCGGCTTCGTCCTTGGGGTCTGGATAGCCGAGATGCAGTTTCTTCATGAACCGATCGAGTTCGGCAAAGGGAAGATCGTAAGTTCGGTTCGGCTCGATGGCGTTCTGCGTTGCGATGACGGTGAACGGCGAGGGGAGTGACCGCGTTTCACCGTCAGCCGTGACCTGCTGTTCTTCCATCGCCTCAAGGAGCGCAGATTGTGTCTTCGGCGGTGCACGGTTGATCTCGTCGCCGAGAACGATATTGCCGAAGATAGGGCCGGGCTGGAACTCGAACTCGCGGGTCTGTTGGTTGAAGACGTTCACGCCGGTCACGTCCGTTGGCAACAGATCCGGGGTGAACTGAATCCGGCGGAACGTACAGTCGACCGAGGTCGCAATCGACCGCGCGAGCATCGTCTTTCCGACGCCGGGAACGTCGTCGAGCAACACGTGTCCGCGGCCAAGGAGGGCGGTGATGACGTGCTCGATGACGGACTCGTGGCCGACGATCACGCGCGCGACGTTGTCCTCGATGTCGGTACCGATCGACTCGACGCGTGTGAGCGGTAAGGGGTCGATTTCCTCAGTCTGCTCGTCAGCGTCAATCGGCGTCGTCTCGAGTACCATGTCGGTCGGTGGGTCAGCATCAGTCATCGGTCGAGGTGGGTGAGGGAGGGTGGTTCGTAGGCGGGGAGCACGGATTCATCTCGTTTGTCCGACTTGCGCAGGTCGTGAATATATGCTTTGTGTCGTTCCGGGTGACTATCATCCGCGCAGACTGCTTTCTGTGTGAGTGGGTCTCGTACCGTACTACGACGGCTTCAATAAAGTATGCTTGGCCTGCTGGCGTCGTTTGACAGGTCGTAGATGACCGCTGGCGGCGCTACGCAGCAGGTACTAATCAGAAAATGATACTGTGTGTATCGCCGATCTAGAGGCGCTCGACGTTCGTCGCGCGCGGCCCTTTCTCGGCCTCTTCGATCTCGAACTCGACTTCCTGGCCCTCTTCTAGGTCAGGTCCGCCAACGTCTTCCATGTGGAAGAACACGTCCTCGTCCGCGTCCTCGGTCTCGATGAATCCGTAACCGCCGGTGTCGTTGAAGAATGCAACCGTGCCTTTCGCCATTGCAGGTTTACAAAGCGGCGATGAAGATATAAATGTTCGGGGGACTGGCGCTCTATCCGTCCGAAAACCGACTGATATCACCACGTAGACGGATCATGTGGCGCTTTTCCGAAAGTCGACTCTCCGAGCGAGCGACCTCCGGTACAGAACCACAACAGACAGTCTCAGGCGGTACTTACCAGACCTTACACGCTGGGCAGACGAACTGGCCGTCGTCACGCCAGAGGCGGCGACTCTCTGCGTCACACTCCGTGCAGGTGTGTGGGAACTCGCTGTCGGGAGGTTGGACCGCGTAGGTGGCAAGCGAGGTGGTGAGTTCGATAGTGGTCGCGTCAGTGGCGGATTTCTCGTCCCCTGTGTCTGTTTCTGTCTGAGAGTCTGCCGTCGATGTGGGTGCGGATTCAGAATCAAACGCTGATCCGTTCTCTGCCGCTGACTCGGACGCAGCGTCGTCGTCTGCGTCCGTTCCAAACGAAGACAGGGTCGCGTCGTCAGTCACAGCCGTCCGTACGACTGTATTTGGCTTAGGTCCGGCGGTGTACATGCCGCACAGCAGACACCACTCTCACGCATCACTATACTGCACCCTGCACCACACCGCGACCGCCGCTGGCACAACCCGTCCCAGCCACCTCCTCGCACGCGACCGGCACGGCCAAGTACCACCGGTGACAACCCCCACGCATGGAAACCGTCGCAGTACTGAACGCCATCGTGGATAACATCATCGAGATGAACGAATACTTCAGTGGTGTCGCGACCGGCGAGGGATTCGCACCGCTGCTTATGATCGCCGGCACACTCCTCGTCGTCTTCTCGCTGGGCGTCTTCGGTGCGCTCACCGCCGGTGCGTTCGCCGGCCTCTTTACGAGCAACTAGACACTCCACTGCAGTCGTTTTGTCACCACTCACCTCAGATTTCCATCGAGCCATCGCTGACTCACCTCGCAACGGAACTCCGATCCACAACCCAACTTCTGTCTACAGTTCAACTGCTGTCCGTAACGCACTCTCGCTCCCGCCCGTAACTCACTACTCCGCCGACATCGCCTGCTCCATTGCTTCGCTCGCCTTCTCGACCGCACTCTCCAGCTCCGGGCCTAACGGTGAGCCCACAACGATGCCGTCGACGTACTCGAGTACCGCCCCAAACTGTTCGGCCACCTGTTCGGTCGTGCCGGCGATACAGAACGCGTCGATCATCTCTGGGGTGACGTAGCCGAAGGCCTCGGTGAGATTGCCCTGCGAGAGCGCGTCGCTGACGGCTTCGGCAGCCTCGCGGTCGATATCGTGGCGGTCGAGCACCGGGTCGGCCGCGCCGCCGACGATGAACGCAACTGGCGGTCGTGCGGCCTCGCGGGCGTCATCTTCGTCATCCGCGACGCTCACGCTGGCAAAGGCGAGCGCCTCGAACGGGCCGTGCTCGTCCGGGCGCTCCTCGAGTCCATGTTCCAGTTGTCCCGCGGCCCACTCGAGGTCCTTCGGGTGGGCAGCGTTCACCAGCACGCCGTCGGCGTGCTTGGCGCTCATCCGGAGCATGTGTGGGCCTTGCGCGCCGACGTAGACTGGGAGCTGCCCGGACGGCGGCTCGAGATTGAGCGACGCGTCGCTGGCTTCGAAGGTGCCGTCGTGACTCACAGTGTCGCCCGCCCAGAGGTCACGCGCCACGCCGAACGTCTCGAGGACGCGCCGGAGCGGCCGCTCGTGCTCGATGCCGAGATTCGCGAGCGAGGAGCGGTCGCCCGCGCCAATACCGAAGACGGCACGGCCGTCGCTCTCCTCGTCGATGGTCGCGGCCTGACCGGCGAGTTTGACGGGATGGCTCTCGTATGGGTTGATGACGCCTGGACCGAGTCGAATCTCGTCGGTCGTCTGCGCCATGCGCGAGAGCGTCACGAACGGGTCGCGGTTGAAGTAGTGGCTGCTCGTGAACGCGATGTCGAAGCCCTCGTCTTCGGCGAGTGCGGCGAGGTCGGCGATGCGCTCGGTCGGATGTTCGGGGGTGAGTTCGATACCGATGGTCGGCTCGTTTCCTGGTTGTGTATCGTTGTTCATACGTTGTGTATTGTCGTTCATGTGCCACCCTCCCACTCCCAGCCGCGGAGCGCCTGTCTGATGAGATCGTCCTCGACCGATCGAAACAGTTCGTCGCTACCCGCGAGGTCGCCGAACGCCCAGTCGCTAACGACGACCGCAGGCGTGCCGCCGGCCCCCTCGCCGGTGACGAGGTTTGCCGCTGCGGCGAGTTCGTCCACGACGGACTGTACCGTCACGCCCAGTTCGCGGCCGTCTCGGTCCTGTTCTCCGCGCCAGTCACGACTTGCTGGCATCCCATCCCAGCCGATTGCGACGCCGCGTTGTCCGTGACGGAACGGCCGCCCGCAGGTGTCGGTGACGATTACGGCTACGTCCTCGTAGCCGTGCTCAGCCAACCCGTCTCGGATTCGGGCCGCACTCTTACTCGGCCGTTCGGGTAGCAAGAGCAGGTCGTGCTCCGGCACGTTCGAGCGGTCGATACCTGCGTTCACGCAGATGTGGCCGAATCGCGTCTCGGTCAGCAGGAAGGGCGCGTCGATCAGCAGTTCCGTACTCTCCTCGAGTACCGCCTGGGCAAACCGGGGGTCTTTCTCTTCGCCGGCGAGCTCGGCGAGTGTGTCGGCGAGATCCTGGGCGCGGCCGCTGATGGGGTACTCCGTGAGGTCGGCGGTTCGCCCCTCGCCCTTCGAGACGACCGTGCTGGCGACGGTGAGCACGTCGCCGTCGGCGAGGTCGTCGCCGGCCCGGTCCGCGATGAGATCGGCGAGATCGTCGCCGGGACGGATCTCGGGAAGGTCCGTCACTGGTGAGAGTTCCATACTGGAGAGTCGGCGAGCGGCATCAAAAGGGCACCGTCACCGGAGAGAGTCGTCAGCTCTCCCCTCCAGAAACGCGTCGACACCGCGAAAGAGGATTCGAATGACGAATAGGAGCCCGTAGAACCAGAGACACAGTGCGACGACCGTTCCGAACACGCCGAACAGGTCTCTGGCAAGCAGTGCGCCGTAGCCGGTGAAGATGAGTGCCACCAGTATTCGTCCGAAGACCCACTGCGAAATCTCGTCGACCGACGCGGTCGGCGTTGGCTCGAACGCGTTCATGCGGATCACGAATGAGTCGAATTACTAACTATTTCCGATCCTGACTGCATCCATATCTGCATCAGCATCTGCATCTACGTCTCCATCTCCATCTGTATCTCTATCACTCGAGTCCCGCTGTACTCGAGGTACTCCGTATCTGCTACTCCTCGTCTGCTACCCTCGTCTGCTACCCTCGTCTGGCACTCCTCGTCTACTTCTCCTCTTGCTCACCGTGTCCACCACCGCCGGGCGTCCGCACGGTGACTGTCGTTCCCGCGTCGACATCGACCGTCGTCTTCGCGGGCACCGGCTCGCCATCGAGCAGGTTCTCACCCGTCGCACCGCCCTCGCCGCCAGCGACGCCCGCTGGTGCGTGGCGGCGGCGCTCGGTCAGCAGCGAGACCGTCGCGTCCGCCTCGACCGTGACGGTGCGCTCCAGTCCCTCGCCGCCGCGGAACCGGCCGCGGCCGCCGCTGCCCTCGCGCAGTGCGTAGCGTTCGACCCGGAGTGGGTACTCCGTCTCGAGTGACTCGACCGGCGTGTTGAGCGTGTTGGTCATTCCGACCTGCACGCCGTCCATACCGTCGCAGTCGGCACGAGCGCCGAAGCCGCCTGCGATGGTCTCGTAGTAGGTGAACGAGCCATCTCGCGCGCCGATGGTTAGGTTGTTCATCGTGCCCTGGCCCTGCGCCGGGACGCGGTCGGGCGCGGCCTCGGCGAACGCAGTGAAGACCACGTCGGTCACGCGCTGGCTGGTCTCGACGTTGCCGCCGACGACTGCAGCCGGCGGCTCAGGGTTGAGCAACGTTCCTTTTGGTGCGTGAACGCTCACGGGCTCGTAACAGCCGTGATTCGGGGGAATCTCAGGATCGGTGAGACAGCGCACGACGAAGTAGACGGCACTTGTCGCAACTGCGCGCGGAGCGTTGAGGTTGCCCGCCAGCTGCGCTGCAGTGCCCGAGAAGTCGACATCGACCGACGCGCCGTCGATGGTCACGGCGACGCTGATCTCGATATCGTCGTCCGTTACGCCGTCGCCCTCCAGATAGTCCGTCGCCTCGTAGGTGCCGTCGGGTAACGCCGCGAGTTCGTCCTCGATCCGCTCGCGCGAGTAGTCGATGACGGCGTCGAAGCCCGACACCACCGTCTCGCGGCCGTGTTCGTCGAACAGGTCTCGCAAGCGTTCCGCGGCTCGCTCGTTCGCCGCGCGCTGGGCTCGCAAATCAGCCCGGCGCTCGCGGGCGTTTCGCACGTTCGCCAACAGCAGCGAGCGCACCTCCTCGCGGACCTCGCCGCCGGCCACCAGCCGCGTCGGCGGTATTCGAAGTCCCTCCTGGTAGATCTCCTCCGCGCCCGCGGGCATGCTGCCGGGCGTCATCCCACCAACGTCGGCGTGGTGGGCGCGCGAGACCGCATAGCCGACGATTTTGCCCTCGACGGCAAGCGTGGAGACCATCGTCACATCCGGGAGATGTGTCCCGCCCTCGAACGGGTCGTTGAGCACGAAGACATCGCCAGGTTCTGGGTCGAACTCGAGTACGGCGTCGACGGCGGCGGGCATTGCGCCGAGATGGACGGGGATGTGTTCGGCCTGGGCGATCATTCGACCCTCGGCGTCGAAGAGTGCGGTCGAGCAGTCGCGGCGTTCTTTGATGTTGGGGGAGTAGGCCCCGCGAATCAGTGTTTGGCCCATCTCCTCGGCGATGCCGGCGAGCTGGTTGCGCAGGACTTCGAGGGTGACGGGGTCGATACGTTGGTCTGTGGTCGTGGGAGATTCGTCAGTCGAGCTGTTGGCTGCTGAGTCGTGGTTTGTCGAATCGTGATCAGTCATTCCTCACTCACCTCCGGACGCGTCATCGCAAGCGTTCCATCCGGCAGGATCTCACCCGTCCACCCGGGCGGGATCACCGTCGTACTCTCTGCCTGTTCGAGCACCGCCGGACCGTCGACCCTCGCGCCGGGTGCGACTCGGTCACGCTCGTAGACTGTCGCCTCGCTCTGTTCTTCGTCCGCGCCGGGGAAATGGGCGGTTCGGGTGCCGACGACCGCATCACCGCTCCCCTCGTGGCGAACGGTCGGCTCTGCGCCGGGAACGGTCGCCGTCGTGCGCAGATTGACCACTTCGATTGTCTCGTCCAGCGCGTACCCGTAGGTGCGCTTGTGGGCCTCGTGGAAGCGGTCGGCGACCGCGTCGGCGTCGAACGTCCCCGCCGCGCCCACGGGAACGGTCAACTCGAAACTCTGTCCGGCGTACCGACAGTCCGCCGCCCGTTCGAGTTGGGCCGCGTCCGGATCAGAGACATCTGCCAGCACGTCTTCGACCAGATCGTCGTACATCTCGCTGATCGTCGCTGGCGAGGCAGACTCGAGTGCAATACCCACAGTCCGAACGGCGTCGTGACTCTCGTCGGCGGCGAGGAGGCCGAACGCCGAGAGGACGCCGCCGGGGCGGGGCACGAGCACGCGCTCGACTGAGAGCGCGTCGGCCAGCGCCGCGGCGTGCATCGGCCCTGCGCCGCCGAAGGCGACGAGTTCGAACGCGCGGGGGTCGTGGCCGCGCTCGACCGTGACGCTGCGGATCGTTCGGGTCATCGTCGCGTTCGCCACGCGGTAGACGCCGCGGGCGGCCTCGAGTGCGCCGTCCAGACCAGCCTCTTCGGCAAGACTCGCCAGGGCGTCGTGGGCCGCCTCGACATCGAGAGTCATCTCGCCGCCGAGCGCGGTTTCGGGGCCGATGTAGCCGAGGACGACGTTGGCGTCGGTCACCGTCGGTCGCGTGCCGCCGCGGCCGTAGCAGGCGGGACCGGGCTGTGCGCCCGACGATTCCGGGCCGACGCGGAGTGCGCCGCCGGCGTCGACCCAGGCGATCGAGCCGCCGCCGGCTCCGACGGTGTTCACGTCGACCATCGGCGTCCGGATTGGGAGGCCGTCGATTTCGGCGTCGGTCGTCCGCTCGGCGCGGCCGTCCCGGACGAGGCTCACGTCGCTCGAGGTGCCGCCCATGTCGAAGGTGACGAGCCCTTCGGGTGTCTCGCGGTCTGTCTCTGCAGGTTCGTCGCTGTCGCCGCTGCCACTGGAACCGCCGACGGTCGCCCCCGCGCCGACGACACCCGCGGCCGGACCGGAGAGTGTCGTCGTAACGGCGTGTTCCCGGACCGTTTCCGGTGCTGCGGTGCCGCCGTTCGCCTGCATAATCTGCGGTTCGGGAATCCCCGCGTCGTCGGCCTGCTCGACGAGTCGGCCGATGTAGCGGTCGATCGCGGGGCGGACGTAGGCGTCGACCGTGGTCGTCGACGTGCGCTCGAACTCGCGGAACTCGGCAAGCACCTCGTGGGAGGCCGACACCGGAACCGAGAGCTCCTCGCGGAGCATTTCGGCGACCTGGCGCTCGTTCGACGGGTCGGCGTAGGCGTGCAGGAGCGAGACCGTGACGGCCCCGACATCCGCTTCGCGGAGTTTCGCTGCGAGGTCACGGACCTCGTCGGGGTCGACCGGCCGTTCAGCGCCCTCGGCCGTCGTCCGCTCGTCGACCTCGAACCGCCGTTCGCGGGGGACGAGCGGCGTCGGTTTCTCGGCGTCGAGGTCGTAGAGCGAGGGCCGGTCTTGGCGACCGATCTCGAGTACGTCGCGAAAGCCGGCGGTGGTGACGAGTGCCGTCGCCGCGCCGTCGCGTTCGAGGAGGGCGTTGACCGAGACGGTCATCGCGTGGTTGAACTCGTCGATTTCGCCGGGGTCGATGCCCGCGTCGGCGCAGGCTTTCTCGATGCCTTCGAGGACGCCGACGTGCTGGGGGTCCGTGCTCGGCACCTTTGCGGTGACGAGACCGTCAGCGACGGAGAGGGCGACGTCGGTGAAGGTACCGCCGACATCGACGCCGATGCGGGTATTCGAATCGTGTTTCGTTGTATCCTGCTGTGTCGCGTGTGTGTTCATTTCGTTCACGTTTGTCTCTGTGTCGTGTCTTAGAGGACGATGATATCGTACAGTGTCTGCAGACCGATTCCGATGACAACGAGCGTCACTGCGCCGCCGAGGATGTTCTGAAGCGTGCTGTTGGTATGCTCGCCGAGCAGTTCCTCGTTGTTCATCGCATAGATGAGGAAGGCCGCGAGGATCGGGAGCAGGAGTCCGTTCGCGACCTGTGCGAAGACGATCACCTGGACAGGATCGTAGTCGAGCGCCGAGAAGGCGATTCCCGTTCCGAGGATCGTCATCCAGATGAGCCGAAAGCGCGTCGAGGTGAGGTCTCGTTCCCAGCCGAGCGCGCCGGCGGTGGCGTACGCGCCTGCCAGCGGTGCGCTCATCGCACTCGTGAACCCGGCTGCAAAGAGACCGATCGCGAAGAACCAGAGCGCGTAGCCGCCGAAGACTGGCTCGAGTTGGTCCGCCATCTCGCCGACGTTTCCGATCGAGGTGCCTTCGGGGAACACTGCAGCCGCCGTGACGACGATCGAGGTCGTGATGAGGCCGCCGATAACGACCATCCCGATCGTGTCAGTGCGACACTCGGCGAGGTCGCTCGCGCCGTCCCATCGCTCCTGGACGGTGCTCGCGTGCAGGAACAGGTTGTAGCCGACGACCGTGGTGCCGATGAGTCCGGCGATCAGGTAGGCCGAGCCGTCGGGAATCGTCGGGACGAGGCCCGCCGAGAGCGATCCGATGTCCGGTCGCACGATGGCCGCATTGAGCACGAACGAGAGTCCCATGACGATCACGAGTCCGATAAAGACGTGCTCGATCAGTTTGTAGTTCCCCGTCCAGAGCAAGCCGGCGGCGACAAGACCGATGAGCGGCCCCCAGACGTTCTCGCTGATGTCGGTAACCGTGGCGAGCCCTGTCGCACCGCCGACGATGTTGCCTGTCTGGAACGCCGCCGTTCCGATACCAATCGCACTGACGACTAGCACGACGACACTCGTCTTGACTAGCGGGTTCGAGAACTCGCTTCGAAATGCTTCGCCCAATCCTTCCTGCGTGATCAGTCCGAACCGCGCGCTCATCTCCTGGAGCACGATCGTCGCGAAAATCGAGAAGACGATCGTCCACACGAGTACATATGCGTATTCGGCACCGAGCACGCTCGCAGTCGTCACGGTACCTGGTCCAATGAACGCCGCGGCGACGAGTGCACCTGGTCCGATCGATCGTATGCGGTCAATGACTCCCATGATGATTGTCCACATGCATCGCTCGGAGAAACCACCAAAAGCGTTGTTAAGAATTACACATACGTCTCGAGGCCAGGAAATTTGGAGTATGAACGAGTATGAATCCGTATGAACACCGCCGCTGTGGGAGACAGAACGCCCCCATTCTGAGCCACGTTCATTCTCGAGTCTAGTCAGGCTACTCTCCCGGCTCACGCCGCGTCAGGTGCCGTATCGCGGTCTTCTTCGGTGATGATCGCCTTCGACACGCCGCGTTCGACCTCGAGTTCAGTCCCGATTCGAACCGTGCTCCGTTCGATAAATCGCGTCATGAACCAGCAGATCGACTCCGAGGGAAAAACCACATGATACATTCCCTCTTCTTCCCCTCGAACCTCGAGAAAGCCACAGAACGACAGCCACTCGAGTAACTCCCCAACGCCGGAAAACCGATCCGCGTACTCGCGGGCGTGATAGTCGGAGACGCGGTCTGCGGCGTCGACGAACTCGGGGTCTGGGTCGCCACCGGCGTAGCTGTACTCCAGAAAGGCGTGCAAGAAGTCGACATCGAGTAGGACGTGTTCGCCCGAGGCGAGCATGCGGTAGTACTGTTCTAAGTTATCACTCGGCTGGCGCTCTGCGGCGTCGAAGTTGGCCGCGTAGAAGGCGAGCGCGCGCCGGACGACCTCGCTCTGCCCGGCGTTCGTCTCGGCGACCAGTGTCTCGAGGGCGGTCTGGGCCTCATTGTCGAGTGAGACCGTTACGCGCTGTGTCATGGTCGCTGGTCGGACTCAAGACGGGTATAGTTCACGCACGGTGGCTCCGCTGTTCCCGAAAGTCATTCCGTTGCGGCCCCCATGAGGCCACGTATGAGCGATTCCACGAACGGCGATGGGACCGAATCTGAATCTGAATCCACCCACGCCGATGTCGTCACCGCCTTTCTCCGCCATCGCGGCGAAATCCTCCTCTTGCGCCGCAGCGACGCCGTCGGCACCTACACCGGGCGGTGGGGCGGCGTCTCCGGCTTCGCCGAAGGCGACCCCGACGCACAGGTCCGCACTGAAATCCACGAAGAAACTGGCCTCTCGGACGCCGAAATCGACCTCGTCCGGTCCGGCCGCTCCGTCTCCGTTACCGATCCCGATCTCGACCGCGAGTGGACGGTCCACCCCTACCTGTTCGACGCCGACAGCCGCGACGTGACTCTCAGTGCGGAGCACGACGCACTCGAGTGGACACCACCAACGACCATCTGCATCGACCCGGACCGCCAGACGGTGCCGGCGCTGTGGACGGCCTACGAGCGCGTTGCACCGACGGTGCGCTCGATTACGGCGGACGACGAGCACGGAGCGGCCGCGCTCTCGATCCGCGCCCTCGAAGTGCTTCGGGACCGAGCGGGACTGGTGGTCGCCGAGCGCACGGATTCCGGCGACGGCGACAATGCGGACCAGCACGTCGACGCTAACGCCGAGGAGGAATGGGCCGAACTCACCGCGCTCGCCGAGCGACTCCTCGAGGCGCGGCCGTCGATGGCGGTGCTCCGAAACCGGGTGAACCGGGCGATGGCGACGGCGATCGAGGACCTCGACGCGGAGGCGGCTCCGGACGCACAGGTTGTACTCGAGTCCACCCTTGCAGGAATCGACCGCGCGATTACTGCGGACGACGACGCTGGGGCAACTGCGGCCGACGCCATCGACGGTGCTGTGCTCACCCTCTCGCGCTCTGGAACCGTCGTCGACGCGCTTCGGGCCGGCGCGCCGTCACGGGTGTTCGTCGCCGAATCCAGACCCGCGTTAGAGGGAGTCGACATCGCCGAGGAACTGTCCGCTGGTGCCGTCGACTGTCCCGTGACGCTCCACACCGACGCCGCAGCCGCGCACGTGCTCGCAACCGAATCCATCGATCGGGTGCTCGTCGGCGCGGACACGATTCGCCATGATGGCGCTGTCGTGAACAAGACCGGGACGCGCGCAGTCGCCATTGCCGCTGCCCACGAGGACATTCCCGTGACCGTCGTCGCCGCTACGGACAAAACCTCGACTCGTGAGGAGGTTGCACTCGAGTCCGCCGCGCGCGATGCGGTTTACGACGGCGACGCTGCGGTCGATGTGCTGAACCCGACGTTCGACATCACACCCGCCGACTGCGTGACAGCGTTCGCGACGGAACAGGGGCTGCTCGCGCCCGCCGAAATCGGGGGAATCGCTGAGAACCTGCGTGCACTCGAGTCCTGGCGCGACCACTGATACGGTTCGCTGTAAGTCCTTACCGGCGCAACCGCAGGGCGGGTCGCGGTTGCGCCGGTAAACAGTTACAGCAATCCGTATGAAGCGACAGAGGGAAACCCGTTCGTCGAGTAGGGATCGGCGGCGGCCGTGACGAGCAGTTACCCCCTCCGAGCCCTTTGTGACGAGGACTTTTCCCGAGCCGCCGTTTCCGAACGGATCTAGCGCCGGCCATTGCGACGACACTGTTACAGGTTGGCAATGGTTGAACATTGAGTTGTCTGCATCGAGTGATGTGCAACCCAGTCCAACCAACTCGCCGGTGAGGGGCAATATCCGATACTCACTCCCAGTCTCGACCGTGAAATCACGTTTCTCGGTATTCACGACCGGGGACGGCGTCTTTCCAGCGACCGAACTCGCCGACGCTGAGTTCATCGACGCTATGCGCGACGATGCCTCCTTCGTCAACATCGGCACGGTTCCAGTGTCGCTGAGCCTGCAGTGGTCGATGCACTCGAGTCCAACTCGATCGAAGGCGCGGGCCTCGACGTGTTCGAGACGGAGCCGCTGCCAGAGGAGTCTCCGCTGTGGGAGATGGACGAAGTGATCATCACGCCTCACTGTGCCGCGTTTACGGTGGATTACTTCCGTGATGTTGGTGGACTGGTTCGAGAGAACGTCGAGCGCCTCAGAGATGGAAAGGAACTAACGAATCAGGTCGTCTGACTGCTGAAAGGTTTCGATCTGAATAGATTGCGTTTAAGCGGTATGTTCACCTTTCGCCGATATGGAAACAACGCGCCATTTCACAGCAACGGTCTACATCGTCAACGACGGTGCGACTGCCCTCCACGAGCACAAGCGTCTCGGGTTGACGATTCCACCGGGCGGTCACGTCGATCGGGACGAACTACCTGCGCAAGCCGGCATTCGAGAGGTCCGTGAAGAGACAGGTCTCGAGGCGACACTGCTCTCCGATCCAGAACCGATTGGAGCACCCAAAGGTCGGCCGCTTCCGACACCTCGCCACCAGATGCTCTATGATATCAACACCCACGACGGCACGGTGGGTCACCAACACATCGATCTGATTTACTACGCGACGGTCCCGAGCCGCGATATTTCGCCTGCCAACGACGAGGTGAACGCTGCGGCGTGGGAGTGGTACACGAAAGCAGATCTTCTTCAAAGTGACCTGCCTGACGATGTTGTTACGCTGGGGACGGAAGCGATTACTGCTGCCGCCGAGTTTTGATACCGTTCTCTGCTGAAGCCTCCACACGAACAACTGGGTGTCGACTCAAGCAGTTGCGAGGGTTGTCTAACCCGGGGAAGAAGGCTTATAGAACTCTTCTCATTGTGTTGACTACATCGACTCTCCCGGTGAACTGGCCGATAAGTAGGTCTGCGAACTGACTACCAATCAATATAGCAGATATCAACCATATTGAGCGGCGTACAAGATAGAGTACGCATATCTTGTTAAATAGACGCCACCGCTTCGGGAAAGAGAACAGGTTCGCTCGTTATTGGATCTGCTTTTCCATCACGATTTCGTCGTACTCTCGATACTCCAGAGGATATGGTTCGGTCCTCTCGTATCCACGGTTTCGATACAGAGCAGGTAAATATGGATGCTCCTCGGGCGTCGTTAGCCAGACTGTTGAGTGGCCCCACTCCCGGACTAACGCTTCCGCATAATCTAACAGTTCACCACCGATTCCTTTGCCTTTCCACTCTTCATGTACCGCGAGTCGGCTGAGTTTTATTCGATCATCATCAGTGACCTCTAGACGAACTCCTCCCACGATTTCGTCGTCCATTTGGGCGACGAATAGTCGGCTGTCCTCTACCCAGTTTTTTACCGTTTCCGAGGTTGCTGATGCAGCCTTCGTGGGGAACCCTAGTCGTTGGTTTTCCGAATATGCACTCCGATAGACCTCCGCGAGTGTCTCGGCATCAGCCACGCTCGCTCCCCGGATCGCTACTTCTATCATCAGTTACTGAGAACGTGTCATCCAATCACTATTAAATGCCATCAAAACGGTGGGTTATCGACTCCATCGTCCCAAATCACACGGGATTTGCTGCATCCTGCCTCTGTCTTGCACGGCATTCCAAACAGACTCCGGATAGATCAGAGTACAGTGCGTTCATTCCTTCGCCTGTACTTGTCGTTCGTCGGGTAGTCGCAGAGAAGGTACGAACTGTTCTATGTCTCCTTCGGGAAAGGTACTCTCCACACTGATTACCGCGAGTTTTTATCGAGCGAAGCGGGAGCGAAGATCCCGCGAGGGCCGAGGGAGCGTTGCCTTCTCTCGAGATTTGCCGAGGGCCAGCTTTGCTGGTCCGCAGCGTAAACGTTCGCTTAGAAGAATTTGAACAGATCGTCCCGGTTCTGTTCGTGCAGGTGCTCCCGAACCGACTCGTTCAGCGAACTGATCTGACCGTTCTTCGCGGTGATCGGCGCGATGGTCTCTTGCCACTGTTTCCACGGCGGGAGGATGCCGAGACGGTCACAGAGCTCGTTCAATCGCTCGTCGCGGTCGTCGACTTTGTCCATCTTGTTGACGGCGACGACGGTCGGGATTTCGAGTTCCCGCAGGAAGTGGAACATCTCCACGTCGTAAGGGATCTCGTCGGGGCCGGAGTGGCGGTCGATGATGTCGATGACGCTCTTGCCGTCGACGACCAGAACCGCGACGAGAACGTTGTCGGCATACTCCTCGATGTACTGGACGATGTTCGTCTTGATTTGTTCACGTTGCTCCTCGTGGACACCGCTCATGAAACCGAATCCAGGGAGGTCGGTGATGACGAAGTCTTCGGGTGCCCAGTCGTAGTGGTTCGGACTGCGGGTGACGCCGGGATTGCCACCCGTGTCGAAGCTGTGACCGGTGAGTTCGCGCATGAGCGTCGATTTGCCCACGTTCGAGCGGCCGACGAGGATAACTTCGCCCTCGCGATTGGGGCGGGTATCGAACATACCGCTGCTAGGGCGCTCTCGGGTTTATAAGCACCGTGACTGGGCCGGCGCTGTGGCGTCTCTCCCGCCAGCAGATCGTTCGGAGATGCCCCCAAGTTATGACCCCCGGGGTATTCAGTGGCTCACGTGCGCCTCGTACAGCTGACGGTTCCAACCGGGAGACGAGAGACGATTCTCGAGACGCTCGACGAGCGAGAAATCGATTACGTCGTCACGGACGAGGCCAGCAACCGGGAGTACACCGCTGTCGTCTACTTTCCGCTGCCATCGGCTGCGGTTGAACCCGTTCTCGACGAACTACAGGACGAAGGGATCGACGAGGATGCTTACACCGTCGTTGTCGACGCCGAAACGGTAGTCTCACGCCGATTTCAGGCGCTCCGAGACGAGTACGAGAAGGGTGATGTCGAGTCAGATCGCATCTCCCGCCAGGAGCTGCAGGCCGAAGCGGAGTCGCTGACCCCGACGTTCGGCGTCTACGCGACGATGACGATCGTGAGCGCCGTCGTCGCGACCGCCGGCCTGCTGCTTGACTCGCCGGCCGTCGTCGTCGGCTCGATGGTCATCGCGCCGTTGATCGGGCCGGCACTCGGCGCGAGCGTCGGCTCCGTGATCGACGACGAGGAGCTGTTTACCGAGAGTATTCTCTACCAGCTCATCGGGATTGTACTCGCAATTGCGGCCGCAGCCGTCTTCGCCTGGCTGGTCCGGACGACGAACATCGTCCCACCGGGTCTCGATATTGGCTTGATCGACGAAATTTCCGAACGGCTCACACCGGACTTGCTCTCGCTCGCGGTCGCGCTCGGGGCCGGCGTCGCCGGGATCGTGAGTATCGCGACAGGGATCTCCGTCGCCCTCGTCGGGGTGATGATCGCGGCTGCGCTCATTCCGCCCGCTGCGGCCGCTGGCGTCGCTATCGCCTGGGGAGAGCCGTCGGCCGCAATCGGCTCGACTGCGCTCGTTCTCGTCAACGTGCTCTCGGTGAATCTCGCCGGACTGTTGACGCTCTGGTACGCCGGCTATCGCCCCGAAAATCTGTTCTCGCGGGACGAAACCGAGCAACGCGTCCGTGAGCGAGTTGTCGGACTCGCCGCGATCGTGTTCATCTTCGCGATCTTCCTCGGTGGCATTACCTACGCATCCTACGGGCTTGCGACGTTCGAGGAGAGCGCACAGAACGAGGCCGAGATCGTCCTCGGAGAGGACGAGTTCGCGGAGTACCAGCTTATCGAAACGGAGGTGATCGTCGACGAGGACTACCCGTTCGTCGGGCCTGAACGCGTCATCGTGACGATCGGCGGCCCACCCGGTGAGGAAGAGCCTGGCATTGCCGATACGGTAGCGGAGCGAATCAATCAACAGACGAACGAGGACGTCATCGTCGAGATCAGGTACATCGGTCAGGTCGAGCGGTGAGGCCGGTCGCCGGCTCTATCGTCTGCGAAACCGCTCAAGCCGGCTGGCTCGTTCCGGTTCTGACTCCAAAGCCGACTCATGTCCTTTCTCTGTTGGCTCTGTCGTCGATTCCGTCTGTTTCCGTGTTTCGGAAGCTGTCGATTTCGACGACTGTCGCCGGCTATCGTCTCCGTTTTCGGACTTCTGGTCTGCACTCGAGTCCGATCCTGGCTTCACTGCTGACCACAGGCTGCTGGCCAGCCAGCGAAGCCAGTTTCGTGGCCCACCGATACGCTTGACGAGATAC
The DNA here is from genome assembly GCF_000337135.1 of Natrialba chahannaoensis JCM 10990. Lineage (GTDB taxonomy): Archaea > Halobacteriota > Halobacteria > Halobacteriales > Natrialbaceae > Natrialba > Natrialba chahannaoensis. The sequence continues at coordinate 36,621 of NZ_AOIN01000040.1, forward strand.
GTCGGGAAATACAGTGCGATCGCTCCGAGCAGGAAAAAACCGATGCCGGCGACGACACGGTCCGTTCGAACGAACTCGAAGCCGACGACGAACATCGGCCCCGCCATCGAGAGTCCGGCGGCGAGCTGGAGCATGCTGAAGATGCCGGGTCCCTTCATGCTCTCGTCACCTCCTCACTCCGTCTGCTCGACTCGTCCGTTCGCCAGTTCGCCAGTTCGCCCGCTCGTCCGCTCGTGGCCTCGTGAGTTCATACGCCAGTTAGCCGTCGAACGGCAACTCAGGCTCGAAGTCGATCGCCTCGACGGCCGCCTCAAGCACCGTCTCGACGTTCTCGCCCGTCTCGACGCTCATCTCGTAGTCCGCGTTCAACTCGTCGAGCAGGCTCTCGTCCCACGCCTCTGCGCGGTCCACCTTGTTCGCGATCGTCAACACCGGTACCGTCTCGAACTGTGCCGCGATCGAATCGCGCAACTCGAGTTGCGACGCCAGCGGATAGCCACACTCGGCGCTGGGGTCGACCATCACGCTGTCTCTTATACACATCTC